>DASXPB010000032.1:0-60347 GCA_036493875.1 Thermoanaerobaculia bacterium
CTTCATCGAGGACCTGAGCACCCGCGGCATCACGGCCGGCTGCCAGGTCGGTCCCCCGGCCCTCTACTGCCCGGACAGCGCCGTGACCCGCGAGCAGATGGCGGCGTTCCTGACGCTGACCTTCAGCCTCGTGCTCTACGGGCCGTAGCCTCGCGCGACAGCGTCACAGGTCGAAGGTCTTTCGGAACTTCAGCGTCACCCGCGTGCCAGGGCGCTCGAAGCCTTTTCCGATTTGCCGGTCGAAGACGACGAAGGCGTCGGAGGCCGGATCGATCAGCCACCGCACGATGCCCTGAATGTGCGTCAGGCGGTCCACGTTGTCGCTCTGCCCGATGGCGGAGCACAACAGCCGAACGGACGGGTTCCAGTCCAGCCGCGCCGAGAGGAGGGACAGGTTGAAGTTCCCCTCGGGGAGGCGCACGACGTTGTAGTCCTCGATGACCGTGAGCGCGACGTGCTCGCTCGGCTTGAAGAAGACCCGGCCCACGTAGCGGTCCCGCGTGCCCCCGTAGTACCCGCCGAAGTTGAAGTTTGCCTGGAAGGCGAGGGTCCGCGTGGGATCGGTTCCGAACGCGATCTGGTGCCTCACGAAGTGGTAGACGCCGACCGGGATCGTCACGGTCTGCGTCAGCTCGAGAGGCTCCGTCAGGTTCTCGTCGAAGACGTCCACGATGTCGTTGTCGCTGTAGGCGCCGCTCTGCCACTCCGCGCGAAACGTGTACTGGTACTCCCGCTCGTTCAACGAGTGGTCCTCGTTGTACTTGTAGGCGTAGAAGGTCTCGAAGCTCAGGTCCTTCAGTCCCAGTACGTGCGGCCTGGGCGTCGCCTCGAAGTCGAAGATGGTCGACTGGATCCCGTTCTGCGTGACGAAGCCCATCTGCGGGTTGAACGCGCTTCCGATGGCGCCTCCCTCGATCCGCCCGCGCGCGTACTCGCCGTTGTAGGCGATGTCCGCGTTCCATGCCGCGGTCTTGCCCGAGACTCCGGGGTTCTCCGTCCGGACGTAGAAGCCCGCGGCGGTCAGCTCGGGCGTGAGCGTCAGGCCCGCGTCCCCGCCCAGGGTCCGCGAGTAGCGAGTCGATGGGTCGTTCGTATCGCGCTCGATGTCCGTGAAGAGCGCCCCCAGATACGACGCGTGGCCCAGGTCCTGCTTGACGCGCCCGACGTAGTAGTCGGTGCGCGGCTCTCCCAGTGCCGGGCGCGTCTGGACGGCGAGCGCGCCGAGTTCGGTGCCGCCGAGCCGACCCGTCAGCTTGAGGCCGGCGTCGATCGGAATGATCACGTCCTCCGGAACGGGGAGCGTGTCCTCGACGTCCTTCAGGCCGATGCGGCGCGAGAAGAACGGCAGCGTCGTCGAGTCGCTGCCGAAGGCGAAGATCTGGGAGCGCTGAAGGAAGAAGAGCCGTTTCTCGGGGAAGAGGAGCGAGGTGCGGCCGAAGTTGAACTGTTGAGCGTCCGCCTCGGCCTCCGCGAAATCGGTATTGAGGGTCACGTCCGCCTCCGTCGACGAGGAGAGCCCGTAGCGGAAGTCGAGGCCGGCCTTGCCGCGGAGGTCGGTGTCCCCGGGATCCTCCCGGTGGTCCACGGCGCCGGCGGCATACGGCGTGAGGCTCCGGAGCTTGCGCGCGGCGAGCGACGGGACGTCCGCGAGCTCCCCGGCGAGCGAGATCTTGGAGAGGGCGAAGGGGCGCTTCCAGCCGGACCACCGGACGGTCTCGTTGCGGCGCCGGAGGACACGCTGGACGTTGAAGCCCCAGACGCGTCCGGGCCCGCCCGGGAAGTTCAGGGCGGTATAGGGAATGCGGAAGAGCGCGTCCCAGCCCTCCGGCGTCCGGCGCACGCGCACGTCCCAGACGGTGTCCCAGTCGAGCGAAGGATCCGCCTCCTCCGTCACGAGGCCGTCCTGGCGGACGCCGTTCGGATTCGTCGCGAAGAGATAGGCATTTCGGCGGTCGTGGTAGGTGTCGAGGACGAACGCGATCTGGTCGTCGTTCGAGAGATCCGCGTCCCGACGCAGCTCGTGCGCCACGAACTCCGAGGCCGGCTCCTCCATCACGAAGCGCAGAAGGAGCGCCTTCGGCGTCGCGATCACCCGGACGTCCGTCCGGAGCGTCGCCGGCCGGCCCTCGTCAGGCTCCTGCTGGAAGAGCTCGGTCGCGGGCTGCGCCTCTGACCAGATCGGGTCGTCGAAGGCGTCGACCGCCAGGTCCCGGGTCGAGAAGTGCACCGGCAGCACGGGCGCCCTCGTGGCCGACGGCGCCGTCTGGGCGCGCGCCGCGACGGACGAGACGAGGACCGCGGCGGACGCCGCGCAGAGCGCGAGGGCGACCCGGCCGCGCGCGAGGCTCACGCCCTACTTGACCGCGACCTTCGCGAGCGCGGCCTTCAGGCCCGCACCGATCGCCTCCGGACTTCCCACGCCCCAGAAATGCATGAAGAAGAGGCGCGGGCTCTCGCGCAGCATGTGCGAGTGCAATGCGGTAGCGCGGATTCCGTGCGCGGCCAGCTCTCGCAGGACCGGATTGACCTCGTCGGCGACGAGCACGAAATCGCCGGTCGTCGCGACTTGCGCGCCCCCGCCCAAAGCCTGGAAGTTGAGCGCCGTGCTCATGCCCATGCTCGGCGGGATCTCCATCTCGCCCTCGCGGATCGGATCGGCGCGTGGAACGCCGATCTGAAGAACCGTCCCGGCCATGTTCCCCTTGCGTCCCAGCGCGTCCTGGACCCTCGCGAACGCCGCCTCCTGCTCGGACGAGGGCTTGCCCGGCGGTCCGGGATTCGGCGGCGTCGCCGTCTTGCCGAGCGCGGTCCTGAGCGTCTTCGAGAGCCCCGCGGCGTCGCCGTGGCCCTCGAAGTGGACGTAGACGACGTGCGGGCTCTCTCCCGTCAAGTGGTTGTGGATGGCCGAGATCTCGAGGCCTCCGGCCTGGAGCTCGGCGAGAACCGGCGCGAGCTCGGATTCCATGAGGACGAGGTCCCCCATCGTCATGGCCTCGTCTCCCTTCCCCGTCCTCTTGAACGCGGCCCACGAACCGAGCGCCAGGGCCGGCTCGATGGAAACCGTCTCCAACGTCACGCGCAGATCGGAGCGCGGCCACCCATAGCGGTGGACTTCTCCCGGGAGATCCTTCCCGGGCAGCCCCAGGATCCCGTCCGCCGCGCTCCAATTCGCCGCCTGCCCCGCGAGGAAGGCCGGAAGGAGAAAAAGAGCCGCCTTGCAAACGAGCCGTTTCATCGGACACCTCCTGGAAAAAGATCGGACGAATGCCTGATCCGAGAGATGATCCCTCAAATCGGGGGTGGCGGATGAGCGGAACCTCTGCCGGCGCGGCGATTCTGGTCGTGGCGCTCCTGGGGCCTTCGCCCGCGACCGCGGCGGATCAGCCCGTCGCGATCGAGCTCCCGGGCGGGTCCGGAGGGATCGGATTCGACGACCTCCAGTTTTCCACCCGGCTGGGGAGAGTGCTCGCCCCGGGGGGCCGCACCGGCCGGCTCTTCCTGGTGGATCCGAAGAACCTCGCGGTCTCCTGGATCGAGGGATTCTCACCGTCCCGGACCTACGGCGGCGGCCACGGCGAGGGGATTACCTCCGTGAGCGAGGGCGAGGACCGGCTCTTCGTCACGGACCGCACCGCGCGCGCGCTCCTCGTGGTCGACCCCGCCTCGCGCAAGATCACGGCCCGTGCGAAGCTCGCCGCCAGCCCGGACTACGTCCGCTACGTGGCGCCGACACGAGAGGTCTGGGTGACCGAGCCGGACGCGGATCAGATCGAGATCTTTCGGCTCGGGGCGGCGGACGAGCCGCCGGCGCACTCCGCGTTCATCCCGGTCAAGAACGGCCCCGAATCCCTGGTCGTGGACGGGACGCGGGGCCGCGCGTACACGCACCTCTGGGAGGCGACGACCCTGGCGATCGACCTGAAGACGCGCTCGGTCGCGGCCCGCTGGAAGAACCTGTGCGAGGGCTCCCGCGGCATCGCGCTCGACGAGGCGAACGGATTCCTGTTCGCCGGATGCAGCGAGGGGCGCGCGGTCGTCCTCGACGCGGCGCACGACGGGAAGATCCTCGGAAACCTCGAGATCGAGGCGGCGGGGGTCGACATCATCGACTACGACCGCAAGCTGCACCACCTGTATCTTCCGGGAGCGAAGAGTTCGAGCACGGTCGTCCTCGCGGTCGGCGAGGACGGGTCGCTGACGAGGCTCGCCGCCGTCCCGACGCCCGCCGGGGCGCACTGCGCCGTGTCCGACCAGGACGGCCGCGTCTACGTCTGCGACCCGAAGGCGGGGAAGCTGCTGGCGATCCCGGATCGTTTCGCCGCGAGCCCGCGGCCCTGAGCGCCGCGGGACCCGGCAATCACCAGAGCGACGTGCCGGCGGCGTCGGGCACCGGCGCGCCGCCGACGAGCGCGCGCACCGACGCCGTCACGTCCGCGATGGCGGGCACGCGGTCCCTCTTCCTGAACGGCCGCGACGCGAACAGAATCCCCCGGACGAGGTCCGGGTCGAGCGAGCAGTGGTCGCCGCTCCAGACGTCCCTGTTGTCCTCGAAGACCGTCTCGGTCGGGACGCCCAGCGACGACTGCCACGACACGCGATACCCCGGCAGGTTCGCGACGATGAGGTCCGGGATCAGGCGCGGGTTGAACCGCCGGTAGACCTCCTCGCGGCGGAACACGCGCGAGACCGCGCGCAGCCCGTTCTTGGGATCGGTCAGCGCCGTCAGCCTCTCCGAGAGCTCCTTGCGCAGAGCCTCGTAATCCGCTCCCGGCTCGACCAGCCCGTCGGCCTCGCGGCCCTTGAGGTTGACGTAGATGTCGCCCAGGCCCATCGCGTACGCCTTCGACTTCGGCCAGTCCACGGCCTCCCAGAACTGGCCGCGCGAGAAGAGCGCCTCCAGGTTCTGCCGCTTCGCGTTGCCCTTCAGGACCAGGTAGCCGTTCTCGACCAGCCACGAGTTGTAGTTGACCGAGCGCCGCCACGTCGCGAAGCCGTGGTCTGAGAGCACGATCAGGACGTCGTCCGGCGCGAGCGCCTTCGCGGTCTCACCGACGATCGCGTCCATCGTGGCGTACGACTTCTCGACGACGTCGCCGTAGCGCTCCGCCTTCTTCGCGTCGTAGGCGGGGTGGCCCGGGTCGCGGAACCGCCAGAAGACGTGCGCGACGCGGTCGGGGAACTCGAAGTAGTGGAAAAGGAGTCGCGTTTTCTCCGCCAGCAGGCCCCGCAGCATCTTGCGATCCTGCTCGGCCGTCATGCGGACGTCCTCGAGGAAGGCCTCCTCGTCGAGCGTCCCGGCCGAGATGGACCAGGTGTCGATCGCCCAGCCCATCGTCTTGTAGCGCCCGAACCGCTTCTCGAGGGCCTCGGCGAAGTCGGAGGGCGTCGAGAGCGCGAACCCCGGCGGCAGGCGGCTCGGGTCGAACTGGATCGGCGAGAGGTAGAGGGCGATCTCCGGATTCACGCTCGCGCAGCGCGCGCGGGCGTAGCCATGGATCGTCACGAGCGGGTTCACGCGGAAGGAGAGCGACAGCCAGTCGCTCCACTCGCCGGCCTTCAGCTCCGCGTGCGCGCCGCCCGCGTCGATCACGAGCCGGTCGCGGGCATCGGGGACCGTCAGCGTCAGGGGAAGCTCGAGCGTTCCCTCGCGGCCGAACGGCTTCCCGGGCGGCCCCGCGATCTTCGTGGTCTGGCGGCCCGTGTTCGACTCGAGACGAACGATCTCAACGGAGAAGTCGTTGCCCTCGTGCGGCGCGAAGAACGGATCGGAGGTGAAGTAGGAGGGCCGGCCGATGCGGCCCGACAGGTCCGGCACTCCCAGGCCCGACAGCATCCGCCCGGAGTCGAAGGCCTCCGGTGGAAAGGTGACCGGCATCCGCATCACCGTGGCGGGGCGGGCGCCCGCCTCCGCCCAGAACACGGGGCCGCGCCGGTTGTTGCGCACGCCCGGCCGCGAGACCGGCAGCCACGCGCGCGCGGCCAGGAAGGCGCCGATCCCCGCGCCCGCGGCGACCACGACCAGGAGCGCGGACGCGATCCGGCGGTTCCTCGCGAAGAGCCACAGCGCCGGCAGGAGAAACAGCAGCCCCCCGGCCGCCGCGAGCACCATCGGGTTCTTGCGGCCGAACAGGAAGGGCACGGTGATCTCCTCGGCGACCGCGAAGGTCGGGATGCGGTTGGAGGGATCGCGCTTCAGGAAGTCGAAGATCTCGTGGCCGCCGGGGTCGAGCCCCGTCGAGAACGTCGCCCAGGAGACGGGAGTCTGCGCCGGGACGGTCGGGGTGAGCGGCGAGTAGCCTCCCCTCTTCTCGAGCGCCGCGAGGTTCGGCAGCTCTCCCCTCTTGAGCATCTGCTCGACGATCTGCGAGTCCACGCCGTCGAAGCCCAGGATCACGACCCGCGGCGGCGCCTCGGCGGCGAGGGCCGGGAGGGCGGCGAGGAGGAGCGCTCCGAGAGTCCCGAGGAGGACCGGCGTCGTCTTCGTTTTCGTCGTCGTCATTTTCGAGCGGCCCGAGAGTCTAACAGGCCGACGGCGTCAACGCCGTCACGGGACTGCGGCGCCGACGGACGGCGTCAACGCCGTCACGGGACTGCGGCGCCGACGCAGTCGGTGGCGCAGTCACCGTAGGACAGTCGGTGGCGCAGTCACCGTAGGAACCACCGATAGAATCCGCCCGTGGTCACGCGTACCGAGGACCTCGACAGCCTGCTCTCGAGGATCCCCGACCCCGCGATCCGGGCCCTGTTCTCGCGGGAGTTCATCCTGTGCGCGGAGCACTTCGACCGCTTCACGATCGACTCGGTCCTGCGGCTCATCCACACGCTCGACCTGACGCCGGACCTCGTGGGCGGCGCGTCGGCGCGCCAGATCCTGGAGCGCCACGGCTTTTCCCCGCGGGCCGCGATCCCGGTCCGATGGTTCCTCCAAAAGCTCGCGGACGCCGGCTACCTGAGCGTGTCGGGTGGAGAGTCCCGGGACGACCGCGTCTACACGGCCCGCGGGCCGCTCCCGCCGGGCGATCCGGACCACGCCGAGGCCCAGGCGCGCGCGCTCGATCCGGGGAGCGTCCCGGCGTTCGCGGTTGTGCGTGCGATGGTCGAGCATGTGCCCGAGTTCCTGCGCGGCGAGAGAACCGGCGAGGAGATCCTCTTCGCGCCGACGCGTCTGCCGCTCTGGTTCGCCTACTTCTCCAACGACAACCTGCTCTACCAGATCAACAATCGGCTCGGCGCCGAGGCCGTGACGCGGGCGCTTCCCGCCACGCGCCCCGCCACGGTCCTCGAGATCGGCGGCGGCTCGGGCTCGGCCGCGCTGGCGCTCGGCGAACGGCTGGCCCGCGACGGCGCGCTGTCGCGGATCGGCCTCTACCGGTTCACCGAAGTGGTCCCGACGTTCCTGCGCCGTGCGGAGCGGTCGCTGCGCGCGCGCTTCCCGGAATGGCCCCTCGAGTTCTCGCGGCTGGACATGGACAAGGACTTCGCCGAGCAGGGCGTGCCGACTGGAGCCGCCGACGTGGTCTATGCGGTCAACACCGTGCACATCGCCCGGGACCTGCAGGCGACGCTCGCACGCATCCGCGCGGCGCTCCGTCCCGGAGGCCGGGCGATCTTCTCGGAGTGCGTCCGTCCGTTCCCGGAGCAACCCATCTACGTCGAGTTCGTCTTCAACTTCCTCGAGAACTTTACCGGCGTCGTCACGGATGCACGGACCCGTCCCAACCACGGGTTCCTGACGCCCGCGAACTGGCGGGACGCGCTGCGGGCGGCCGGATTCGAGAGCCCCGAGATCCTCCCCGACGTCGAGGAGCTGGCGCGCCACTACGACGCGTTCTTCGTCGCCGCGGTGAGCGCGCGCAAGCCCTCTTAGCCGCGGTCGGCGCGCGCGGAAGCCGGCACAGCGGCGGCGTCCTTTCGGCTCGGGTCGTCCCAGAACGGGTAGAAGCAGTACCACTGCTCGGGATACTCGCGCACGTAGCGCTCGAGGATCTCGATGTAGCGCCGCAGGTTTTCCCGGAGCGCGGCGTCGCGGTCGCCCGCGGTCTCGATCGGGAGGGGCTCCTCCACGATCGCGCGATAGCCGCCGCCCGCGCCCCGCACGATGAACGCGGGCAGCACCGTCGCGCCGGAGGCCATCGCGACGCGCAGGGGGCCTCGCGGGAAGAACGCCGGGCGGCCGAAGAACGGCATCGCGATGCCCGTGTTGTCGAAGTCCCGGTCTCCCTGCATCGCCACGATCCCGTTCTGCGAGAGGGCCCGCAGGACCGCGAGCGTTGGCGCGATGCTCTGGTCGACGCGGATCTCCGTCACGCCGCAGCGCGCGTGCAGGCGCCGGCGTTCGCGCTCGACGCCCGGGAATATGTCCGGCACCAGGACGACGTGGATCGGCTGGTTGACCTGCGCGAGCATCAGCCCGCCGATCTCCCAGTTGCCGAGGTGCGCCGTCAGCAGCAGCACGCCCTTTCCGGAAAGCCGCGCCTCGACGATGCGCGAGTAACCCGTCACGCTCTCGACGAGAAGCGCCGACTCCTCCCGGGAGCGAATCGCGAAGCGCAGGAAGTCCACCCACGCCGAGAAGTGCGAGGAGACCATTTCGAACGCGAGGCGTTGGATCTCGGGCGAGTCCTCGGGCTCGCCGCGGATGACCGCGAGGTTGGCGCGCGCGGCACGCAGGTACTTCGGCCGGAACCGGTAGTACACGCGGGCCAACCCGCGGCCGCCGCGGTGCATGAGGGGCCGGGGGACGGCGCGGGCGGTGAAGCGCACCATCGGAAACCAGACCCTCGACGTCGCCGAGGCGAGCACGCGGACGAGCGGGTTCCGCGTCGCCATTTTCGCCTGCACGGGCGTTATCCTATGGGATCGCAAACGACACGCCCGAAGCCGGAAAGCGCCTCCTCGCGACGGCGTTGCCCTACGTCGTGTTCGCGCTCCTTGCCGCCGCCTCCTGGAACCGCTGGATCGAGCCGTACGTGGACACGGGACGGGAGCTGATGGTGCCGTGGCGCGTGGCGCAGGGGGAGCGCCTCTATCGCGACGTGCACTTTCACCACGGTCCGCTGGGGCCCTGGCTCGGCGCCGCATCCGACCGCCTCGCGGGCCGATCGCTGGCCGCCCGCACGGCGCTGGCGGCGGCGATCGCCCTGCTCGCGCTCGTCGCGCTCGATCGCCTCGGGCGCCGTTTTCTCTCACCCGGACGCGCCGCCCTCGCGACCTCGCTGGCCGTCGCCGCCGCGTTCTTCCAGAGGCCCGGCGGCTGGATGTTCCCCTTCAGCTTCGACTGCGCGATCGCCGTCGCCGCGATGATGGGGGCCGTCGTGCTCCTGCTGGCCGACCGTGCCCGGTGGGACGGCGCCGCCGGGTTCTGCCTCCTCGCCGCGACGCTCGCGCGAGTCGAGATGGGCCTCGCCGGAATCGCGATCGTCGCGCTGCACGTCCTCGCCCGGCGCGAGCCCCTGCGCCTGCTGCGACTCGCGTTCTTCCCGGTGGCCGCGTCCGCGGCCGTCTACGGCGCGGTGTCGTTCGGGATTCCGCGGGACCGCCTCGTCGCCGACGGCTGGCTGCGCGTTCTCGATCCGCCCGAGGCGTTCCGCAACGTCTACCGGGCGTACGCGGGCTTGGATCGGCCGGGCCTGCGGGCGGCGGAGCTCGCCCTCTGCGTGTGCGTGCTGGCGCTCGCGGCGGCCTTCGTGTTCTTCGTGGCCGCCGCGGCCTCGCGGCTCGGGCGAGGCGTCACGGGAAGCGCCGCTGAGGCGTCGGTCTGGACGGTCCTGGCCCTCGCCGCCGCGGTGTCGCTCTGGCCTCCCGCCTCGATGGCGGCGATGGTGTCGCTCCTGCCGCCGCTCGTCCGTGCAATTCCGCCCGTGATCGTGGCCGCGGCCGCCGGGCGCCTCGCTCTCCTCCCGCTCCGGCGCGCGCCGGCCGGCGTCCTGTCGCCGGTTCCGGATGCGGTCCTCTGGCTCGGCGGGCTCTTCGCCGCGAGAATCCTGTTCGCGGCCGGATACGGCGGGCCCTACGGGTCCTTCTTCCTGCCGCTGCCGGTGCTCGTCTGCGTCGCGGGGCTGTTCGGACTCGCCGACCGCCTGGCGCCCGCCATCGGCCCGGCGCTTCCGCGGCTGACGGCCGCCGCGCTCACGGTCTTCCTGCTGGCGCGCTGCGCCGCCACGATCCAGTTCTATCGCGGCCAGCCCTGGGGCCCGATCGCCACGCCCGCGGGATCCGTCCGGCTGCCCGAGCCCGTCGCGGGCGCGACGCGCGAGGCCCTCGCGGACCTCTCGACGCGCGTGCCGGGCGGCGGCACCCTGGCCGGCTTCCCCGAGGCCGGATTCTTCGCGTACGCGCTCGGGCTGCGCGGCCCGTTCGCGACCGAGCAGTTCTTCCCGGGACACCTCGACGCTGCCGGCGAGGAGCGCGCGATCGCGCTCCTGCGGAGCCGCCCGCCGGAGGTCCTCCTCTACGCCAACGTGCTGGCCGTCGGCGAGGGACAGCGCGCCTTCGGGACCGACTACCTGCGGCGCCTCGACGCCGAGGCGCGCGCGGACTTTGCAACGGTCGCGATCTACGGGCCGGGCGCGAGGCCCGGTGCGCGAATCGGCGACCCGGACTTCTTCGTGGAGCTCCGGCGGCCCGTCCTCACGGAGTCGAGCAAGCCGTGAGGCTCGATCAAGTTGTCGCCCAGAGGTTCTCCCTCTCCCGCCGTCAGGCGCGCGAGGCGGTGCGCCGGGGACGGGTCGACGTCGACGGCGAGACGGCCGTGGAGCCCGGTCTCGCGGTCCCGCCCGACGGCAAGATCGAGCTCCACGCGGACCGCCCGGTGCGCCGCACGGTGCGCACGCGCCTCGCCGTGCTCCACGAAGACGACGACGTGCTCATCGTCGACAAGCCGGCGGGCCTCCTGACCGTGCCCACCGAGGCCCGCGAGAAGGACACCCTCTGGACCCGGGCGATTCACTATCTGCAGCATCGCTACGGCGGCCGCCCGTACGCCGGCATCGTGCATCGGCTCGACCGCGACACCTCGGGCGCGCTCGTCTTCGCGCGCAATCGCCCCGCACTCCACGCGCTGCAGGAGCTCTTCCGCCGGCACGCGATCGACCGCGAGTACGTCGCGCTGGTCGAGGGATCTCTCCCCGACCGCGGCACGTTCGACCGGGATCTCGTTCGGACGCCGGGCCTGAGGCGCTCCGTTGCGAAGGCAGGCGAAACGGGAAAGCGGGCGGTGACCCGCTTCGAGACCGTCGAGCGGCTCGCCCGCGCAACGTACGTCTCGGTGCGTCCGGAGACCGGCAGGACCCATCAGATCCGGGTGCACTTCGCGGCCTCGGAACATCCGATCCTCGGCGACAAGGTCTACGGGTCCCCGCTTCCCGGAGGCGGCCCGGAGCGCGCCGGCCGCCAGCTGCTCCACGCCCGGAGACTCGGCTTCGCGCACCCGCGCACGGGAGAGGCGCTGGCGGTCGAGTCCCCTCTCCCCCAGGACTTCCGCGAGGCGCTGGCGTCGCTGCGGCTCCAGACCGCGGGCGGTCCTCGCGGTCCTCGCGGGCCCCGGCCTCCCAGCCCTCCACTTCGCGAGGCCAAAAAAAAAGCGCCGGCAGCGCCGGCGCTTTCGAGATCGAGAAGGAAGCTCCCTAGGCGAGGACGATGACGACGACCCGGCGGTTCTTCGACCGTCCGTCCTTCGTCTTGTTCGACTCGACCGGCTCGGCGGACCCGTAGGAGATCGTCGACATCCGGTTCAAGGCCACGCCGGCCTTGTTGAGATAGCGGCGGACTGCCTCGGCCCGCTCCTCACCCAGCTTGTAGTTGTACTCGTCCGGGCCCGTGGCGTCCGTGTGGCCCTGGATCTCCAGATACACGTTCTTGTTCTCGGTCTTCAGCCTCTCCGCGAAGGCGTCGAGGGCGTCCTTGGCTTCCTTGGAGAGCTCGTGATGATTCACCGGGAACTTGGCCGTGTCGTCCGAGAGGACCAGGGAGTAGACGAACTTGCCCTCGGCCAGCTTGCCGGCCTGCTGCGCCCGCTCCAGGGCCTGGCGCGTGGCACTGTCCAGCTCCGCCAGCTTGGTTTCGTGCTGCTTGACCTTCGTCTGCGTCGCCTCGACCTGCGACTCCACGTCGTTGATCCGCTTCTCGCTGGCCGCGCTGCTTTTGGCGACTTCCTCGTTCACGTACGGCTTGGATGCGCACGCCGTGAGTCCGCAAATCCCCAGAAAAAGCGCCCCCGTTCCGACTGCTGAAATCCACCGTGTTTTGCCCATCTGCACCTCCTGTATGTGGTTACGATCCTCCCGGGGCCGTGCCCCGGTAGCCCCGACGCGTCCGCACCACCCAGGAACCTGGCTTGGCCACGGACACAAACACCACTCTATATCTTACATCCCCCTTGCCGGAGGGCGCAAACCCAAGCAAATACTGCTGCCTCGCCTCGGCCGAGATCTCGATGGCGAGAGGCCTCAGGTCGTCGTCCCCGGCCACCAGGTGCATCTTCCCTCCGCTCGAGCTCGCGAGCATTTGTAGCGTGTCGATGGACAGCTCCCTCCGCTCCGTCGCGCTCAGCATGTCGAACGCTGCATTCTTCATGCCGATCGCGTAGACCGGCACGGAGACGTGCTGAAGGATCTCCGCCATCTGCGCCGGCGAGAGCTCGCTCGCGTTGTCGACGCCGTCGGTGAACAGGAGGATGGCCCGCTTGTTGTTGCGGCCCTTCAGCATCTTGCCGGGAGTGGCGGCCACGGCGTCGAAGAGCGCGGTCTGCCCCGATGCCTCCAGGTCGAAGAGCGCCTCCAGAAGCTTCGTCGGATCCGCGGAGAAGTCCTCCACGAGCCGGACCTCTCCCTCCGAGAAGGCGAAGAGGGCGAAGTCGTCGCCCGGCCGGCGGTTCTTGATCAGGCTTCGGATCGCGTTCTTGGCGTTCTCGAGCTTCTTCGCGACGCCCATGCTGCCCGAGGTGTCCACGAGGAACGCGAACGACACCGGCGCGGACTCGTCTTTCTCGAACGTGTCGAACTCGACCGGCGACTCCTCGACGCGGACGACGAAGTCCTTCTTGGTCAGGTTGTCGACGTACTTGCCCTGCTTGTCGGTGACGAGCACCGGCAGCATCACGTACTCGGCTCCGGCGCTCTCGGCGAAGGTCGGCGGATCCTGCTCGGGCGCCTGGGCATGCTCCTGGGACTGAGCCGCGACGGGCGCCGCAAGGGCCATCAGGACCGCCAGGAGCCCGGCGACCCTGCCGGCGGCCCGGATCAGCGGAAGAAGAGAGACACGTCTCACCGATAAATTATAAGGCCGCGACGGGGGCGCGGATTCCCGGCAGACCGCCTGTCCTCACGTACACTGTCCTCCCTTGTCGACACCCTCCATCGTGCTGGTGAGGCCGCAGAAGGCGTCGAACCTCGGCTCCGTCGCGCGCGCTGCCCGGAACTTCGGGCTCCTCGACCTGTCCGTCGTCGAGCCGGGCGTCCTTGCCGACGAGGAGTCGAGCCGGCTCGCCGCCGGCGCGGACGACGTCCTCGGCTCGATCCGGCGCTTCGGAAGCCTCGAGGAGGCCGTGGCCGGATTCCCTGTCGTCGTCACGACCTCGTCCCTCCGGGGCCGCGGCCGGGTCCGGAACCTGGAGCTCTCCGAGCTCGCCGGCTTCCTCGCGGCGGCGGGCGACGGCGCGGCGACCGCGTTCGTGTTCGGACCGGAGCGCAGCGGTCTGACCGAGGACGAGCTCGCGCGCGCGTCGGCGTGCCTGCGGCTGCCGACCGTGCCGGACTTCCCGACGATGAACCTGTCCCACGCCGTCGCGGTCGTCCTCGCGGCGACGCGGGCACGGCCGAACGACAAGGATCCCGCTCGTGAGGAGCCGACCGCCGAGCCGTGGGCGCCGGCCGGCGAGATCGAGGCCGCCATCGCGCACTGGGACCAGGCGCTGGACGCGATCGATTTCTACGACACCGGACACCGGGAGCGGTCGCTCCGTGACTGGAGGCGGCTCATCGCGGGCCGACCGCTCACTCAGCGGGAAGTAGCGATCCTGCGGGGGGTGGCGAACCGGATATTGGTGACGCTCAAGAGGCAGGCCGACTAGATTCCGGGATCCCTCGCTTCGCTCAAACCAGCTCCGCGTCCGAGAAGAAGAACGCGATCTCCTTCGCCGCGTTCTCCTTCGAGTCGCTGCCGTGGATCGCGTTGCGCTCGATGTCGGTGCCGAAGAGATTGCGCACCGAGCCGGCCTCGGCCTTGCGCGAATCGGTGGCGCCCATCGTGCGGCGCAGGTGCGCGACGGCGTCCGCGCGCTCGAGGGCGGCGACGACCACGGGTCCCTCCGTCATGAACCGCACGAGCGCCTCATAGAACGGCCGCTCGCGGTGAACCGCGTAGAAGGCCTTCGCCTGTTCGGGCGAGAGCCGCATCCGCCGCAGTGCGATGAACCGGAAGCCCTCCTTCTCGAGATGGGCCAGGATGGCGCCGGCCTTGCCGGCCGAGATCGAGTCGGGCTTCAGAATCGTGAGCGTTCTTTCCAATCCGTTCTCCAATCAATCCAAAATCCAAAATTCTTCTAGAACTCCCTGACCACGACGGGCAGCCGGTCCTCCGTCGCGACGCCCCCGCGCGCGAGCGCCGCGAGGAGCTCTCGGGGCTTCTGGGAGCCGATCATGAGCGTCGACCCGTCGACGCGAGTGAGCAGTACGCCCTCGTTGCCGCGCATGTTCAGGGCGCGGCGGCGGCCGAGACCCCGGATTCCCCATCCGCCGTAGTCGTGGATCGGCCTGTAGTTGACGGCCTCGGCGCGGGCGATCTCGGAAAACGGCACCCGCGACCGGTAGAGGAAGCCGAAGCGAACCGTCACGCCGTCCTCCGCGACGCTCGTGACCTGCCGAAGCGTCAGCGTGGACAACAGGATCAGGAGGACCACCCCCATCAGGAGATAGGTCCAGGCCGGGAGGCCCTGAGACTCGTCGAACCAGCCAAGATTCGTCGCGTTCGTGGCGTGCATCGCGATCATCGCCCGAGGACTTCGCGGACCTTGCTTCCGATGTCGGCGGGCGAGCGCACGACCGCGATGCCTCCGGCCTCGAGCGCCTTCATCTTCTCGGCCGCCGTCCCGCTGCCGCCCGAGATGATGGCCCCGGCGTGGCCCATGCGGCGTCCCGGCGGCGCGGTCTGCCCCGCGATGAAGGAAACGACCGGCTTCTTCAGGTTGCCGGCGACCCAACAGGCGGCCTCCTCCTCGGCCATGCCGCCGATCTCGCCGATTAGCACGATCGCCTCGGTCTGCGCGTCGTCCTTGAACGCCTTCAGGCAGTCGATGAAGCTCGTGCCGTTGACCGGATCGCCGCCGATCCCGATGACCGTAGACTGGCCGAGCGAGAGGCGGGTCAGCTGGTCGACCGCCTCGTAGGTCAGCGTGCCCGAGCGCGAGATCACTCCGACGGATCCGGGACGATGGATGCGGCCGGGCATGATTCCGATCTTGCACTCCCCCGGCGTGATGATCCCGGGGCAGTTGGGACCGATCAGCCGAACGCCTTGACCCGGAGCGGCGGAGGCGTTCCGGCGGTCCAGGAAGGCCTTCGCGCGCATCATGTCGTCGATCGGGATTCCCTCGGTGATGCACGCGACCAGCCGCACGCCGGCGTCCGCGGCCTCCACGATGGCGTCCGCGGCGAAGGGCGGCGGCACGAAGATCATCGAAGCGTCGGCGCCCGTCTCCCGGACCGCGTCCGCGACCGTGTCGAAGACGGGAATCCGCTCGTGCGTCGTGCCGCCCTTTCCGGGGGTGACTCCCGCCACGACCTGCGTGCCGTATTCCCGGCAAGCCAGCGCGTGGAACGACCCCTCTCGCCCGGTGAGCCCCTGCACGAGCAGGCGCGTGTCTTTCCCGACCCAGATACTCATGCGGCGCCCTTCACGGCCTCGACCACCTTCTTCGCGGCATCGCCGAGCCCGTCGGCGGGCGTGATCTTCAGGCCCGATTCCCGCAGGATCGCCTTGCCCTGGTCGACGTTGGTTCCCTCCAGCCGCACGACGACGGGGATCGAGAGCCCCATCTCCCGCACCGCCGCGACGACGCCCTTGGCGATGACGTCGCAGCGCATGATGCCGCCGAAGATGTTGATCAGCACCGCGCGGACGTTCTTGTCCGAGAGGATGATGCGGAACGCGTTCTTGACCTGTTCCTCGTTGGCGCCGCCGCCGACGTCGAGGAAGTTCGCCGGCGACCCGCCCGCGAGCTTGACGAGGTCCATCGTGCCCATCGCGAGCCCGGCCCCGTTGACCATGCAGCCGACGTTGCCGTCGAGCTTGATGTAATTCAGGCCGAACCGCGAGGCCTCGACCTCGAGGGGATCCTCCTCGGAGAGGTCCCGCATCTCCTTGATGTCGGGGTGGCGGAAGAGCGCGTTGTCGTCGAAGCTCATCTTCGCATCGAGGGCGAGCACGTCCCCCTGCTTCGTGACGAGCAGGGGGTTGATCTCGGCGAGGCTCGCGTCGGTCTCGATGTAGGCCCGGTAGAGAGCCTGGACGAGCGCCGTGCCCTTCCGGACGCTCTCGCCCGAGAGCCCGAGCGCGAACGCGATCTGGCGCGCCTGAAACGGATACATGCCGAGAGCCGGGTCCACGCCCACGCGCACGATGGCCTTGGGATCCCGGGCCGCGACCTCCTCGATCTCCATGCCGCCGGCCTGCGACGCCATCACGACCGGGGTGCCGCGGGAGCGGTCGAGAGTGATCGAGAGATAGAGCTCGCGCGCGATGTCGAGGGCCTCTTCGACCAGCACCTTCTGGACGACACGGCCGGCGGGGCCCGTCTGCGGGGTGACGAGCGTCATGCCCAGGATCCGCTTGGCGAGGTCGTGAGCCTCGTCCGGCGTCTGGGCGAGCTTCACCCCGCCGCCCTTGCCGCGGCCGCCCGCGTGGATCTGCGCCTTGACGACCGCTCGGCCGCCCAGACGCTTCGCGATCTCCCGCGCCTGGGCGGGGCTGTCCGTGACCTCGCCGCGGGGCACGGTCACCCCGTAGCGCGCGAGGATCGACTTGGCCTGATATTCGTGAACTTTCATGCCGTGCCTAAACCGCAATTCCCAAGCGGAAGGCGCGGGATTATACCGGGTTCGGTGGCCGGAACGACGCGACCGCCCCGATCCCCACCGCCGCCAGGGCGAGGAAGACGGCCACCGCGAAGACCGCGACGGCGGTGCGGGCCCGGGAGCTCCGTGCGAGGCCCCAGGTCTGCGCGAAGGAGCACAGGCCGGCGGCGAGGTGTCCGGTGGCGGCGAGGATCCCTCCGAAGTACACGAAGCGGATCCACGGGTTGGCCAGGGCGGATTGCATCAGATGAAACAGGTCCAGGCTCTCGTGGTCCTCGATCTGCACGAGGCGCGCCGTCCAGAGGTGAAACAGGATGAAGGCGAAGAGCAGCACGCCGGTGACGCGCTGCAGCAACGCCCGGGCCCGGCCGGAGCGGGTCCGGGTCGCCGGCTCCGATCCCGGCGGCACGGTCGCGATCAGGAAGAGTCCGCCCACGGCGTGGAACGCGAGAGGAGCCAGGAGGCAGACGAACTCGACGATCCCGAGCAGCGGGAGCTGCTGGAGCCGATGCACCGTGGCGTTGTAGGCCTCGGGCCCGCCCCTCGCCGACGCGTTGACGAAGAGGTGGAACGCGAGAAACGCCCCGAGCGGAACCACGCCCGCGATCGAGTGGAGGCGGCGAAACCACGAGCGGTCCATCGGGCTGATCCGCCGTGCGGTCGCGCGCGTCAGACCTTGAGGATGCCGAACAGCTCCCGCACGGCGGCGGCGGACTTCCCGAGAGCGGCCTTCTCTTCGGCGGTCAGCTCGATCTCGACGATCTGCTCGACTCCGCGTGCGCCCAGCTTGACCGGCACGCCCAGATAGACGTCGCTCATGCCGAACTCGCCCTGGAGGTACGCCGCGCACGGAAGGATCTTCTTCTTGTCCTTCAGGACCGCGTCCACCATCTCGACCACCGCGGAGGCCGGCGCGTACCACGCCGAGGTCTTCAGCAGGTTGACGATCTCCGCGCCGCCGTCGCGGGTGCGCTGGACGATCGCGTCGATCTTCTCCTTCGCCAACAGCTCGGGCAGCGGAATCCCGGCCACCGTCGAGAAGCGCGGCAGGGGAACCATAGTGTCTCCGTGGCCGCCGAGCACGAACGCGTGCGTGTTCTCGACGGAGACCTTCAGCGCGTCCGCCATGAACCAGCGCATCCTTGCCGAGTCGAGGACGCCGGCCATGCCGAAGACCCGCTCGCGGGGCAGCTTCGAGACGCGACGCGCGACCTCGCACATGGCGTCGAGGGGATTGGAGACGATGATGAGGATCGCGTCCGGCGAGCCGGGCAGCACCCTGCGCACGACGTCCGCGACGATGCCCTCGTTGGTCGCGACGAGGTCGTCCCGGCTCATGCCGGGCTTTCGCGGGACGCCGGCCGTGATGACGACGACATCGGAGCCGGCCGCCGCCTCGTAGTCGTTCGCGCCCTTCATCTTCGCGTCGAAACGCTCGACGGGCGAGGACTCCATGATGTCGAGCGCCTTGCCATGGGGCACGCCCGGGAGGATGTCGATCAAGGCGACGTCGGCGAGCTCCTTCTCGACGATCCGCTGCGCCGTGGTCGCCCCGACGTTGCCGGCCCCGACGACGGTCACCTTCTGTTTCATCTCGTCTCCCGTCTCGCGCCTCGCGCCCTCCGCGCAAAGCGCGCGCATTCTATCTCCGACGGAGGACGCGCAGATGCGCCACGCCGCCGACGGCGAGGCGACGGACGGCGGCCGACGGCGAGCGGCCGGCGGCGCTACAATGTCGCATGCACCCACCCGCAGATTCCGGCTTCTCCGAGAGGGGTGCGCCCTGACCGGCGAACCCGTCCTCACCCGCAAGGCGCTCATCGCCGCCCTGGTGTTCGTTCCCCTGCTGCTGGTGGCGGCGCTCTGGGGCCCGAGCTGGTGGGAGAAGCACGAGCTGCGGGAGGCCCAGAAGATCGCCGGCGTGGGATCGCAGATGGTTCCCGGCCACCTCACGGACGCCCGCAAGAAGATCGACCCCGGCGCGACCGCGGCGGCGATCGTCGCCGCGCTCGGGAAGCCGTCGTTCAAGGTGGGCACCGAGGGAAAGGACTCGACGCACGAGATCTGGACCTACTATTTCGCGGACGGCACGATGATCATCAATCTCACGGACGGCTCGGCCGTGCGCATCGGGACGACGTACGGGCGGCCCAGGATTCCGCGGTCGACGCGCAACGAATCGATGGGTTTCGTCAACGAGGCGAAGTAGACGCCGTGGATGCCGTGGATCCGACGCGCGAGCCCTCGATCCGCGTCATCATGATGCCGAAGGACACCAACGCCTACGGCACGATCTTCGGCGGCGTCATCCTCTCCTTCATCGACCAGGCCGGCGCCGTCGAGGCCAAGCGGCACGGCGCCGACTTCATCGTGACGGTGGCGATGCGAGAGGTCGTCTTCCACGAACCGGTCTACGTCGGCGACCTCGTCTCCTTCTACACGCGGCTCGTCCGGATCGGCAAGACCTCGATCACGATCGCCGTCGAGGTGTTCTCGCAGCCCGGCGAGGGACTCGGCACGCGCGTCCGGGTCACCGAGGCCGAGGTCACCTACGTCAACCTCGACAAGAACCGAAGGCCGACGCCCATCGTCGCCAAGGAACGGTAGACGGGAGTCGCCAGACGGTCGCCGAGGCTCTCCCGAAAATGCGAAGGTCCCGAAAACTCGGGACCTTCTTCCGCGCGAGCCGAGCAAAAGCCCGGCAATATCGGCTGACTGAACCTATCCTACTCCCGACTCACCATTCGGAGTCATCGGATTCTTCGCCCACGTCGGCGCCCTCCATCTCGGCGTCCGCCTCGAGCTCGTCGAGCTCGGGAGCGTCCGCGTCGAGCTCGGCCGCCGAGAGCTCCTCCTCTTTCCATACCTCCTCGCCGTAGGCTTCGCCCGAAGCGCCGGGGGAGGGGAACGGAGTCAGGCCGCCGCCGGGGGTCGACGGCGCCACTTTCGCTGCGGCCGGTTTCGCAACCCTCGCCGCTGCAGCCTTTGGGGCCGGCCTCGAGGATGTCTCACGCGCCGGAGGGGCTGTCCTTTTGCTGGATGACGCCTTTGCGGTCTTCTTGACCGACGCCTTCGCGGTCTTCCCGACCTTCGTCCTGGAGGCGGCCTTCGGGCGCGCCTTTTGAGCGGTCTTCCGGACGCTCCGGGTCGGTCTGCGGACGGTTTTCTTTGCCTTCTTGCCTTTCTGCGCCTTCTTGGCTTTCTTCTTCTTGTTCGCCATTCTCGGCTCCTCCTGACCTCCTGTCGTTCGATTCGCCGGTTTCCGCCGGAGGCCGGATCATACAATCGGGCTCTTGTCACGGCGTAATGACCCGAGGCGCAAAGCGGAGGAACCCCGCGTCTTCATCGAGCCTCGAGCCGGGGGCCTCGTCGTCCAGATCCGGCCGCTCGCGCGCTCCCGCGCCTGGCGTGTTCGGATGGCCGCGTTGGGCCTCGCGGTGGCCGGGGCGGCGCTCGTCGGCTCGGTCCGGATCGGCCAGACCTGGGAGGCGGGACTCAAGCGGTGGGACTTCGGCGACTTCCCTCTGCCGCTGCTGGTCTTCCTGACGCTCGCGGTCCTCGTCTCGACTCCCCTGTCGCTGCTCGGCCTGGCCGCCCTGGCCTTCGCCGAGGAGCGGATCGAGGTCGCGCCCGACGCGATCACGGTCTCGACCACCGCCTTCGAGAAGACCCGGGAGCGCCGCATCCCCGTGGCGGAGCTGGAGTGCTGGCGCGAGACGTATCTGCCTCTGCCGCCATGGTGGACCTGGGCGGTCAAGCGCCTCGCGGCGCGCGCCGGCGGGCGGCTCTACGCGGTCGCCGGCGCGGCGGGTCCCAAAGAGAAGCGTGCCATCGGGGAGGCCCTGGCGCAGGCCACGGGACGGAGCCTCATGGGCGACTTCGGAAGGCGCATCGCCTGACGCCGGCTCGGCGCGACGCCCTTCTCGCCGACTCCTGCTAGTATCCGGAGCGGTTCATGACAACGGGGACACCCAGTACCGAACACCACCTGACTCGAACCCTCCTGTCTGAGTACCCCCTCCCGGACGAAGTTCGCTGGGGACTGGCGGATGCGGGATTCGTGTACGCGACGCCGATCCAGGCGAAGGCCCTCCCGATCGCCCTCGCCGGCCGCGACCTCGCCGGACAGGCGCAGACGGGGACCGGCAAGACCGCCGCCTTCCTCATCACGATCTTCACGCGGCTCCTGCAGAAGCCGCCGGCCGGCCGGCCCCGCGGTCCGCGGGCGCTCGTGGTCGCGCCGACGCGCGAGCTCGTGGCTCAGATCCGCGCGGACGCCGAGGTCCTCGGACGCCACACGGGCCTGACGACGCTCGCGGTCTTCGGCGGCATGGACTATCGGCTGCAGCGGGACGCGGTGAAGACTGTTCCGGATCTGCTCGTGGGGACGCCCGGCCGCCTGCTCGACTACGAGCAGCAGGGCGCGGTCACCTTCCGCGACGTCGAGATCCTCGTCATCGACGAGGCCGACCGCATGTTCGACATGGGTTTCATCCGCGACCTGCGCCGGATCCTTCGCCGCTGCCCGCCGTATCACCGCCGCCAGACGATGCTGTTCTCGGCGACGCTCTCGATCCGCGTCATGGAGCTCGCGTACGAGCACATGAACAACGCGGAGAAGGTCGAGATCGAGCCCGAGCGAGTCGGCGCCCACGGCATCACCGAGCGGCTCTACCACGTGTCCTCTTCCGAGAAGTTCCGCCTCCTGCTGGGTCTGCTCGAGCAGGAGGGCGGCAGCCGCGTGTTGATCTTCGTCAACCGCCGCACCACCGCCGCCGAGCTCGTGCGAGGCCTCTCGGCCAACGGCTATCCCACCCGCGCGCTCGCGGGCAACGTCCCGCAGGACCGCCGCCTCCGGATGCTGCAGGACTTCAAGGACGGGAAGCTCGCGGTTCTGGTGGCGACCGACGTGGCGTCGCGCGGCCTCCACATCGAGGGCGTGTCGCACGTCATCAACTACGACCTCCCGCAGGACTCGGAGGACTACGTGCACCGCATCGGGCGGACCGGCCGCGCCGGCGCGGAGGGCACCGCGGTCTCCTTCGCCTGCGACGACTACGTGTTCTCGCTCGACGCGATTGAAGAGCGCGTCGGCAGGAAGATTCCGGTGGAGTGGCCCCCCGAGACGCTCTTCCGCCAGGGCCGCGTCACGCAGGCGCCGCGGGCCCACGTCGGATTTCGCTCACGCCCCGAGCCGCCGCGCCGGCATGCCGCTCCGGTCGGCGGGTCTAAACCCGCACAGCCGTCCGACGACTCGTACGGGCGAACGAAGCGCAAGAGCCGGCGCCGCTAAACCGAGCGGCCCCCCTCACCCCGCCCCTCTCCCGCGGGGAGAGGGGGAATGGGATTCTCTAACCGTCGTCCTTTCCGAAGAGAAGACGGCTCAACCAGGACTTCTTCTCCGGCGGCGGCGCCGCGAACTCGGAGCGCTCGTGCTCGATCGGCGGAGCGGGCCCTCCGGGAACCGTCGGACGCTTTCGGACCCCCGCTCCCGTCGCCTTGACGACGGCGCCCGGGCCGAACAGACCGATCCGGCGAGTGATGCGGCGCATGGCTAGGCCTCCGTTCGCATGGGGATCCGAGGAAGACGAGCCGAGTCCGAATCTCGAGGGCCGCGACGCGGTCCGCCGGCGAGGGATTCGGAGACCGGAAAGGTCATGCCGCCTCCCGGGAATGGTTGGCCGCAGCCTACACCCGGGAGGGGATTGCTAGAAACTCTTCAGGAAGTCGGCGTTGGTCCGGAACTTCGAGAGGCGGCCCAGGACGAGCTCCATGGCCTGGATCTTGTCGACGGCCGCCAGGGCCCGGCGCAGCTTGACGATCTTGGGCAGGTCGTCAGGGTCGTAGAGCTTCTCTTCCTTGCGGGTTCCCGACTGCGGGATGTTGATGCACGGGAAGATGCGCCGGTTGAACAGGTCGCGGTCCAGAACGAGCTCCGTGTTGCCGGTCCCCTTGAACTCCTGGAAGATGATCTCGTCCATCCGGGACCCCGTGTCGACCAGCGCGGTCGCAACGATGGTCAGCGATCCGCCGCCCTCCGCATTGCGGGCCGCCCCGAAGAAGCGCCGGGGCTTCTCCATCGTGCGGGCGTCGATGCCGCCCGACATGATCTTGCCGCCGCCCTTCTGCATGTGGTTGTAGGCGCGGGCCATCCGGGTGATCGAGTCCAGAAAGATGATCACGTGCTTGCCGCACTCGATGAGGCGGCGCGCGCGCTCCGCCACGATCTCGGCGACCGCGATGTGGTTCTCGGCCGAGAGGTCGGCCGACGAGGCGATCACCTCGCCGCGCGTCACGCTGCGGCGGAAGTCGGTGATCTCCTCCGGACGCTCGTCGATCAGGAGCACGAGGACGTGCACGTCGGGGTCGTTGACCTCGACGGCGTGCGCCATCCGCTTCAACAGGGTCGTCTTGCCGGCCTTGGGGGGCGCCACGATCAGGCAGCGCTGGCCGCGTCCGATCGGGCAGAGCAGGTCGACGACGCGGCCGCACATCTCGTCCGGCTCGGTCTCGAGCTTGAGGCGCAGGTTGGGGTCGATCGAGGTGAGCTCGTTGAACGCGGGACGCTGGCGGAAGACGCCCGGCTCCATGCCCTCGACGCTCTCGATCCGCCGGACGACCGGCCGGCCGCCGTCCGAGGCCAGCCCCACGATCAGCGCTCCCGCCTCCAGGCCCTCGCGATGGATGAGCTCGCGCGGTACCAGCGGGTCCTTGGGCGAGGGCAGGTAGTTGGCCTTGGAGGTGACCAGCACGCCGGGAGCGTTCTCCTTGGGCGGGACGTACAGCACGCCCTCGGCCGGACGCTCGGGGCCGCTCGCGGAGAGCTCCTCTCCCCGCTCGAAGCCGGGAGCGCCTCCACCGGCATGACCGCCTCCTCCGCTGCCTCCACCGCGCCCGCCGCGACGGCGGCGGCGACGGCGACGGCGATGCGGCCGGGGCTGACCGTCACCCGAGGGTGCGGGCTCTCCTGAGGAGGGCTCGGACTGTACGGAAACGGACGTAAGACTTTCCGGGCTCAAGGGATCTTCGGACATGGACTCCCAAACCGCCGCCGCGCTGACTCAAGGTCCGGGCGGGAACGGCCCATTCTACGACGAATGACCGAAAAAAAGCGACTCCAGATCCTCCGGGCGAACGCGGGACCCAAGTCCCAGTCGTGCAAGGCCTTACCCCGTTTCGCGCGGCCCTAGCGAAAGAGCCCCAGAACGGTGTCCGCCGCCGCGGGCTCGACGCGGGCGAGCGCGAAGTCCTCCTCCGCGTGCTCGACGCTCGACGCTCCCACGAGCGCCGCGGTCATGCCGGGGGCCGATCGCGAGAACTGCAGAGCCTGCTGCGCGGAGGTCTCCGCCTTCGGAAACGCGTCCACGATCTCGTCGGGAAGCTCTCCCGCGAGGCGGCCCTGCAGGATCGACGCGGAGCCGAACGCCGCGAGCCCGGAAGTGCTCGCGAAGTCGAGGGCCGATACGCGCTCCGAGCCGTTCTCCTGCGAGCGCAAGCCCAGGGCCTCTCCCATCGCCAGGTTGAACGGCAGCTGGACGCCGCGGAAGTGGTGTCCCTCTCCCGCGATCTCGCGCGCGAGCTCGAGGATCGCCGCGAGCGACAGGTGCTCGGGATGCTCCGGCGGGACCCGCAACCCGTCCCAGGTCGCGAGGCCCCACGCGGCGATCCAGCCGTCGGTCGCCGCCTCCTCGAGTCTCCGGACCGCCGCCCCGAGGCGCTTCTTGAAGGTGGTCTGCCCGACCTCGCCGAGCTGCGCCTCCACGTTGTGCAGGTAGTAGAGGTCGATCGTGTCGAGCCCGAGGTTGCGGCGGCTGCGCTCGATCTGATCGGCGAGATAACCCGGAGAGATGCAGTGGCAACCCTGCGCGATCTCGGCCTCGGGCGCCACGCCGGTCGCGATGAACGTGTCCTTCCAGTAGCGCCGCGTCGGGCGCCGGTCCGGGTCCTCCGCGTCGTCGGGGAGGTAGCCGCCCTTGGTCGAGACGAAGACCTCGTCTCGCGCGGCGCGCCCCTCGGTGAAGGCCTTCGCGAGGGCGCGGCCGATCGCCCGCTCGCTCTTCTGGCCGCGGTAGTTGATCGCGGTATCGAAGACGTTGACCCCGGAAGCGAGCGCCACGGCGATGCTCGCCTCGTAGCCCGCGTCGATGTTCGCGTCCGCCCCGCCCAGATAGGTCCCGAGGCCGATCGAGGAGAGCGAGAGGCCGCCCATGGTCGTCCGGAAGTGGGCCGGCGCGGACGCCGAGCGCTCGGCGAAGCGCCTGGTCCCCTCCGGAGTCGCCCGTCCCGAAATCACGGACGGGAGCCTATTCTAAAAATCTCCTAGGCGTAGCTCTTGTTGATGAACCCCAGGTTCGGCCATCCCGCACCGAGGATCGCCGCCGAGTCGGCTCCCAGCCAGTCCGAGAGGACCGTGCCGTAGTAGGACCGGAAGTCGTTCTGGATGCTGAGATTCCCATTGGTATCCAGGTGCGCCAGGTCCGGCGGGTCGCCGTGGATTCCCGAGACGACCGCGTCGCCGACCACGAAGTGGGGCGCCGAGGTGCCGTGGTCGGTGCCGTTGCTGCCGTTGTCCTGGGCGCGCCGGCCGAACTCCGACCACGTCATCAGCAGGACGTCGTGCGACTTGCCGTGGCCGTCCAGGTCGTCGAAGAAGGCCTTGATCGAGTCCGACACGTCGGTGAGCAGCGGATCGTGGGAGACGTCCTCCCCCGCATGGTTGTCGAAGCCGCCGTAGGTGACGTACAGGATCCGCGCGCCGAGGTCCGCGTTGATGATCTGCGCGATGAGCTCCAGACCGGCGGCCAGGCTGTTGTCGGGATAGGCGCCCATCGCGACGTAGCCGTTGCCGACCGTCTGGAGGATGTTCGAGGAGGAGATCGCGTCCTGCCCGACGCCGGAGAGCGTGGACGGCGTGTTCTCGATCTCGTACTCGCTGCCGTTCTGCGCGAGGAACGCATTGACCTGGTTCGTGTGGTCGCCGCCGTAGGACCCATCTGTCTGGAACTGATAGCTCGCGAGCGAGAGGAAGGTCGGAACCCGGACGTGCTCGGCGAGCAGCGTCTCCGGCAGCGACTGCGAGATCGCGGTGCACGAGAGCGGGTTGTCGTTGCCGGCCAGTACAGAGTCGGCCCAGCGGCCGAGCCAGCCGAATCGCTGTGCGAGCGTCGGATCGGCCGTGTGCCAGATGTCGCGCGACTGGAAGTGCGAGAGGCTCGAGTTGGGATAGCCGACGTTGGTGACGACGGCGACCCGCTTCGCGTCCCAGAGCGCCTTGAGCCCGGTCATGACCGGATTCATCCCCTGCGCCGAGTCGAGCTGCAGCACGGAGCCCGTCGGGATCCCGATGCGCGACCGCAGCGACGTGTAGAGCGGATCGGTGTAGGGGACGATCGTGTTCAGCCCGTCGTTGCCGCCCATCAGCTCGAGCACGACCAGCGTCCGGTTGGGGAAGTCCGCGGCGACGGACTCCTCGAAGCGCGTGGCCCCCTTGACGGCCCACCGCGGGACCATCGCCGAGATGGTCACGAATCCCGAGGAGCGAATCAGGAAATCGCGTCGCGAGAAAGTCATGGCTCTGTCCTCCGTAGCGGGCGTCTCTCTCTAGGCGAGGTGGAAAGCGGGACTCGTCAGCAGGACGTGAACGAGCCCGCGGACCTTCTTGTCGACGTTGGCGGACGTGTTCGTCCAGGTTCCCAGGGAACCGTCGTCGTTCCGGTTCATGTAGTCGACCCAGGACGACCGAACCTCCGACGAGACGTCGTCCACGTTGAGGCGCGAGGCCAGCAGGTCCACCACCTTGTCGGCGGTCGACGCGTCCTCGCCGGAGAGCAGCGCATTGGGGTCGAAGTGCGTGCCGCTCGTGCCGCGGTTGGTCGCCAGCGTGTTCGAGAGCGTTGCGCGGGCGAACACCGATCCCGTGTTCATCCACGCCGTCCCCCAGTCCCAGCCCTTCGCGTCGGAGGGATTGAAGAGGACCTGGCCCATCCCGGCGAGCGAATTGGCCGCCGAGGAGAAGTCGCTGTCGGCCTCCAGCATGCGAACCGACGCCACCGCGTACTCGGACGGACTCCGCACCCAGGTCTTGAGCGAGTGGTCCGCGAAGAAGTCGTCGTGGAGGAAGATCGCGCGAACCACCTCGCGGATCGTGCGGCCCGAGGTCGTGTAGACGCTCTGGAGCTCGTCGACCACGTAGTCCGCGGCCTCCGTCCCAGCGAAGTACAGCCAGAGCTTCGCGCCGAGAAACCGTCCGGAGACCGAGCCCGCGGAGTCCGTATGGTTCAGGATGATGCCGATGGCGTCGGTGCCGTCGAAGTTGCCGGTCTGGCCCAGGATGGTCTTCGTCCCATTGTCGTGCTGGGCGGGGTTGTTCACGAAGGTGGCGGCGTTGTAGTTGGTGGTCTTGTTGTAGTTCTGGACCGTCCAGCCGGTCAGGGCGCGGGCCACCTCGGTGACGTCGGTCTGCGTGTAGTTGCCGATGCCCAGCGTGAAGAGCTCCATCAGCTCGCGCGCGTAGTTCTCGTTCGGCTTGGTGGCCTTGTTCGTGTCGTTGTCCAGCCAGACGAGCATGGCCGGGTCCTGGGAGATCGCGAGCACGAGGTCGTCGAACTTCCCCATCGCGAGCCTGCGCTCGGTCTTGTTCTGGTTGAGGATGAGGGTCTCGCCCTTGACCTTGGAGATCCCCGAGGTCCAGTGGAGGTTCCAGAAGTAGGTCATCTTCTCCTCGAGAGGGCGCGGAGAAAATGCCATGCGGTCCATGAACCACTGCTGGAGGCCCACGGTCTTCAGGAGGTTGTAGTTCCGGCCGGCGAGCGTGGTCTCGTAGGCCGAGGTGTCGATCGTGTCGTAGTCGACCAGGTACGAGACGGCGCCCTCGTGCCCGCGGGCGACCAGCGCGTCGATCTCCGCCGGCGTCCCGCCGAACCCCGCGCGCCTCAGCAGGTGCGCCGCGGCGTCTCGAGTCCAATTCACGCTCATGAGTCCCCCTTCGCCAGCAACCAAGGGCTTGGACGAGGGGAGGAGGGCGGGGTTTACGCCGGAGCGAAGGGAAATGTTACGGGACGGACCGAAACCGAGCCGGAGCTAGATCACGGGCAGGGGGATCCCGTGCGTGCGGGTCGTCCCCTCGACCGAGCCGTCCCAGCGGCCCGGGATGGGCGTCGCGCAGGAGGGGCAGGCGCCTCCGACCAGGCGATTGGCGAGCACCCGGAAGCCGCGGCGCTCGATCACCGTCGCGGAGCACTTGGGGCAGCGAGTGTTCTCCCACTCCCCCGTCCGTCCCGGGATGTTGCCCGCGTAGACGTAGCGCAGCCCCTCGGCCGTCCCGATCTCGCACGCCCGGAGCAGGGTCGCCGGGGGCGTCGCCCCGCGGTCGGTCATCTTGTAGTCGGGGTGGAACGCGGTCACGTGCCACGGGATGTCGCGCGACACCGAGGCCACGAACCGCGCCGCGCGCGTCAGCTCGTCGTCGGAGTCGTTGAACCCCGGGATCACCAGCGTCAGGACCTCCAGCCAGATCCCGCGCTCGTGGATGCCCGCGATCGTGTCGAGAACGTTCTGGAGCACGCCGCCGAGCTGACGGTAGTGCCTGTCGTCCATCGACTTCAGGTCCACCTTGTAGAAATCGACCCAGGGGCGGATGTAGTCCAGGACCTGCGGCGTGCCGTTCCCGTTCGAGACGTAGGCCGTGCGCAGACCCCGGCGCCGCGCCTCCGCGAACACCTCGACCGCCCACTCGGAGGTGATGAGCGGCTCGTTGTACGTCGACACGAGGGTGGGCGCGCCGTTCTCGACGGCGAGATCCGCGAGCTCGGAGGCGGAGAGATCGCGCGGCGTTCCGACCGCCTCGGGATCGCGCACGGACTGCGAGGTGAACCAGTTCTGGCAATAGCCGCAGTGCAGGTCGCAGCCCAGCATCCCGAAGGAGAGCGCGTCCGTGCCGGGCAGGGCGTGGAAGAACGGCTTCTTCTCGATCGGATCGCACTGGAGCGCTCCGACGTAGCCCCATGGAACCTTCAGCGTGCCGCCCTCGCGGAACCGGACGCGGCAGACTCCCTCGCGGCCCTCGGGGATCGGACAGCGGTGGCCGCAGGCGTAGCAGCGCAGGCGTCCGTCCTCGAGCACCTCGACCAACTCGGGAGCGGCCGGGACGGTGCGACGCGCGAGCGATTCGGCGACGGGAGATCGCGCGGCCATTCAGGAACCCTCTTCCAGCATAACGCCTCCGGCGAGGGCAGAAATGCCGGCCCGAGGCCGTGGGTTATCATCCGCGACGCCCATGAGAGGTCACCCCTTCCGGATCGCGGCGGTCCTGCTCGGACTGGCGGCCGCCGCGAGCGCCCAGACCCCCACGCCCACCCCGACGCCGTCGCCCACGCCGAACACCACGGCGACCCCGGTCAACGCCACGGCGATCGGCGTCACCCATGCGACGGAGGCGAGCGCCGCGGTCAACGGCGTCAACATCCACACGCAGCCGGACGGGTCGGTCTGGTTCCTGGAGGCGACGGCAGACCGCATCGGCGTCCTGCGCGACCACACCATCACCTACTGGCAGATCCGGGATGCCGCCCATCTCGGAGCGAACCCGGTCGACTTCCAGATCGAAGGCAACACGATCTGGTTCATCGAGAGCGGGGAGAGCACCCTCCCGGCGGGCGCCTGCGCCATCGCCTCTCTCGACACCACGACCGGAGCGCTGACGGAGATCGTGGTGCCGGGCTCGATCCCGGCCGCCTTCTACCGCGCGCCGGACGGGACCTTCTGGCTCCCGCAGACCTCGGGCCGGCTGCAGCGCGTCTACAAGGACCCGCTGAATCCGAGCCAATACAAGGTGCTCGACTACCGCTCCACCTTGACCTTCGCCTACGCGGACATGGTCGTTGGCCCGGACGGCGCCTTCTGGCTGGCCGACTTCGGAAACAACCGGATCGTCAAGTGGACGCCCCCCGACGACCCGACGGCGGATCCCGAGGCCGAGACCTCCTGGACGATGCTCTCCACCGCGAACGGGCTCCTGAACCCGGCGCAGATCCAGTTCGACGATCAGGGATTTCTCTGGCTCGCACAGATCTCGGCGAACCGCATGGACCGTTTCAACCCGGCGAACAACGAGCTTGCGAGCTACCAGGGGATCACCGCTCCGATCCACTTCGAGATCGATCAGGGCCGGCTCTACGTCACCTCCTCGCAAGCCGTCTCGGCCTTCTCGATCCTGGATCCGCGGGTCGGCTTCCCGGTCCCGCAGACCCTGACCCCCCAGACTCTCGCTGTCGGCAAGACCGAGGAGACGATCCCGGTCCAGATCCTCCAGTCGGTCATCGCCCCGACGACCTTCGACTCGCCGGAGACGGCGATCGATCCGGCCAAAATCAACATCGTGAACGGCGGCGCGATCGGGAGCCTCACGGTCAACCTGACGGCCCTCACGCACACCTACGGGATCACGCTCGACGGCGGCTACGTCTGGTTCGGCGTCGACGGCCAGCTCGTCCGGGTCGTGCCCCAGACGATCGGCGGGACCACCGACCAGTCGGTTCCGGTGGCCCTGACGCAGAACGGCCCGGCGGACAACAAGATCCGGGTCGACGTGACGGTCTCGAACCGGGGCACCTCGCAGATCCGGGGAGACGCCCTCTACCTCTTCTCCCCCGGAGCGTCTCCGCGCTCGGCGGCGTTCACGCTCGACGCCGGGGCCACCCAGGAGCTGACCGACGCCTTCCCCAACTTCACCCTCGGCGCCATCGTCGGGCCGGTGCGGCTCCGCGTCTCGAGCGGCACCGCGGCCGATCTGGTCGCGTCCGTCCGCACCACCCGCGTTCTCCCCGGAGGCCCCGCGTTCGGGTTCGAGCTGCCCGCGGCGACCGCGGCGGGAAGCCTCCAGCCTGGCTCGACGACCACGCTGTTCACGAGCGCACGCGACGCCGACATCTCGGTGCTCGGGATCTACACCCTGGCCGGAGCGACGGGCACGCTGACCCTCGTCGCCCCCGACGGGACGTTGCGCGGCACATACCCGTTCAACCTCGCGCAGAACGTTCAGCAGGAGTTCAACCCCGCCGCCTCGGCGTTCGGGGTCGACCCCGAGCCGGGCGACGTCGTGCGCGTCTCCGTCGCGACGGGCTCGCTCCAGGCCTACGTCAACGTCCTGGACACGGGAACCACGGACGTCGTGACCTGTCCGCCGGTGTTCACGAGCATGGACGCGATCCTTCCCCTCGCCGGAGCGGTCACGGGAGGAGGTGGCAAGAGCTTCGTCACGGACCTGTACCTCTCCAATCCCGGCGCCGCCCCGGCCAACGTGGACCTGACCTTCTACCCGCTCTCCGGCAGTACGCCGCGGGTCGCGACCGTCGCGCTCGGGGCGGGCCAGAGCAGCGCGGTCGCGAATCTCCTGCCGACGCTCTTCGGGATCGAGGCGGATCAGGGATCCTTCCTGATCACCTCCGACGTTCCGGTGGCGAGCGCGGCGCGGATCGGTACACACACGGACCAGGGCGACTACGGGGGGTTCGCCGCGGCGCTCGACGGAAGCCACGGGGCGGATGGCCGATCCCTCGAGGCGATCGGCCTCGCGCAGACCGCAACGGTCCGCAGCCACCTCGTCCTCTACAACCGCGGCATCGCCGGCACGATCACGGTGACGGGCTTCCGCGCCGACGGCTCGACGGCCGGACCGGTGGCCCTCACGATGGGAGATCACCAGCCGGGGCGCCTCGATTCGGTCTTCGCCGCGATGGGCGTCACCGACCAGAAGGCGGGCCGCATCCGCATCGACGTGCCCCCCGGGATGAACGTCTTCGCCTGGGCCGTGCGGGTCGACGGGTTCACGGGCGACCTCGAACTCGCCGCGCCGCGATAGACGGAGCCGGTAAACGGACCCGCGGCGGACTGGCAGCCGGCCGGGCGTCGAGACCGTCCGGTAAAATCTTCGCGTGCCCTCCCCGTCTCCCACAAGCGGGACCTCTCCGAGGACGGTCGTCCGCGGGTCAGGGGTCTACCTCCCGGACGGCGTCGTGACCAACGACCGCCTCTCGAAGCTCATGGACACGAGCGACGATTGGATTCGCCAGCGCACCGGAATCGCCGAGCGGCATTTCGCGCGAAGGGGGCAGTCCTCCGCCGTCCTGGCGGAGCAGGCCGCGCGCCGCGCCCTCGACGACGCGGGGCTCCGGGCGGAGGACGTGGATCTCATCGTCTTCGCGACGATGACGCCGGACCACTACTTCCCGGGCTGCGGAGGGCTCCTCGCGCGGTCACTCGGACTCCAGACGACGCACGCCATCGACATCCGCATGCAGTGCGCCGGATTCCTCTCGGGCCTCCACGTCAGCGACGCGTTCATCCGCTCCGGGACGGTCCGCCGCGTCCTGCTCGTCGGCGCGGAGTGCCACGCCTCCTTCTTTCCGTGGTCCGACGCGGACTGGGCGGTCCTCTTCGGCGAATCCGACGGTCCCGTCTCGGAGGAAGGCCGCGCGTGGGGAACCGCGCACCGGGACCGCGCCGTCCTGTTCGGCGACGGGGCGGGAGCGTTCGTGCTCGAGGCCCACACCGAGGCGGACGGCCGGGGGTTCCTGGGCTTCCGCATGCGGACCGACGGAAGCCACTGGGACAAGCTCTACGTGCCGGGCGGGGGTTCGGCGAGCTTCCCGTACTTCACGCCCGAGATGTACGCGTCGAACGCCACGGTCCCCATCGTCGAGGGCCGACAGGTCTTCCGTCTCGCCACCACCGCGATGCCCGAGATCGTCCGGGAGATCCTGGCGGAGCACGGAGCCTCCACGGAGGATCTCTCGCTCTTGCTGATGCACCAGGCGAACCTCCGGATCAACGAGGCCGTCCAGAAGCACCTGGGACTCGCCGACGGGCAGGTCTTCAACAACATCCAGCGCTACGGCAACACGACGGCCGCCACGCTGCCGCTCGTCTTCCACGAAGCGAAGGCCGCGGGGCGCATCGGGCCCGGCGCGCTGGTGGGCTTCACGGCGCTCGGCGCCGGGCTCCACTGGGGAGCGGCCCTCCTGCGCGCCTGACGCGCCATCGTCGCATGACCCCCGAACGCGCACCCGACCGGCCAGGTTCCTCGTCGCCGGCGTCGTCGTCTTCGTCGTCTTCGTCAGCGGAGCGTCCGCTTCCGACGTGGCTCCTCGTCGCCTGGATCGTGACCGGGGTCCTGCTGGCGCTCCTGGCCGCCTTCTGGATCCGACGCGGGGAGCAGGCTACCCATGCCGAGTGGCGCTCGCGGCTCTCCCGGCTCGCGGACGACCGGCTCGCCATCGCGGAGATCGCGCTGGAGGACTGGAAGGCGCAGGCCCGACTCGTGGGACGACTCTCCTCGGTCCGGCAGCGTTTCGAGTCGCGCCGGCCGGGCTCCCGGTCCGGACGCGAGACGGTCCTGGAGGCGCAGGTCCGCGAGGAGCTCGACGAGGTCGCGCAGGGCGAGCCGGGGTTGGCCGTCGATCTCGTGGATCCCTCGGGCACGATCGTCCAGGCCTCCTCGCTGGCTCCGGCGCTCGCGCCCTCTCACCTCGAGACCGCCCGGCGCGCCGTCCGCGAGCGACACCTGGTCCTGGCCCGTCCGGCCGGCGCCGACTCGGACGAGCTGACCCTCCAGGTGGCGGAGCCGGTTCCTCCGGAGGCCTCCGGCGCACCCGCCGGGGCCGTCCTCCTGACGGTCGACGCCGCACCGTTCTTCGGCCGCTACTTCGTGCGCTCGACCGCGGGTCCGCGCGAGCACTTCTTCGTGGTCGTACCGGAGCCGGAGGGCATCCTCGTGATCGCGCCGGCGTGGCAGTCCGAACCCGGCGGCGCGCACCGGGAGCCGCGGGATGCCTCGGGCCGGTCGACGACGTTCGCCGCCGCGGCTCTCCGCGCGCCCCGGACGTCGGGCGAGTTCACGGACGCGTCGGGTCGAGCGGTCCTGGCGGCGTCCCGGCGCGTCCCCGATCTGCCGTGGGCGATCGTCGTCGAGGTGGACCGCGCCGAGGCGGTCGGCCCGCGCCACTCGCAGGCGCTCTGGATCCTGATCGCCGCCGCGGCGCTCTTCGGAGCAATCACGGCGCTGGGTCTCGCGTGGCAGAGGGCCGTGCGCCTGCGCCACTACGAGCAGCTCTCCGACCGGGACGCGCGCCTGCGCGTCCTGCTCGAGCAGACGCAGGAGGCCGTCGCCGTCGGCCTCGGCGGCAAGGTCGCCTACGCCAACCCGGCGTGCGTCCAGATGTTCGGCTATTCGCGTCCCCTGGCGGGACTGCCCATCTCGATCTTCTTCGCGCCCGGCTCGCGCGAGCAGGTCGACGAGATCGTGCAGCACCGCATCCAGGGACGCGCCACGGCGGAGCTGTTCGAGGCGGTCGCGCTGCGAGCCGACGGCACGACCTTCGACGTCGAGGTTCGCGTCAGCACCACGACCTTCGAGGGGAAGTCCGCGTCGCAGGCGATCCTGCGCGACATCACGGGTCGCAAGGGCATGGAGGCCGAGCTGCGGGACTCCGAGGAGCGCTACCGCCTGCTCTTCGAGCGCAATCTCGCGGGCGTCTTCCGCTCGACCGTCGCAGGACGGATGCTCGAGTGCAACCGGGCCTTCGCGCAGATGATGGGATACGCGTCGCCCGCGGAGGTCCTGGCCCAGCCGGCCGTCGCCTTTCACGAGGACCCTCGCGCCCGGCAGGTCTTCCTCGAGCGGCTGCGGCGGGAAGGCAGCCTCGTCAATTACGAAATGACGCTGCGCCGCAAGGACGGCAGCCTCCTCTGGGTGATCGAGAACGTCTCGCTGCTGCGCGCGGGCGACGACACCGGCGAGGTCATCCTCGGAACCCTCTTCGACATGACCGAGCGCCGCAAGCTCGAGGAGCAGCTCCTGCAGTCCCAGAAGATGGAGGCGATCGGACGCCTGGCCGGAGGGATCGCGCACGACTTCAACAACATCCTCACCGCGGTCTCGGGGTACACGGAGCTCCTGATCGGGCAGCTCGCCGACGGAGACCCTCGGCGGGAGAGCGCGGAGGAGATCCGGCAGGCCGGCCAGCGCGCCGCAGCGCTGACGCAGCAGCTCCTCGCGTTCTCCCGGCGCCAGGTCCTCGAGCCGCGGGTGCTCGACCTGAACTCGGTGATCTCACACATGGAGCGGATGCTGCGCCGCGTGATCGGCGAGGACATCGAGCTGACGACCGCCCTCTCGAACGGCCTCTGGAGAACGCGCGCAGACCCGGCGCAGATCGAGCAGGCCATCCTGAATCTCGTGGTCAACGCGCGCGACGCGATGCCCCGCGGGGGCCAGCTCACGCTCGAGACCGCGAACGTCGACCTGGACGCCCGATACTCCGGGGGCGCGCCGGGCCCGCACGTCATGCTCGCGGTGTCGGACAACGGCGTCGGCATGGACCAGGAGCAGCAGGCCCGCCTCTTCGAGCCCTTCTACACGACGAAGGATCGCGGGAAGGGAACGGGCCTCGGCCTGTCGACGACCTACGGCGTCGTCAAGCAGAGCGGCGGATCGATCTGGGTCTACAGCGAGCGCGGCCAGGGCACGACGTTCAAGATCTATCTCCCCCGCTCCGAGCGGCCGCTCGACGAGCCCGCGGAATCGCCGGCGCCCGCGGCCCCGCTCAACGGCACCGAGACCACGCTCCTGGTCGAAGACGAGCCGGAGGTCCGGGGCCTGGTCGAGAAGATCCTGCAGATGTACGGGTACACGGTCCTCTCGGCCGCCAGCCCGGCCGAGGCCATCGCGCTCTCGAAGAGCCGGCCCGGCACGATCGACATCCTCGTCACCGACGTCATCATGCCGGGCATGAACGGGCGCGAGCTCTCGCGCGTGCTCTCGGCCTCCCGGCCGGAGCTGCGGGTCCTCTACATGTCGGGCTACACCGACGCCGTCATCGCGCAGCAGGGGATCTTGGAGCCGGGGACGGCCTTCGTGTCCAAGCCCTTCACTCCCGACGTGCTCGCCCGCAAGGTTCGCGAGGTCCTCGACGCTCCCGCCGCGAACCTCAAAACTTCGTGAGATTCGCCGGCGTACCTCTTTTCGGGCTAGGCTCGGCTCCGGACGGAGGGAAGGCATGATGGGGACGACGATGTGGACCCGAACGAGACTTCTTTTCATACTCGCGGCGCTCTCGCTTCCGGCCCCGGCGATCCTGGAGGCTCAGGAGGCTCAGGCGACGGCGACGAAGGATCAGGCGCAATCGCAGCCGAACGCGGAGACCCCGGAGAAGAAGGACTCCGGCGATACCGCCGTGCGGTACTTCCCGATCGAGGGAAACGTCATCATCAATCTCCCGTCCGTGGAGGTTCCTCGAGAGGGGACGCTCTCCATCCTGTTCACCCATCGCTTCGTTCAGGCGGTGCAGAACTCGAGCCCGTTCCACGACCTCGTCTCCTTCGACAACGGCGCCTCGATCGGGATCGGCCTCGGATACGCCCCGCTGAAGAACCTGAACCTCGCCTTCTACCGCTCCTCCGAGTCGGGCCTCGACCCGTGGGAGATCTCCGGCCAGTACCAGTTCCTGCCGTCGGACTGCCCGATCGGAGCGTCCCTCCGCGTCGGCGCGGACATCCGCAGCGAGCGCAACCTGACGGATCGGACGAGCGTGTTCACCCAGGCGATCCTGGCCTACTCGCTGGGCCAGCGATTCCGCATCACGGCCGTCCCGACCTATGTGACCAAGGTCAACAGCACCACCCGGACGTACAACCCGAACTTCGTGCCGCCCAGTTTTCCCCCGGCCAACGACGACTCGTGCGTGCCCAACGCGTTCGGCGGCACGACGTGCTCGGGCCTCTACCGAAACGTCTTCAACATACCGATCGGCGTCTCCGTGGCTCTGACCCGCTCGATCTCGCTCCACGGCGAGATCTCGCCGCGGCTGGGACGCTACGACTCGCCCGGGGTCGCCTGGGCCGCGTCGATCGAGAAGTCGCTCCTGCGCCACCGCTTCTGCTTCACCGCGGGCAACCAGCGCCAGACGACCGTGGATCAGTACGCGACCGGCCTCGCCTGGGGCAGCCAGTACACCGCCGACAAGGTCAACGGCGTCAAGGGCGTGTATCTGGGCTTCAACATCTCGCGGCAGTGGAAGGTGATGTGACGCGCGAAGCCGCGCGTCACATCATCCCGAGCGAAGCGAGGGATCCCGACCTCGACGAGCCGGGTGGCGATCAAGCCCGGGATCCTTCGTCGCTGCGCTCCTCAGGATGACGGCTTATCCAGGCCCACTCTCGAACGTTCCCGTCCTCGACGTCCCGAATCTCACCGCCACCGAGCGCCTCGTCTCGCTGCCGCCTAGCTTCCTCCGCGACGCGCGCACCGGGAAACCGCCGCGCCTCCCGACGGCGGTCCGCGTCGGCCTGCGCGGGCGCGTCCTCTGCGTCCGCTTCGACGGGAAGGACTCCGGCGTCGTCGCGACGTACACGGGCCGCGACGAGCCGCTCTGGAAGGAGGACGTGTTCGAGATCTTCCTGTCGCCGCTCGAGTCTCCCACCGTCTATTTCGAATTCGAGGTCAACCCGCTGGGAGCGCTCTTCGACGCGCGGGTCGAGTCGCCGCAGCTGCGCCGAGACACGATGCGCGTCGCGACGGAATGGAACTGCCCGGGATTCGAGGCTCGCGTGACACGACGCGGCGACGCGACGCGCTGGTCCGCGTCGCTGCGGATACCGCTCGACCCGCTCCTCGGCGGGTTGGCACCGTCGCAGTGGCGCGCCAACTTCTATCGCGTCGATCGGGGAGACACCGACGAGTACTCCGCCTGGTCGCCGACACTGGTGGACCCGGCGGACTTCCACTCGCCGGAGCGATTCGGAGTCCTGAGACTTCGACTGTGACGCCCGGGTCCGACTACGTGACGACGCCCTCCGTCTTCAACCACTCGACGGCCCGCTCCTTCGCGCGGCGCTCCTTGAACTGGAAGAAGTGCGCCTCTTCCCTGGGATAGCGCAGCAGGGTCTTGCGGAACTCCCCAGCCGCATCGTCCGCCTCGAGCGATTTGAGCAGATCCCGCCGGCACGCCTCGTCCGCGCAGTGCTCGGCGAAGTCCGCGAGGTCCCCGCGCGAGCGCTCGCCATGGTCGCGAGGCAGCGCCGCGTAGCGCCGGTCCGCGGAGAGCTCCGCATGGCGCTCCGCATCCCTCTCGAGGACCTGGACGACGTCGCCGGTCTGGCGGTCGAAGAAATGCGTGATCTTGTGGGAGCGGCTCTCGAAGCCGACGATCAGCCCCTCCCAGTCGATTTCGAACGGCATAAACCCGATATGATAAGCGTTTGGGTTTGACTCCGAGGAGAGCATGAAGAAGATCGCGACCTTCGACGACTGGATCGACGCCTTCCGCGGGTGGCAGAAGGACATCGGTCTTCGTCTGCCGAAGTACGGGGATTACCAGTTCGAGGCCAAGTACGCCGACACCAAGGAGTCGGAGATCGAGTACGGCGATTTCGCCGGGCAGCGCAAGTGGGAGCGGGTCACGCAGATCCCCCACCAGCCGATCCGCGACGCCCTCCTCAACCTGATCGTCTACCAGGGCGACACGGAGTTCGCCTCGGTCGAGCAGCAGCGCAACCTGCTCGAGAGCTCGCCGTCGGACTACGACACCGACAGCGTCTGCCGCATCATGGTCGAGGAGATGCGCCACGGCTGGCAGATGTGCCACCTCCTGGTCAGCCACTTCGGCGAGACCGGCAAGATCGAGGCGCGCAAGCTCCTCGAGCGACGCGCGTGGCAGAACAACCGGCTTCTCGGATCCTTCAACGTCGACGTGGACGACTGGGTCGACTTCTTCACCTACACCGAGTTCGTCGACCGCGACGGAAAATTCCAGCTCAACATGCTCTCCACGTCGGGCTTCGCGCCGCTCGCGCGCTCGATGGGCCCGATGCTGCGCGAGGAGGGCTTCCACCTCGGGACCGGGCACATGGGGCTCCAGCGCATCGCGAAGGCCGGAGTCGTCCCCGCGGAGCTGCTCCAGAGATACGTCAACAAGTGGCTCTCGACGGCCTACGACCTCTTCGGCAAGGACTCCTCCTCGTCGGCCGAGTGGTTCTACGTCTGGGGACTCAAGGGCCGCTACGACGAGGCCCGCCAGACCGGCGAGCCGGACAAGGCGCACCTGAACGAGCTGTCGCGCGACCTCTACCGCCAGGAGGTCCTGGGCCTCCTCGACTCGATCAACAAGCTCATCCCTGCCGGCAAGCCGAGGCTCACGGCGCCGGACCTCAAGTTCCATCGGAGCATCGGGGAGTTCGCCGGCGGGACCTATTCGGTGACGGGCGAGAAGCTCACGCCCGAGCAGTACGAGAAGCATGTCGCGGAGACGCTGCCGACCGACGCGGACAAGACGTTCATCCGCGACGTGATGAAGGAGCCCGGGTGGATCGCGCCACGGGAGTCGCTCACGACGACGTCGTGAGGATCTCTCCGCTGTAAGCTCCGGACTCTTGTCCCTCCCCTCCCGGCTCCTCTCCTGGTACGACCACGAGAAGCGCGCCCTTCCCTGGCGCGGCACGCAGGACCCTTACCGCATCTGGGTCTCGGAGGTGATGCTCCAGCAGACGACCGTCCAGGCCGTCGCGCCCCGCTACGGCGCGTTTCTCGAGCGGTTTCCGGACCTCGCCTCGCTCGCCCGCGCCCGCGAGCAGAGCGTGCTCGCGGCGTGGTCCGGCCTGGGCTACTACGCGCGGGCGCGCAACCTGCACCGCGCCGCGCGCGCGCTCGTGCGCGAACGCGGCGGCCGGTGGCCGCGAAGCGCCGACGAGCTGCACGAGCTCCCGGGCTTCGGAGAGTACACGGCGGCGGCGGTCGCGTCGCTCGCGTTCGGCCAGAGCGTGCCCGCGGCCGAGGCCAACGTCACGCGCGTGCTGTCGCGCGTCCATGCGATTCCGGGAATGACGGGCGGCCGCGAGCACAAGAGAGAGGTCCGGCGGCGCGCGGAGGAGTGGCAGCGCGGCGCCCCGAACCGCCCGGGCGATCTGACCGCGGCCCTGATGGACCTGGGCCAGCTCGTGTGCCGGCCGCGCAAACCCGCATGCGCCGTCTGCCCGATCGCCGACGCCTGCGCCGCGCGCCGTCGCGGAGTCCCGGACCGCTACCCGCGGCGGCGCCCGAAGCCTCCGGTCTCCCGGGTCTACGTCGCGGCCGCCGTGGCCGTGCGGGACGGGCGCGCGCTGCTCCTGCGGAAACCGGAGAGGCTTCTCGCGGGCCTCTGGCAGTTTCCGTCGGCGGAGGGACGGACGCCGGAGGCCGCGCTCGCCGCGCTCCGGCGGGAGCTCGAGACGCTGGGACTACGCCGGATCCGCTCGGCCGCCGCGAGCGCGACCCGCCACACGATCATGAACCGCGATCTCCGGATCGCGGTCTATCCCGCCTCTCCGCGCTTCAATCCAGAATCCACAATACAAAATCCAAAATTGGCCCCCCGCTGGCTCACCGCTCAGCAGCTCCGTTCCGCGGCCATCCCGACCCTGACCCGGAAAATCGCGCTCGCCTGCGGCTTCCTCCCTGAGGGATGATTCGCGCGTGGAGCTCACCTGGAAGGGACAGACCGCACGGGTTCGCGAGACGGGACCGGGCTCCGGCGCCGGTCCGGCCGTCGTCCTCGTCCACGGCTATCCGCTCGACGGCGCGATGTGGTCGGGCGTCGCGCGGCTCCTGTCCCGCCGGTTTCGCGTCCTGAAGCCGGACCTGCCCGGGCGAGGCGAGACCGCGGCCGAGTCCGGAGGCACGATCGCCGACTACGCCGACTTCCTCGAGGCGATCCTGCGCGAGCTCCCCGCGCCCGTCGGGCTCGCCGGGTTCTCGATGGGCGGCTACGCGACGCTCGCGCTCCTCGAGCGGCGTCCCGAACGCCTCGGCGCGGTCGCGCTCGTCGACACACGCGCCTCGGCGGACGACGAGGCCGGCAAGGCCAAGCGCGAGGAGGCGATCGCGACCGTGCGATCCGAGACCGGAGTCCCCGCGATCGCCGACGCCATGGTGCCGCGGCTCCTCGCGCCGGCGTCGCTCGCCAACCGCGACCTCGTGGAGCGCGTACAGCGGATCATCCGGCGCCAGCCGCCGAAGACCGTGGAGGCGGATCTGACCGCGATGCGCGACCGGCCCGACCGGCGCGGCGAGCTCGCGGGCGTCGCGATCCCGGCGCTGGTCGTGGTCGGCGATCAGGACGCGCTGACGCCGCCGCCGGATTCCGAGCTCATGGCCGGGACGATCCCCGGCGCCCGCCTCGTCACGATCCCGGGCGCGGGCCACCTGACGCCGATGGAGCGGCCGGGGGCCGTGGCGGCCGCACTCGACGAGTTCTTCGGCGCGACCCTGTCCGGAGCGGGCGCGACGCTGGCTCCATGAAGCGTTAGAACCCCAGCTTCAGCGCGAAGCGCACGGACGTCGGTGACGTTCGCGCGATCGCCTTGCCGTAGTCCGCGAAGCAGCCGTTGTCGCTGCTGCCCGGAGGACAGACCTGGTTGGGGTTCTCGAACTCCGCGGTGTTGTATCGCTGGTCCACGACGATCGCGCGCTGCCGGTTCAGGACGTTGAAGACGTCGACCAGCCCGGTCAGCGTCACCGGCCCGAGGTTCAGCGGATAGCCGAAGTGAAGGTCCGCCTCGTAGTCCGCCGGCACACGGCCCTCCGAGCCTCGCGGCTGCAGGAAGAACTCGTAGCGGTTGTACGCCGTGGAGATGCCGATGCGCGAGATCGGCGTGCCCGTGCGGTAGTACGACACGATGCCGATCGAGAGGTTGAACGGCGTCAGATAGACGCCGGAGACCTTGACCTGGTGCCGGCGGTCGTTCGACAGATACCCGTTCGCGGTGAAGGGCTGCACGATGAGGTTGTTGTTGACGTCGCGGCGCACCGCTCCGGCCGTGAAGAAGTCGTAGTAGTCGTAGAGCGCGGAGATGTTCGGATCCGCCGTCCCGCGGGGCTGGCTGTACGGAGAGAAGAGGCCGTCGTAGTTGCCCTGCAGCTTCGAGTAGAGATACGACGCCAGGAGGGTCCAGCAATCGGAGAAGCGTTTCGTCGCGTCGACCTGGAATCCCTTGTAGATCCGCTTCTGCAGCGGCGTCGTGAGCCGCGTGCTGTAGTCGAGCGTGGAGAGCGTCGACATCCCGTCCTCGGTCGGGTTGCCGACGCAGTAGTTGATGCCGTCCGGGCAGAGGTAGTCCTCCACGATGCGCGGGAGGTCCCGGTAGATGAACTTCGCACCGACGGCGAAGTTGGGCGCCACCTCGCGCTCGACACCGAAGATCCCCTCGCGCACGTACTGGCCCTTGAGGCCGGGATCCGTGAGGTCGTTGAAGCCGCCGAAGATCTTCCCGCCGCAGCAGGCCGAGGGCGTCCCGGGGAACTGCGAGGCTGCGTCGTCGCCCGCCAGGATCGCGGCGTTCAGGTCGGGCGCGATCGACGTCGGGTCGAAGTTGTAGATCGTGGGCTGCCGCTCCGAGCTGTAGGAGCGGATCACCAGGTCCATGGGGATCTGCTCGTAGAAATAGCCGAACGAGCCGAACACCTTCGTCTTTCCGTCGTTCGTCGCGTCCCACGAGAAGCCGATGCGCGGCGCCCAGCTTCCCGTCAGGTTGATCTGTTTCGTCCCGTCGCCGCTGAAGACCTGCTGGTTGTCGTAGCGCAGGCCGGCGTTGACGGTGAGATTCGGCAGGACGCGCCACGAGTCCTGCAGGAAGAAGGAGTAGGAGCGGTGGAAGGGCGTCGCATTCAACTGATCCGTCGGCACGTTGTCGGGTAGCGCGGCGTCGGGAACGGTCCAGTAGAAGTGCTGATACACGGGCGGCCCGTTGTAGCCCTGGATGTTGAGGATGGTGACCTGCTGGCCGCCGGACTCGCGCTTGATGACGTCCGCCTTGTCCTCGAGGTAATCGAAGCCGCCCTTGATCTCGTGGTTCGCGAGGTACGCGGTTCCCGTGATGCCTCCCTGGTAGCGCTTGAACGCCTTCTCCTGGATGAGCCCGAAGCCGCCGCTCTGTGCGAGCCCGTTGTTCTGGTCGATGAACTGGATCTCGTCCCCGCCGGGCAGGCCGGGCAGCACCGAGTTCTCCTCGTGATGGATGGCGCCCTGCGCCGTGATCACGAAGCTCGGCCCGAAGAGGCCGTTGTAACGCGCGGAGTAGTCCTCTCCGCCGATCTTCTGAGTCCCGATGTACGTCTCGGGAGGCCCGTTCAGCGGGTGGGAGCCGTCGTTGACCGCGCCGACGTCGTTGCGCGGATCCTGGAAGAAGCTGCCGACGAGGGAGTGCGACGGCGTGATCATCCACGTGAGCTTCGCCGAGCCGAGGTTCGTCGTGGTGTCGGTGTTCGCCTTCTCCCCGAAGTGGGGCCCCGGGTCGGAGACGGTCTGCTTCGTCGTGTTCTGGACGCGGTCGTAGGCCCCGAAGAACCAGAGGTGATCCTTCAGGATGTACCCGCCCAGCGACGCTCCGAAGTCGAGCTGGTTGAACCCCTCGAACGTCCCGAAGTTCGTCTCGTTCTTGTGCTTGTTGTTCGCCTGCAGCGAGTCGTTGTCGTAGTACACGAACGCCTCGCCGTGGTAGTCGTTGCCTCCGGACTTGGTGATGACGTTGATGATGCCGCCGGTCGAGCGGCCGTACTCGGCCTCGTAGCCGCCGGTCTTCACGTCCAGCTCCTGGACGAACTCGTAGTTGAGCTGCTTCCCCTGCGCGCCGTACTCGACGCCGTTGGTCACGACGCCGTCGATCACGAACGAGTTTTCGAGGCCCGTCGAGCCGTAGACCGTGATCGCGTTCGCGAAGGCCGCCGTCGCGGTCGCCTGCGTCGAGACGCCCGGCGAGATCTGCACGATCGACGTGTAGTTGCGGCCGCTCGGCAGCGACTGGATCTGCCGGTTGTCGATGTTGGTCGCGAGGCCGCTCGAGCTCTGGTCCACGACCGGCGCCTGCGCCGAGACCAGGACCTCCTCCTTGACGGCGGCGCGCAGCGCGAGGTCGGATGCCGCGGTCTTCCCGAGGGCGACCGTGACCGTCTGCTCGACTCGGGTGAATCCCGGGAGCGACGCCGTGACCTTGTAGACGCCGGGCGGCAGCAGTATCAGGCGGAACGTTCCGGTCGCGTCGGTGACGTTGGTCCGCACGCCCTGGAACGAGGGGCTTCGGGCCTCCACGGTCGCGCCCGGGAGCGCACCCCCCTGCTCATCCGTGACTCTCCCCACGATGTCCCCGGTGGTCTGAGCGAGACAGAGAGTGGCGGCCAGGAGCGGCAGCGCGACGAACGCCGCGCGAAGGAACCTACGCATGCGACCTCCCCACGAATTTCCCGGGATCCTAACACACGGACTTCACACGGATCGTTCCTCGACGCTCCCGGATCGATGTGGTAAACACGCTCCCCGGCGATGCGGATCTTCAGGCGAGCGCGTGGCGAGGCCGACGACGGGCGGCCCAGGCGGCTCCACATCGGCTGCGGGCAGCAGTCGATCCCGGGCTGGATCAACATCGACAACCAGGGCCTCCCGGGCGTGGACCAGGTGCTCGACGTCCGCCACGGCCTCCCCTTCCAGGGAGTCGCCGCCGTCTACGCCGAGCATTTCCTGGAGCACCTTTCGCTCGACGAGGGACTCGACTTCCTCCGCGAGTGCCGCCGCGTACTCGCCGACGACGGAACGCTCCGGCTGTCCACGCCCAGCCTCGAGTGGGTGCTGACGACGCACTACCGCTGGACGGACGTGACCGCCGAGAACCGGGTGTTCGACTGCGTGCGCCTCAACCGGGCCTTCCATGCCTGGGGCCACCAGTTCCTCTACAACGCGCCGATGCTGGCGGCGGCCCTGCGCGCGGCGGGCTTTGAACGCGCCGCGTTCCGCGCCTACGGCGAGAGCGAGGTCCCCGAGCTCACCGGGCTGGAGCGCCACGAGAAGTCGGGCGACACTCCCGAGCTGCCGCACGTGCTGATCGTGGAGGGCTCGGGCCGCGCCGCGCCCGTCCCGATCCCGGACGAGCTGCTGCGCGAGCTGCGGGAGGGCCTCCAGGCGCGCTAGCTGTCGTTTTTCAAGAGGTTGCTCACCGAATGATGTCTTCCCGCTTCAATCCCCTCGCCCCCCAACGGGGGGAGAGGGCAGGGTGAGGGGGGCGTCGCTTTCGCATTCGGAAGATCCCGCGAGAGACCCCTCACCCCAACCCTCTCCCGCCGGGAGAGGGAGTTCGTAAGCGTGAATAACGCGTTGAGAATTCACAGCTAGCCTGGGTCCGCCGTGACCTTCGTCGCCGTCGCGCGCAGATACTGCGTCCCGGCGCCCTCCAGCGCCGACACCGCGAAGCCCTCGCGCTCCAGGCGCCGCGCGAGCTCTCGCGCCGAGAAGACCACCCCGGACCAGGAGTCCGCGATCCACCGGCGAAAGAACTGGCGGGAGCGCCCGTCCACCTGGATCCGCAGGATGCCGCCCGGCTTCAGCACCCGCGCCGCCTCCCGCAGGTAGCGCTGGACGTAGGCCTTGCGCGGGACGTGCTGGAAGACGATGTGGGAGTAGACGAAGTCGAAGCTCGCGTCCGACAGGAACTCGAGCGAGCCGGTTCCGTCCGTCCGATGAAGCTCCACGTTCGGCCGGCCGGCGCAGTACGCGCGCGCGCGAGCGATCATTTCCTCCGAGAGGTCCACCCCGACCGCGGCGGCCACGCGCTCGGAGAGAGGACGGAGCAGGCGACCCATCCCGCATCCGATCTCGAGCACCCGCCAGGCGGGTGAGTCCGACAGGCCGTCCAGGACCTTCTCCGCGAGGTCGCGCTCTCCCCCGGCGGCGAAGCCCTCGGGCGTCTCCGAGGAGGACTCCGTGCAGATGTAGAAGGGCGCGTTCTCGCGGGCGCGCAGCTCCCAGTCCTCGCGCATGCTCGACCCCCGCCGGAAAAGGCGCGCGGCGAGCGAGCGGGTGAACGGGACGTCGCGCACGGCTGCCATTGTCTCAGCGATCGCGCGAGCCAGGCGAGCGGCGCCGAGCGCAGGCAGATAGACGCGGGAGGCGTTCGGTTCGTATCGCCAACGTAGAATGCCCTCGATGAGCTCGGCCCCCCTCCGTGCCGTCGCCGCGCTGGGCGGGGCGCTGGGGGCGCTTCCTCTGATCCCCATCGTGCGGACGCTCGCCATGAACGTCAGCGGTCCGCCCCGGCTCATGGGAAGAGAGCTCGGGGACTACGATTTCAAGTCGGCGACCTACGCCGAGGCGGCCGTGTTCCTGCTCGTCCTCCCCCTCACCGCGTTGTTCTTCGGGCGGTGGCTGCCGCGGATAGGGGCCGGCGCGCTCCCGGGGATCGCCTTCGCCTCGTGCTTCCTCCTCTGGCGACTTGGACTGCGCCCCAGGCTCGCCCTCGGCGCGGGCGCGGTGCTCGCGGGCGCCGCCGTGATCGTCGGACTCCTCCTCGCGCGCCGGCACGGCGCAGCGGCTCTTCCCGAGCGACTATCCGAGTCCGAGTCCGAGGCTCCTGCGGCCGACACACCCGATCGGCGCGGCTGGGTCGGCTGGATCGCGCCTTCGATCGTCCTCTTCGCGCTCATCGTCTGCGGCTGGCGGATCTACTTCCATCGGAGAGGGCACCTGGAGTTCTTCGAGGCCGGGCACATGCTGGCGAACGCCCAGGCCTACCTCGCCGGGGGCCGGCCCTACGTCGACACGTACCCGGTCCACGGCTGGGGCTCGGACGGCGGCCTCGACGCGATCGTCTTCCGCTTCGCCGCTCCGACGCTCGGCGTCTTCTGGACCCTGCACTCGGCGATGACGGCGCTCGCGGTCGCCGGTCTGGCGCTCGCCTGCTGGATGCTCTTCCGCCCGCGCTGGCTCTGGGCCGGCGCCGCGCTTCTCGTATCGCTCGCACTCTGTCCGTTCCTCTCGGATCGGCAGCTCCCGGCGTTCCTGACGCTGGCCGCGCTCGTCGCCGCGGCTCGCGCGCGGCGGGGCGCGCTCTGGTTCCTGGCCGGCGCTCTCGGAGCATTGACGCTCTTCTTCACCCTCGATTTCGGCGTGTTCGTCCTGACCGGAGCGATCCTCGCCGCGTCGGCGCTGGGGCTCCTGGAGCGCCGGCCGCGCGAGGCGCTCATGGCACTCGGCCTCCTCGCCACGGGCGCACTCGCCGGTGCGTTCCCCTTCCTCGCGATGCTGGCGAGCGTGCACGCGATCCTCCCCTTCGTCCGGGTTTCGTTCGATCAGCTCCCGCGCTCGATCGAGGACATCTGGGCGCTCCCTGCGGGAACGACGGTGGCGCTTCTGCGTGACGGATCGGCGCCCGACCTGCTCGCGGCGCTCCTCTCCCCGAATCCCCAGAGACCGCTGCGCTGGCTGGCTCCGATCCTGCTCCTCGGTCTTGCGGTTGCGATCCTGCTGTTCCGCGCCGCGGCCCGCCGCCTCGATGCCGTGGATCGCGGCGCTCTCGCCGCGACCGCGGTCGCCGTCGTGTCGGTCCGAGGCATCCTCGGCCGCGTCGACGCCGGGCACATCGCGCTTTACGGCGTCCTCGCCGGGCTCCCGATCACGTGGCTCGTCTTTCGCGGAGCGCGAGCGTACCCTCGTCTTCCCGGACTCGCGCTCGCCGCGGCGCTCACGGCCGCTCTCTGGGTGCGGTTCGATCCGCGCTGGATGCTGCAGAGCTGGTGGCTCGGCGTCCGCGGGCAGGGCGATGCGTCGGCGGACGCGGGCTGCTGGCGCTCTCCCGTGCGGGGAGGCCGGGCGCTGGTCCCCTGCGCCGAGGCGGACGAGCTCGACGCGTTCCGGCGTCACCTCGACGCCCACCTGCGCCCGGACGAGACGTTCTTCGACTTCTCCAACCAGGCGGCGCTCTACTTCTACGCGGACCGCCCGAACCCGATCCGCTTCGTCGCCGCCCCGTTCTACGAGCCCGAGGCGTTCCAGCACGAGGTCATCGCGGCCCTCGAGCGGGAGCGCCCGCCGATGGTCGTCCTGCCGCACGGCGAGTGGACGGACACCTTCGACGGCGTCGCGAACGCCCTGCGGACTCCCCTCGTCGCGGACTACGTCTACGCGAACTACCGCGTCGTCGAGGTCGTCGCGGGCCGGTTCGTCGGGTGGAGATCGACGCCATCCCCATGATCCTCGGGCTCGTCATGCTCGTGATCCTGGCGGCGGCCGCGCTCGGCGTGGCCGCGGCGGCGCGCAGCCTCGGACGTCCGCTGCCGACCATCTCGATCGGCCTCTTTCTGTTGGTCTCGGTGCTTCCCTTCCCCCGCGCCTACACGTCCGGCCTCTCGGTCCTCCCCCTCGACCACGCGCGCAACGTCGCTCCGTGGATGTACCCGAAGACGTATCGGCCGACCTTCAATCCCTACTTGAACGACTGCGTCACGCAGATCGTGCCGTGGGCGAAGGAGACCCGCCTCGCCTGGAAGGAGGGAAGCCTTCCCCTGTTCAATCGCTGGAACGGCTGCGGCATGCCGCTCGCCGCCAACGGCGTTTCGGCGGCGTTCTCGCCGTGGACCTTCGTCGGCCTCCTCTTCCCGCTCGCCCAGGCTTACACCCTGACGTCCTCGATCAAGCTCCTGCTGGCCGCTGTGGGAATGGCGCTCTGGGTGCGCGAGCTCGGAGCCTCCGCACGCAGCGCCGAGCTCGCCGGGGTCGTCTTCGCCCTCTCCTTCTCGTTCACCCCGCCCTTTCTGATCTTCCCGCAGTCGGCCGTCTTCAGCCTCTGGCCGTGGACGCTCTTCCTTCTCGAACGGGCGCGCGACCGCGATGGTCGGCGGCGCGTGGGCGCCGCGCTGGCTGTGGTCTTCGTCTGCACGATGCTGGCCGGCCATGCGGAGAGCGCCGTCGTCGGCTTCGTCTTCATGGGCCTCTGGTTGGTCCTCCGAGCGCTGTCCGGTGGGCTGCCCGAGGCGCGCGCGGTGTTCCGTGTTCTCGCGGGCGCCGCCCCGGCCGCGGTCGGGCTGACGGCGTTTCTCCTGATCCCGTCCGTCTTCGCCGTCTCCGGCTCCGGCCGCCTCGTCGCCGCGGAGCGCCCGTACTGGCAGCCGCTTCTCTCTGCGGCTCCCCACGCGCCGCTCTTGCGCCAGCTCCCGACGGCACTGTTCCCGCAGTCCGTGGGAAACGGAATGAGCTCGCCCATGCTCCCGTTGGTCGGCGGAGCCTTTCCCGAGGTCACCCTCGGGTACTTCGGGCTGGTGGGCTGGACCGCGGCCTTCCTCCTCCTGCGCCCCGGGTCGAAGCGTCGAAACGTGGAGTGGGTTCTCGCCGCGCTCCTCCTCGTGGGATGGGGCATGGCGGTGGGGGCATGGCCGCTCGCGGAAATCGTCAGCCACGCCCCGTGGATCCGGTACCTCTTTCCGCTGCGATTCCACTCGTGGGAGGCGCTGGCCGGCCCCGCGCTCGCCGCGCTCGAGCTCGATCGCCTCGCGCGCGATGCCGCCGCCCGCGGCGCCGGTGCGCACCGCCTGAAGGCCTGGCTCGGCGCCCTGATCGCTCCGCTTCTCTTCGCGGGGCTCGCCGTCGCCGCGTTCCTGGCCTTCCGCTCGGAGCACGCCGCCGCCGGGGCCGCGGCCTACCAGGAGCGCCGTCTCGTCCTGACGCTGGCCGTGCTCGCCGCAACGGCCGTCCTCCTGGCGGCCCTCGGGCGCCGGATCCGGATCGCGGTGCCCGTGCTCACGATCCTCGCCGCGGCGGAGCTCCTCTTCCAGTGGCGAGGGATCTTCCAGCTGTCGTCGCCGTCGGACCTGTTTCCTCCCACTCCCCTCGTCGAGTTCCTACGATCCCGGCCGCAACCGTTTCGCGTCGTGGGCGCGGGTCCGGTCCTGTTCCCGAGCACCAACGTCTTCGCGGGAATGGAAGACATTCGGACGCACGACGCGGTCGAACGCGGGGACTACCTCACGTTTCTCAATCTCACCTGCGGGTATCCGTACCAGTACTTCAAGACGATCCGCCGCGTCGACGCGCCGGCGATGGACTTTCTGAACGTCCGCTACGCCATCACGCTGCCGGGCGCGGACGCCCCCGGCGCGCGCTGGAGCCTGGCCTACGACGGCCCCGACGGCCGCGTCTTCGAGAACGCGAACGTGCTGCCGCGGGCGTTCGTGCCGGAGCGCGTCCGCTTCGTCGCGCCGCCGCCGCCCGGGTGGCTGCCCGCCGCCGACGCCAACGCGCTCTTCGGCGCATCGTTCCGCGAAATCGTCCGGAACGCCGACTGGAGGCGGACGGCCTGGATCCTGGACACTCCAGACCGCCGACCAGCGGCGGACGGCCGCGCGGACGCGTCGGGCGGCGAGGCGCAGGTCTCGGACTACCGCGAAGAGACCAACGCGGTTGCATTCACGGCCGAGGTCGCGAACGCCGAGTCGTGGGTCGTCCTCTCCCTCGTGCACGACGGGGGTTGGTCGGCAAGGGAGAAGGCTTCCGGCCGGTCGCTCGAGCTCCGGCGCGCCAATGGCCCGTTCCTCGCGCTGCGGCTGCCCTCCGGAGTGCACCGCGTCGAGCTGCGGTACAGCCCGCCCGGGTTTCGCGCCGGATTCTCGATCTCTGCGCTGACAGCGCTGATGCTGGTCGGGTTTGCCGTCGCGCGGCGGCGCCGCGGTCCCGCGGCTTCCTAGCTTCTCTGGTCTCGAGGTCGCGCGGCGGTGTTCGGGGGCGTGATTCAATGCGGCGGGTGTCCCGGGTTCTGGCGATCAACGGCGGCTCCTCGAGCGTCAAGTTCGCCGTGTTCGAGCTCGAGAGTCTCCGGCGAGAGGTCTCCGGGGCGATCGAGGGAATCGGACAGGGCCAGGCGATCCTCGACGTCCGTACGGCCGGGGGGCCGCCCGAGCGCTCGGAGATCGACGCCGCGAATCCCGAGAGTGCCACCGAGCGGCTGATCGAATGGCTCTCGGCACGCGTTCCGTCACGCACCGTGTCCGGCGTCGGGCACCGGATCGTGCACGGGGGTACCGAGTTGCTCGAGCACCAGCGGATCACGCCGGAGGTGCTGCGGCAATTGGACGAGGCCCGCCCTCTCGATCCGGAGCATCTGCCCTTCGAGATCGCGCTGATCGAGGCCTCGTCTCGACTCCTTCCCGCGGTCCCGCAGGTCGCCTGCCTCGACACGGCCTTCCACCGCGACCTGCCCCGCGTGGCGCAGCTCCTCCCGATCCCACGCGCGTACCTCGAGGCGGGAATTCGCCGGCTCGGCTTCCACGGCCTGTCGTATACGTACCTCCTCGACGCGCTGCGGAAGGCCGCCGGCGACCTCGCCGCCGACGGCCGCGTCGTTCTGGCACACCTCGGTTCCGGCGCGAGCCTCGCCGCGCTCCGGGACGGCCGGCCGGTCGACACGTCGATGGGATTCACGCCGTCCGCGGGGCTCGTCATGGGGACACGGCCGGGGGACCTGGATCCCGGGCTCCTCGTTCACCTGCTGCGGCTCGAGGGACGGGCGAGCCACCGCGACCGCCTCGCCTTCGTCAACGAGGAGTGCGGCCTGCGGGGAGTCTCCGGAGGGACCGCGAACATGAAGGAGCTCGAGGAGCGCCGCCGCGCGGACCCGCGTGCGGCCGACGCCTTCGACCTCTTCTGCTACCGCGCGGTTCAGTGGATCGGCGCGTTTGCGGCCGTCCTCGGAGGCCTCGAGACGATCGTCTTCAGCGGGGGCATCGGCGAGCGCTCGGCGGAGGTTCGGCGCGAGATTTGCAGCCGTCTGGGTTTTCTCCGCGTCGTCCTCGACGAATCTTCCAACGAGGCTCACGGCGCGGTGATATCAGACTCCCGGAGCGCCGTCATCGTGCGCGTGATTCCGACGGACGAGGAGGTCGTGATCGCGCGCATCGTGCGAGAGAAGCTGAGCGGTACCCAATGAGCACGATGAGGAAAACAAACCCGGAAGAGACCAGCGCGAATTCGGCCCCGCCGCCCCCGCTCGCCCTCATGGACGCGTACTGGCGGGCGGCCAACTACCTTTCCGTCGGCCAGATCTACCTGCTGGACAATCCTCTGCTGCGGGAGCCGCTCCGGCCCGAGCACGTTAAGCCGCGGCTGCTCGGGCATTGGGGAACGACTCCCGGCCAGAACCTCCTCTACGTGCACCTGAACCGGCTGATTCGCGAGCACGACCTCGACATGATCTATATCGCCGGGCCGGGGCACGGCGGCCCGGCGCTCGTGGCGAACGTCTACCTCGAGGGGACCTACACCGAGATCTATCCGCACATCACGCGGGACGAGGCCGGGCTCCGGAGGCTGTTCAAGCAGTTCTCTTTCCCGGGAGGTATTCCGAGCCATGTGGCGCCCGAGACTCCGGGGTCGATCCACGAGGGCGGTGAGCTCGGCTACTCGCTCTCGCACGCCTTCGGCGCCGCGCTCGACAATCCAGATCTCCTCGTCGCGTGCGTGATCGGCGACGGCGAGGCGGAGACGGGGCCGCTCGCCACCGCCTGGCATTCGAACAAGTTCCTCGACCCGGCGAGGGACGGCGCCGTGCTTCCGATCCTCCACCTGAACGGCTGGAAAATCTCCAACCCGACGGTCCTCGCCCGTATCCCGCGCACCGAGCTCGAGAAGATGCTGCGCGGCTGTGGCTGGGAGCCTGCGTTCGTGGAAGGCGACGATCCGGCCGACGTCCACCCGCGGATGGCCGCCGCCCTCGACGCCGCCCTCGGGCGCATCCGTGAGATCCAGCGGGCCGCGAGGGCCGACTCGCGAGCGGAGCGGCCGACCTGGCCGGCGATCGTCCTCGCGACGCCCAAGGGATGGACCGGCCCGAAGCTCGTCGACGGCAAGAAAGTCGAGGGAACCTTTCGCGCGCACCAGGTCCCGCTCTCCGACCCGGCGAGGAACCCCGAGCATCTCGCGCAACTGCAGGCCTGGCTCAAGAGCTACCGGCCCGAGGAGCTGTTCGACGTGAGGGGCCGGCTCGTCCCGGAGCTCCAGGCGCTCGCTCCGGAGGGAGGTCGCCGGATGGGGGCGAACGCGCACGCGAACGGCGGCCTGCTCCTGCGCGACCTCGCGCTCCCCGATTTCAGGACGTACGCGGTGCCCGTGACGGCCCCGGGCGGCGGCGAGGCCGAGGCCACGCGTGTCTTTGGGAAGTTCCTCCGTGACGTCGTGAAGTCGAATCGCGAGACCTTCCGTCTTTTCGGCCCGGATGAGACCGTCTCGAACCGGCTGGAGGCCGTCTTCGAGGAAACCGACCGTCAGTGGGAGGCGGAGGAGTCAAGCGACGACGAGTTTCTCGCGCGAGAGGGACGCGTGCTGGAGGTCCTGAGCGAGCACCAGTGTCAGGGATGGCTCGAGGGGTACCTGCTGACGGGCCGCCACGGTCTCTTCAACAGCTACGAGGCGTTCATTCACATCGTCGACTCGATGTTCAACCAGCACGCGAAGTGGCTCAAGGTGTCGCGGCTACTCCCCTGGCGCGCCAGGATCGCGTCGCTCAACTACCTGCTCTCCTCGCACGTCTGGCGGCAGGACCACAACGGCTTCACGCACCAGGATCCCGGGTTCATCGACGTCGCCTGCAACAAGAAGGCGGAGATCGTGCGCGTCTACCTGCCGCCCGACGCGAACTGCCTCCTCTCGGTCATGGACCATTGCCTCCGGAGCAGGCACTACGTGAACATCGTCGTCGCGGGGAAACAGCCGGCGCCCCAGTGGCTCGCGATGGACGCCGCGGTGCGCCACTGCGCAGCGGGAATCGGGATCTGGGACTGGGCCTCGAACGAGGGAGAGGGCGGCGGCGATCCGGACGTCGTCATGGCGGCGGCCGGCGACGTGCCGACGCTCGAGATCCTCGCGGCGATCTCGATCCTGAGGCGCCGCATCCCGGACCTGAGGATCCGCATGGTCAACGTCGTCGACCTGATGAAGCTCCAGCCCGCGAGCGAGCACCCGCACGGTCTCGACGACGCCGCGTTCGACGCGCTCTTCACGAAGGACAGCCCGATCGTCTTCGCGTACCACGGCTATCCCTGGCTGATCCACCGGCTGACGTACCGGCGGACGAACCACCGCAACCTCCATGTGCGCGGCTACAAGGAGGAGGGCACGATCACGACGCCCTTCGACATGACAGTGCTGAACGATCTCGACCGCTTCCACCTGGCGCAGGACGTGATCCGGCGGCTGAAGAGGCCCGTTCCGGACGGTCAACGGATGGTCGACGAGCTCGACGCGATGCTCGCCGAGCACAGCGCTTATATCCGCGAGCGTGGCGAGGACAAGCCGGAGATCCGAAATTGGCGCTGGGCGCCCGAAAAGGAAACGCGCCCGGACCCGCGGTGAGGGGAACCGGGCGCGGCGAAACGGGAGACCGGGAACGCTAGTCTGACGAGGGAGAAACCTTCCGCATCACCGCGTCGAGGTTGAAGCTCGCGAGTTTCGCGCGGATCGGAATTCCTTGAACGTCTCGAGCCACCTTCCCACGATGGCCTGCGACGGAACGAACATGAACACACGGTGCGCCTGCCGATCGTCGTACAGGAAGGAGTGGGCACCGCGCTCGAAGGGATCGGCGCGAAGTTTGTAGAGCAGCGGACCGCGAAGGCGCGTGGAGTTCTTGATACAGATGTCGAGGCCCTCGTGGTACCGCTCGATGAAGGAAATCTTCCAATCGGGGACCGAATCGCGAATAGCTCGCCGTCGTCGCTCCAGTAGAGGGATTCCTTGCAAGGCGAATCCTTCACCTCGCCCCTGAAGAACGGACCGGCACCAGCACGACGAGCGCGGCGGCCAGAAACGCGAATCTTCCGACGCTCATCGATCCCTCCTTACTTCTCGAACGCAAAGACCTTGTTCCAGTCCTTCTTCATGTCCACGACGATCCAACCTCTCTGGACCGCCTCGTCCCAGGCCTTGTCGAGCTTGCCGATGTGGGACCTGCGGTCGTAGGCCCATTCGCGCTCGGCGTCGGTGTGGTGAACGAGGGCCATGAATCGTGTTCCGCTCCCGGCGGCCGTCCACTCCAGCATCTGCTTGTCGCCGTCGGAGTTGCCGAACGCGAAGACGGGCCGCCGTCCGATGTAGCGGCTGATGCCCTCGGCCTTGCCGGGGCCGTCGTTGACGAATGCGACCTTCGGGAGCTTCAGAAGAACCGGACCGGTGTCGCGCATCTCGTACTTCGTCTCGTTCGAGCTTCCGACGACCTGTTCGGGTGGAATGCCGTAGACCTTCTCGGCGAAGACGCGAATGAACTCGACGCCGCCTCCAGACACGATGAACGTCTTGAAGCCGTTGGCGCGCATGTAGCCGAGGAGCTCGATCATCGGCTGGTAGACGCACTCCGTGTACGGCCGGTCGAACCGGGGATGCTTCGCGGTCTCTAGCCATTTTCGAACGACCGCGTCGAACTCCTCGGTCGTCATGCCGGCGTGCGACACCATCATGATCGAGAGGACAGCCTTGTCGCCCTGGGCCAGCGCCTTGTCCGCGTGCCCCTCGAGGACGGACTTGTAGGGCTCGGTCGTCTTCCAGTCCGGATGCTTCGGCGCGAGCGCCTTGATCCGGTCGATTCCGAACAGGAACTGGAAGTAGAGAGGCTGCTCGGCCCAGAGCGTCCCGTCGTTGTCGAAGGTCGCGATGCGCTCCTCAACTGGCACGAAGCCCGGCGCACCGGCCTTCGTCGTGTCGGCGACGAACCGGACGATTGCCGACTTGGCGGCGCCGTCGTTCCAGGATGCGAGCGGGTCGGTCTGGGCGAATCCGGCGCGGGCCGCCGCAAGCGCGACGCCGAAGAGAAAGAGCCGGCGAAGCACCGCGAATCGACTCACGATGCCGCGTTCACCCCCACGACCGCGATCACGGCCTCCACGAGCTCGCGGCCTCCGAAGGGCTTGATCAGAAAGGCCGCCGCACCGAGACGGCATGCCTCGTCGCGCACCGACGGATCGTCGAAGGCCGTCACGAAAATCGTGGGGCCCGCGACGCCTCGGGCCGCGAGCGTTCGGTAGAGCTCGAGCCCCGAGGCGCCCGGGAGCCGAACGTCGAACACGCAGCACCCGGTCTCAGGAGGCAGGCCCGCGGAGAGCAGCGCCTCCGCCGACGCGAACGTCGAGACGCAGAATCCCCCGGCGCTCAAGACGCGCTGCAGCGCCTCCCGCATGCCGGGATCGTCTTCGACGACGACGACTTCTCTCATGGATTTCTCTCGACCCATCCTCGCCGGGAGCGCGGAGACCTGAACAGGAGGACCTTGGTGCGCGACCCGCTGCCCCTTCGGGCAGCGGAGCCTGTCAGGAGGTCAGGAGATCAGGGAGTCAGGACGCCGCGATCCCGGTCTGTGCGAGCGGGAACGCGAGCCCCAGGCGGTCGATCGCGCGCACCAGCTCGGCCACCGAGGACGCGCCCATCTTGCTCATCACGCGGGCGCGATGGGCCTTGACGGTCCGCTCCGAGGCGCCGATCGCCGATGCGATCTGCTTGTTGAGCCGGCCTGCCACCACGTGATCCAGCACGGAGCGCTCCCGGGGAGAGAGCGCCTCGTAGCGCTTGCGGATGATCTGAATCTCCTCACGGCTCCCGCGGCGGGCCTCATCCCCCCGGATGGCGTCGCGGATCGCGGAGAGCAACACCTCGCGCTTGACCGGCTTCGTCAGGAAGTCCTCCGCGCCGCCCTTCATCGCGCGGACGCTCGCCGCGACGTCTCCGTGCGCGGTCAGGAAGATGATCGGAAGCGGGGCGCCGCGCCGCGCGAGCGAGGCCTGGAGGTCCAGGCCGTTGGGGCCCGGCATCCGCAGGTCGAGGAGCACGCAGCCCGGAACCGGATCCTCCTCGGCGAGGAGGAAGTCGCCGGCGGACGCGTAGGCGCGGACCTCGAAGCCCGCGGCGTGGAGGAGGCGCGTGACGGCGGTCCGGAAGCCGTCGTCGTCGTCGACGACCCGAATGACGGGGCCCGGCGACGCGCTCATGTCGCCGTCCCGGCCGCGGGCCGCCTTCGGGCCGCGGCCACCTGCATCGTCGTCGGGAGCGAGCTCGTAATGTACGCCCTCCGCGGTCATCGGCCCCGATCCTATCGCCGTCCCGTGAGAACGCAAGTTGATCCCTGGGACAGGTCGAAGCCTCGCACTGCGCGCAAGCTCCTGCCCGAAAGAAGCTTACGACGCGTGGGTCGCCTCCGCCGCTTCCCGAACCGGCAGCGCGAACCACACGGTCGCTCCGCCGTCGGGATTGTTCTCGGCGCGGATCTTCCCGCCGTGGGCCTCGACGATCGACCGCGAGATTGAGAGTCCCAGGCCCATCCCGTGCTCGCGGGTCGTCACGAAGGACTCGAAGAGGCGCGGGAAGACTTCGGCGGCGATCCCGTGTCCGGCGTCGATCACGGCAACTTCCACCTTGGAGTCCGCCGCCCGGGCGGTCCGGAGGAGCAGCCGCCGTTCGCGAACGGAGACGTCGCCCATCGCATCCATGCCGTTCACGATCAGGTTCAGCAGGAGCTGCTGGAGCGAGACCCGATCGCCGACGACGGCCGGCAGCCCGGGCGCGAGGTCGGTCTGGAGGGCGACCATGCGCCGCCGGCACTCGGGGTCCGCCAGCAGGAGGGCCTCGCGAACGACCTGGTTGATGTCCAGGGAACTCATGTCCATCGCCCGGCGCCGGACCAGCGAGCGCACGCGGCGGATGACCTCGCTCGCGCGCAGGTCCTCGCGGCGGATGTCCGAGAGGATCGCCCGGATCTGCTCGGGCTGCGAACGACCGCTCTCGAGGAGAAGATCGAGGGCATCGGCATTGGAGAGGATCGCGCCGAGCGGCTGGTTGATCTCGTGGGCGATCGAGGCCGTCAGCTCGCCGAGGAGCGCGAGCCGGCTGGCCTGTGCGATGCGCCGGTCCGCATCCTCGGCTCGCTTGCGGTCGGTGATGTCGCGGCCGATCCCCTGGAACTCGATGATGCGTCCGTCCCGGCCCCTCACCGCGTGGTCGACCCACTGATGCCAGCCGACCGTGCCGTCCTGCCGCACCACCTCGTGCTCGTCCGGCTCGACCCGTGGGTTCTCGAGCAGCGAGTCGACGTGACGACGCGCGATCTCGCGAGAGGCCTCCGGGATCAGGTCGGTGAACTTGCGGCCGATGAGCTCTTCGCGCGTCCTGCCGAAGTATCGACAGTAGGCCTCGTTCACGTAAGTCAGGGTCGTGTCCGGAAGATAGCGGCAGATGAGGTCGGTCTGGCTGTCGAGGACCTCGCGGTAACGCTCCTCGCTGGCGCGCAGCGCGTCCTCCGCGCGCTTGCCGGTCACCGCGGAGATCAGGATCTCTCCGACGAGGCGCAGGCGCGAAACGAGGCCCGGAGGCCAGCCCGAGCCGTCGGGCAAGGCCTGGAAGGCGATCCCCTGGACCCGGCGTCCCGACACGGCGACGGGGATCAGGAGCGTGATCTTGCCCGACCGGCCCTCCCGCGGAGGCGCACCGCTTCCCTCGACCGTCACCGTCTCGCCCTCGCACAGCTGCTCGAAGACGTTGGGCTCGCCTCTGGCGAGGATCGAGCTGCCCGAACCCGGCCGGGATGCGCCGGGGGCGTGCCCCTCGTGCGTCGAGCGGGCCTCGTCTTCCCCCGGAAGACAGACGAAGAGCGCGCATCGGTCGAGATTCATCGCATTGCGGACCCTCTGGAGAGCGGCCTCCACGGCGCCGTTGATGCGGTCCGAATCGACGTCGACGAGGGTCGCGGAGATCTCCGAGACGAGCCGCTCGAACCGCAGCTGATCGGAGAGCTCGCGGATGTACCGGCGGCGCTCGGAGCGGTGGACGAGCAGGTTCAGGACCGCTCCGGTGAGCAGGGCGAGGACGGCGACGACCGCCACGATCAGGCGCCGATGGCTCTGCCACAGGGTCGGCGGCCGGCGCTCCACGACCGTCCCCGCGGGCAGCCGCTCCTCGCGCAGCCGCCAGCGCTGGAGCTGTCGGTAGTCCACGCGCGTCGCGAGAGACGGCACGGGCTCGATCGGGATCGCGTCCGGGTTCTCGCCGTGGAGCACGCGGAGCGTGAGCCTTCCCGCCGAGCGGCCCTGGCCCTCCAGGCTGTCGATCGAACCGCCGACAATGCCCTGTCCGAGGTAGGTCTCGAAGAAACCGTAGACCGGCGCCGCCGAGGCGTCGCTGATCGGCTTGATCAGATCCGACGGCAGGTGCGTCCGTCCGCCGCCGTCGCGAATGAGCGATCCGTAGAGGACGATGGAATCGGGCGGCAGCTTCCGGAGGTCCTCCAGGATCTCCGGGAAGGGCGCGTCGCCGAGGAAGCGCACCTCGAGGTTCTTCGGCGATCGCTGCAGGGCCGCGATGACCGCGTCCGCGACGTAGCCGTCGTAATCCGAAGTTCCCGCAACGACGACGATCCGGCGGGCATTCGGCTGCAGGCCCTGCGCCAGCCGCAGTGTCCCCGCGGCGTCGAACTGGATCGGGATCCCCGTCATGCCCGCCGGTCGTTCGCCGCGAAGAACGCGATCGCCGGCGCTGACCAAGACGAACGGGGCGCCCGGCCAGATCTTCTCGCGATGGCGGTCGCCGAAGTCGAGAGCGACAACGCCGAAGGCCACCACGGCGTCGACCGGGCGGCTCCGGTACTTCTTCTGGAGGAGCGCGACGAGGTCCGATTCGAGATCGGCGAGCGGGAAGCGGACGAGGTCGACCGACTCCGAGTAGAACAGGACCTCGCGGGACGAGTCCGCCTGGATCTGCGCGCGCATCGCCTGCTCGATGGCGACCGACGCGGGCAACATCGCATCCGGGCCGTGCAGCGTCAGAATCCGCCAGGGAGCCGGCTGGGCGAGGGCGACGGCTCCGCCCGCCGCGACCGCCAGAAGGACGGCCAGCACCCGTGCGGCGACTTGCCCCCGCTTGCTGCTCACGAAGACACGGGAATCAGAGCACGAAAACGGTTCCCGTGCCCTGCCCGAACGGGCAGGCGCGGATCGCGGGATGGCCCGGAACTCAGAACTGCCAGCCGATCGAAAGAGTCGGACCCCAGTCGTTCTTGGCCTGGCCGGTCGTCGGCTCGCGGCTGTCGAAGCTGTCGTAGATCGAGATCGAGAGGTAGAAATCGCTGACGATCTCGCGCTTGGCCGACCCGGTCGCCTCGAGGCGCACGCGTCCCCCCTCCGTGATGCTGGGGTAGACCTGCACCGAGGCGCCGAGCGTGAGCTTCGGGAAGTCGTACATGAAATAGTGGTACCGCGTGCCGACCACCGCCTCGGCGTTGTTCTTTCCGTCTCCCTGCACTGGCTGCTCGTGGTTCCCGAGGATTCCCGCGAAGACGGACCACTGCTTCTGATTCTCCTGGACGAGGAACCGGCCCCCGCCGATACCGAACGAGCTGCGCAGCTTCAGTCCCAGCTGGATGTTGCGGTCGAATCCGATCCCCGCCTCGGCGAGCCATCGATTGCCCAGGAACCGG
>DASXPB010000033.1:0-46379 GCA_036493875.1 Thermoanaerobaculia bacterium
GCAGTAGGCGAGGCGCTGATTCGGTGGGGTGGCGACCGAGTCCTCGCCGTAGGGCCAGTACTTGTGGGTCTCGACGAGATGTCCCGAGGAGTCCCAGACGGCCCGCGGGCTGCCCAGGTGGTCCGAGGCAGAGTAGGTCCATGCGCCCGAGGCGTACGAAGCGACCATCAGGTTCCCTAAGAATGTATTGTCGCGAGCCACCGAGACGCTCGCCGTCGACGCACCGGTGAGGCCTCCGGCCATCTCCGTGACGACGCGGTTCTTCTCGTCCCGAAGGGTATAGATCGCGCCGCGGGGCACCGGGTGGTACGCGGCCCAGAAGGAGCCGCCCGGCGGACTCGTCGGGGCCTTCGCCATCCAGACGGCGGTCTCCCACTCGCCGATCGTCTTGTAGGGGCAGAACTGGAGCGGGCTCGCGTTGCAGCCTGCCGTCACGCCGTCATTGTAGAGCTGCTGGACGTAGGGCGCATACGGCGCGGTGTTGCCGGTGCACGGAACGTCCTGGAAGACTGGGACGGTGCAGGGCGGCGGGACGTAGCCGACGCCCTTGTAGCCCCGAACCATCAGGACGGCCATCTCCTCCCGCGTGATCGTGCGGTCCGGACAGTACTGGAGCGGAGAGTCGTTGCAGCCGCCCGTGACGCCCTGCTGGTACAGGACGTTGACGTAACGCGCGTCCGGATCGGAGCACGGGACGTCGGTGAAGACGGTGGCCGTGCAGGCCGGCAGCGCCCAGCCCCGGGCCAGCATGTTCGCCTCGACGATCTGCCGCGCCATCTCCCGGCGCAGGACGGTGAACCCCGCCGGGAACTTCGCGATCCGCTCTCCCTCTCCGTCGAAGAGATAGACCCAGTCCGAGCCGGCGTTGGCGTTGCGGTACTGGCGGTCCAGGGCGTCGTAGGTCATCGAGTCACCGTTGTAGGCGGTGAGGTTGCCGCGCGGATCGTACTGCGGTGCTCCGAACGAGGTCGGCTTGATCCGATTGGTGGCCGTGTCGATGGCCCACGAGGTCGTGCCGTTCTGAGTGAGGTTGCCGTAGCGGTCGTACGTGAACCCGCGCGGCACGCCCCCGTACGTCGCGTCCAGGAGACGCGCCCGCGCGTCGTACTGGAACGCGTCGGCGCCCATCTGCAGGACGTCGCCGACGCTGTCGTAGGCGTACGCTCCCGAGCTCCAGAGGGCGTTGGCGATGCTCGCGGGACGCGGAAGCATGCTCGAGTCCTGCGCGATCGTCGTGACGACGCTCGAGCCGCTGTTTCCGGCGGTCCAGGACGCCAGGCCGGCCGCGGGGTTGTAGGTCGCCGCCTTGACGACGTCGGTGCCACCGGCGTTGACCTTCGTGAAGAGGCCGTTGGTCGCCGTGTTGGTGACGGTGAATGTGCCGGTACCGGCTGCCCGCGGGTGGCCGTGCTGCGCGACGAGCCCGAGCCCGTCGTAGGTCCAGGTCTGCGTCGTCGTGGACGAGAGGTCGCCGTTGCCGACGCCCGTGGTCTGCTGGGACAGACGTCCGTTGGGGCCGCTGTAGGTGAACTGCTCGTCCACGAGAGGCCCGGCCGTGGGGATCCAGTTGTAGCCGTAGCGCCGCGTGAGCTTGCCGTTCGGGTTCGTCCCTCCGGAGAAGTTCGCGCTTCCGTCGACGCAGCTCCCGGAGCCGTCGTAGCACTGCACCAGGTACCTGGAGCCGCCGGCGTCCTCCTCCGTCGGCCGGCCGGCGAAGTCGAAGAGCCGCGTCACGACGAGGCCGCCGGGTCGCGTCTCCGAGCGCACGTTGCCGAGGCTTCCGATCGAGCCGTAGGTCGTCGCCCGCTCGGGAGTCGTCTCCGAACGGAGGAACCCCGCGCCGTCGTAGGCGAACGTGCGGCCCTGCGCGCCCTGGCTCACCTGCGTCAGCTTCCCGTTGATGTCGTACGCGTAGGACGTGACGTCGCCGCCCGGCTCGGTGACGGAGACGAGGCGCCCGACGGCGTCCTTCTGCGAGACGGTGGTTGCGTTGAGGCCGCCGGCCGAGCACGTCGCCGCCTGAAGATTCGAGAAGGTCGCGTTCAGGCAGTAGGTCAGAACGGTCTCCTTCGTGTCGCCGTAGAACGATGCGCCGTCGGAGCGGCTGATCGTGGAGAGACTCGTGTGCTTCGCGCCGACGACTTGCTGCGGCCGGCCGAAAGGATCGAAGCACAGGCTGTAGGTGCCGGGCGCGGACGAGGGCCGCGCGGTCCCATAGTTGCCGCCCGAGAAGACGCAGGCCGTCGAGAGACTGGCCGAGACCGACTCCGAGGTCGAGTCGGCCACCCACTCCGAGTTGAACCGTGCGTTGCCGAGCGCGTCGTAGAGCGTGAACCGCTTGCTGACGGCGCCCGCCGGCTGAAGCCGTCTCTCCCGGAACAGCCGACCGACCCCGTCGTAGTCGTAGTGCGACCAGGTCGTCAGCGCGGGGTTGGTCGCGGCGACCGGACACGCCTGCTGCACGGACGCGCGGTACGCCGACGTCGCCGTCGGGCTCTCGTAGCAGACGAAGGTCGAGAAGTCGGTCGGCGGGTCGATCCAGACGACCCGTCCCAGACTGTCGTACCGGTACGTCGTCGTCAGGCCGGCGGAGTCGGTCGATCCGGTGATCCAGCCGGTCGTCCCGTCGCGCGTCAGGTTCTTGAAGAAGAAGGGCGGCGTTCCGGATCCCTTGACCCAGCCGCCGCGCAGGAGTTGCCCGTTCTGGTAGGTCAGGTCCTTGCCGAAAAGGTCCCCGTCGGTGCCGACGGACGCCGGGAAGTTGGGATAGTTCGAGGAGCAGTAGGTCCGGGCCGGTACCGAGCTCGAGGACAGCGTGCGCGTGAATTCCTTGTCCGCGTTGCCGGCGCCGTCGTCGTAGCGGCAGGACACGAAGGCGATGTCGCGTGCCGCGTCGTAGACGAAGCGGCCTCGCAGGAAGCCGTCGCCGGGGTCGAACTCGAAGTACTCGTCGCGCGTGGAGGATCCCTGGGTTGTCGTCTTCTGGTTGAAGAGGCTCGGCAGAATCGTCGCGCCGGTCGGCGAGCCCGCGGGCCAGTTCACCGGCGCCCAGGCAGTCGTGACCGTCCGGGCATCGCCCCCCATCGTTCCGGAGTGCGTCTCGACGTCGTAGTGGCGTCCGTTGGCCTCCCACGTCGACGCGGGAGAGAGAGCGACCTGGTGATAGGCGCAGGAGCCGCAGGCGCTCCCGCCGTAGATCGTCTTCTCGTTCTGGAGTCGGCGGTTGCCCTCCTTGTTGGCCGCATCGTCGTAGTCGTAGGCGGACTGGGAGACCCGGATCGCCTTGCTGCCGCAGAATCCCTCATCCGTCCCGGGATCGCCCGTGCAGAAGGGCTCGTTCGTCAGGCTGTAGCTTGGCGGCGTCTCGAAGGTGCGTTCCTCCACGGCCGCTCCGACGCGGTCGCCCGGGACGCTGTACCTGGCGGTCGTGGGCCATGGGCCGAGGACACGCGGGCTGCTGGTGAAGAGGACGGCGCGGGCGCGCTGGCGTCCCGCGTCCCCCGCCGCGTTCTTGTCGGTCGGCGGCAGGGTCACGATCGTGAGCGTCTGGGGCTCCGTCCCGGATTCGCCGCGCGGCATGGCGATCTGCGCGTAGGTGGTCACGTTCGACGCGGTCCCGACGGTCTCCGTCCGTGTCGAGACGCCCAGCTGGTTGTCGATCCAGCGCACCGGGTTGTCCTGAACGCACTCGCCGGGCGGGAGATCGGGCGGAGGCTCGAGCTCGGCCGTCGACCCGTCGCAGAACTGTCCGTCCTGCACGAGGACGAGCTCGGCGTCGGGAGGTGCGATGGGAGCGCAGTTGGGGCGCATGGCACCGGCGCGCCCGTGGTGAAAGTGGTACCGCGCATAGCAGTAGGCGATCGTCCCCGACGTCGGCAGCGTCACCTTCGTCAGGAGCCCGTGAACGTAGTGGAAGCGGTAGGACGGCGCTCCGGCGAGGTCCGACGGCAGGTTGATCGCGGACAGCTCCTGGAGGTTCGCGTTGAGAGTCGTGCCTCCGCCGCAGTCCTTGGCGTAGGGCTCTGCCGTTCCGTAGTCGAAGTCCCACGTCCGTGTCGCGAGCGTCCCGTTCACGAGGACGGGGAAATCCGCCGAGAGGATCATCGACCCGATCGGCCCGTTGCTCCCGGTGTTGACGTGGATCTTCTGGCCCGAGGGCAGCGTGACGTCTTTGGGGATCCAGCTCGTCCCCGTGTTGTTGGTGGGCGGCATCTGCAGGAGCGGCCGGACGCTCGCGGGGCACTGCGAGAGCGGAGGCAGCGAATAGGTCCAGAGCGGGTTGATGTTCGTCCAGTACGTCACGGAGTAGGAGTTGCCGAACGGGTCCGTGAGGCGGGTGAGGTACCAGCCGTCGCGCCCCTTCGCGAAATCGGTGGCCGCCGCGTCGTAACCGGTGACGTGGCCGGCGTTCCCGAACTCGTAGTGGTTGCCGTCGGCATCCCACATGTCGTACGGGCCGGTGCCCCGCAGGAAGTAGATCGAGGCGTCGCCGGTGATGCTTCCGTTGGCCTGGGGCTTGTTGAAGAGGTGCTGGCTGCCGTCCGGCCCGAAGTAGCAGACCCCGAACGTGACGCTTCCGTGCTGGCAGGTCTTGATCGCGCCGAGCGTCAGCGACCAGCCAATCCCGAGCGACGGGTTTCCGGTCAGCGGCTTGTAGGTGTAGTCGACGCTCTGCACGAGAGGCTTGCCGTAGGTGTCGACCTGCGAGTTGTAGGTCAGCATCAGCTGGAGCTTGAGCCCGGGGCCGATCGGATAGGTCGGACCGAGCGGGATCGGCAGCGTGAGCTGCCCGTTGTAGAGGTTGATCGAATCGGCCTGGCCGTGATCGAAGACGCTCTTGACGTAGCCGGGAGCGCCGTCCGGATCGTTGTCCGGCCCGTTCTGAGCCCGAACCGCCGTCGACGCGAGGATCGCCACCAGAACGCAGAGCCGGATCTTGCTCGTCATCGCCACTCCTTTTTGTGGAGCTCGCCGGCGATCACTCGTTTCTACATTGTCGCGAGCGCAGCTCGCGACCGGCGAAGGGATGTCGCGAGAGCCGTGGGCGTCTCGACGGCAGCGATAGACTTCGCGCAATGGCCCGCGTGCATCGCCTCGAGAGCTCGGTCATCGATCGCATCGCGGCGGGCGAGGTGGTCGAGAAGCCCGCGTCGGCCGTCAAAGAATTGGTCGAGAACGCGCTCGACGCGGGAGCATCGTCGATCCTCGTCGAGGCCGACGGCGGCGGCATCGAACGGATCCTCGTCCGCGACGACGGCTCCGGGATGTCGGCCGAGGACGCGCGGCTCGCGCTGGAGCGGCACGCGACCAGCAAGATCTCCTCGGACGCGGACCTGGCGCGGGTCGCCTCCTACGGCTTCCGGGGCGAGGCGCTGCCCTCGATCGCGTCGGTCTCGAAGCTGACGCTGACGAGCTCCGACGGGACCTCGCCCACGGGCGAGGCCGTCCGCCTCACGATCGACTACGGCGGCAAGGCGAGGGAAGAACCCGCCGCCCGGCCGCGCGGTACGGACGTGCTGGTCGAGGGCCTCTTCGCGAAGACGCCGGCCCGGCGCAAGTTCCTCTCCTCGCCGGAGGCGGAGGCGCGCGCCATCGCGCAGGCCGTGACGCGCGCGGCCCTCGGGAATCCCGCCGTCGCATTTTCTTTACGGTCGAACGGCCGCGAGACCCTCGACGCGCCGGCCGCCGTCGACCGCGGGGCTCGGATCCTCCAGGTCTTCGGCCGAGACACGCTCGGCGAGATCGACCTCTTCGAGGCCAAGTCGGGCGCGCTGCGGCTGACGGGCTACGCGACGCGCGGCTCGGTCACGTTCCCGACGCGGCGGCTCCAGTTCCTCTTCGTCAACGGGCGGCCGGTCGAGGACCGCGCCATCGCGCGCGCGATCGGGCAGGCGAGCAAGGACGCGATCCGGACCGACCGCCATCCTGGCGTCTTCCTGTTCCTGACGGGGGAGCCGGGGGCGATCGACGTGAACGTCTCGCCGGGCAAGACGCAGGTCCGCTTCGCCGACGCGGCCACCGCGTTCCGGCTCGTCTACCACGCGCTGAACTCGGCGCTGCTCGCGGGCAAGGAAGAGCGCCGCCTGCGCTCCGTGCCGCCGAGCGACACGAGCAGTCAGGTGGCGGAGGGCGAATCGGGCTACGTCGACCTGCTGCCCGGCGGCCCGCCGGTCGGAGTCCCGAGTCCGCCCCGTCACACGCCGGCGGCCACGGCCATCGTGCCCCAAGAAGAACGCAAGATTCCCGACATCGTCCCGATCGGGCAGCACCGCGAATCCTTCATCCTCGCGTCCGGGCCGGAGGGGCTCCTGATCATCGATCAGCATGCGGCGCACGAGCGCACGCTCTACGAGCGCATCCGCGACCGGATCGCCTCGGGGCGCGTCCTCTCGCAAAGACTGCTGCTGCGGGTGTTGTTCGAGGCGACGCCCGAGGAGTCCGAGACGCTGGCGGCGCGGTATGCGGACCTGTCCGCCGCCGGCTTCGAGATCGAGCCGATGTCCGGCCGCTCCTGGGCCATCGCGGCCCTGCCGGCGGAGGCGACCGACCGGGAGCCGGCGGAGACGATGCGGATGGCGCTTGCGGCGCTGGCCGACACGGGCAACGCGGACGAGGTCCTGCGCCGCGACAAGGTGGCCGCGAGCGTGGCCTGCCGCTCGGCGGTCACGATCCGATACCATCTCGCACCCGAGGAGATCCGACGCCTGATCGGCGACTGGGCCAAGACGCGCGACCGCTTCACGTGCCCGCACGGGCGGCCGGTGGTCCTGTCGATGAGCGAGGAAGAGCTCGAGAAATATTTCAAGCGCCGCTGACGCGGCGGGGAGGCCGAACGCAATGGATCGACGCAGATTCCTGCAGGGTGTGGGCGCGACCGCCGCGACGCTGAGCATTCCGTCCACCGTTCGCGGCTCGGCCGCGCCCGCGGCGCCCACGACGCCTCCAGGGAAGTCAGACCTCGCGAGCGTCTACGACGAGATCCCGAAGCGGCACGATGAGGCGGTCAAGCGCCTGCAGGACTGGATCCGCCAGCCGTCGATCGCGGCCGAGAACCGCGGCGTCTCCGAGGGCTGCGACCTTCTGATCCGGATGCTCCAGGACGCCGGCTTCCAGAGCGCCACGCGCGTTCCGACGGACGGGCAGCCCGGAGTCTTCGCGACGCTCGACGCCGGCGCGCCAGTGACGTACGGGGTTTACTTCATGTACGACGTGAAGCAGGCGGACCCGTCGGAGTGGTCCTCGCCGCCGTGGGACGCGGCCCTCATCGACAAGCCCGAGCTCGGCAAGGTCGTCATGGGCCGCGGCGCGGTCAACCAGAAGGGGCCGGAGTCGGCCTTCCTCGCGGCGCTGCACGCGTACCAGGGCGCCGGCCGCAAGCTGCCCGTGAACCTCGTGCTCGTGGCGGAGGGCGAGGAGGAGATCGGCTCGCCGCACTTCCCGCAGATCGTCAGGAGCCCCGAGGTCGCGAAGGCGCTGGCGCGTTGCGCCGGGATCTTCATGCCGTCCGCCGACCAGGATCCGGACGGCACCGTCACGATCACGCTCGGCGCGAAGGGCGTCATCGAGTGCGAGCTCGTTTCGAGCGGCGAGAAGTGGGGCCGCGGGCCGAGCCGCGACATCCATTCCGGCAACCGTCCGCGCGTCGACAGCCCGGCCTTCCACCTCGTCCAGGCGCTCGCGACGCTCGTCACGCCCGACGGCACGGATCCCGCGATCGACGGTTTCGCCGACAAGGCGCGTCCGATCTCGGCGGCCGAGAAGGCGATGGTCGCCGAGGCCGCGAAGCGGATGGACGAGAACACGATCAAGAAGCAGCTCTCGGTCAAGGTGTGGTCCGGCAATCGCAGCTGGATCGAGTCGCTCGAGCGCGCGGTCTCGAAGCCCACCGTCAACATCGAGGGCCTGGTCGGTGGCTACACCGGGCCGGGCGGCAAGACGATCCTGCCGCACAAGGCGGTCGCGAAGATGGACCTGCGGCTCGTGCCTGACATGACGGCCGCCGATTCGCTCGCCGCGCTCAAGGCGCACCTCGCCAAGCGCGGGTTCGGCGACATCGAGGTCAACATGACCGGCGGCTACGATCCCAATTCGACGCCGGCGGACGCGAAGCTCATCAAGGTCCAGCAGGCGATCTATCGCCGCATGGCGAGCGAGCCGATCCTCTGGCCGCGCAGCGGCGGCTCGTGGCCGGGGTTCGTCTTCACCGGCGAGCCACTGAAGCTCGCGGCGGGACACTTCGGTCTGGGATACGGGACAGGCGCGCACGCTCCCGACGAGCACTACCTGATCGAGTCCAAGAACCCGAAGATCCAGGGCTACGACGGCGCGGTGCGCTCGTTCGTGGACTACCTGGCGGAGCTGGCGCGAGCGTAGCGCGAGTCATCCCGAGAAGCGGAGCGAGGGACGAGCGAGCGACGCGGGATCCCGTGCGCAATCGCGAGGGTGGCTCCTTTGCACCGGATCCCTCGCTCCCCTCGGGATGACGGCGGGAAAAAGAAAAGGGCGGCCGCGAGGCCGCCCTTCGGATTTCCATTTGTCCGCGTCTACGTCGACCGCGGCGGCATCCCGATGCCCGCCTCGTTCTCGCGGCGCTTCCGGATCACGTGGGTCACGATCAGGATCAGCCCGAGCAGGATGAACGCCGCCGGGGCGCCCCACGTGTCCATCGCTTCCCAGAACGCGTCGAGGTCGAGATACCGGTTCGCGAGCCACAGAGCGCCGAGGCCCACCAGGATGACTCCCCAGGTCAGTCCGCCGGTTCCCGCCGCCGCCTTCTTCATCGCTTGATCTCCTGCCCAGCCGCCCTCGGCGAGCTGTCCGCGGTTGATCGCCTTCGCCTGCCGGACCGCGTCGATGACCCCGAAGAACCAGAGGAACGCGATGAGCGGGCCGAAGAACTCGCCGCCGCGTCCGTGCGACGTGAACGCGATCAGCAGGCAGAAGAGTCCGCCGATGGTGAACGCGCGCTGGTAGAGGCCCAGGTACAGGTGCCCGAGACCCGGGAACATCGAGAGGAATCCGGCGAGCCCCGGCGATTTGCGCTCCATGATGACGGGCTGGACTATTGCCTGCGGCGCGGGGGGCGGCGGCGCCATCACCGGCGTGACCGGCGGCGGCACGGGGGCTCCCGTCGCCGCGGGCGGCGGCTGCGGGGTCGGGTTGGGATTTCCGTAGCTGTCGTTCATTGCAATCTCCTCAGTCGCACCTAGACACGAAATCGAGACGGGAAATGTTCCACCCCGCCGTCGACGGCGGGCGTCTGTGAATGTCCGCTCAGGACCACCTGAAACTCGTCGGATCCCGCGGCGGTGCCTTCCTTGCCGAGCCGTGGACGGCTGGGGGTCCTCTTGGGTTCGGGTCTCCACACGATCGCGATCGCGTTCGAGACCGCGGCGCGCGAATAGCCGCCGACGTGGCCCTTCCAGACGGCGAGGGTGCGCACGGCCTTCTCCTGCAGCGCGCCGAGCCGGTCGCCCACGGAGTTCTGCGCGACCGTCACGACCGAGCGCGTGCTCTGCGAGAGCCGCGCGAAGCCGGCCTTGGTCGGCAGCGCCGTCGGATTCAGGCCGAGCAGCATGACGAGGCAGGCCGCCGCGTACGCGTAGACCACGACGGCGCGGCCCGAGAAGAATGCGCGCCATGCCGACCGCTTCTTCTCCGGCCGAACGGCCGCGAGCCGGGTGGCGAGCCACGGAGGCGGCGGCGGCGCGGAGAGCTCGCGAAGCTGGAGGAGCGTCTGCGCCGTCTCGGCGCAGGCCTCGCAGCGTGAGAGGTGGCTCTGGAGCCGCGCGTCGTCGATCGACGACAGCGCGCCCTCATCCGCTCCGACTCCGACTCCATCAAGCGCCTGGGCCAGCAGCGGCTCCGCGCCCTCGCACGAGACCGTGTGGCGGGGAATGTCGAGCAGCGACTGCCGCAGCGTCGGGCTCCACGCTGGAGCGCGCAGGCCCTGTAGCGCGGACACCGTCTGCGCGAGGACGTCGCCGGCGCGCCCGCACTCCGGGCACGCGGACTGATGCTCGCGCGTCTCGGGGAGCGAGGCCCCGGCGTCCCACAGGCGCTCGAGCTCACGGCAGCTCATACGAGGCCCCCGGCGACCATGGCCAGAGACGCGAAGGCGCTTCCGGCGGTCCGCTTCTCGTGGCGCTCGCGGATCCGGCGCGCCACCTCGGCGCGCGCGCGGAAGAGGCGCGACTTGACGGTTCCCTCAGGCAGCTCGAGCGCGGTGCCGATCTCGTCGTACGCGAGCCCGTTCAGGTCGCGCAGGATCAGGATCTCGGCCAGGTCCTCCGGGATCTCGGAGAGCGCCGAGAAGAGCAGCTGCGTCCGCTCCTTCTTGAGGGCCATCCCGGCGGGATCGTCCTCCGACTTCAGGAGGGCCGTGACCGCCTCGTCCGAGACGAAGCGGAAGGACTTCTCGCGCTTCTTGCGGCGGTAGCGGTCGATGCAGAGGTTGCGGGAGACCGACAGGATCCAGGCGACCAGCGGGAATCCGCCGTCGTAGCGGTGTAGGTTCTCGAAGAGCTTCAGGAAGATCTCCTGGGACAGCTCCTCGGCGTCCTCGCGCTTCAGCGTGAAGTGGTACGCGATGGCGTAAACCTTGGGTCCGAACCGATCCACGAGCTCCCTCCAGGCGTCGTCTTCGCCCTTGCGGCAGCGTGCGACCAGTTCTTTCTCGTCGATGGTCGTCACGCTCTCCTCAACCCCACAAGACGCAGACGGCGGAAGAAAGTTCGCAACCGGGGCCCCCGGCGCGTGGATGCAACTCCTTCGACCTCAATTGTTTACCTCGGCGAGAGGACCGGGCTTCGGGCCTTTTCGGGGAAGAATGCGTACCCGAGCAGCTTATAGCAGAGCTTGGCGATCATGAAGTCGGGGGCCCGGTTGCCGGGCATCGGGGCGTGCTCGACGACGTCGGCGCCGATGATCGTCCGCTCGGAGGCGACCCGGCGCAGGATCGCGAGGGCCTGGTCGTACGTACCGCCCCCGGGCTCCGGGGTGCCGGTCGCGGGGACGAGGGACCCGTCGAAGAAGTCGACGTCGAAGGTCACGTAGACCTCCTTCGTCAGCCGTGCCAGGGCCTTCTCCATCCAGGCGTCGGAGCGGTGCATCTCGCGGTTGGAGACGATCATCGTGCCGCTCTTGCGAACGTAGTCGATCTCCTCCCTCGAGATCGAGCGGATGCCGACGTGCACCGACGGGATGCCGAGCTCGACCCAGCGGTGCGCGGCGCAGGCGTGGGAGTTTTTCTGGCCCTCGTACTCGTCGCGCAGGTCGCCGTGGGCGTCGAAGTGCAGGACGGACATCTTGGGGTGCTTCGCGAAGTGCGCGCGGATGGGACCCGGCGCGATCGAGTGCTCGCCGCCCAGCGTGAGCACGAAGCGATTCGGACGGAGGAGCCCCGCGACGCGCTCCTCGAGCGCGGCGACGCACCCGGCCGGCTCCATGTCGTCCGGCAGCCAGGCAGGCAGAGTGTGGATGCCGGCGCGATAGACCTCCTCGTCCAGCTCGTCGTCGTACAGCTCCACGTAGTGGGAGGCCCCGATGATCGCGCCCGGCCCGTTCTTCGTGCCGACGCCGTACGAGACCGTGCGCTCGTAGGGAACCGGGAGGATCACGGCGCGGCTCTTCTCGAGGCTGCTGTCTTCGGGAGGGATGCCGAGGAAGTTCGAATGCAGGTCCATCGGCGGATGATATCGCTGGGATCCGGACCCTTTGCCCGGCTGCCCTATGGCGCCGCGCGTCTCCCGCGCCCGCGCCCGCCTCTTCGTCTGCGCCTCCGCGGCGCGGGAGACGGCGGAGCGGGAATCTCGCCGGTCTCTCTCGCGCGCTGGATCTTGGTCTGCAGCGCTCTCCAGTCCCGGACGAGGTCCTGCCCGACCCCGGTCGCCATCGCGGAGAGCTCGAAGAGATCGAGCGCGGTGCCGAACGCGTCCCGGAAGGCCAGGCGGCGGCTGTTCAGCTTCCCGTCCGGCCTGTGCGAGAGCTTGCCGAGCATCGCCAGGCCCTGCTTGATCCGGTCGGTCGACGCGCGCGGCAACGACATGCGGAAGGCGAGGGGAGAGACGACGTCCTCGATGATCGTGGCCAGGCGCGACGGGTCGGGCTCGCCCGCGGGGGAAGCCTCGCGCACTCGCGCGCGCACGATCGGAACGAAGAGGAGCGCGAAGTGCACGGCGTCCTCGAAGGCCCGGCCGCGCCGCCGTTCGGCATCGAGCACCTCGAGCAGGGCCCAGAAGAGATGTCCCGTCCCGCGGGCATACGTGGAGTCGGAGTCGGGGTCGATCACGCGGAGCACCGAGGCGAGCTCCGGGAGAAGCGCGTCCATCAGGCCCACCTCGCGCATCAGGAGCAGCGTCGGAAGCGCGTGCCCTCCCCGGAGCGCCTGGGCGAGCTCCTCGGTGACCCGCGGCGGCGCCGACTTCACGATCTCCTTGCGGTGGCGCAGGATCGCCTCGTACGCGTCGGGGGTGATCGCGAAGCCCAGTCGGCTGGCGAACTCGACCGCGCGCATCATCCGCACGGGATCCTCCTGGAAGCGGATGTCGGGATCGCCGATGGTGCGGATCAGCCCGGCCTCGAGGTCCTCGAGCCCGCCGACGTAGTCGATGACCGAGAAGTCCGAGATGTCGTAGAAGAGGCCGTTGATCGTGAAGTCCCGGCGCAGCGCGTCCTCGCGGGGCGTCCCGAAGGTGTTGTCCGAGGTCTGCAGCAGGGGGCCGTCGCCGCCCTCGCCCTCGGCCGGGACGTCGGGGCGGCGCCGGAACGTGGCGACCTCGACGACCTTGCCGTTGGCGAAGAGGATGTGGGCGAGGCGGAAACGCCGGCCAATCAGCCGGCAGTTGCGGAACAGCTTGCGCAGGGCCTGCGGGTGCGCGTCGGTTCCGATGTCGAAGTCCTTGGGGACGCGCGCGAGCAACAGGTCTCGCACGCTTCCGCCGACGAGATACCCCTTGTATCCGGACGTCCGCAACCGGTAGAGCACCTTGAGTGCGTCCGGGTCGATCCGCTGCCGGGAGATCGCGTGCTCGCTGCGAGGCCGGATTCTCGGGGGAGGCTCGGCGGAGAGCGATTCGGGGATCGTCGTTTCGGTGGGGTTGGGATGCGTGTCGCTAATGGATTCTGCCTCTTCGTCGAGCGGCCTGCTCGGGACCAATTCTAGCTTAAGCCATTGAAAGAAAGGATGTTTTGACTTCCCGCGCCGTGTAAGGAAGAATACGCCGTCTTCAGCGTCCCGGGATAGGAGGAGGTCGCCAACATGAGGACTCGTCTTTTTGCCGTGCTCGCTCTGGTGGCCGCCGCGGCGGCCACGCTTTCGTGCGGGGAACGAGGATCCGGCAAGGAGATCCTGGTCGGTGAATACGGCTCGCTGACCGGGGGCATCGCGACCTTCGGCATCTCCACGAAGAATGCCTCGGAGCTGGCCTTCGACGAGATCAACAAGAAGGGCGGGGTGCTCGGCAAGCAGATCAAGCTGCTCGTCGAGGACGACCAGTCCAAGCCGGAGGAGGCGGGCACCGCCGTCACCAAGCTAATCAACCAGGACCACGTCGTGGCCATGCTGGGCCACGTCGCGTCCTCGCACTCGCTGGCCGCGGCGCCGATCTGCCAGTCCAACAAGGTTCCGATGATCACTCCGTCGTCCACCAATCCCCGCGTGACGCAGGTCGGCGACTACATCTTCCGCGTCTGCTTCACCGACACCTTCACGGGCGAGGTCGTGGCGAAGTTCGTGGCCGACACGCTGAAGGCCAAGAAGGTCGCGATCCTCGTGGACGTCCGCAGCGACTACTCGGTCGGGCTGCAGACGTTCTTCGGAGAGGCCTTCAAGCGGCGGGGCGGCGAGATCGTCGCGAACCAGTCGTACAGCCAGGGAGACTCCGACTTCCGCGCGCAGCTGACGCAGATCAAGGCCACCAACCCGGAGGCGATCTACGTGCCGGGCTACTACACCGAGGTCGGCACGATCGTGCACCAGGGCCGCGAGCTCGGCATCACGGTGCCGTTCGTGGGCAGCGACGGTTGGGACTCGCCCAAGCTCTGGGAGATCGGCGGCGACGCGCTCAACGGCTGCTACTTCTCCAACCACTACTCGACCGACGATCCGAACCCGGCGGTCCAGAAGTTCGTCAACGACTACAAGACGAAGTACGGCCAGACGCCGGACGCGCTCGCCGCGCTGGCGTACGACGCCGCACGGATCCTGGCGGACTCCTTCACGCGCGCCGGCTCGACCGACGGCGACAAGGTGCGCAAGGCGATCGGCGCGACGAAGGACTTCCCCGGCGTCACCGGCTCGATCACCATCAACGCGGAACGCAACGCGGTGAAACCGGCCGTCATCCTGAAGATCGAGAACGGAAAGTATCTACTGGTCGAGACGATCACGCCCGAAGCGGTGAAGCAGTAACCGTCTTCGACGGGAGGAGGGCCGGCCTCGGGGCTCGCGGCGCGACGCGATGACGACCTTCCTCCAGCAGCTCGTCAACGGTCTGTCCCTGGGGTCGATCTATGCCCTGATCGCCCTGGGCTACACCATGGTCTACGGTGTCCTGCGCCTCATCAACTTCGCGCACGGCGACGTCTACATGGTGGGTGCGTACGTGGGCTACTACGCCTCGCGGAAGCTGCGAGGGGACCAGCCCTCTCTCCTCTCCGCGATCTTCGTGATGCTGATCGCCATGCTCGCGTGCGCGATTCTCGGCATCCTCATCGAGCGCCTCGCGTACCGGCCGGTGCGCCGCGAGTCGCGTCTGACGCTCCTGATCACGGCGATCGGCGTCTCGCTCCTGATCGAGAACGCGGGCCAGCTGATCTTCGGTCCGGATCCCAAGTTCTTTCCCTCGCTCGCCCCGCGGGCCGACTTCGTTCTCGAGGGCGTGCGCGTGACGAGCGAGCAGATCACCGTCATCGCCGTGTCGTTCCTGCTCATGATCCTGCTGCGCTTCTTCATCCTGAAGACGCGGACGGGCAAGGCGATGCGGGCGGTCTCCTTCAGCCTGGATGCCTCGCGACTGATGGGGATTTCGACCGACAAGATCATCGGGATCACGTTCGCCCTGGGATCCGCCCTGGCGGCCGCCGCCGGCGTCCTGATCGGCATGCAGATCCCCAAGATCGACCCGCTGATGGGCATTCCGTACGGCCTCAAGGCCTTCGTCGCGGCGGTGCTCGGCGGAATCGGCAGCGTCCCGGGCGCCGTCCTCGGCGGACTGCTGATCGGGATCTCCGAGGTGATGGTCGTGGGCTATCTCTCCTCGACCTACCGCGACGCGATCGCGTTCGGCATCCTGATCCTGGTCCTCCTCCTGCGGCCGCAGGGCCTGCTCGGCCGCGTTCAGAAGGAGAAGGTGTGAGGGGCTTCCTCCTCGCCCTCGCGGTCGGCGGCGTGCTCCTGCTCACGAACGCGGCGTTCACCGGCGCGTTCGGGGCGGGCCTCGCGATGCCGCCCTACCTGCTGCAGATCGTCTGCCTGGCCGGGATCAACATCATCCTCGCCGTCAGCCTGAATCTCATCAACGGCTTCACGGGCCAGTTCTCGATCGGTCACGCGGGATTCATGGCGATCGGAGCCTACGCGGCGTCGTACTTCACCGTGACCTTCGGCGACCGGCTCCGCGCGGCGGTCGGCTTCCTGCCCGAGTTCGGGCGGGAGAGCCTCGTGCTGCTCGTCGGGCTCTCCCTCGGCGCGCTGCTCGCGGCGATCGCCGGGTTCGTGGTCGGAGTTCCGTCGCTGCGCCTGCGGGGCGACTACCTGGCCATCGTGACGCTCGGCTTCGGCGAGATCATCCGCGTCATCATCCAGAGCCTCGACGCGGTCGGCGGCGCGCGCGGCTACGCGGGGATCCCGAAGCTCGCGAACTTCTTCTGGATCTACGGATTCGCCGCGCTGACGGTCCTCATCGTGTACCGCATCGTCCACTCGTCGTTCGGCCGCACGCTGGTCGCGATCCGCGAAGACGAGATCGCCGCGGAGGCGATGGGCGTCCACACCACGCGCGCCAAGGTCATCTCGTTCGTCGTCTCCTCCGCGATGGCCGGGGTGGGCGGAGGGCTCTTCGCGCACTACCTGATGTACATCCACCCCGCGTCATTCACGTTCCTCAAGTCCTTCGAGATCATCATCATGATCGTGATCGGCGGCCTCGGCTCCATCTCGGGCTCGATCCTCGGCGCCGTCCTCTTCATCACGCTCACCGAGGGGCTGCGCCAGTTCGCGCAGTATCGGATGGTGCTCTTCTCCCTGCTCCTGATCATCATCATGATCGTGCGCCCGCAGGGGATCCTCGGCCATCGCGAGTTCGTGACGTTCCTGACGCGGCGCCGGCGGCCGCTGGGCGAGTCGCCGGGAACTCCGGAGAGCGCGTAGGTGGCGGCGATCCTGAAGCTGGCGCGCGTCACCATGCGCTTCGGCGGCCTGGTCGCCGTCAACGAGCTCGAGCTCGCGATCGACGGCGGCCAGCTCTACGGCCTGATCGGTCCCAACGGCGCGGGCAAGACGACGGTCTTCAACGTCATCACCGGCGTCTATACGCCGACGTCGGGCGAGATCCTGTTCGAGAACGCCTCGATCGGAGGCGAGCGCTGCGGCAAGATCACGCGCCGCGGAATCGCCCGGACCTTCCAGAACATCCGCCTGTTCGGCGAGATGTCGGTCCTGGACAACGTGAAGGTCGCGTTCGACTGCCGCCAGGCCACGACGCTCGCGACCGCGATGCTGCGCACGCCCGCGCATCGCGCGGAGGAGGACCGGGTCACCCACGAGAGCCTCGAGATCCTCAAGATCTTCAAGCTCGACAAATTCGCCGGGGAGCGCGCCAAGAACCTGCCCTACGGCAGCCAGAGGCGGCTCGAGATCGCGCGCGCGATGGCGACGTCGCCGCGTCTCTTGCTCCTCGACGAGCCGGCGGCCGGCATGAATCCGCAGGAGTCGCTCGAGCTGATGGACCTGATCCGCTGGATCCGGGACAAGTTCGGCATGTCGGTCCTGCTCGTCGAGCACAACATGAAGGTCGTCATGGGCATCTGCGAGACCGTGCACGTGCTCGACTACGGCTCGACGATCGCGGTTGGCCCTCCGGCCCAGATCCAGCGCGATCCCAAGGTGATCGAGGCTTATCTGGGGGGCGCGTAGAGTGTCCGCCGCGCCGGCGTCGGCGACGCCCATCCTCGAGGTCCGCGACCTCACGGTCGCCTACGGCGCGATCCAGGCGGTCAAGGGCATCTCGCTGACGCTCTCGCAGGGCGAGATCGTCACGCTGATCGGCGCCAACGGCGCGGGCAAGACGACGACCCTGCGCGCGATCATGGGGCTCGTTCCCTGCGCCGGGGGCGAGGTGCGGTATCGGGGCGAGGTGACGCGCGCGATCCCGACGCACAGGCTGGTCCGCGACGGGCTCGTGCTGGTGCCCGAGGGCCGGATCATCTTCGCCAACCTCTCGGTCCAGGAGAATCTCGAGATGGGCGCGTACGCCCGGCGCGACGGCGGCGTGGCGAACGACTTCGAGCGGGTGTTCACGCTGTTCCCGCGGCTGAAGGAGCGGCTGGTGCAGACCGCCGGCACGCTCTCCGGAGGCGAGCAGCAGATGCTCGCGATCGGCCGCGCCCTGATGTCGAAGCCAAAGGTCCTGCTGCTCGACGAGCCGTCGCTGGGCCTCGCGCCGATCGTCGTCCACGCCATCTTCGAGGCGATCGAAGAGATCCACCGGGCGGGCACTCCCGTGCTCCTCGTCGAGCAGAACGCGAACGCCGCGCTGCGGCACAGCAAGCGCGCCTACGTGCTCGAGACGGGATGCGTGGCGCTCGAGGGAACGAGCGCGGAGGTCGCGGCGAACCCGAAGGTGAAGGAAGCGTACCTGGGGGAGTGACACGGACCTTCTCGCGAAGCGAGAAAAGAGGTCCGTGTCATCCTGAGCGGAGCGAGCCGACCATCGAAGGCAGGCCCTCGGCAGTAGGCAACGCCGGCCGAAGGTCGGCGGTAACGATCCCGGACTCTATTGCCTCTGAGGCTAGAGCGCACGGGATCCTTCGTCGCTCGCTTCGCTTCGCTCCTCAGGATGACGGCGAGGGCTGGGACTTAAGTCGGCTGAGGGTGAAGACCAGGGCGGGGCCCAGAGTCACCTCTTCCCGATCTCCACGTAGCTCTGCGGGTACTTCGGCCCCGTGTACTCCGCTCGCGGGCGGATCAGTCGGTTGTGGGCGTACTGCTCCAGCACGTGTGCCGTCCAGCCGGCGACTCGCGAGACCGCGAAGATGGGGGTGAAGAGTGGCCCGGGAATTCCGAGCAGGTGGTACATGGAGGCCGAGTAGAAGTCGACGTTGGCGTTGAGCTTCTTCTCGGCGTTGATGATCTGCTCGATCCGGCGGGACATGTCGTACCAGAGAGTCTCTCCGCTCGACTCGGCGACCTCGCGCGACATCGCTCGCAGGTGCGTGGCCCGCGGGTCTTCCGTGTGGTAGACGCGGTGGCCGAACCCCATGATCCGGTCCTTGCGGGCGAGGCGCGCATGGATGTCCTCGTCCACGCGGTCGAGCGAGCCGATCGCGAAGAGCATCTCCATGACGCGCTCGTTCGCGCCGCCGTGGAGCGGCCCGCCGAGGGTGGCGATCGCCGAGGTGATCGCCGCGTGGATGTTGGCGAGTGTCGCGGCGGTGACGCGAGCCGAGAAGGTCGAGGCGTTGAGCTCGTGGTCCGCGTGGAGGATCAGCGCCACGTCGAAGGCCCGGACGGCGGCCGACCGGGCGGTCTCCCCGGCGAGCATCCGGAGGAAGTCGTCGGCGTGGGTTCGGCCGGGATCGGCCGGCACGAGGGGCTTGCCCTGCCGCACGCGGTGCATGCCCGCGACGATCGAGGCGAGCTGGCCCGTCAGGCGCACGGCCTTCCGGCGGTTGGCCGAGGGCTCCATCGACGCCGCGTCCGGATCGGTCTCCGGGAGCGCCGACACGATGGTCCGCAGCGCGTCCATCGGGGAGAGTACACGCGCAGCGGAGTCGATCCACGCGAGCGCCTTCGGCGGCAGGACCCGTCCCCGGCCGATCTCGGCGGTCAGCGCCGAGAGCTCGTCGGCGCGAGGAAGGCGGCCCTCCCAGAGCAGGAAGCAGACCTCCTCGAAGGTCGAGCGTTCCGCGAGCACGTGGATGTCGAACCCGCGGTAGGAGAGGACGCCCTCCTCCCCGTCGACGGTGCAGATGCCAGAGTCGGCGGCGACGACGTCTTCGAGGCCCGAGGTTTCGGTCATGCCCTCTTTTCGATCGCCTTCGGGATCACGGGGTCGAGACCGGGGAACTTCGCCAGCCAGTCCCGCCGCTCCTGGCGCAGCTTGTCGACCAGCGCGGCATACTCCGGCGCGGAATAGTGCCGCCGCGGGTCGTACTGCGCGAGGTCGATGCCGGGAACGTCCTTCGGGACCTCGTATCCCCAGTCTGGGTCCTTCTCCCAGCGGATCCCCTCCTTGGCGATCTGCTTCATGATCTCTGTCGAGATCTTGATCGTGATCTTCTCGCCCGCCGTCCCCGCCTTCGCCCCGATCGAGCCCGTGTTGAGGATGTAGGCGTGCATGTCGGGATTGGCGCGCAGGATCTGCAAGATCCGGTTGCCCTCATCCGCCTCGGGTCCCACGATGAACGGATTCGTGCCGACTTCGCGCTTCGCCTGCCCGGCCTTGGTCGGGTCGCCGGCCGAGGTCTCGATCGACTCGCCCAGCATGAAGTAGGCCGCCGCCTGCTCGGAGGTCAGTTTCGCGCACACGGGGACGACGTCGTTGCGGCGGGTGATGAACACGATCTTGTTGGCCTTCTCGAGATCGATCCCGTCGCCGCTCCCCCGGATGAAGCGCCGAAGGACGACGCCGCGCCCGTTGGAGGTCAGCGACGTGTCCAGGAAGTCGATCTTCCCGTTCTCGCCGACCGCGATGTTCTCGTAGGCGGCGGTCGGGTGCGTCGCGGCGCCCCAGAGCACCGTCTGAGACGGCTCGAGCCCCTCGGTCTTGATGTAGAAGCCGTCCTCGGTCCCGAAGGCGCGTCCGTCGCGGCTCAGGAGGACGACGTCGTCCTGCTTGATGATCGCCTGCTCGGGCTCCTTCAAGCCATGATCGTGAAGGGTCAGCGTGGTCTTCCCGGTGCCCGAGAGACCGAAGAGCAGGAAGCCCACGTCGTGAAGCTTCCCGTCGGGACCCTCAGGGATCACGCGGAGGATCTTCGAGCCTGCGTGCAGCCCCAGGCCTCCGCGGCGCTTGATCCAGTACATCGCCTGGCGGAGCATCGACTTCTTCGCCTCGCCCGGGTAGTCGGTGCCCAGGATGTAGGTGTAGCCCTGGTTGACGTCCAGGAAGATGAGCGTCTCCGGCCAGTCGGGCACGTAGACCGAGATGAAGTCGGGCTCCTGCGAGGAGTTCGAGGGGAAGAGCATGTTGTGCCACATGTACGCGATCCGGGCGTACTCCCTGGGCACGTAGAGGCGGCAGTGGAGCGGCACCTCGGAGCTCATGCCCATCCGGCGGTCGACCTGGATGAGGTCCATACCGGCGAGCGTCTCCTGGACCTCGCGGATCTTCTCGGCGGCGCGCGCGGGCTCGATCGACTGCTGCATCACCCCCACAGGGATGTCGCCCACCACGTAGGTCTTCTTGGCCGAGCGGTTCTTGATCCGGGTGGAGTAGACCGGCGAGCCGTACTCGGTGGTCTTCTCGCCCGCCCGGGCCAGCGCGCGCAGCTGCTCACCGGAGAGGTCCTTCTCGATCGTCCTCGCCCGAATCGTCCGGGGGGAAACGGTGTCGACAGTGCTCATGGCAACAAGTCCTTATTGAGCAAGGTTTATGCGTTTAAGCGAGTGCCGCTCCCAGGAGGCTTCATTTATACCAGATTCGGGAAGGACGGTCCCGGGCGTCCCTACAGGCCGATCTCGTCGGCGATCGGCTTCAGGGAGTCGATCAGGAAGGCGATGTGCTCCTCGAGGGGCACCCCGACCGCCTCGGCCCCGCCGTAGACGTAGGAGCGGTCCACGGATCGGGCGAAGGCCTTGTCCTTGAGTCGCTTGACCACCGAGGAGGCCGGCAGGTCGGCGATCTTCTTGGTCGGACGGACCTTGACGCAGGCCCCGATGAAGCCGACCAGCTCGTCGCAGGCGTAGATGGCCTTCCGCATCGGGGTATCCCGCGGGATCTTCATGTAGTCCGCATGGGACTCGATCGCCGAGACCATCTCCTCGGCGTATCCGCGCTCGCGCAGGATCCGCCCGCCCACGTGGAGGTGGGTGTCCTCGGTCGGGTTCTGCTCGTAGTCGAAGTCGTGGAGCATCCCGACGATGCCCCAGCGCTCGATCTCGGACGGGTCGGTCACGCCGGCGCGCCGCGCGCAGGCGCGCATCGCCTCCTCGACCGCGCGACCGTGCTTGCGGAGCGCGTCGGACTGGGTGAACTCGAAGAGGAGCTCCCGCGCCTCGTCGCGCGTGGGCCAGCGGCCGGCCTTGCCCGCCTCGGTCGTCACGATCCGGATTCTATCCGGGCCGGCGGACTCAATCGGCGTAGAGGAGAACGATGTCGCTCCGGGGCTCCTCGAGCGCGACGATGATCGAAGAGCCGTCGGCCGACCATGTGACGCCGAGTACTCCCGCGCCGGCCGGCGCCTTCCACAGACTTCGATACGGGTCCGTCGCCGTCGGGTCCACGGTGAAGAGCTCCTGGCCCAGCGTCGTGTTCCTCGCGGCAGCGACGAGGCGCTTGCCGTCCGGAGACCACGCGAGGAGCCCGTTGGAAATGTTGGGGCTGGGCCGGAGCGACTCGAGCAGAGGTTTCCCCGAGGGGTCGACGAACGCGACCTGGTTACGCCGAGGCTTGGGCGTGTCGCTGGCCGCCTCCTGAACCAGGTAGGCGATCACGGCCTGACGCGGATTCCAGGCCGGTGCGCGGCCGCCGTTGGGAAGCGGGAGCGGCGTCACCTTGCCGTCGGCCACCGACAGCCGATAGAGCTGTTCGAGCTCGCCGGCGGGCGCGCAATAGAGGATCTCGGTTCCGTCCGGCGACCACGACGGCGGGTCCACGACCTCGGCGCGATGGAGCTCGCGCGGCGAGCCTCCCTCGCGAGAAACCACCCAGATCCCCCGGGCTCCGGAGCGATCCGACACGAACGCGACCTGCGTTCCATCGGGCGAGAAGATCGGAGACTCGTCCAGGGCGTCGCCCGTGGTCAGCGGGCGGGCGCCGGAGCCGTCCGCCGCGCCGATCCAGAGGTTGCGATTTCCGCTGCGCGCCGAGGACCAGACGAGCCGGTCGCCGGCGGGTGCGAGAGACGGGTCCGCATCTCCGAAGTCGCCGTCGCCGATCCGCTTTGGGGCGGCGTTCCCGTCGACCGCGATCTGGACCAGCGTGCGCCGGGGCTCCACGAGCGTGGCGGCGGCGAGGCGGCCGTCCGCCGAGATCCTGGGCTCGGCGTACTCGCCGGCTCCGATCGTGAGGCGGACCGGCTTGCGCTCGGGCGAGGGAAGCCACCAGAGGCCGGTCTCAGCGGAGTCCGGATTGGCCGCGAAGAGGAGGCCGCGGCCCTGCGGCAGGGGTACCGGGTACAGGGCCAGACGCGAAGTCGCGATCACCTGCTCGGGCTTCCCCCCGCCGGCGGCCGCGATGCGCCAGATCCCCGAGGGTTCCGGGCGGATCGTCGCGGTCGACTGCTGGTAGTAGATGAAGCGGCCGTCGGAAGACCAGGAGGGGTTGTGGGCGTGCGCGTGCGTGCGATAGACCTCCTTCGCGTTGCTGCCGTCCGAGTCACAGACGACGAACGCGTCCCCGCCTCCTCCTCCCGGGCGCACGAAGACGAGCCGCCGTCCGTCCGGCGAGAATCGCGCGCCCAGCCCGCGGTCGACGAGCTTCCGCGGCACGCCTCCGAGAGGCGCCGCGACGAGGTAGGTGCCGTAGTCGGTGACGGTACCTCCGGCGGCGGACGCGCCGAAGGAGATCTGGGTCCCGTCCGGCGAGATGTCGATTCCGCCGATGTCGGTTCGCGTCTGGACCGTGATGCCCGACTTCTCCGTCAGGTTCGCCGCCTCCCCGCCCGCGACGAATCGGACCCAGACGTCGGTGGGGCCGCGGGCGTCCGAGAGGTACGCGACCCACTTGCCGTCCGGGGAGACCACGGGGGCGAACGCGCGAGCGGGACCGTGCGTGAAACGGACGACGCGCCCGAACGAGGGAACCGGCCGGTCCCGGAAGAGGGGGCGCAGCAGCCAGCCGGCCGCGATGGCTGCGAGGACGAGCGCGGCGAGCGGCAGGAGCCGCGGAGAGGAAGCCGGAGGCTGCCGTGGAAGCGCCGGCGAGACCGGACGCGAGGACGCGCCGGAGGCCGTCCCGCTCTCCCGCAACGCGTACGCGAGGTCCCGCGCGGACTGGAAGCGCTCCTCCGGATTCTTCTGCAGGCAGCGAGCAACGAGGCGGTCGAGGGCCGAGGACACGGACGCGGCTCTCGTGGAGGGGTCGGGAGGCTGATCGCGGAGGATCGCGGCGAGCGATTCCCCGGTCGTGGCTCCGCGGAAGGCGCGCTCGCCCGTGAGCATCTCGTAGAGCACCGCGCCCAGGGCGAAGAGGTCGCTGCGCGAGTCGGCCGGCTTCCCTCGGATCTGCTCGGGCGAGATGTAGCCCGCCGTTCCCATCACGAGGCCCGGCTCCGTCGGGGACGGGGTCGTGGGCACGGAGGTGGCGTCCTTCGCTTCGCCGGAAGAGTCCATCCGCGCGAGCCCAAAGTCCAGGATCTTGACGCGCCCATCGGAGGTCAGGAAGACGTTCTCGGGCTTCAGGTCTCGGTGGACGATGCCGGAGGCGTGTGCGGCTGCGAGACCGTCGGCGACGGCTGTGGCGATCTCCACGGCCTTGCGCTCGGGAAGCCGCTCCTGCACGAGTCTCTCGCGGAGGGTCTCGCCCCTCAGCAGCTCGGCGGCCGCGTACACGACGCCATCCGCCTGGCCGAAGTCGAAGAGCGAGAGGATGTTCGGGTGCGAGAGCGCGGCGACCGCGCGCGCCTCGCGCTCGAAGCGCGCGAGCGCGTCGGGGGAGTCGGCGAAGCGCTCGGGAAGGACCTTCAGCGCGACCTCGCGCCCCAGCCGCGTGTCGAGCGCCCGATACACCTCGCCCATCCCGCCGGCGCCAAGCGGCGCGACGATCGTGTACGGGCCGAGCCTCGAGTCGGGAGTGAGGCGCATGGGAGCTCGCGCGATTGTAGTGCCGCGAGGAGGGACAGGCTCCCGGGCCGCGTGGTGCACACGCAAATGTGCAGAAATGGCAGATTCTCGACGTCATTCTCGCGATTTAGTCTTGCTTTCCGGCAAATTGACCATAAAATCCTGTCGACACGTCAAAAAAAGGGGGGCGGGATGGCAAAGGCCAAGGTTTTGAAGTTCGACGCGGCGGGTCCGGGTCTCTCCAAGACGGAAATCCTGAAGGTGTGCGAGGCGGAGAACGTCCGCTTCATGCGTCTGCAGTTCACGGACATCTTCGGCGTGATCAAGAACGTCGAGCTGCCGAGCTCGCAGTTCGGCAAGGCGCTCGACGGTGAGATCCAGTTCGACGGGTCGTCGATCGAGGGCTTCACGCGCATCGAAGAGTCCGACATGAACCTCGTGCCGGATCTGAACTCGTTCGCCATCTACCCCTGGGCCCACAGGAATGGAGAGAAGGTCGGTCGCCTGATCTGCGACGTCTACACTCCCGATGGAAACCCGTTCGCCGGCTGCCCGCGCATGAGCCTGCGCAAGCAGATGGACAAGGCCTCGGCACTCGGCTACACGATGGTCACGGGCCCGGAGGCCGAGTTCTTCCTGTTCCGCCGCGACGCCAACGGCGTGCCCATCATCGACACGCACGACGAAGGGGCCTACTTCGACCTGACCCCCGTGGACCGCGGCGAGGAGGCTCGCCGGGACATCGTCGTCGCCCTCGAGCAGATGGGCTTCGAGGTCGAGGCCGCGCACCACGAGGTCGCCGCCGGCCAGCACGAGATCGACTTCAAGTACGCCGACGCGATCACGACGGCGGACCGCGTGTCGACGTTCCGCTTCGTCGTCAAGAAGGTCGCGCTCGACCACGGCCTGCACGCGACGTTCATGCCCAAGCCCATCTTCGGCATCAACGGGTCGGGCATGCACGTGCACCAGTCCTTCCTGGACAAGAAGGGGAACAACGTCTTCTACGACGCGAAGGCCAAGTACCAGCTCTCGAAGACGGCGCTCCACTACACCGGCGGCATCCTGCGCCACGCCCGGTCGTTCGCGGCGATCACGAATCCGCTCGTCAACTCCTACAAGCGCCTGGTGCCCGGCTACGAGGCTCCGATCAACGTGGCGTGGTCCATGCGCAACCGCTCGCCGCTCGTCCGCGTGCCGGCGCGCCGCGGCATGGGCACCCGCATCGAGGTCCGCATGCCGGACCCGTCCTGCAATCCGTACCTGGCGTTCGGAGTCATGCTGGCTTCCGGCCTCGACGGCGTGAAGAACCGCATGGATCCGGGCGAGCCGGTGGACCGCAACATCTTCAAGATGAGCGAGCGGGAGAAGCGGCGCCTGCGGATCGACCAGCTCCCGGCGAATCTGTCCGAGGCCTGCGACAACCTCGAGAAGGACGGCGTCGTCACCGAGGCGCTCGGCGAGCACATCCTCACGCACTACCTGGAGGCCAAGCGCGGCGAGTGGGGGGAGTACATCTCGCGCGTTCAGCCGTGGGAGACCGAGAAGTACCTCGAGACGTACTGAGGATCCAACGACGGAATCGAAATTCGGGGCCCGGAAACGGGTCCCGAATGTTTTTAGGCTACGAGTGCTCATCGCCTTATTTAATTATGGAGAAAGCTCGGGTAGACTCGAATCGATGGGTAATCTCTCGGATCGCTTCCGTGAGCGGCTCCGCTCAGGGCAGCCCCTCCTGCTCGACGCCGCGATGGGCACGGAGCTCCAGAGGCGCGACGCGGACACGACGCTGCCGCTCTGGAGCGCGCGGGCGCTCCTTACCGATCCCGAGCTCGTCTGGACGATCCACAGTGACGAGGCGGCGAGCGGCGCGGAGATCCTGACCGCCAACACCTTCCGCACGCACGCGCGGACGCTCGCGAAGGCGCAGGTGGGGGAGCGGGCCGCGGAGCTCTCGGCGCTGGCGATCCGGCTGGCGCACCAGGCGGCCTCCCAGCGCGACGCCTCCCTGCGGGACACCTCCCTGCGGGACACCTCCCTGCGGGGCGGCGAGATCTTCGTCGCCGGCTCGCTCTCTCCGCTCGAGGACTGCTACCGGCCGGATCTCGCGCCCGACACGGGGTCGATGGAGCGCGAGCACGCGTCCCAGGCGCGCTTCCTGGCCGACGCGGGAGTCGACCTCATCCTCGCGGAGACGCACAACTCGATCCGCGAGGCGCGAGCGGCCGCCGAGGCGGCGAAGGCCACCGGTCTTCCGTTCGTGGTCTCGCTCGTGACGGACGGGAAGGGCCGGCTGCTCTCCGGCGAGCCGATCGCCGACGCGGCCTCGACGCTCGCGGCGCTGTCTCCGGACGCGCTCGGGATCAACTGCGTTCCGGCCGCGTCCCTGTCGGTGGACCTCGCCGTTCTCGCGGCCTCGACCTCCGGAAGCGGCATACCGCTCGCGGCTTACGGAAACCTGGGCCTGCCGGCCGAGGGGCCCGGCTGGGCATTCACGGACGCGCTCGAACCGGACGCCTACGCGGAGGCCGCGCGCGGCTGGATCGAGCGAGGCGCCCGGATCGTGGGCGGATGCTGCGGCACCACCCCCGCCCACACGCGCGCGCTGGCGAGGCTCATCGCCGGGCTCTCCCTGGAGAAGGCGGCCCCCGGGGGTTAGGGGCTCGGGGGCCCGATCCGAAGCCGGTGCCGCCCGGAATCGCGGCACGTGCCTTGCTGTTGGTGACCTCGAGGGTCCCTCCTCGCATGCGGTTCCTGGCGGTCCATCCTGGTCCCCTGATGTACACCAAGGTCTTCCTGCGGCTCGAGCCCCTCGGCCTCGAGCTCGTCGCCGCGTCCGCCCAAAAGGCCGGCCACGACGTTCGCCTGATCGACCTCCAGGCGGAATCGCACGCCGACTACTTCCGGCTGCTCGAGCGGTTTCGGCCGGATGCGGTGGGTTTCTCCTGCAACTACCTCGCGAACGTGCCGGAGATCATCGATCTCTCCCGTGCGACGAAGAAGCTCGACCCGAACGTCTACGTCTTCGTGGGCGGCCACAGCGCCTCGTTCATCGCCGGAGAGCTGCTTGAGCACGGGCAGGGCGCGATCGACTGCGTGCTGCGCGGGGAGGGCGAGGCCAATACGCCGTTGCTGCTCGAGGCCGTCGCCTCGGGCGATCCGTCGGCGCCGGCGCGGGTTCCCGGAGCCGTGACGCCGGCCGGATCGGGACCTCCGCCCGTCCTGGTGCGCAGCCTGGACGACCTGCGCCCGGCCCGCTCGCTCCTGCGCCACCGGCGCAGGTACTTCCTGGGCGTGCTGGACCCGTGCGCCTCGATCGAGTTCACGCGCGGGTGTCCGTGGGATTGCTCGTTCTGTAGCGCGTGGACGTTCTACGGCCGGGGCTATCGAACCATCAGCCCCGAGCGCGTCGTCGAGGACCTCGAGAGCATCCGGGAGCCGGGCGTCTTCATCGTGGACGACGTCGCGTTCATCCAGGCGGAGCAGGGATTCCGGATCGGCGAGGCGATCGCGCGCAGGGGGATCCGGAAGCAGTACTACCTCGAGACGCGCGGCGACGTCCTGCTGCGCAACCGCGAGGTCTTCCGCCTCTGGAAGCGGCTGGGCCTCGAGTACATGTTCCTCGGGCTCGAGGCGATCGACGCCGAGGGGCTCCTCAAGCACAGGAAGCGCGTGTCGCTCGGTAAGAATTTCGAGGCGCTCGAATTCGCGCGCACGCTCGGAGTGACGGTGGCGATCAACCTCATCGCCGACCCCGACTGGGACCGGGAGCGTTTCGAGGTCGTGCGCCAGTGGTGCCGCGAGACGCCCGAGATCGTGAACATCAGCGTCAACACGCCGTATCCCGGAACCGAGACCTGGCTCACGGAGTCGCGACGCGTCCAGACGCGCGACTATCGCCTGTACGACATCCAGCACGCGGTGCTGCCCACGAAGCTGCCGCTGCCCGAGTTCTACGACGAGCTCGTGAAGACGCAGCGGGTGCTGAACGGGAAGCACCTGGGCTGGCAGGCCCTGTCCGAGGTCACGAAGCTCGCCGCCTCGCGGCTGGTGCGGGGCCAGACCAACTTCCTGCGCATGCTCTGGAAGTTCAACAGCGTGTACGACCCGGCGCTTCTCCTGGCCGACCACGGGAAGGCCGTGGACTATGAGATGGGTCTGCCGCCGCCCGCGCAGGAGAGGGTCGACGCCGGACGGCTCTACGTCCTGCCGGGCGCGCCCCGCACGGGCCGCGCCATCGACGCGGCGACGGAGCAATTCGTGGACGAGACGCGCGGCGTCTGACGGCGAGGTGGTCGATCCGGAACCGACGGCGAATCCGTTAGTTGTCCGTCTCGATCTCGTACACGTCGATCCCCGTCCCCGCGCGCGCGAACGCGTCGATCGGGCTGCGCTGGCTGGGAAGCCGGCGCCACAGCGGCCGGCTCGACTTGCCGAAGATCGCCAGCGTGACGCCGTGCTCGCGCGCGAAGCGGAGCAGCTCGCCGGCGACATTCTCGGCGGAGAGCCAGACGACCTTCGCGCCGAGCTCCATGGCGAGCGTCACGTTCTCGTTCAGGAGCCGGTGCTCGCGCGCCGACATCCGCTGTGGGCTCTCCCGGGGCGTGCGCACGTAGACCGCGAACCAGTTCGTGTTGAGCTTGCCGGCGAGCGCCGAGGCGCGGCGGAGCAGGCGGCGGGTGGTCTCGGGGTTTGCCGAGATGGCGACCATCGCCTTCGTGCCCACGGTCTCCGTCGCGGCGATCTTGTCCGTGCCGCGCCGCTCGGTCTCCAGGCGGTCGGCGATCTGCCGCATCGCGAGCTCGCGCAGCGAGGCGAGGTTCCTCTCGGTGAAGAAGTTTTCGAGCGCCGGCTGAATCCGCTCCGCCGGATAGATCTTTCCCGCGCGGAGCCGCTCGCGCAGCTCCTCGGAAGGCAGGTCCACGTTCACGACGGAGTCGGCGTGCCGCAGCAGCCGGTCCGGCACGCGCTCCTGCACGGCGACGCCGGTGACGCGCGAGACGATGTCCTGCAGGGACTCGAAGTGCTGGATGTTGACGGCCGTCATGACGGAGATGCCGGCGTCCAGGATGTCCTCGACGTCGTCGTACCGCTTGGGATGCTCGGTGCCCGGGACGTTGGTGTGGGCGAGCTCGTCCACGATGACGACCTCGGGCTTTCGCGCGAGGATGCCGGGCAGGTCCATCTCTTCGAGCGTCTTGCCCTTGTACGGCACCCCTCGGCGCGGAATGACCTCGAGGCCGCCGACGCGCTCGGCCGTCTCGGCGCGGCCATGCGTCTCGAGGAGGCCGACGACGACGTCGACACCCTGCTTCTTCAGATGGTGCGCGTCCTCCAGCATCTGGTAGGTCTTGCCCACTCCCGCGGCGTGCCCGATGTAGATCTTGAGCTTTCCGCGGCGCGACTTCTCGATGAGCTTGAGGAAAATGTCCGGAGAGGTGCGCCGGGGATCTTCCGCAAGCATGGCCAATTCTACGGGCTTGTCGAGAACTCGCGGTCGAAATCGAGATTGGTCAACAGGACGTTGACTCGCGGCTCCCCGAGAAAGCCGAGGGTGCGGGACTCGACGTGCCGGCGAATGATCTTTGCGACCCTGTCCTCCGAAACGCCGCGCGCCCTCGCGATGCGGGAGGCCTGCCAGAGGGCGGCGTCCGGGGAGAGATGCGGGTCGAAGCCCGAAGCCGAGGTGGTGACCAGGTCGGCGGGGACCGGACTCGGGTCTCCGGGGCGGTCTTCTCGGGCCGCGGCCACGGCTGCCCCGATCGCCTTCGCGAGGTCGCCGTCGGTCGGCCCCTTGTTCGTTCCCGTGGACGCGGTGGCGTCGTAGCCGTCCTTGCCGGCGGCCGAGGGACGCGAGTGGAGGTAGGCCGGACTCTTGAAGCCCTGGCCGATCAGCTCCGAGCCGACGACCCTGCCGCCGGAAATCACGAACGAGCCGTCGGCCTTGTCTCTCCAGAAGAGACGGGATACGCCGGTCACGGCCGCGGGGTAGGCCCCGCCGAGCAGGACGGTCAGGACCACGACGTAGAGAGTCGAGCGCACGATGAGTTTCATGGCCTCTTCCTTATGCAAGGTGGAGCGCGAGAACGATCCAGTCGATCAGCTTGATGCCGAGAAACGGCACGACGACCCCGCCGATGCCGTAGATCCACAGGTTGCGGGCGAGGATGCGCGCCGCCCCGAGGGGGCGGTACTTGACGCCGCGCAGTGCCAGCGGGATCAGCGCGATGATGATCAGGGCGTTGAAGATGACCGCGGAGAGGATGGCGGACTTCGGGTTTCCCAGGCGCATGACGTTGAGCGAGTTCAGGGCCGGATAGGTCGCCGCGAACATCGCCGGAAGGATCGCGAAGTACTTGGCGACGTCGTTGGCGATCGAGAACGTCGTCAGCGAGCCGCGCGTCATCAGAAGCTGCTTGCCGATCTCGACGATCTCGATCAGTTTCGTCGGGTTCGAGTCGAGGTCCACCATGTTGCCGGCCTCGCGTGCGGCCTGCGTACCGGTGTTCATCGCCACGCCCACGTCCGCCTGGGCGAGCGCCGGCGCGTCGTTCGTGCCGTCGCCCGTCATCGCCACGAGGTTCCCGCCCTCCTGCTCCTTGCGGATCAGCGCGAGCTTCTGCTCCGGCGTGGCCTGCGCCAGGAAGTCGTCCACGCCCGCCTCACGCGCGATCGCCGCGGCCGTCAGCGGGTTGTCGCCGGTGATCATGATGGTCTTGATACCCATGGCGCGAAGCCGGTCGAACCGGTCCCGCATCCCGGCCTTCACGACGTCCCGGAGCGCCACGACTCCCAGCACCCGGGCGCCGTCCGCCACGAGGAGCGGCGTTGCGCCCTCGGCGGAGATCGTGTTCAGGAGGTCGGACACCACGACGTCGATCTCGCCGCCCTGACCCCGCACCCAGTCGGCCACTGAGTCCCCCGCGCCCTTGCGGATTCGGCGGCCGTTGAAGTCGACGCCCGACATCCGGGTCTGCGCGGAAAACGGGATGAACTTCATCCCTTCCACGCGTCGCGCGCGCAGGCCGAAGCGCTCCTTGGCGAGCACGACGATCGAGCGTCCCTCGGGCGTCTCGTCGGAAAGGGACGAGAGCTGGGCCCCCTCGGCCAGATCGTCCGGCAGCACGTGGGGCGCGGGGAAGAACTGCGTCGCCTGGCGGTTGCCGAGCGTGATCGTGCCCGTCTTGTCGAGGAGAAGGACGTTGACGTCGCCGGCGGCCTCGACGGCGCGGCCGGACATCGCGAGCACGTTGTGCTGGAGCACGCGGTCCATTCCCGCGATGCCGATCGCCGACAGGAGACCGCCGATGGTCGTGGGAATGAGGCACACGAGCAAGGCGATCAGGACCGGCGTGCTCGCGACGCCCTTCGCGTAGAGGGCGAACGGACGCAGCGTCACGGTCGCGATCAGGAAGACGATGGTGAGTCCCGCGAGGAGGATCGACAGCGCGATCTCGTTGGGAGTCTTCTGGCGCGAGGCGCCCTCCACGAGCGCGATCATGCGGTCGAGGAACGTCTCGCCCGGGTTCGAGGTGATCTCGACGACGATGCGATCCGAGAGCACCCGGGTTCCGCCCGTGACGGCGGACCGGTCGCCTCCGGACTCCCGGATTACCGGCGCGGATTCCCCGGTGATGGCGGACTCGTCCACGGAGGCGATCCCCTCGACGACGGTTCCATCGCCGGGAATGACCTGCCCCGCCTCGACGACGACGCGGTCGCCTTTTCGGAGGCTCGTCGCCGGAACCGGCTCCTCCCCCTTGCGCGTCACGCGGCGGGCCAAAGTCTCGGTGCGGCCCCGCCGCAGCGCGGCGGCCTGGGCCTTTCCCCGGCCCTCGGCCATCGCCTCGGCGAAGTTCGCAAAGAGCAGCGTGAACCAGAGCCAGAGGGCGATCTGAAGGTTGAACAGGACGTCCTTGCCGCGGGCCACGTCGCGGACCAGCAGGAGGCTGACGAGCATCGCGCCGACGAGGACCACGAACATCACGGGGTTCCGAGCCTGGAGCCGCGGGTCGAGCTTGCGGAGGGCGTCGCCGACCGCGGCGCGGACGATCGCGCGGTCGAAAAGGGCGGTGCGTCGAGGGTGAGCCACGTGCATCCTCCTCAGAACAGAGTCCCGGACTTCATCAGCAGTTGCTCCACGATGGGGCCCAGCGAGAAGGCGGGGAAGAAGGTCAGCGCTCCGACGATCAGGATGACGCTGACGAGCAGGACCGTGAAGAGCGGCCCGGTGACCGGGAAGGTGCCGGCGGACTCGGGGACCTTCTTCTTGGCCGCCAGCGAACCGGCGATCCCGAGGATCGGGATCAGCATGAAGAAGCGGCCGAAGAACATGTCGAATCCGAGAGTCGTGTTGTAGAAGAGCGTGTTGGCGTTGAGACCCGCGAACGCGGAGCCGTTGTTGCCGGCGCCCGAGAGGTAGGCGTAGAGGATCTCGGACAGACCATGAGGACCCTTGTTGTTGAGCGAGGACAACCCCGCGGGCAGGACCGAGGCTGCCGCGGAAAAGCCCAGGATGCAGAGGGTCAGGATCAGGACCGACAGCATCGCGAGCTTGACCTCGTGGGCCTCGATCTTCTTGCCGAGATACTCGGGAGTGCGGCCGACCATCAACCCGGCGATGAAGACCGAGAGAACGATGAAGAGGAAGATCCCGTAGAGGCCGGCGCCGACACCGCCCACGATGACCTCGCCCGAGGCGATGTTGGCCATCGGCACGAGGCCGCCGATCGGCGTGAACGAGTCGTGCCAGGAATTGATTGCGCCGCAGGAGGCGTCGGTCGTGATCGTGGCGAAGAGCGCCGAGTTCCCGATCCCGAACCGGACCTCCTTGCCCTCCATGTTGCCGCCGGTCCCGCCCGCGGTCGGCAGGGCCGCCACGCCGAGCTTCTGGTGGATCGGGTTGCCCTTCTGCTCGGCGATCTCGCAGACGAAGACGCCGAACACGAACATCAGGGCCATCGCTCCGAAAACGGCCCAGCCGTGCCGCACCGACCCGGTCATGCGGCCGAGCGTGTTGGTCAGGCCGGCGCCGACCGAGAAGATGAGCAGCATCTCGACGAAGTTCGTTCCGGGCGTCGGGTTCTCGTACGGGTGCGAGGAATTGGCGTTGAAGAAGCCGCCGCCGTTGGTGCCGAGCTCCTTGATGGATTCCTGGGACGCGACCGGGCCCTGGGCAATCTTCTGCTCGACCCCTTCGACGGTCTTCACGGCGACATCGGGCCGGAAGTTCTGCACGACTCCCCGCGAGACGAGGAAGAGGGCCGCGAGAAACGAGACGGGCAGAAGGACCCAGAGGATCGAGCGCGTGCAGTCGGACCAGAAGTTCCCGATACCCTTCGCCTTCTCGCGGGCGACCCCGCGGATGACGGCCACGGCGATCGCGATTCCCGTGGCCGCCGAGAGGAAGTTGTGCAGGGCCAGGCCGGCCATCTGGGTGAAGTGCGACATCGTGCTCTCGCCGGAGTAGCCCTGCCAGTTCGTGTTCGTGGTGAAGGAGACGGCGGTGTTCCAGCTCGAATCCGGCGAGACCGCCCCGAACTTGTTCGGATTGAACGGGAGGTACTGCTGGAGCCGCTGCATCGCGTAGAGGATCACGAGCGAGGCGGCGTTGACGATGAGCATCGTCACGGTCCACTCGACCCAGCCCTGGTCCTTCGACGCGTCCACGCCGCAGACGCGGTAGATGCCGCGCTCGACGGGGCGCAGGATGGGGTCCAGGAACGTCCGCTCGCCCGAGAACACGCGCTTCATGTAGCCGCCGAGCAGCGGCGTGATCGCGACGATGATCGCCAGGTAGATCAGGACCTCGAGGAAATTGATCGTTGTCATGGCGTCAGACCCTCTCCGCTCTGACCATCGCCCACAGGAGGTACCAGAGCAATCCGAGAGTCACGACCAGGCCGAGAGCGTCTTCCCATCCCATGGCTTGCTCCTCAAACCCTGTCGCAGCGTCGCGTGTAGACGACGGAGAGCCAGAACAGGAAGATCGTGACCGCGAGAAAAATGAGGTCCCACATCGGCGTCCTCCTCAGAAGGTGATTCCCAGCTCGAACAGGATGGCGTTGCCCCTGGAGTCGCCGTTCTTGATCGAATAGCCCGCGTAGATCGTCCAGTTCCCCAGGGGGACGGAGACGCCCGGCGTGAAGTAGCCGAGGGAATTGTTCCCGCTGAGCCAGTCGGCGATCAGGTTCAGGTGGTCGTTGACTCTCTGCTCGAAGCCCAGGAGCGCTCCCGCCTGGGGGTCGGAGGCGGCGTAGCCGGAGGAGGCCCAGTAACCACCGGCCGACAGACGAGTGTTCGTCGGCAGCTTGTACGACGCTTCACCGTACCAGAGCGCGGCCGGGTTGCCGTCTCGGGAGCCTCGGAGGTAGAAGAGGCCGAAGGCGCCCGTGGTGAATGCGAGTTTGTCGCTGTGCCACGGTTGCCATTTGATGTCCACGGTCGCGACGGGAACGGAGCGGCCGGAGGCCGCGAAGCCCCCGAAGTTTGCTCCCGCCTCGATGTTCCATCCGAAGCCATAGACGCCCCGCATCGTGAAGAAGCCGAAGCTCGGGTCCTGCGGCCGCCCGAGCACGTCGAGCTCGAGATAGGTCTTGCCCTTGTCGAGCACGTCGCCCGAGGGAACGTTGAAGATGGTCTGCTGCGCGCGCGCCGGGAAAGCCGCCGCCGCGAACAGAAGTGGCGCCACGAGACGGGGGGCGCGTCGTCCGGGCGACCGGGCGATCCGCGGGGAGTCGCGCCGCGCGAAGCGGGGATGGTTGAAGACCTTCTCGTCCAGGCGCAGGAGAACCATCGCGCGCCATCCGCAGAGGATGTATCCGAGAAAGCCCGCCGCCGCGCAAACGACGCAGACGTCCGGGAATGCGGCCCCCAGGACGCAGCCTCCGAGCAGGGCCAGGAATGCCGCCATCTCGAAGAGCTTTGCCTGCGTCTTCGTGACCATGGCGGGAGGATCCCTCCAGCCATGGAAAGGAGTCCGTAGGAATCCCGGAAGAATTTCGGAAGATTGAAGCGCGAACCGGATCAGGTGTCGGGCGAAAACCTGTAGCCCACCCAGGGCTCGGTCACGAACCAGCGGGGCCGATTGGGATCGTCCTCGAGCTTGCGGCGAATCCCGCCCAGATGGACGCGCAGCGTGTCGTTCGTGACACCGGCGGTCGTGCCCCAGACCTCCGCCATGAGCTGCCGGTGGGTCCACACGGCGCCGGGCCTCCGAAGCAGCGTCGCCAGGATCGAGAACTCGAGCGGCGTCAAGTGGACGAGCTCCCCTCCCTTTCTCACGGTTCGCGCCTCGGGATCGACCTCGATGTCGCCCCAGCGCGTGATCTCGGGACCGCGGGCGGATTCGCGGCGGCGCAGCAGCGCGCGGACGCGGGCCACGAGCTCCGCGACGCCGAAGGGCTTGGTGACATAGTCGTCGGCCCCCTGGTCGAGCAGCCGGACCTTCTCGCGCTCCTCTCCGCGGACCGTCAGGACCAGGACAGGCACCGGAGAACGCCGGCGGATCTCCTTGACGAGCTCGAGTCCGTCCACACGCGGCATCGCGAGATCCGTCACGACGAGGTCGAAGGTCCCCTCGGCGAAGCGCTCGAGCGCCTCCTCTCCATCGATCGCCGGGACCACCTCATGGCCGTCGCGCTCGAGCGCGTCGCGGACGACCTTCCGGATGCCGGGCTCGTCGTCGACGACGAGGATCCGGCTCATCCGGCTGCCCGAGGCACCAGCATCTCGAAGCGCAAGCCCCGGGGCTCCGCGGCCAGGAGCCGGACGCGGCCGCCGTTCATCTCGACGAGCCGCCGCGCGATGAAGAGCCCGAGGCCGGAGCCCTCGGCCGCCCCCGAGTCCGAGAGCCGCACGAACCGTCCGAAGACCCTGTCGCGATCGCCCTCCGGAACGCCGGGACCGCGATCGGTCACCTCGAACCGCGCCTGTCCATCGCTCTCATCGACCGAGACGCGGACCTCGGTGCCCGGCGCGGAGTAGAGCGCGGCGTTCTCGAGCCCCTGGCCCAGCGCCTCGGTCAGCTGGGACGGGTCGACGTCCAGGGGGATGTCTTCCGGCGGAAGGTCCACGTAGAGCGAGTGCGACGCGAGCGCTTCGCCGAACCGCGCCACGGCGGCCTCGACGATCTCGCGCGCGGTGACGCGCTCGCGGCGGGGAGCGGCGACGCCGGCGTCCAGTCGCACGACCTTCATCAGATCTTCGATATGCCGGGTCAGCGAGGCGATCGCCTCGAGCGCGGGGCGGGCGGCCTCGTCACCGGCCCGCGAGGCCCAGTTCTCGACGGCCCCTCGGGCCGTGGCGACCGGCGTCTTGAGGTCGTGGGCGAGCGCCGCGAGCAGGGTCGTCTTCATGTCGTCGCTCGCGCGCGTCATCTCCGCGTCGCGGGCGATCCGGAGGAAGCGCTCGCGCTCGAGCGCGAGCCCGAGGAGGGCCGCGCTGGCCTCCGCGAGCCGCTCGCTCGAGCGGAGCCCGCGCGCCGCGAGCGCGCCCACGCGATGGACGCCCAGGTTGATCGGCAGGTAGATGTCGGTCCCGCCGAGCGTGGACGGGAACGCGGCCGAGTTACCCTGCTTCCAGGCGAGCTCGGCGAGGTCGCTGCGCGCCTCGGCTTCGGCGGTCGTGGCGGCGGGCGCGAGGGCGCCGTCGGCTCCCGGCACGAAGATCACGACCTGCTCGGCGAGGAGGGCCTGGCGGAGCCGGTCCGCGGCGACGCCGAGCAGCGTCTCGCGGTTGGTGTCGGCGAGGAAGCCCTGGGAGAGGTCCGTCAGCGCGACGAGGTCCCGGCGCTCCGCCTCGAGCTGGGCGAGCCGTCGCCTCGAGAGGGCCGAGAGCCTCCCGATCAGGAGTCCCGAGACGAGGAAGACGACCAGGGCCGTGACGTTGCGCGGATCCTGGATCGTGAGCGTGTAGAGCGGGGGGAGAAAGAAGAAGTTGAAGACGAGGGTCGACAGGATCGCCGCCGCGACGCCTGGTCCGCTCTGCCAGATGGAGGCGCAGAGGAAGACCGCGAGGAGCAGGAGCAGCGCGACCGAGGCCTCGGTCAGGTTCGGGAAGAGCTTCAGGGCGGCCGTGGTCGCGGCCACGACGACGACCGCCGCGGGATAGCCGATCCAGAGGGGGGCCCGCTTCACGGCGTCGATTCTATCGGTCAGAGGATGAACATCGCATCGCCGAACGAATAGAAGAGGTACCCCTCGCGCAGCGCCTCGGCGTAGGCGGCCAGGATCCGCTCCCGGCCGGCGAGCGCCGACACGAGCATGAGCAGCGTCGAGCGGGGCATGTGGAAGTTGGTCAGCAGGGCGTCGACCGCTCGGAACTCGAAGCCCGGCGTGATGAAGAGGTCGGTCGAGAAGCGCAGGTCCCCGCCAGCGTTCGCGGCGAAGCCAACCCCCTCGGGCAGCCGGATGGCGGCCTCCAGCGACCGCGCCACCGTCGTGCCGACGGCGACGACGCGCCGCCTCTCGCGCCGCGCGCGAGCCACGGCAAGGACGGTCTCCTTCGGGATCACGACGTCCTCCGAGGACATCGCATGCCTCGCGGTGTCCTCGGCGATCACGGGCTTGAACGTCCCGGCGCCGACTGCCAGCGTCAGGTCCGCGATCACGACGCCGCGCGCGCGGATCGCGTTCAGGATCTCCTCGGTGAAGTGCAGTCCGGCGGTCGGCGCGGCGACTGCGAGCGGCTCGCGCGCGAAGACGGTCTGATAGGCGGCGCGGTCCGAGTCCCGGTCCGGCGCTCCAGGCTCACGGCGGATGTACGGGGGGAGGGGGGTGCGGCCGATCCGCTCGAGCAGCGCGGGATCGAGCGGGCGGTCGAACACGACGGTGCGCTCGCCGCCCACGGGATCGACCGCCTCGACGCGCGCCGCGAGGTCCTCCTCGAAGCGGACGACGCGGCCGGCCTTCGCGCGCCGTCCGGGCTTCGCGAGGGCTTTCCAGCGCCGGGCGCTTCCATCCTCCGCGCGCAGCAGGAAGATCTCGACGAGGCGGTCCTCGGCGTCCCTTCCGTAGAGCCGCGCCGGCCGGACCCGCACGTCGTTTCGGACGAGCAGGTCGCCCTCGCACAGCAGCTGCGGGAAATCGGCGAATCTCCGGTGCTCGATCGCGCGACTCGTCTCCGCGCGAGGCAGCACGAGCAGGCGGCTCTCGCCGCGCGGCCGCGGCTCCTGCGCGATCCGATCGACCGCCAGCTCGTAGTCGAAGAGCGCGACGCGCACGTGTAACGGAAAGTAACACGCGGTCGGCGCCGACGCCGGGGTGGGCTCGAGGGCGCCGGCCGCAGGTCGTCCGCCGTCAAGGGCTTACGGCGGCGGCGCGCGGATGGGTACGGCCCTTGCGATTAAGGGTGTCGACAACAGGAGGAACCTTCCGATGGAATCCGCAAGCTGGTCGCTGAGGCTCGCGCTGGCGCTCGTGGTCGCGAGCGTCGTCTGGGCCGGAGCGATCGCGCTCACCAACCGAGTCGTCGCCGGTCGCGCCGGGCACCCAACGCCCGGTGTCGCGATCGCTCGCACATCCGTTCCCGCCGGTTCGCATGCGGCTTCAGCACGCTAGCCGTCATGTAACCTCCCGGCGTGGCCGGCGACTATCCCGAGGGCCGAGGCCGCGTCCGGATCGAGGCCGCGGGGATCCCGATCGAAGGCGTTTCGATCGCGGGCCACGAGTCCTTCTACAAGCTGCCGGGGTTTCGCACGCTGCTCGAGTTCGGGCGTGCCCCGGAGGACGTGCTCGGCTACTCGACCGTCTGCGTGACGCACGGCCACATGGACCACGTCGCTGGCCTGGCACACTTCGCCTCGCGGCGGCGTCTGCAGGACCTTCCGCCCGCGCGCGTCTTCCTGCCGGCCGAGGCCGTCGAGCCGGTGTCGCGTTGGGTCGCGGCGTGCGAGGAGCTCGAGCGGATCGCGTACCGCCTCGACGTCGTCCCGGCGCGGCCGGGCGACCGCGTCCTGCTCCGCAACGACCTCGAGCTGACGGTCCTTCCGGGCCGCCACCGCGTGCCGACGGTGGGATATCTCTTCTCCGAGGTCAAGCACAAGCTCCGCGACGAGTTCGCCGCGCTGACGGGCGAGGAGATCGCGAGGCTGCGCTCCCGCGGGACGGACGTCACCCGGCGCGAGGAGGTGCCGCTGCTGGCGTATCCCGGCGACTGCGGCGAGGAGATCTTCGACGCCGCGCCGCAGCTCTTCGCGGCGCGCGTGCTGTTGATCGAGTGCTCGTTCCTCTTTCCGGAGGACCGCGACCGCGCGCGCGAGTACGCGCACATCCACGTCGACGACCTGATCGCCCGCGCCGATCGCTTCCGCAACGAGGCGATTGTGCTGACTCACTTCTCGCAGCGCTACCGGCCCGAGGAGATCCGCAAGGCGCTGAGGGCCCTGCCGCCGTCGCTGACCGGACGCATGATCCCGTTCCTTCCGCCGTAAAATGGCGGGAGCGTTGTGGGGTAAGCGGCAGCCGAGCTGGTACGCAACGTCCGGCTGTTAACCGGATCCAACGAGGCGGGGGAAACCCCCGCGCCCCCGGGGTGGTTGGAGTCCACCCCCGACAGGCTCTCAGCGCGCGCTACGCGCGCGTTCCATACCCGTCGCCGTATCATGACAAGAGTGTTGTGGGGTAGTTGAGCTGGTACAACGTCCGGCTGTTAACCGGAAGGTCGGTGGTTCGAGTCCACCCCCCACAGCCAACACGTCGCCCTCGCGGCTCGCGCTGGACGCGCTCGACCGCTGCGGGCTCCCGCATCGCGAACCTCCTCCCTCCCTTCGGTCGGGAGACTATTCGCGATGCGACCGGGGCCGAGGCGCGGACGCGGCTCGCGCTGACGCGCTCGACCGCTGGGGGATGCGTCGGGTCAGTTCGACCTGGTGAGCCGGGTTTCGAGGAGCTCTCTCAGCTTCTCGAACTTGATCGGCTTCGCCATGTGGACGTCGAAGCCCGACTCCACGGCCATCTGCAGGTCGGCCGAGGTCGCGTGGCCGGTCAGCGCCACGAGGTAGATCTCCGAGGGGCCGAGGACGCTCCGGATGCGACGGGCGACCTCGAAGCCGTTGACGTCGGGCAGCCCGATGTCGATGAGAGCGACGCGCGGCCGCGTGCGCGCCTCCATGCAGCGCGCGATCGCCTGGTGGCCGTTCTCCGCGAGCTCGACCTCGTGGCCCCACTCCTGGAGAAGCTGGCGCATTCCCTCGCGCAGATCGCCGTTGTCCTCGACGATGAGCACCGGCGCGGGGCTCGGCTCGGGCACGACGACGGCGACGGCCGGCTCCGGCGACGCGGCGTTGCGCCTGACCACGCGATCGACGGCGGCGACCAGCTCGACGGGCTCGAACGGCTTGGCGATGTGCAGCTGGAAGCCGGCCGAGAGGGACCGGATGCGGTCCTCCTCCCGCGCGTAGGCCGACACGGCGATCGCCGGAATCGATGCGAAGCGAGCCGGCGCCGAGCCGCGCAGCCGCCGCAGGAGCGCGTAGCCGTCCTCGCCCGGCATGCCGATGTCGCTGACCAGCACGTCCGGCGCCGCGGCCGCGAGCGCCTCCATCGCCTCGGGAGCGGAGCCGGCCGCCGTGACGTCGGCGCCGGCCAGCCGCAGGATCTCGACCATCAACTCGCGGCTGTCCCACTGGTCCTCGACGAGCAGCACCCGGACGCCCTTCAGACGGATCGCGGGGTGGGCGGGCTCCCGCGCCGCGGGCAGACCGCTCGGCGCCGGCGACTCGGCCGATTCCAGGCCGATGGCCACGCTCGGCACGCGGACGACGAACCGCGAGCCCCTCTCGGGCCCGGCGCTCTCCGCCGCGATCGATCCGCCGTGGAGCTCCGTGAGATGGCGGGCGATCGCGAGCCCGATCCCGAGGCCGCCGTGCGCCCGACTGGTCGAGCTGTCGGCCTGCCGGAAGCGGTCGAAGGCCTGCGCGAGGAACTCCGGCGTCATGCCCTGGCCGGTGTCCTGGACGGCGATCTCGAACTCGCCGTTGCGCCGCTCGACCGTGACGTCGACGGTCCCGCGCGGCGGCGTGAACTTGATCGAGTTCGAGATGAGGTTCCAGATGATCTGCTGCAGGCGGTCCGGGTCGCCGACGATGCGGTCCGAGTCCGCGCCGAGCCGGTTCTCGAAGCGCAGGCGGATCTCCTTGCCGCCGGCCGCCGGCCGCATCGACTCCATCGCGGCCTCGATCACCTCGGACAGGGACGTCGATTGGACCTGGAGGCGGAGCTTGCCTGTGATGATCCGCGAGACGTCGAGCAGATCGTTGATGAGCCTCGTCTGGGCCATGACGTTGCGCTCGATGATCTCGAGCCCGTCCATCACGCGCCGCGGACTGCGGCGATCGGCGCGCAGCAGCCGGGTCCAGCCGAGGATCGCGGACAGCGGCGTGCGCAGCTCGTGGGAGAGGGTCGTCAGGAACTCGTCCTTCATCCGGTTGGCCTCGCGCGCCTCGGCGTTGAGCGCGTTCTCGAGGGCGATCGAGCTCATCTGGGCGAACTGGGTCAGGATCGCCTCGTCCTCGGCCGAGAACTCGGCCTCGTGTTTGCCGACGAGCTGGAGCAACCCGATGTTTCGCCCGTCGCGGCCCGTCAGGGGCGAGGCCAGCCAGCCGGCTTCGCGCGCCTCCGAGGAGAGGATCCCGTCCCACTCGCCGGCGTCTCCTCCCGCGGGCACGCGCAGGATGCCGCGCGCCGAGGACAGGAGGCGCAGGAGGTTCGCGCGGTCGCGCACCGCCGGCCGCTCGCCCGTCTCGCGCCATCCGGCCGAGAGGGACACCGCGGTGCGGGGCGAGGACCACTTCTGGTCGGGGGCCGCGAGGGCGGTCGCCTGCTCCACGCTCAGGAGATCCCGAGCCATGTCCGCCACGACCTGGATCATCTGGTCGAGCGAGAGAGCGGAGTTGATGGCCAGCGAGGCCTGCGTCAGGCGGTGCAGCTGCGCCGCGCGGCGGGCGAGGATGTCGGCCTGCAGCCTGACCTGCGTCGTCTTGCGGTAGAGCTCGACGAAGACCAGGACCTTCGTCTTCAGGACCTCGGGGTCGACCGGCGCCAGGATGTAGTCGACGGCGCCGAGGGAGTAACCGCGCGCGGCGTGCGTGTCGTCGGGGAAGGACGTCACGAAGATGATCGGAGTGTGCTCGGTGTTCTTGCGCTGGCGGATCAGGGACGCCGTCTCGAACCCGTCCATCCCGGGCATGTGGACGTCGAGGAGGATGACGGCGAACTCCTGACGCAGCAGCAGTCGCAAAGCCTCGCGCCCCGAGTCCGCGGTGACGACCTCGACGGGCAGCTCGGACAACACCGTCGAGAGCGCGAGGAGCTTCCCCGCGTTGTCGTCGACCGCCAGGATGTGGATCGTATCGTCGGCGTACATCGCGCCCTCGTGGTCAGCGGTAGAGCCAGGACCGAAGCAGGGACAGCATCTGGTCCGTGTCGACCGGCTTGGCGAGATAGTCCCAGGCGCCGGCCTGGAGCGTCTTCTCCCGATCGCCCTTCATCGCCTTCGCCGTGACGGCGATGATCGGAAGATCGTCGTACCGGTCGATCTTGCGGATCGCGCGCATCGTGTCGTAGCCGTCCATGTCCGGCATCATCACGTCCATCAGGACGACGTCGATGCCGGGGGTGCTCTGAAGCTTCGCGATCGCCTCCTTCCCGGTCTCGGCCGAGACGACGTTCATGTGCTGGCGCTCGAGGACGCTCGTGATCGCGAAGATGTTGCGGATGTCGTCGTCGACGATCAGGACGTTCTTGCCGGCGAGAACCTCGTCGGTCGCGTAGAGGCGCTCGATGCGGGTGCGCTGCTCCTCGGAGAGGACTCCGACGGGGCGGTGCAGGAACAGGAGCGCCTGATCCACGAGGCGGTCCAGGGAACGGACGGGCCGGACGCCGACGGCGCGGCAGAGCCGTTCGAGCTTCTCGCGGTCGTCTTCCGAGAGGCCCACCTCGGAGTAGGCGAGGACCACCGGGATCCGGCGCCCCGAGCACTGGCGGACGATCTCCGACAAAAGCTCCAGGTCGATCGTGGCGGACTCGTCCAGGTCGAGCACGACGCAGTCGAAGGCGCCCTCTCCGAGCGCGGCGAGCCCGTCCCGCAGCGCGGCGAGATCCCGATGCCGGAGCGCCTCGCCGCCGCCACCGAGCGCCCCGAGGATCCGCGCGCGCTGGTCTCCGTCCGGACAGACGAGGAGGAGCTGCCGTTCGGTGCGGTCCAGGGCGCGGCGGATCTCGCCGAAGGCCTGATCGAGCACCTCCTTGGTCTTGATCGGCTTCTGCAGGGCGCCGATCGCGCCGAGCGGGAAGGCCCTCGCGGTGTCCTCCTCCGTGGTGATCACGTAGATCGGGATGTGGCGGGTCGCCAGGTCGCCCTTGAGGCGTGACAGCACGCGCCAACCGTCCATCACCGGGAGCTGGATGTCGAGCGTGATCGCGTCGACGCGCGGCACGCTCCGGACGAGCGCCATCGCGTCGGCGCCCTTCGTGGCGACGAGTGCCTTGAACCCGTTCTCATGGGCGAGGTCGACGAGGAAGCGCGCGAAGTTCTCGTCGTTCTCGACGACGAGGAGGACGCGGTCCTCGGGCCGGATGAGCTCCCGGTCGTCGGGGAACTCCCCGAGATCGAGGACTCTCTCCTGCGCCGCGTGGACGGCGTCGACGTCGCTCATGACGGACACGATGTGGGACTGCAGCTCGAGGCCCGTCCGCGGCGCGCTTCCGGTCTGGGGCGGCGCATACACCTCGGGGATGTAGAGCGTGAAGGTGCTGCCGTGCCCGGGCACGCTGGTGAGGCGGATCTCGCCGCCGAGCAGCCGTGCGATCTCGCGGCTGATGGCGAGTCCGAGCCCGGTGCCGCCGTACTTGCGGCTCGTGCTCCCGTCGGCCTGCTGGAACGCCTCGAAGATGATCTGCTGCTTGTCGGCCGGGATCCCGATGCCCGTGTCGGAGACGGAGATCGCGACCACCGACTTTGCCCGGTCGAGGGACTCGAGATCGGGGCCCCAGCCCTCGGTCACCCGGTCAACCCCCAGGGAGACGCGCCCGCGCTCGGTGAACTTGAAGGCGTTCGAGAGGAGGTTCTTGATGACCTGCTGGAGGCGCTTCGCGTCGGTCACGAGCGCGCGCGGCATCGACCGGTGGGTCTCCAGGGAGAACTCCAGCTTCTTGGCCTCGGCCACGTGCCGGAAGGTGCGGTCCACGTAGTCGAGCAGCTCGTTGAGGGGCAGCTCGCCGACGTCGACGACCACCGTGCCCGACTCGATCTTCGAGAGGTCCAGGATGTCGTTGATCAGCGCGAGCAGGTCCTTTCCGGACGCGTGGATCGTCTTCGCGAACTCGGTCTGCTTGCCCGTCAGGTTGCCGTCCGGGTTGCGCGAGAGCTGGTCCGACAGGATCAGCAGGCTGTTCAGCGGCGTGCGGAGCTCGTGCGACATGTTGGCCAGGAACTCCGACTTGTACTTGGAGGTCAGCGTCAGCTGCCGCGCCTTCTCCTCCAGCGCCTGGCGGGCCTGCTCGACCTCCTGGTTCTTGCGCTCGACGTCGACGTTGCGCTCCGCCAGCAGCGCGGCCTTCTCCTCGAGCTGCTGGTTGGTCTGTCGGAGCTCCTCCTGCTGGGACTGCAGCTCGCCGGCCAGCGATTGGGACTGCGTGAGCAGGTCCTCCGTGCGGGTGTTGGACTCGATGGTCTGCAGCACGATCCCGATCGACTCCGTCAGCTGGTCCAGGAGCGCCTCGTGCGCGGGGCTGAAGCGCTTGAACGCGGCGAGCTCGAGCACTCCCTTGACCTCGCCCTCGAAGAGGACCGGCAGGACGATGATGTTGCTGGGGGCCGACTGGCCGAGCCCGGAGGAGATCGCCAGATAGTCGTCCGGCAGCTGGTCGAGCAGGATCTTCTGCTTCTCGAGGGCGCACTGCCCGATCAGCGACTCGCCCGGCCGAAGCGTCGGGGCGAGCGAGTCCGGCGCGCACGCGTAGCTCGCCAGGAGCTTGAGCTTCGGCTCATCCGACGTGGCGTCGAGGGTGTAGAAGACGCCCTGCCGTGCGTTCACGACGGGCGCGAGCTCGGACAGGATCAGGCGCGCGACCGCGAGCAGGTCGCGCTGGCCCTGGAGCATCCGCGAGAACTTGGCGAGGTTGGTCTTGAGCCAGTCCTGCTCGGTGTTCTTGAGGGTCGTGTCCTTGAGGTTCCGGATCATCTCGTTGATGTTGTCCTTGAGAGCCGCGACCTCGCCAAGCGCCTCGACCTTGATCGAGCGGGTGAGGTCTCCCTTGGTCACGGCCGTCGCGACCTCCGCGATCGCACGGACCTGGGTCGTGAGGTTGGCTGCGAGCTGGTTGACGTTGTCGGTCAGGTCCTTCCAGGTTCCGGCGGCGCCCGGCACGCTCGCCTGGCCGCCGAGCTGTCCCTCGACGCCGACCTCGCGCGCCACGGTCGTGACCTGCGCGGCGAAGGTCGCCAGCGTGTCGCCCATCCCGTTGATCGTGTCCGCCAGGGCGGCGATCTCGCCCTTCGCCTCGAGCGTCAGCTTGCGGCGCAGGTCGCCGTCGGCGACCGCGGTCACGACCTGCGCGATGCCGCGCACCTGAGAGGTCAGGTTGCTGGCCATGGAGTTGACGTTGTCGGTCAGGTCCTTCCAGGTCCCCGAGACGCCCGGCACCAGCGCCTGGCCGCCGAGCTTGCCGTCGCTGCCGACCTCGCGCGCCACGCGCGTGACCTCCGCGGCGAAGGAGGAGAGCTGGTCGACCATCGTGTTGACGGTGTTCTTGAGCTCGAGGATCTCGCCCTTGACGTCGACGGTGATCTTCTTGGACAGGTCTCCCTTGGCCACGGCCTTGGTCACGTCGGCGATGTTGCGGACCTGGGACGTGAGGTTGCCGGCCATGAAGTTGACGTTGTCGGTCAGGTCCTTCCACGTTCCCGCGACGCCGCGGACGTCGGCCTGTCCGCCGAGCTTGCCCTCGGTGCCGACCTCGCGCGCGACGCGGGTGACCTCCGCGGCGAAGGAGGAGAGCTGGTCGACCATCGTGTTGATCGTGTTCTTGAGCTCGAGGATCTCGCCCCGGACGTCGACGGTGATCTTCCGGGAGAGGTCTCCCTGGGCCACGGCCTTGGTCACGTCCGCGATGTTTCGGACCTGGGACGTGAGGTTGCCGGCCATGAAGTTGACGTTGTCGGTGAGGTCCTTCCACGTTCCGGCGACGCCGCGCACGTCGGCCTGTCCGCCGAGCTT
>DASXPB010000034.1:0-2992 GCA_036493875.1 Thermoanaerobaculia bacterium
GACCGCGAGGTGCATCTGCAGCCCAAGGCGTTCCAGTTCCTCGAGCTGCTGCTGCAGAACCGGCCGAAGGCGCTCGCGAAGGACGTACTGCACGAGAAGCTCTGGCCCGGGACGTTCGTCTCCGACGGCACGCTGACGAGCCTGCTCGCGGAGGTGCGCGAGGCAGTGGGCGACTCCGCGCGCGAGCCACGCTTCGTGCGGACGGTGCACCGGTTCGGATACGCCTTCTGCGGTCAGGCCCAGGAGGTTCGCGATCAACCCTCCGCCGTCGCAGGCCAGAAGATGGCGTGCTGGCTGATCCGGGGCCGGCGACGTTACGCGCTCGCGACCGGCGAGACGATCCTCGGCCGCGATCCAGGCGCGGCCGTGTTTCTGGACGACGCCAGCGTGTCGCGCCGCCACGCCCGTATCGTGGTGGACGACGGCGGCGCCACGCTCGAGGACCTCGGCAGCAAGAACGGAACGCGCATCGGCGAGAAGCGCATCGAGTCGCCGGAGCCCCTCGCCGACGGGGACCAGATCCGCGTCGGCTCCGTGGCGCTGACTCTGCGGATTTACCCGATGCCCGACTCGACCCTCACCACCGCGGGCCGTTGACGGCTCGTCCGTCTGGCCGCCGCGCGCGGACGAGGATGCGCCGGTACGTGAAGAAATAGGGCCGCTCGTCGGGGATCATTCCGAAGAGCGCTGCGCGGTAGCGCTCGAGGAACGCGGCGTAGAGCTCGGGAGACAAAAGTCGCCGGTACTCGGAAAGCAGCGAGCCCTCGACCCAGGCGACCACATCCTCGCGCGAGGGGAGGCGGCTGCCGTAGATCTGGAGGCGCACCACCTGCGCGGTGTAGCCCAGCCGGTCGAGCAGCGCCGCGTACTCCTCCGGTGCGAGCACGTTGCGCGGATGCGCCGCGCCACCGAGCGCCGAGAGGAACGGCTCCTCGGCGGCGACCCGTTCGGCGGCGCGGTGCGACGCGTGGCCGAAGTTGTCGGGGACCTGGAACGCGAGCTGGCCCGAGGGCTTCAGCGCCCGAGTCAGCCGTTCGAGGAGTTGCGGATGGTCCGGCGCCCAGTGCAGAGCGGCATTGGAGAAGACGAGGTCATAGAGGGCGTCCGCCGCGAACGCCGCCAGGTCGCCGTTTTCGAACCGCAGTCCGCCGCCAACTCCTTCCAGCGGCCGCGCCTTCTCGAGCATCGCAGGCGAGCTGTCGATTCCGACCGTCTCCGCGGCGCCGGTCGTTCGGTGCAGCTCCCGCGTCAGCTCGCCGGTGCCGCAGCCGAGATCCGCCGCGCGTCCTCCCGGGATCGGCGCGACGAGCGCGAGCAGGTCGTCGAACGGCAGGCGGCGTTCGGCCGCGAAGCGCTGATAAACCTCGGGCGACCAGCCGTCGCGCGTCGCATTCAATAGCGAACGCTCTCCAGAAACAATCCCGACGGCGGAGCGGTCCACTTCGCAGGCGCAACGGATTTCTCTCGGAGGAGCCTCTCGACGCCGTCCGGATCGAGATTCCCGCGGCCGACCTCGGCGAGCGTCCCGGCCAGGCGGCGCACCATCTTCCAGAGGAAGTGCGACGCGGTGATGCGGAAGTGGATCTCCTGCGAGTCGACCGCGTCGAGGACGTCGCTCTTCTCGACGACGACGAGCGTCGAGTCCTGGCCCTCCGGGTTCTCGCAGAAGGAGGCGAAGTCGTGGCGCCCCTCGAAGAGCCTCGCCGCCTTGCGCATCGCGGCCGCGTCCAGGCGATCCTTGACCCACCAGACGAAGCGCTTGTCGAAGGCCGTCCGCCGCCGCGAGAAGCGGTAGAGATAGGTCCGCGACTTCGCGTCGTGACGGGCGTGGAAGCGCGGCGGCGCGGGCTCCGCCGAGAGGACGTTGACGTCGAAGGGGAGCGCCTCGTTGAGCTTCCACGCCAGGTCCGCAGGCGCGAGCTCTTTGCGCGCCTTCAGGTGCGCCACCTGGGCGAGCGCGTGGACTCCGGCGTCGGTGCGGCCCGCGCCGCCGCAGGTCGCGTCGTCGCCCAGGACCTCCGTCGCCGCGCGCAGCAGTGCGCCCTGCACGGTCTTGTCCGTGTTCTTCTGAGACTGCCAGCCGCTGTACCGCGTCCCGTCGTACTCGAGCGTGAGCTTCCAGGTGGGCACGCGCGCAGTCTATCGGGATAATCAGTGCCGCTTGAGAACGCGAGGAGTCATCCCGCCGCCCGGACCCGGCGAGCGCGACACGGTCGTCGACCGCGTGCGCTGGCGCTCGCGCGAGGCCGAAGGGCGCGGCGAGGAGGCGGTCGTGTTCGTTCACGGTCTCCTCGCGTCATCCGCGTCGTGGAAGGAAGTCCTCGGCCCGGCCTCCGCCGGCAGGCCGGCGATCGCGGTCGACCTTCCGGGCTTCGGCGCCTCCGATCGTCCGTGGCCGTTCGATTACACGGTGGCCGGCGAGGCGGAGGCGCTCGTCCGGTTCCTCGACGCGCGCGGACTCCGGAGGGTCGCGCTCGTCGGCAACTCGCTCGGGGGCACGATCGCCATCGTAATCGCCGCCCGTCATCCGGAGCGCCTGACGTCCATCGTGCTGGTGGCTCCCGCCACGGCGTCATCCGCGATTCCGTGGCCGGTTCTCGTGCTGCGGACCTCGCTCCTCGGCGAGCTTGCCCTCTCGCTCTCGACGCGACGCTCGGTTGCGTTCGGGCTCCGGCACAGGGTTTACGCGCGAGGGTCGCGAGTCGACGACGAGAGGATCGACGACGCATGGCTTCCGCTGACGATCCCGGGCACGCGGCGCGCCGCCCTGTCCGCGATCCGCGAAGACCCGCGCCTCTACGCCGGCATCGAGGAGAGGATCCGCGTCCCCACGCTCATCGTCTGGGGCCGAGAGGATCGTTTGCTGCGCGTCCGCGAAGGGGAGGCGCTCAAGGGCCGGATACCCGGCTCGCGTCTCGTCGTCCTGCCGGACGCGGGGCACCTCCCGCAGAGAGAGGCGCCCCGCGCGTTCAGCGAGGCCGTGGCGGGGTAC
>DASXPB010000035.1:0-28035 GCA_036493875.1 Thermoanaerobaculia bacterium
ACCCTGACTCCGATGAACAACCCGCCGAGCATGGGGGGACGTCAGTTCGCCTTCCATCCCAACCTGTCGCCGCTGACCGCGCTGTTCAACCAGAACAAGCTCGCGGTCGTCAACAACGTGGGTCCGCTGGTGGTGCCGACCTCGCAGTCCGACTACATCAGCGGGGCGGTCCCCAAGCCCTTCTCGCTCTTCTCGCACTCCGACCAGGTCCAGGCGCAGCAAACCTCGCGGGCGGACACGAAGACGCCCACGGGATGGGGCGGCCGCGTCGTGGACTCCGTGCTTCCGTGCAACGCCGGCTCCAACTTCCCGACGATGACCTCGATCTCCGGTTCGACCTCGTTCACCATCGGCCTCAACCAGCGGCCGCTCTCGATCGGCACCGGCGCGCTGACCTCGGTCCTCGTCCTGAACGGATTCAGCGGCTCGGCGACGGACGTCGCGCGCCGGCAATCCATGGACTTCCTGCGCACGATCGACAACACGGCCACGATGATCGCCGGCACGAGCGGCGTGACCCAGCAGGGCGTCGACATCAGCGCGATCTTCAGCAGCGACCCGACGATCAACACGACGTTCCCCAACACCGGCATCGCCAACCAGCTGAAGCAGGTCGCCAAGATCATGAAGCTGAACCAGACGCCTCCGGGCCTCGGGCTGGTGCGGCAGGTCTTCTTCGTCTCCCAGGGCGGCTACGACACGCACCAGAACCAGATCAACGACCAGGGCAACAACTTCACGGACCTCGGGGCCGCGATGAACGCCTTCTACAGCGCCACGCTGGAGCTCGGCCTGCAGAACAGCGTCACCGCCTTCACCCTGTCGGACTTCGGCCGTACGCTGCAGCCCTCCGGGTCGGGCGGCAACATCGGCTCCGACCACGGCTGGGGCAGCCATCAGTTCGTCATGGGCGGCGCGGTCACCGGCGGCGACTTCTACGGCAACATCAACCCCGGCACCGGCTCGCGCTTCCCGGTGCTCCAGTTCGGCGGTCTCGACGACACCACCAGCAGCGGCAACGGCCGCGGGCGCTGGATCCCCTCCACGGCAGTCGAGGAGTACGGCGTCACGCTGGCGAAGTGGTTCGGCGTGACCTCCGGCGACATCCCCACGGTCTTCCCGCTCATCGGAAACTTCGAATCGGCCCCGTACAACGGACTCGGTTTCGTATAGACGGACTCGGAGCGGGGGCGGCACGAGCCGCCCCCGCCTCCGTTATCCGGTTGGGATCGTCTCGATGACCCCTACGCTGCGTAGAGTCGCTGCCGTTCCGCTGCTGGCGCTGGTCTCCTGGCTGGCGAGAGCGGCCTCGGAGAGAAGCCCCGCGATTCGTGTCTCCCCCGCCAACCCCTCCGCGGGCCAGACGGTCGAGGTGCGCGACGACGGCTCCGATTCGACGGACCCGGTCTTCTGGACCTTCGGCGACGGCGAGTCCGCGCAGACCCCGGTGGCTTCGCACCGCTGGAACGAGCCCGGCACCTACTCGATCGAGCTGACCGGCGCCGGAGCGCCTGGCCGGGTCGCGGTGATCGTTTCGCCGGCCGACACGCTGCGGTTGAACGGCGCGCACCCGTTCGAGGTCACGGCGCAGGCCGAGGACCCCGAGACGGGTCGGCCGTCGGCGGGCCGCGCCTTCGCGCAGGGCGACCGCTCCGGGTTCTTCAGCTTCCCCGGGATCACGGGAGACGCCGAGAGCCCGGACGTCGAGGTCAAGATCGTAGAGGCGGAGTGGGCCGGACACTACTGGGTCTTCTGGGGAAGCCTGACGACCCTTCCGTTCCAGCTCACCGTGCGCGACACGAGCACGGGACAGGTCCGCATCTACCGCAAGGCTTCCTCCGCCCCCGACGCCGGCCTCGACGCCGGCAGCTTCCCCTTCGTGCCGACTCCGACGCCCGGCTCCGCCCGTCCGACGCAGGACGGCGATCTCCTCGGTGAAAGGATGCCGCCGCAACCGGCGGCGCCCCACAACCCGGGCGGCCGCGTCGTCGATCGCGGCGGCGATCCCGCGCCGACGACCGTACCGACGAACCCGACCGGTCCGTCGCCGACGCGCACCAGGACGCCCACCAAGGGCCCCACGAAGACTCCGACGATCACGCCGACGCCGACGATCACGCCGACGCCGACCATCACGCTCACGCCGACGATCACGCCGACGCCCGGACCCGGATTCATCGTTCTCCAGGTGATCAGCTGGCAGTGGAATTTCTGGTTCGACCCGAACGGCGGACCCTGCGCGCTCGTCACGCCTTACGCGCCCTGTCAGTCCGTTCCCCGGCCGAACGCGCCGCTGACCGAGATCACTCTGCAGGCCGGGAAGCCGTACGTCCTCTGGATCCTCAATCGCGACTCGTCGGACGTCACCGAATCGCACGAATTCAACGGGATTCCGGCCCTGGGTCTGCCGGACAAGATCATTCCGCAGGGACAGAATCGCGGGCCGTACACGTTCACGCCGGCCGCTCCGGGCGACTACACCTTCTCCTGCAAGAACACCTCGTGCGGCACCTCCGACCAGCACGAGGGCATGATCGGCGTCATCCACGTCGTTCCCTGAGGGAACGCAGCCTCACGTCGTTCCGTAGCCTTCCGACGCTCCGCCTCGCCTTGACTGGCGACCCCGTTCCGGTATCATGCGCCGTTCACTCGACGCGGGGTCGGCGTCGAGAAAACGACGCGGGGTCGTAGTTCAGTTGGTTAGAACGCCGGCCTGTCACGCCGGAGGTCGCGGGTTCGAGTCCCGTCGGCCCCGCCACTTCGAGCCTCGCCGGGTCTCCAGATCAGCGGATCCAGACCGACTCCTCCGGCCTGCCTAGCCTCTGAGGAGCTTCGCGGCATCCGTGCGGCTCGCGTGCCTGGCCGGCAGGAAGACCGCGAGAACGATGACCAGGTACATCAGGATCGGCATCGCCACGGCGACGAGGATGCCGGGGCCGGCGCCCGTCGGAAGAGCGGCCTGAATCGCCCGGTACAACGCGAGGCCCAACGACACGCCGACGCCGATCCCGAGCGTCCCCCGCCGGAGGGCCTCCGCGAGGATCAGATCGCGGAGGCGCCTCGGGGACGAGCCGAGGGCAAGCCGGATGGCGAACTCCCTCCGGCGGCGAACCACGCCGTCGCGGAAGACCGCGAAGACGCCGATACCCGCGAGAATGGCGGCGATGCAGGCGAAGAGAGTGACCAACAACACGGCGAACGATCGCGATTGTTGCCCGGCGCTGATGACCTTCGCCAGAGTGCGTAAGTCCACGGCAACCTCCGGGTCCTGGTGGCGCATCACGGAACGCATCGAGCCTGCCAGGGACTCCGCCGTACCCGCCGACGAAGCTGCCAGCGTCATCACCGCGGGCGTGTATTGCGGGGAGAAAGGGAAGTACGCCTCGGGCGTCACGGCCGCATTCAGCCCACGGTGCCGGACGTCTCCCACGACGCCGACGACCTCGAACGGGCCATCGGAGCCATCGTCGAACAAGAGCGTTCGGCCGACGACGGCCGCCGGTCCCCCAAATCGCGCGGCGGCCATTCGATTGACGATGACGACTCGATACGACGGCGCGTCCGCGGCCTTGAAGTCTCGGCCGGCGATGAATTCAATGCCCAGCGTGGCGAAGTAGTCGGGTGTCACGACGCGAAGGTCCGCCCGAAGTGCGTCGGGGTCGTCCTCGCGCCACCGGGTCCCCTCCGCGCGGACAATCGTGCCCATGTCGAACGACAGAGAGAACGGCAGACTGTTCGTCGCGCCGGCACGGACGACGTTCGGCAGCGATCGCAGCTCGGAGACGATCCGCTCGAGCGCCTGGAAGCGGTGCGTGGAATCCTCGTACTTCGGCCCCGTCAGCGAGAACTCCGCGGTGACGACCTCCTGCGGATGCAGCCCGGACGCCACCGCCAGCATCCGGTGGAAAGCCGAGGCGAGAAAACCCATCCCGACGAGCAGACCCGTCGCGAGCGCAACCTCGAACACCAGCATCCAGCGGGACACCCACGTCGCGCGAGCCCGAGGGATCGCGAGGCCGCCGTTTCGCAGATCGCCGAGGAGTGAACGCCGGACCGGACTTCCCACGAGTGCGGCGGCGAAGAGGGTGGAGACGCAACAGGCGAGAACCACGGCAGCGGCCGACCGCGACGACATGCCCAGACCGGACCCGGAGCCGAGCCAGGCCTCCGCGGGAGCCTGCCGGGCAAGTACCCGAACCATCGCGCTCCCGCACAGGAGGCCCGCCAGGCTTCCGAAGATCGCGACCCACAGGGACCTGCCGAGACGCTGGGCGTGAATCGCGTACGGGGGCGCACCGAGGGCCATCCTCACGGCGGTCTGAGTCAGGTGTTGGTCCTCCTCGGCGGCCTGAAGAGTCACGACGTTGAATGCCGCGATCCCGAGCACCATCAGCGCGGCGATCTGAAGCCAGAGAGACACGGACCGGACCTGCTGGAAGAGGTAGTGCTGTATGGGCATCAGGGTGACCGCCGGGTCGGCCGAAGGATTGCCGGCGGCCCGACAGCGTGCAAGCTCGGCCTGCGCGGAGGCGAGAGCGTGGCCGGGCGCGAGCCTTCCCACGAACTCGAAGAGGAGCGCGCCGGTGAAGAGCTGGTCCGCGCTCGCGAGGCTGGCAACCGGCACCCAGAGGTCGGTGTTTCGGGGGAAATCAAACCGCTCCGGCATCACACCGACGATCGAGAACGGTTGCCCGGCGATCGACACGGGCTCGTCGAACAGACGGTCCGAGCCGCCGAGTTGCCGCCAGAGTTTGTGCGACACGACGACGACGGGCTCGCGCCGGGATCGCACGTCGGAAGGGCCGAGAGCGCGGCCGCGCAGAGGCGCGACCCCGAGGGTGGAGAAGAAGTCACGGGACACCTGGGCGGCTCCGAGACGCACGGCCCTTCCCCCGAAGGCGAAATTCACCGTTCCCGTGTTGAAGAGACCCGCCGAGCTCAGGGCCGGACACTCGCGGAGCCACGGGGCGACCGCCGGAGGCAGATCGCCCGACCTCTGGAAGGCTCCGCCTCGCACCAGCATCACGAGTCGCTCGGCCTCCGGGAAAGGGAGCGGTCTCAGGAAGACCCTGTCGAAGATCGAAAACGCGGCCGCGACGCTGCCGCTCGCCAGGCCCAGCCCGAGGATGCAGACGAGGCTCGAGGTGGCCGAGCGCCGCATTCGGCGCAGAGCGAAGACGAGCTCCCTGGCCAGGAGTGCCGCGTGTGCCATCGAATCGCAATTCTGCACCCCGAGCACCGCGTCGTCCGCCGGCTTGCGCCTGTCCATTCGGTCAGGTATATGATCCGCCGCAAGACAAGGGGGCGCTATGCGCACGCGCGACCTCCGGATTCCCACAGGGGCCTCGACCTTCTTCGCCGTTGCCCTCGCCATCCTCGGGCCGGCCGGTTCGGCCGCCCTTGGGCAAGTGATTCAGCCTCCTTATGACTCGGTCTACACGCTCACGGATCTCGGCGCGGTCTCCGGACTCCCCACGCCGTACGGAGGGCTGGACTTCCTGAACGGCAACCTGAACGTGCTCGTCATCGGCGGCGCGGCGAACGCCGCCGCGGGCCAGCTCTTCACGATCGGCGTCGTCCGCGACTCCCAGAATCACATCACCGCCTTGAGCGGCACCGCGACGTTCTTCTCGGACGGCGCCTTCAACGACGGCGGCGTCGTGTTCGGGCCCGGAGGGGTCCTCTTCTACACCCGGTTTCCAAACAACGAGGTCGGCGAGGTGAAACCCGGAAGCACGATCACCGACAAGGTCGTCCCTCTGGATCCCCTGGCCATCGGCTCCTCGGTGGGAGCGTTGAACTTCGTCCCATCGGGCTTCCCGGGCGCCGGCCAGATGAAGATCGTTTCCTACGACACGGCACAGTGGTACACCGCGGCGTTCTCCGCCGATGGCACCGGGACCTACAACATCACCTCCGCCACTCTGAACACGACGATTCAAGGAGGACCGGAGGGCTTCGTCTACGTGCCCATCGGGTCTCCCGTCTTTCCGATCGACAGCATGCTCGTGTCCGAGTACGGCAACGACGTCGTGAGCACCTACCAGTTCGACGGGAGTGCGAACCCGCTTCCCGCGACCCGAGCCATCTTCATCAATGGTTTGACGGGCGCCGAGGGAGCCGTCATCGATCCCCTCACCGGAGACTTCCTCTTCTCGACCTTCGGGTCCGCGAATCACGTCATCGTGGTCAAGGGATTTTCGGCGCCCGCCGCGACTCCGACTCCGACTCAGACTCCGATCGGAGGTGCGACGCCGACGCCTCCGCCAACGCCACCGCCGACGCCGATTCCGGGGCCGCCGGTCGCACCGGTGCCGACCCTTTCATTTCCCATGGTCGCGTTGATGGGTGTGGCGCTGATTGCGATCGCCCTGCTCGTGCTGCGACGGTCGTCGTAGCGCAAAGCATCTCCCGAGGGCGGGCGCGGGTAATACCACGGGGCGCGACTTGCGATAGCGTGGCGCCATGAAGAACCTTCTCGCCCTGCTTCTCCTCGCCTACGCCGGGGGTGCGGCTCCGTCTCTGGCCCAGAATGCCGCCCCGTCGCCGCTCGCGGCCGACACGCCTCAGAAGACCGTGGCCGGCAACTCCTTCATCGCCCCGGCCGGCTGGACGGTCACGGTCAAGGGACCGGCCACCATCGTCGCTTCGCCGGAGGGCGACTCACGGATCGCGCTCGTCGACGTGTCCGCCAAGGACGCCGACGCCGCCGTCGCTTCGGCCTGGGCCGCGTACAAGCCCGATGCGAAGTGGCCCGTCAAGGTCGCGACCGAAAGGCCGGACCGGGACGGCTGGTCGAAACAGAAGGCCTACGAGTACCAGACCTCGCCGAACGAGAAGCGCACGGTCGAGGCGATCGCGCACTTCGCCGGCGACCGCTGGAACGTCGTGATCTTCGACGCGAGCGACGCGGTGGCCGAGAAGCGCGGCGCACAGGTGGCGCTCGTCTTCGGACGGCTGCTTCCGAAGGGCTACGTGCGCGAGTCGTTCGCCGGTAAGAAGGCGAACGCTCTGAACGAGGCGCGCCTCGCGGAGCTCTCGCGGTTCGTCGAGACGGGCATGAAGGGCCTGAAGATCCCCGGCGTCGCGGTCGGGATCGTCCAGAACGGCAAGGTCGTCTTCGCCGACGGCTACGGCGTCAGGGACCTCGGCCAGCCCGCGAAGGTGGACGGCGACACGGACTTCATGATCGCGTCGAACACCAAGGCGCTGACCACGCTCCTCCTCGCCAGGCTGGTCGCCGAGGGAAAGCTCACGTGGGACACGCCGGTGACGAGCGTCCTCCCCTCCTTCAAGCTCGGCGACGCCGAGACGACGCGCCAGGTGAAGATCCGCCAGCTCATCTGCGCGTGCACCGGGCTTCCTCGGCAGGACTTCGAGTGGCTGTTCCAGTTCCAGGGCGTCACGCCCGCCGACGCGATGGCGACGCTCGCTACGATGCAGCCGACGTCGAAGTTCGGCGAGCTGTTCCAGTACTCGAATCCGATGGCGGCGGCGGCGGGCTTCACCGCGGGGCACGTGCTCTATCCCGGGCTGGAGCTCGGCGCGGCCTACGACAAGGCGATGCAGGCCCAGGTCTTCGACCCGCTCGGCATGAAGTCCACGACCTTCGACTACGCGCGCGCCCTGGCCGGCGATCACGCCATGCCCCACGCGCCCGACGTCGACGGCAAGACCTCGCCGGCGGTCATGGAGCTCAACTACTCCATCATCCCGGATCGTCCGGCCGGGGCCGCCTGGAGCAACGTCAAGGACATGCTGCATTACGTCCAGATGGAGCTCGACGAGGGCAAGCTGCCGGACGGCCAGGGCTACATCCCGAAGGAGCCTCTCCTCGAGAGGCGAGCCCCCCAGGTTCCGATCGGCAAGGACGAGACGTACGGAATGGGGCTGATGGTCAACACGACCTACGGCGTGCCCGTGGTGCACCACGGCGGCGACATGGTCGGATTCCACAGCGACATGATGTGGCTGCCCGCGGAGAACGTCGGCGCCGTGATCCTCACCAACGCGAACCCCGGCTGGATTCTCCGCACGCTGTACCGGCGCAAGCTGCTCGAGGTTCTGTACGACGGCAATCCCGAGGCGGACGCTCAGGTCGCCGCCCAGGCGAAGCAGTTCTACGACGAGCTCGCCGCCGAGCGGAAGCTCCTCACGGTCCCGGCCGATTCGGCCGAGAGCGCGAAGCTCGCGACGAAGTACGCGAACGCGTCGCTCGGCGAGATCGCGGTGACCCACTCGGGCGCGGAGACGGTCTTCGACTTCGGTGAGTGGAAGACCCCCGTCGCCTCGCGGAAGAACCCCGACGGCACGATTTCCTTCGTCACGATCGCGCCGGGAGGAGAGGGATTCGAGTTCGTCGTGGGAAGCGGGCCCAAGAAGACCCTCGTCATCCGCGACGCGCAGCACGAGTACGTGTTCGCGGCGAGCTGAGGCTCGTCTGCGGGGCGGTGGACCGGTCCGTCCGAGAAGGGTCTTCTCCTGGCGTTAGGCCCCTTGACAAGCGTTCCATAGTTCTATAATCATAGAACTGTGAGCGAATCCGCTGGCCTTGACTACGATCGGGACGTCGTCGCCCTCTGCAAGGCGCTGGGCGATCCCACGCGTCTGAAGATCCTCGAGCTCCTGAAGGCGAAGGGGCGGTCCTGCTGCGATCTGATCGCCCGCAGCGAGCGCGGCCTCTGCGCCTGCGACATCGAGGAGGCGGTCGGACTCTCCAAGGCGGCCGTCTCCCACCACATGGCCCAGCTCCGGCGGGCCGGCCTGATCACCGCGGAGAAGAGGGGACGCTGGATGTTCTACGCGCGCAACGAAGCCGCGATCGCCGAGCTCCCGCAGAGGCTTGCGAAGGCGGTCTGAAAAAATTTGGGCCTTTAGTTCGATGGTTCTAGCCTTTTAGAAATGAGGTACCCGAAATGCCGTCCATCCACATCTCTCTCAACGTCTCGGATCTTCCGAAGGCCGTCGCCTTCTACCGCGGGGTCTTCGGCGAGCCCCGGAAGCTGAAGGACGACTACGCCAAGTTCGTGGGCGAGAACCCCGAGATCCATCTCGCCCTCCAGCCGGGGCTTCCCGCGAACGCGTCCCCGGGTCCGCTGTCCCACCTTGGCATCCGGGTCGAGTCGATCGACGAGGTCCGGCGCTGGAGGACCGAGCTCAAGTCTCGCGGAGTGCTCTCCGAGGAGGAAAAGCGCGAGGCCTGCTGCTACGCCCTGCAGGACAAGTTCTGGCTGGCCGACCCCGACGGCAACCGGTGGGAGGTCTACACGGTCCTCGAGGACATCGAGGACGTCTCGCGGGAGCCGAAGGCCGCTTGCTGCCCCCGATAGCGCGCAGCGAGTCGCGCGGTCAGACCGTCCCCGGGAGCGAGTCCGCGCCGCGGCTGGGCCGGCGCGCGGCGGTAGAGGGGCTCGGCACGTCGCTTCTCCTCGCCGCCGTGGTCGGGTCGGGAATCATGGCGGAGCGGCTCTCGGGAGGGAACGCTGGACTCGCCCTGCTCGCGAACAGCATGGCGACGGGAGCCGGGCTCGTGGCGCTGATCCTGGCGTTCGGGTCTTTCTCGGGGGCCCACTTCAACCCGCTGGTGACCCTGACCGACGCGATCCTCCGCGGCCGGCCGTGGCGCGAGGTGGCTCCGTACGTGACCGCCCAGCTGGCGGGAGCGTTCGTGGGTGTGGCGATGGCGGACGTGATGTTCGGAGAGCCGCTCTTCGCCGTTTCCCAGAAGGCTCGAAGCGGTGTACCGCAGGCGTTTGGCGAATTCGTCGCGACGTTCGGACTCCTGGCCGTCCTCTTCGTGCCCCTGCGCCGAGGTCTGGCCGAGGTCGCGGTGGCGGTCGGAGCCTTCATCGCCGCGGCCTACTGGTTCACGTCGTCGACCTCGTTCGCGAACCCCGCGGTGACGCTCGCACGGTCGATGTCGAACACGTTCACGGGTATCCGGCCGCAGGACGTTCCCGGCTTTTTCATCGGCCAGGCTCTCGGAACCGCGGCCTTCGTGCTTCTGGCCCGGTGGCTGTTTCCAAAATCGTCGATCACCGTTACGAGGAGCAACAATGGCTGACGCCGCTCCGCCCCAGAGATTCAAGATCCTCTTCCTCTGCACCGGCAACTCGGCGCGAAGCATCCTCGCCGAATACTTCCTCCGCCGCCTCGACCCGGTCCATTTCGAGGCGTTCAGCGCCGGCGCGAATCCCAGGGGCCGGGTCAATCCCGATGTCCTCGAGATCCTCCGGGACTGCTACCAAGTCGACGCGAGCGGAGCCCGAAGCAAGTCGTTGGAGGAGTTTCGCGACATCCGGTTCGACTTCGTCATCACGGTCTGCGACAAGGCGCGAGAGTCGTGTCCAGTCTGGCCCGGTCAGCCGATCGTCGCGCACTGGGGCTCCGAGGACCCCGATGCGGTCGAGGGCGGAGAGGACGCGAAGCCGCAGGCCGTCAAGAGGGTCGCGGTGGAGATCTATCGGCGGCTCGGTCTCTTCACCTCGCTGCCGATGGCCTCGCTCGACCGCCTGCGGCTGGAGGAGATGACGAAGGCGATCGGCAAGAGCTAGGGCCTACGGCGCGCGATCGAAAGGAATGACCCGACCGCCCGGTGGGTGGATAATCGCAGCATGCGACCCCCGATGAGAGTCGCCGGCTTCGCTGTCCTGGTCGGTTTCCTCGCGATCGTCGCCTGGTCGGCCGGGCTCGTGCCCTCGTCCTGCTGCTCATCCACCTGCGAGCGATGCCCGGTCGCCTTCTGCAAGGGAACCACCGCGAACTCGGCGCCGAGGGTCGATCTCGTTCGCGCCCCCGACGTCACGGGTCTCCTCGCGAGGGCCCTCTCTCCGGCCATCGCACTCGCGGCAACGCATTCCGGAACCCCGTCGTCCCGACCGCAGGAGTTGCTCTACCCGCTGAGGAACTGATGTCGCTTCCCTCGTCGAGTCTCCACGTCTCGAAACTTCGAACGGAGGATCCAATGAAGAAGACTCTGGGAAGCCTCGTTCTCGCCCTCATCGTGGCCGCGTCCGCACTGGCCGCGACCGGATCGCGGATGGTGTGCGAGAAGACCGGCATCGTCGTCGATTCGTGCTGCTGCGTCGTGAAGGACGGCGTGATGATCTGCACCCTCACCGGCGAAGCCGTCTCGTCCTGCTGCTGCCATTCGGCGAGCTGATCCGCATCCTGGGAGCCGGGTTGACAATTGCCAAGCAGCCCGGCTCCCGTTTCCTCACGGCGACCGACGGGGTCTGCCGCCCGAACGCTCGTGGTACGCTGAACATCCCCGACACCCTCGACGGACAGGTTCCCCAACCTTCTCACCCCGTCGTCGGTCTCTCTGCGTGAAAGGAATCGAGGTCATGGCGTCCGGCGTACGGAATTGGAACTGCGAGAATTGCGGCAAGGCGAACGAGGCCGCCGGTCCGGACGGGGCGGTGACGTGCGCATACTGCACCGAGACAGCGAGACTGCCGCCGGTCGCGGAGGCGCCAGCGGGCGATCACAAACGGCAGGTCTTCGCCCGGCTCAGGCAGCGATACATCGAGGCGCGAGGGCTCGTCTCCATGACGGAGCCGTACGCGAACCTGGAGTGGATCCTGGGCGAGCAGCGCAATTTCGATCGGGATGAATCCCGGCTCGACTCGGGAGTCGCCGAGCTCGTCGTCCTCTGGATGCAGGATCTCGCGACCGAGCTCGCCGATTCGTCTGTGCCGGCGCGGCCCGGAGCCGCCGATGACGATGTCGCCCCGATGCAACGGTCCCGCCTGGCCATGGCGCAGGGTCTCCGCTTCGCGGCTCAGGAATTTGCCGTGGCCTTCCGGGACCCGTCATGAAGGCTCATCAGATCTTCGCCATCCGGTTCAACCGGCTGCCCAAGGTCGACAACGCCCCCGGGCTCATCCTCCTCGCCATCGACACGTCCAACGGCGCCAGCCCTCCCCGGAGAATCGGCGTCCTGACCGATGCCGCTCTGCGGAGTCGCCTCGCTCACTACGACCTGCACTCGGCCAACGAAGTCGCCGCGATCCGCAAGGCCCTCGCGCAGGATCGCGGGCAGGCGACGACGTACGAGGGATGGTCGGGTGCGGGTAGCTGTGTCCAGTTCTGGCACGACTTCGTCGGCTCCCAGATTCGGCCGATGGACTGGACCTGCGAGCACTGCTCGGCATTGAACCAGCAGAACGTGGGCGCGAGCGTGGGGGAAGCCTTCGCCCGCGCCTGCAAGTGCGGAAAAGTCAAACACATCACGGTCACGTCCCGGTACGGTGCTCCGCTCTCCTGATACGAGGAGGAAGAGCAGGTCGCCCTCCGAGCGCCTCCCGCGCGTAACACCTCCGCCGGGCGCCGCGAGCCGCGAGTCTGACGCCTCGTCCGTCCCCCCCTAGCGCTTCTCCGCCGTCGTCGCCTCGAGGGCCCGCGAAAGGGCCGCGAGGGCGCTCGGGTCCGAGAGGATCCCGACGTGCGTCGCCCCGAAGCCGTTCATCGCGGTCGCGGCGTCCTGCACCCGCGGGTCGAGCTGACTCGCGAGGCTGATCGTCCCGTCGCCCGCGAGGCTCGGACCGCTGCCGCGGCCGTCGCCCCAGCCGAAGAAGAGGTGGAAGGGCAGATCCGGCGGCAGAGGCGTCGCGTGGAGCCGGGTCAGGAACGGGCTGCCGGCGGCGACGTCGATCCAGGACGGGACCATTTCGGTTCCCCGCCGGACCGCCCCGGCCGCAGACTCCACCCCGCCGTACGGAGTGTCAAAGGAGGCGTAGAGGCGAAGGTAGGCGGGCCGCCCGTCCGTGCAGAGCTGATTCACCGCGCGGCGGCCGACGAGCCCTCCCAGGCTGTGCGCGACGATGGCCAGGCGCACGGTCGGCGCGCCGGATCCCTCCACGAGCCGCCGAACGGTGCTGGCGAGGGCGTTGCCGAGCTGCTCGAGCGAGAGCCCCGACGGATAGTAGAAGAGCCACACCTCGTAACGGTTCGGGTCGAGCGCGGCGATGAGAGCGCGGAAGTCCCGCGGCGTGCCGTTGATGCCGTGCACGAGCACCACCTGCGTCTTGGCGAAGTCGGGGGTTCCGATCGAGAACAACCAGCGCTGGGTTCGCGCGAGGAAGCCGCTCGGATTGTAGACGCCGAGCGGCCCGAGCTCGGCGGAGAAGATCGGATCGTCGACCGACGCGACGACCGAGGGCTGCGGGTTGACCGCCACGCGGACCGGTATCGGGGCCTCGCTTCGACTCTCGACGTCGATCGCGACCTCCGGAGCCTCGACCGCGATGCCGTCGGCGGCGGTCGTCGCGTTGACCAGGATGGGAGAGTCCGCCGGCGTTCTTCCGACGACCTCGCCGGTCAGATACAGGCCGTCGCCGTTCTGGTCCGTGAAGAAGAGCAGGTCGTACCGGCCCGAGGGCAGGAGGATCGCGAAGTAGCCTCGCTTCAGGTCGACGGTGGCCCAACCGATCAGGGCCGTCGGCTTCTCGTGACTGAAGGCCGCCGCGAGGAGCGGATGCGGCTGCGCCGGCAACTGGATCCGACCGACCAGGCCGAAACAGTCCTGCGGCGCATAGTCGCGCGCGAGGGCGAGATCGGCGGGGTTCTTCTCGAGTTGCTTACGCTGCTTCTGCTTGGCCTGCTTCCACTGGAGATAGGAACAGCCGCCGGAGTCGAGCAGCAACGCGCCGGCGACGGCGATCGCAAGGATCCGCCGGAGGACGCCCGAGGGACCCGATTGCATGTCCCGATTCTAAGTGGTCAGGCTCCAGGCGCGCGCTCGGCGAACTCCTGCCGTCGCGGCGTTAGACTCGCCGACACCATGGCGCTGCTTCGAGGCTCGATTCGCCGCCCGCAGGGACGCCTGACGACACTCGGCCTCGGCCTCGGCTTCCGCCTCGCGCTCACCCTGTGCGGGGTCGCGGCGGCGCTCTCCGCCTTCCCGGCGCTCGCCGAGCCGCAGCTCCCGGGAGTGAGCAGCACGCCGGCGCCGGCGGGAACCGCCGAGACCGCCCGCGACCCGTACGGCCGCGAGACGCCGCGGGGCGCTTTCTTCGGGTTCCTCCGCGCCGCCGGGGCCGGACGCTATGCGGTCGCGGCGGAGTACCTCAGGATCCCTCAGCCGTTCGTGACGCAGCGCGAGCAGATCGCGCGCGAGTTCCAGTCGGTCCTCGACCACCGGTTCATCAACCCGCGCGTGGACCAGATCAGCAACGCGCGGGACGGCACGGTCAACGAGGGGCTGCCCGCCGGAATCGAGAGCGTCGGCTCGATCCTGGGCGAGCGAGGCCGGTTCGACGTCCTCCTCGTGCGCCAGGAAGCCAAGGACGGCCCGCCCGTCTGGCTCTTCTCCTGGGACACCGTGTGGGAGGCGCGACAGCTCTACGACCACGCGCGGTTTCCGCGGCTCGAGCGCGTCCTACCCCCGCTCCTCCAGGAGACGCGGGTCGGCGGCATCGCGATCTGGCAGATCCTGGCGTTCTTCCTGATCCTGCCGATTCTCTACGGGTTGTCGTGGCTGGTGATCGCAGGATTCCTCTGGATCGTTCGCCGGATCCGGCGAACGCCGGTCGTCGCAGGCACCAGCCGCAAGGCCGGCGCCGCGCGCATTCCGGCCACGGTCATCCTGACCCTAACCCTCCACCGCTTCGTGATGGCATGGCTGGGAGTCCCGGTCCTGTACCGCGTCTACTACAGCCGCGTCCTCAACGTGCTCCTGTTCGTGGGTCTCCTCTGGCTGCTCTTCCGGCTCATCGACGTGATCGACGCGCACCTGCTGCACCGGATCATGCCCTACGGACACGCCGCCGGCCGTCCGACGCTGACCCTCGCTCGCGGCGCGCTGCGCTTCCTCGCCTTCGTGATCGTGGCGCTCATCGCGCTCTCCGCGTTCGGCGTCAACGTCACAGCCTCGATCGCGGGCCTGGGCATCGGTGGCCTCGTGCTCGCGTTCGCAGCCCAGAAGAGCCTGGAGAACGTCTTCGGCGGCCTCGCGATCCTCGCCAACCAGGCCGTGCGCGTCGGGGACACCTGCCGGATCGCGGGCCAGCTCGGGGAGATCGAGGACATCACGCTCTGGGCGACGCGCCTGCGCACCTTGGAGCGCGTGGTGGTCAGCATCCCCAATGGCACGGTGGCCAACGGCCTGATCGAGAACCTCTCCCGTCGCGACAAGTTCTGGTTCCATCCGACCCTGGGCCTCGCCTACGAGACGACGCCGGCGCAGATGCGCCAGGTGCTGGAGGGAATCCGCGCTCTGCTGGACGCCGATGCCCGGGTCGACTCGGAAGATGCGCGGAGCCGCTTCGCGCGCCTGAACGCGTCCTCGCTCGACATCGACGTGTCCGCGTACGTTCGGGCCGGCACGAACCCCGAGTTCCTGGCGGTTCAGGAGGATCTGCTCCTGCGCATCCTCGAGATCGTGGAGAAGGCCGGCACCTCGGTGGCGTTTCCGAGTCAGACCGTGTACGTGCGCGGGACTCCTTCACCGTCGGCGAATCTCGCGGCCGGGGACCGCGCAGCTGATACCGCTCCGCGGCCGATCCCCTAGCGGCCCAGGCGCACGCCGGGACCGAAGACGCCGACGAAGACCACCGTCGCGACGAGTCCGGCGACGACCCAGGGCCATCCGAGGTCCAGGCTCTCGGCCGGAGTCCCCTCTCCCGCGCTGCTCGAAGAGGCGCCGAGGCGAGCCGGGAGAAGCATGAGGCCCGCCATGGCGCCGAATCCGGTCGCCGCGCCCGAGGTCAGGATGTACCAGGGACTCACCGGGTTGAAGACGGCGCCGGCCGTGAGGACGAGTCCGCCGCCGACGTAGGAAAGCGCGCAGAGACGCTCCACGTCCGACTTCGCGACGATCCCCGCCGCGCACAGCGCGCGCAGGGCGCCTGCGGACGCGAGAATGCCGGCGGCATAGGTTCCGCAGCCCGCGACTCCGACGAGCGGCCTCCAGAGGACGGGGCGCGCGAGAGCATCGAAGACGAAGGCCCAGTCGCCGGTGCCGGACGCCGCCGAGTAGATCAGGTACGCCGTCGCGTTGAACAGGTTGGCGGTTCCGAAGAGCCACGCGAAGTAGCGCCACGCGGGCGAGAGCGCGCGCGAGAAGGCGCCGAACAGGCAGAACGCGAAGAGGAGATTCGCCGCCGGACCCGCGGCCGCGACGACGGCGCTGCTGCCCCGGCTGCTGACGCCGATCGTCGAGATCGAGAGCGCGGTCACGCCGAGCGGCAGGGCGGTCGCCGCGAGGTGACCGGCCTCGTGAAGGAGATCGAACAGGACCGCCGAGAGCGCGGCGACCGAGAGGACGGGAAGCGCACCCGCGCCGCGCGGCCGCGGCTCTCGTTCCTCTCGCCCGTCTCCTACCAGCGGTTGCATGGGCCGGGCGCATCGTAATCCGCGCCGGTCTCGCGTCTCCGGATTTGACCGCGGGTTCCGCCACGAGAGACGCGGCTCTCGCGTGTAAGATCCGCGGGACTCCAATTCGTTCGTTCGGGGCGGCCCGTCGATTCGCCGCCGTTTTTCGGGGAGGAGCTCGCGATGCCGCGTCACGCCGCCCGCCTTCTGTGCCTCGCGGGGGTCCTCGCGACTCTTTCCGGGGCCGGACCCGCGGCGCCGTATGCGCCCGACACTCCCGAGGTGGGATCGGTCGAGGCGATCGCGAAGTTCACGACCGAGACGAAGTTCGGCAACCCCTGGGTCGCCTACGTGCCGGCCTCGGACACGGTCCCCTCTCCGACGAAGTACCTCGGCCACGTGGCGGGCGCCGCCGGAGAGCTGTCGCACGTCGCCCAGATCCAGGGCTACTTCCGCGAGCTCGCGAAGGCGACGCCGCGCGTCGCGGTCCAGGTGATCGGGAAGTCAGAGGAGGGCCGCGACATCCTCCTCGCCGCGATCGCCGACGAGGAGGGGATCCGCGACCTCGAGAAGTACAAGGCCGCGACCGCGAAGCTCGCGGATCCTCGAACGACCTCGCCGGAGCAGGCGGAAGCGATCATCGCGTCCGCGCGGCCGATCTACTACTTCAATGCCGGCCTCCACTCCACCGAGACGGGCAGCCCCGAGATGGTCATGGAGCTCGCGTATCGGCTGGCGGTGTCGAACCAGCCGATGATCCAGCAGATCCGCAAGAACGTGATCGTCCTGATCAACCCGGTCTCCGAGCCCGACGGCCGCGACAAGGCCGTCGACTGGTTCTACCGCTACCTCAAGGGGAAGACCGACTACGAGACCCTGCCCGAGAAGTCGCCGCCCTACTGGGGCTACTACGTGTTCCACGACAACAACCGCGATACGCACCAGCAGTCGCTCAAGCTGACCCAGGCCGTCCACCGCATGTTCGCGGAGTTTCACCCGACCGCGGTTCACGATCTGCACGAGTCGATCCCGCTGCTCCACACGTGGAACGGGACCGGCCCGTACAACGCGCACCTCGACCCGATCGTGCTCTCCGAGTGGTTCGAGACCTCGTTCCACGAGGTGCAGGCCCTGACGGCGCTCGGGATGCCCGGGGTATGGACGTGGGGCTACGGCGAGCAGTGGGGCCTCCACTTCCTCGACTCGGTCGCGAACAACCACAACTCGCTGGGCCGCGGCTACGAGACCTTCGGCAACGGCACCGCCGAGACCGTCGAGCGCAAGCTGCGCAACCAGCGCTACGTCGACAAGCCCGTCACGGATCGCGAGTGGTATCGCGTCTGGCCGCCCGAGAAGACGTTCGTCTGGTCGCTGCGCGACAACACGAACTACATGGAGTCCGGCTGCCTCTCGATCCTGGACTACACCGCGAAGAACGCCCCGGAGATGCTGCGCAACTTCTACCGCAAGGGCTACAACTCCTGGCAGAAGGGCGTGAAGGGAAACCCCTACGCGTTCGTGATCCCCGAGGACCAGGGCGACCCGCGGCGCGTCGGGGAGCTCGTCGAGCTCCTGCGGAAGCAGCTGATCGAGGTGTCCCGGCTCACCGCCCCCGTGACCGTGAAGGAAGGGACGTTCGCGAGGGGCGCGTTCGTGGTCAGGCTCGACCAGCCCTACCGCAACTACGCCCTGGACCTCCTCGAGGCGCAGAAGTTCCCGGAGACGCCGTACACCCCCTACGACGACGTCTCGTGGGCGCTGCCCGTCCACTACGGGCTCGAGGCGAAGCGCATCGACGACGCGAAGATCCTCTCGGCCTCACTCACGCCGGTGACCGAGGCCGTCGCCGTCGCCGGCAGGGTCAACGGCGCCGGGCCGGTCTTTCTTCTCAAGGACTCCGGCCAGGAGGCGCTGCTCGCCGCCCGGTTCCGCCTGAAGGACTTCCAGGTCTCGATCGCCGAGAAGGCCTTCCGCTCCGGCGCGACGGACTATCCCGCGGGTTCGTGGATCCTCGCCGCGCAGGCCGGGCTCTCGGCCGCGCTCTCCCCGGTCGCGAGCGAGCTCGGGCTGTCCTTCGACGGCGTCGCGTCCGCGCCCCAGGTCGCGTCGCACGCCTCGCCGATCCCGCGGATCGCGGTCTGGCACCTCTGGTCCGACACGCAGGCCACGGGCTGGCTGCGGATGGCGTTCGATCGGGAGAAGATCCCCTACGCCTACATCCGCGACGAGGAGATCCGGGCCGGGCACCTCCGCGAGAAGTACGACGTCCTGCTCTACGGCGACAACGAGGAGAGCTGGAAGGACCAGGTCCAGGGCGTCGACACGAAGTGGGGACCGATGCCGTACACGAAGACGGCCCAGTACCCGAGCCACGGCGTCCCCGACTCCTCCGACGACATCACCGGGGGCATCGGCTGGGGCGGCATGGCGAACCTGCAGGAGTACCTGAACGCCGGCGGCCTGATGATCACGATCGGCAACGGCTCGGCGCTGGCGCTCGAGGGCGGCCTCGTGCGCGGCGTCAGCGTGCGCTCGGGCGGGGCCTACACGCCCGGCTCCGAGATCCGGGTCAAGTTCGTTCGCCCCGACCATCCGCTCGCGTACGGCTACTCCACCGTCACCTCGGCATTCCGCACCGACCTCGACGCCTACTCGGTGAGACCCGTCGACAAGCGCTTCGTCGTCCTGCAGTGGGGAACCCGGCCGACGAAGGAGGAGCGCGACTTCGAGGAGGACGCCTCGAAGCCGAAAACCGAGAAGACCGACGAGAAGGCCGACGCCAGGGGCAAGGAGGCGAAGGAGAAAGAGCAGAGCGCGCTCGTCGTCTCCGGCGGCGGCAAGGACATCGAGAAGCTCGAGGGCCGACCCGCGATCCTGGACGTGCCCGCCGGGAAGGGCCGCGTGCTCGCGTTCAACTTCAGCCCGTTGCACCGTGACCTCAACCACTCCGACTACCGCTTCCTCTGGAACGGGATACTCAACTGGAGCGGGCTGCCTCCGAATCCTTGACCACGCGGCTCGGCGGCCCTCCGATTGCACAAGAGGGCATCTCCCTTGCACACGCGTACCGGGAAGAGAATAGGGCCCGCGAGGTGAAGGCATGCGCTGGGAAGACGGCCGGGAAAGCGACAACGTCGAGGATCGACGCGGGTTTCCGATCGGCGGCCGCGGGGCCGGCCTCGGCTGCGGCGGGCTGATCCTTCTCCTCCTGATCTCCTGGATCACGGGCATCAACCCGGCTCGCCTTCTCGATTCCGTTCAGCAGACCCCGCAGGCGCCCCCGCCGGCCCAGCCGGGGCCCGCCGGCGGCCCGCCTCGGGACACCCTCGGCAAGTTCGCGTCGGTCGTTCTCGCGTCGACCGAGGACGTCTGGACGGAGATCTTCCGTCAGAACGGACGCACTTACGTCGCGCCGAAGCTCGTCCTCTTCACACAGGCCGCGCGCTCGGGCTGCGGCATCGCCCAGACCGAGGTCGGGCCCTTCTATTGCCCGGTCGACCAGAAGGTCTACCTCGATCTGTCCTTCTTCCAGGAGCTCTCGCAGCGGTTCGGCGCCTCGGGTGACTTCGCCGACGCCTATGTCGTCGCGCACGAGATCGGACACCACGTGCAGAATTCGCTGGGCGTCTTCGAACGCTACGGCCGCAACCCCGACAATGCGGCCTCGGTCAGGATCGAGCTCCAGGCCGACTGCTACGCCGGGGTGTGGGGCCACAACGCAGGCAAGCTCATCGAACCCGGCGACTTCGAGGAGGGGCTGAAGGCCGCGGCCGCCATCGGCGACGATCGCCTCCAGCGCCTCGGCCGCGGCTACGTCCAGCCCGAGAGCTTCACGCACGGTTCTTCGCAGGACCGGGTCGCGTGGCTCCGCCGCGGTCTCACGAGCGGCGACCCGGGCCAGTGCGACACCTTCGGCGGCCCTCGCTGAACTGAAGCCGATGCGGCCGAGCGGACCGCCTCCCAATCCCTGACGATCGCCGGCTGACCGAGGGTTCTCGCCTCGCCGGGGTGGAGGCGATAAGCTGCGCGAACGCACTTCAAAAGGGAGGACGCTTGTCGCTAGGACTCCGGAAGACCCTCATTCTCGCCTTCGTCTCGGCGTCCGTCGCGGGGACGGCGCTCGCGCAGCCGATCGACCGAACCGTGCTGCCGATTCCCGAGCCGCAACCCGTATCCATCACGGAGCTCTCCGCGCGCGACGCGAAGGCGCCCGCGCCCTTCGCGGTCGCGGCGCCCCAGGGGTCCCCGAACGTCGTCGTCGTGCTCCTCGACGACATCGGATTCGGGCAATCGAGCGCCTTCGGCGGACCCATCCGGATGCAGACCCTGGACCGGCTCGCGTCCGGCGGCCTGCGGTTCAACAACTTCCACACGACCGCGCTCTGCTCTCCGACGCGCGTGGCGCTCCTGACGGGACGCAACCACCACGTCAACAACGCCGGGGCCATCATGGAGCTCGCGACGGGGTTTCCGGGAAACACCGGCATCCGGCCGCAGAGCGTCGCCCCGCTGGCCGAGATGCTCCGGTTGAACGGCTACAGCACGGCGGCCTTCGGCAAGTATCACGAGACGCCGCCCTGGGAGGTGTCCGTCTCGGGCCCCTTCGACCGCTGGCCCACGCACTCGGGTTTCGACAAGTTCTACGGCTTCATCGGCGGCGAGACCAACCAGTGGGCGCCGGCGATCTTCGACGGAACGGTTCGCGTCGAGCATGCGCAGACGCCGGACTACCACTTCACGGTCGACATGACGAACCAGGCGCTGGCCTGGATGCAGGCCCAGCATTCGCTGACGCCGGATAGGCCGTTCTTCGTCTACTTCGCGACCGGCGCGCTGCACGCGCCGCACCACGTGCCGAAGGAGTACATCGACCGCTACAAGGGGCAGTTCGATCGGGGCTGGGACGCGCTGCGCGAGGAGACGTTCGCGCGTCAGAAGAAGGCTGGGGTCGTCCCGGCGAACGCCGAGCTGACGAAGCGGCCCAAGGAGATCCCCTCGTGGGACTCCCAGACGCCGGCCCAGAGGAAGATCGAGGCCCGGCAGATGGAGACCTACGCCGGCTTCGGCGAGCACACGGACGAGCAGGTCGGCCGGCTCGTCCAGGGCCTCGAGCAGATGGGCGTCATGGACAACACGCTCTTCATCTACATCGTCGGCGACAACGGCGCGAGCGCCGAGGGCGGGCCCGAGGGCGCCTACAACGAGATGATGGCCCTGAACGGCATCGTCAGCACCGCCGAGATCAACGCGCCGCACCTCGAGCAGTGGGGCGATCCGACGACGTTCCCCCACTACGCCATCGGCTGGGCGTGGGCCGGGGACACGCCCTTCCAGTGGACCAAGCAGATCGCCTCGCACTACGGCGGAACGACGAATGGCGTCGTGATCCACTGGCCGAAGCGGGTCCCGAAGGGCGGCGGCGTCCGGTCACAGTTCGCCCACGTCACGGACATCGCCCCGACGGTTCTCGAGGCGGCGAACCTGCCGTTTCCGAAGAGCGTCGACGGGACGGTCCAGCGGCCGTTCGACGGGACCTCGCTGGTCTACACCTTCGACAGCCCCGGCGCCCCGGAGACGCACACCACGCAGTACTTCGAGATGTTCGGCAACCGCGGGATCTACCACGACGGCTGGGTCGCCGCCACGCGGCACTCGATTCCGTGGCTGATGGTGCCGCTGCCGCCGCTCGCCAACGACACCTGGGAGCTCTACAACACGGCGGTCGACTTCAGCGAGGCCCACGACCTGGCGGCGAAGAACCCGGCGAAGCTCAAGGAGATGCAGGAGCTCTTCCTGAAGGTGGCCGCGGCCAATCACGTGCTGCCGATCGACGACCGCCGCTCCGAGCGCTTCGACGCCAAGACCGCCGGCCGCCCCGACCTCATGAACGGCCGGACGTCGCTGACGGTCTACCCCGGCATGACCGGCATGGCCGAGAACGCCTTCATCAACGTGAAGAACGTCCCCTTCACGATCACGGCGCCGGTCGAGCTGCGCGACGCGAAGACGAACGGCGTCATCCTCGCGCAGGCCGGGAGGTTCGGGGGATGGACCCTCTACATGAAGGACGGGATGCCCCGCTTCGAGTACAACTACTTCGGCGTCGAGTGGACCAAGATCGCCGGCACCGCCGCCGTTCCCGCGGGCAAGCACGAGATTCGTTACGCGTTCGTCCCCGATTCCCCGAAGCCGGGCGCCGGCGGCAAGGGCGCGCTCTTCGTCGACGGGCAGAGGGTCGCGGAGGGGCACATTCCGAAGACGCAGCCGTACGCGTTTTCCGCCGACGAGGGCGCCGACGTCGGCATGGACGGCGAGACCGCCGTGTCCAACGACTACAAGCAGGGCGACAACCGGTTCACGGGCACGATCCTCAAGGTCACGATCGACGTGAAGCCGTCCCCGCTGAGCGAGGCCGACCGCAAGGCGGAAGAGGACGCCGAAGCCAACGCCGCGGCGATCGAAGACTGACGAGACGGGCGGCCCGGTCCCGTCAGGGCTCGAGCCACTTCGCCGGGGCGGAGTCGAACATCTCCTTGTGGTCGCCGGAGCAGAAGAAGTAGGTCTTTCCCTTGAACGCCGTCTTGGGCGCGGTCGCCGGGTCGACCTCCATGTCGCAGACCGGGCAGTAGGACTTGCCGTCCGCCTTGCGGGTCTGCAGATAGACCGCGTTGGACGCCGGGTTGAGCCAGCCCGGGCCCTGGTATTCCATCTGGTACGCCGTCTCGGTCGCGACGCCGCGGCCGAAGTAGCGCTCGACGACGTGGAGCGCGAGGTCCATCCCGGAGGAGAGGCCGCCCGCGCTCGCGACCGAGCCCTCGTCGACGAACCGAACCCCGCGCTTCACCCGGATGTCCGGGAACTGCATCGCGAGCGTGCGGTACGACGAGTGGTGCGTGGTGGCGGACTTGCCCGAGAGGAGCCCGGTGCGCGCGAGGAGGAACGCGCCGGTGCAGACCGACATCGTGACGTCGGCGGACTTCGACGCGGCGCGGACCCACGCCTCGTGCTCCGGGCTCCCCTTCTGCGCCGGGATCACGATCACTTTGGGCGCGGGAGCGTCCGCGAAGGCGTAGTCCGGAACGATCTGAAGTCCGCCCGAGATCCGGATCGGCTTGGTGGCGGCGGACACCGTGTAGAGATTGAACGGCATCTGGTCGTCCATCGCGGAGCCTCGGCTGGGAACCATGACGTCCTGGAACACCTCCCAGGGTCCGGCGAAGTCGATGAGGACCGCGCCCTCCGAGAGGATGAACGCGACGTCGATCGGCCCCGTCGTCGGAGCCTTGAGCGGCCGCACGGGTTGGTCCGCGGCGGTCCCCGGCCCCGAGATCTTTCCGAGCCAGCCCGATGCGTTCGGAACGGCCGCGGCGATGCCGATGGCCGCCGAGGACTTGAGAAACTCGCGACGCCTCATACGATCCTCCTTCTCCCCGCGCCGGCGGGGCTTCCTGTAGGCATTCGACAGAAGATACGGGCCGAATCGGAAAAGGTTCGGGGCTGATGGCTGGGTTAGACTGTTCGAGCGAGGTCCAAAATGCGTAGAACCGCACTGGTGACGGGTGCTCTCGTCCTGGCCGCCTCCGCCCTGCCTGTGCCCGTGCTCGCTCAGCATGCCAAGCCCCGCCCCACCCCGATGGTGGGAATGCAGCCCACGGCGAAGCCCGAGATGCTCGAGATCTACCAGATCGATCTCGTCCCGTCCGGTTCGGCCTTCGCGCTCAACAAGCCGGTGCTGGAGAACAACTCCTACGTCTTCAAGGTGTGGCCCGAGAAGCAGATCGTCCACCTCCGGAAGGAGAAGGTCCGCAGGATCACCCCGCGCACGAAGGCGCTCTCGCAGTACGCGGTCTACCAGGTCGAGATGCTCCCCTCGGGCCGGCTGCTCGCGCGGGAGATGCCGACGCTCAAGAACAACACCTATGTTTTCCACACCTGGAAAGAAAACAAGCTCATGGCGCTGCGTCTGGCGGACGTCAAGGCGATCGAGTACCTGCAGGGCCTGCCCGCGTTTCGGGCGCAGCAGGAGGAAAAGGGCGCGACGCTGATCGGCAACCTGCCGATGGAGGGAGCCGCGTCCGTGACCTACTTCAGCGAGCCTCCGGCCGAGCCGAGCGGCGTCGCCGTGCCCGCCGCCGCCCCGCCGCCGGGTAATTGGATCTACGACGGCATTCCGGGGGCGACCACCGCATTCGCTCCCACCAACGCCGTCATCGAGCGTCCGGGCGACCCGCCGAAGGCCCCCAACCCGTAGCCCGGGCTCGCACTCCAGCGGGCCCAAGCGGTTAAGCTCCGCCGCGTGGGAGAGCTGGACCGCGGCCGCGAGCACTACCGCAAGAGGGCCTGGAAGGAGGCCCTGGACGCGCTCTCGCGCGCCGACCGGCAGAAGCCCCTCGAGCGCGAGGACCTCGACCGGCTGGGGATCTGCCAGGGCCTGCTCGGCCTCGACGAGGACTTCCTCGCCACGTTGGAGCGATCCCACCACGCGCATCTCGAGGCGGGGGACACGCTCCGTGCCGTGCGCTCCGCATTCTGGCTGGGCTTCCGGCTCGCCTACCTGCGCGAGCGGGCCCGGGCGGGCGGCTGGTTCGGCCGCGCCCACCGACTCCTCGAGGGACAGGGGGACTGCGTCGAGCGAGGGTGGCTGCTGGGACCCGTGGTTCAGCAGCAGATGGCGGAGCACGACTTCGCCGGCGCCCACGAGACCGCGGGGAGGGTGGCCGCGATCGGCGAGCGCTACGGCGACGCGGACCTCATCGCGTTCGGGCGGATGTCGCAGGGCCAGGCCCTCGTCCGCCAGGACCGGATCCGCGAGGGACTCGCCTTGCTCGACGAGGCGATGGTCGCGGTCACCGCCGGCGAGCTCACGCCCATCGTCACGGGTCTCATCTACTGCATGGTCATCCACAGCTGCCAGCAGGTCTTCGCCCTCGAACGGTCCCGAGAGTGGACGGCGGCCCTGTCGTCCTGGTGCGCGGATCAACCGGAGGTCGTCTTCGGCGGCAATTGCCTGATCCATCGGTCCGAGATCCTGCAGTTGAACGGCGCGTGGCCGGAGGCGCTCGCCGAGGCCCGGCGCGCCGCCGAGCGCTTCTCGAAGACGTCCGACCGGCAGACGGCGGCCTCCGCGCTCTACCAGGAGGCCGAGGTCCACCGGCTCAAGGGCGAGTTCGCGGAGGCCGAGAAGGCCTATCGCGCCGCCAGCCTCGAAGGATGGGAGCCGCAGCCGGGCCTGGCCCTCCTGCGCCTCGCTCAGGGACGGCCGGCGGCGGCGGTCGCGCAGATCCGCCGGGTCATGGCGGCGGCGTCGGATCGGCTGCAGCGCACCCGGCTGCTGCCGGCGTATGCGGAGATCCTCCTCGCCGCGGGGGAGCGAGACGAGGCGCGCGCGGCCAGCGAGGAGCTCGGGGAGATCGCGAAGGCGTTCGACACCGAGGTGGTCCACGCGATGGCCGCTCACGCGCGCGGAGCGGTGGCGCTCGCGGAGGGCGACGCCCGCGGCGCCGTGGGGCCGCTGCGCGAGTCCCTCGAGGCCTGGCGGCGGATCGACGCGCCGTACCTCGCCGCCCGGATTCGTGTCCTGGTGGGCGAGGCCTGCCGCGCTCTCGGAGACGCGGAGGGAGCGGAGCTCGAGCGGGAGGCGGCGCGCTCGGTGTTCCTCGAGCTGGGCGCCGCCCCGGACCTCGCTCGCCTCGACGCCGGTGGCGGTGCGCGTTCCGCCCGGCCCCACGGATTGACGCCGCGCGAGCTCGAGGTCCTGCTCCTCGTCGCCGCCGGGAAGACCAACAAGGCGATCGCGGCGCAGCTGTTTCTGAGCGAGAAGACCGTGGACCGCCACATGAGCAACATCCTGACCAAGCTCGACGTCCCCTCGCGGGCGGCGGCGACGGCGTTCGCCTACGAGCATGGGCTCCTCTGAGCGCCGGCACGCCGGATGGGGGAAATTCCCCATGGACGAAATTCCAGGAATTGGGGGGTTGGCCCGACGCGGCGGGAGGCCCGCCTCCCCTACCGTGAGCCTCGACGCGGTCCGATGAGGCCGCCGAGGAGGTCGACATGAGAGACACGATCGTGGAAGAGGGAGCGGCCCTCCGCGCGCTCCTGGAGAGACTCGAGAGGGAAAGCTCCGAACAGCGGGCCGGAGCGGACGAGGGCGCGCTTGCGGGCGCGGATTATCGCCGGCACGCGCATCGCACCGCTCCGGCGGCCGCGACTCGGGGCGAGACGGAGCGCGTCGAGGTCCTGGTGATCGGAGCCGGGCAGGCGGGGCTCTCGGTGGGATACCACCTGAAGCGGCGGGGCGTTTCGTTTCTGATCCTGGACTCCCAGCAGCGGATCGGCGACACCTGGCGGCGGCGCTGGGACTCCCTCCGTCTCTTCACGCCCGCGCGCTTCGACGCCCTCGACGGCATGCCGTTCCCGGGCGACCCGGATCGGTTCCCGACCAAGGACGAGATGGCCGACTACCTCGCGTCGTACGCGGAGCGCTTCGCGATGCCGGTGCGCTCGGGCGTCCGTGTCGACCGGCTGTCGCGCGAAGGCGACCGCTACGTGGCGATCGCGGACGGACGGCGCTACGAGGCCGCGCACGTGGTCGTGGCGATGGCGAGCTATCAGCGGCCGCGCGTTCCCGACTTCGCCCGCGCGCTCGATCCCGGGATCCTCCAGATCCACTCGAGCGACTATCACCGGCTTTCGCAGCTGCGGCCGGGCGCCGTTCTCGTGGTGGGCGCCGGCAACTCGGGAGCCGAGATCGCGATCGAGGCGGTCCGCGAGCACGAGACCTGGATGTCGGGCCGCGATGTCGGACAGGTGCCGTTCCGCATTCATGGTCTCGCGGCCCGGCTGTTCCTCGCGCGCCTCGTCTTCCGCGTACTGTTCCACCGCATCCTGACCCTCGGCACGGCGATCGGGAGAAGGGTCGCGCCCGTGATGCATGCGAAGGGCGGCCCGCTGATCCGCACCCGGTCGGACGATCTCGCGGCCGCCGGTGTGCGGCGCGTCCCGCGCGTCGCCGGGGTCAAGAACGGCAAGCCGCTGCTCGATGACGGCCGCGTGCTCGACGTCGCCAACGTCGTCTGGTGCACGGGCTTCCATCCCGGCTTCTCGTGGATCGATCTCCCCGTGTTCGACGCGCATCGCGAGCCGATCCAGGACCGCGGCGTCACTCGAGGCGAGCCCGGTCTGTACTTCGTGGGCCTGTTCTTCCTGTACGCGCTCTCCTCGACCATGATCCACGGGGTCGGCCGGGACGCGGAGCACGTCGCGGAGGTGATCGCCTCGCGGAGGCGCTCGCGTACCGCGGCCTAGACCTTCCTCGGGGCGGGCGGCCGCGCCCGTGTGGCGGCCCGCCCCACCGGTCGCTCGCGCCACTGGCTCCGCCGGGGCGGCCTTGGATAGACTCCGCACAAAAGAGGCCAATTTGCGCGAAGGACCCGATCTGGTCAGGAGCGAGCGCCGGTGGACCGCGGCGGTCTTCCGGGAGCCGCGGCTTGCGGCGTCCAACGGGTCATTCTCGATCGGCATCCTCCCCGGCGAGGGCGTCGGCCCCGAGGTGATCGGGGCGGCTCTCGAGGTCCTGTCGGCCATCGAGACGGGCGGTGCGCGCTTCGCTCTCCGGACGGGGGGCGCCATCGGGCGCGACTCCGAGGCCCTGTCGGGCAAGGCGCTGACCGAGGAGGTCGCCGGCTTCTGCGAGGACGTCTTCACCGGCGGCGGCGCGGT
>DASXPB010000036.1:0-20054 GCA_036493875.1 Thermoanaerobaculia bacterium
GTCTCAGTTCCGGTGTGACCGATCGCCCTCTCAGGCCGGTTACCGATCGAAGCCTTGGTGAGCCATTACCTCACCAACTAGCTAATCGGGCGCGGGCCCATCCGGTAGCGCGAGATCTTGCGACCCCGCTTTGATCGTCAGGACTTTCGTCCCGTAGATGTTATGCGGTATTAGCTCGAGTTTCCCCGAGGTATTCCCCACTTCCGGGCAGGTTACCCACGTGTTACTCACCCGTCCGCCGCTCGACTCCGGGAGTTGCCCCCCAGGCCTCGCTCGACTTGCATGTGTTAAGCACGCCGCCAGCGTTCATTCTGAGCCAGGATCAAACTCTCCACTTAAAAGTGTTCCAGCGCTCCCTCTTTCGAAGAAGCGTCAGATGCGAGTGAAATCCTGAAGATTCAGGTCTGCTTTTGAGAAAAGCAGCAAAACGAATTGACGTCTGGCACGCTCTACTCAGTTTTCAAGGAACCGCGTCCCCGGACTCCATCCGCCCCGGAACCGCGCCGTACTCCCGGCGCGAAACAAAGAAAACCCGTCTTGCGACGGACCTTCCAGTATAGCGAAACTCGGGTGTCTCATCAACCAAAATCCGCGCGATAACGCGCCTTCGCAGACGGACGGCTCGCGCCGAGATGAGACCCTGGAAAGAACGCAACCCTTGCGGGGAACGGGAATATAGGACCGCCTCAAGCCCCTGTCAAGCGAATTCCGAAAAGCGCGAAAGAACCCGTAAAACCGGGCTTTTCTCGACACCGGGTGTGCACAGGTTCCTGGGCATTGCGAGCTGCATCGACCGAGATGCACAATGAGTTGATGCACGCCGGGGAGGACCTGCTCGCGGCCCCCCCGCCTGCCCCCTCGAATCGCGCCCCCGGGTCGGCCGCATGGCCCGTCCTGCTTGCGGGCGCATGGTTGGCGTCGCTCTGGGGCCTGCTCGCCGTCCCGCTCGACGTCTATGACGAGCCGCTGCTCCTGCTCGGCGGAAGGTTGATGGGGGCGGGGCGGCTTCCCTACCGCGACTTCTACACGAACTACGGACCCCTCGGCTATGCGCTCATCTCCTGGCTCCCGCGGTCGGCGAACCCCGGAATCGCGTATCGCCTCCTCCAGGCCGCCCTGCTCCTGCTGCTGGCGATCCTGTTTGCGGGCCTGCGGCGGGTGGTCGCGCCGGGTCGGCGCCCGTGGCTCTCGGCGGGGGTCGCCGCCTTCGCGTACCTGAGTCTGGCGACGGTGCTGCAGACACCCCATTTCCTGGCCTACGCGTCCGTTCTCGCTTCCCTCGCGATGCTGATTCTTGCGGACTCGGCGCCAACGCCGCGCGCCTCGGCCCGATGCCTGGCCGCCGCCGGCGTAGCCGTGGCGATTGCGGCACTGATTCGACCGGCCTTCGGCTTCTATGCCGCCGCGGCAACGATCGCTCTCTCGCTGGCCGTCCTCCCCCTCGAGGCGGCCCTGCGTCGGATCGGGATCGCCGCCGCGGCCGCGGTCGCGAGCGGCACTCTGATCTGGTTCGCTCTGTTCCGCGCGATCCCGCTCGCTGACGCGTGGATCTCGGCGATCGTCATTCCCGATCGGCTCTCTTCGTCTCGCTTCGTGCCGCCGGCTCAGCCGTTTCCGGCGCTCGGCCTGGCGCCGAGCGCCACGATCGCTGCCGCGGCGACGGCCTCGCTGTTCGCGCTCTGCGTTCTCGGAGCGCTCTCGACCGGAAATCGCGGCGCGCGCGCCGCCGGCGCGACCGGGACCGCCCTGGCCGCCTCGCTGCCCTTTTTCCTCGGAGCGCTCGGGTCCCCCGCCCGGATCGCGACAGCCGGCGCCCTGGCCCTCCTGGCTATCGCGTTCCTCACGTGGCGGCTGGCGCGTGCGGCGCTCGCTTCCGATGCCCGCCTGCGCGCTTCGGCCGCTTGCGGTCTCGCCGCGGCAGCCTTCCTCCACTATGACCTCGCGCGGGCGGATCCGGCACACATCGTGCCCGCTCTCGCCCTGGCCGTCGCCTCGGCGCTCCTCGCTTTGCCACGCCTCAGCGCCACCGGGCGAATCCTGACGCTCGGACTCCTCATCCTGGCCGCGCGCTCGCCCTGGCTCGGTCTCGAGCTCGCGCCTCCGGCATCCATCGGGCGGTCTCCCGGAACGCCGTCCGTATCGACCGCCTCCGGCTTCTGGAGCCGCTTCCCAGCGTCCATGTTTCCGATCGAAGCCGTCGAGTCCGTTCGCGCCGCCGACAGCGAGGCCGATCCCGGCAGCCGGTTCGTCGCGCTCGCCTCGGACCATCGGCGAAGCGAGGGCAGCGCGGCGGTTCTCTTCCTCCTGTCGAAGCGTCTCCCCTACACCCGTTGGTACGCCTACGACCCGGGCGTGCAGACGGCGCCCTTCGTCCAGGCGCTCATGGTCGGTGAGCTGGAGCGCTCGGGCAGCCGCTCCGCGGTCGTCTGGAGCGCCAGGAGCTTCGGCGGAGTGGAACGCGGACCCGACGAGGCGCCCGCCACCCCGCTCGATCGCCGGCTCCTCGAGCTCTACCCGCGGATTCTCGGACAGTACGGCGGACTGCAGGTGCGGCTCGGTGAGCTGGTCGTCGCCGGCCGGTAGCCCGGAGTCGGTCGCGGGCGCGGGTTTCGTCTTCGGACGAGACGATCCGTCTCCCGACCGCGTCGCTATAATCGAGGCCATCTGAACGCGGAAGCCTCCCGCCCGGCGGTTGCTCCGACTCCGACGCCTCGCGGCGAACGGGCATCTCCACCGGGAGCGCCCCAGCGCGCGGTGGTCGTCGCAGTGACGGTTTTCACCCTCGCCCTCTGCGCGGGGGGCCTTCTCACCACGCGCCTGGGCGTCTACGACGACAGCCTCCTCCTCCTGGGGGCGAAGCTGGCGGGCGCCGGATGGCTGCCTCTTCGGGACTTCTACACCCACTACGGACCTCTCGGGTACACGCTGCTCGCACCCGTCCTGAAGTGGCTCGTCAACCCCGGCCTCGCGCTGCGCGTGGCGCAGTCCGGGGCGTTGATCGTCGTCGCCGCGCTCTTTGGCCTGGCTGCACGGCGTTCGGACGTGACGCCTGGAAGCCTCGCCTTTCCGGCCGCCGTCGCGGCCCTCTCTCCGGCCTTCGCGGTTCCGGCGTTTCTCGGATTCGGCATTGCCGCGGCCGCGACGGCCCTCTCCCTGTGCGGCCGGGCCGCCGCCGGCGCCCGGCGGCCGGAGTCGTGGCCGTGGCCCTGGATCGCTGGCGTCGGCGCCATGCTCGCCGCCTGCGCACTCACCCGGCCCGCTTTCGCGGTTTACGTCGCCGCCTCGTTTGGCGTCATCGAGTTCACCGTGTTCGGCCGCACCGCGCTCCGTAGGCTGGCTCTCGTGTTCGTCGCCGCAACGGCCGTGACGGCGGGTCTCTGGCTGATCCTCTATCGAGACATTCCCCTCCGGGATGCCCTCGTCGAGGTCGCGATCACTCCGGCGCGCCTCCTTGCGCTGCGACGCTTCGTCCCGGGCCTCGCCCTGGAGAATCTGGCGCTGACGCTCCCCATCGCCGCCGCGATCGCGGCCGCTCCCCTCTTGTGGTCGCTCGCGGCGCCGTCGCGAGCTGGCCGTCGAGTCGCCGCGTACGCGATCGCCGCCGGCGCGGCGGCGCCCCTGCTGCTGCGTCATCCGATCCCCTGGCTCCCGTCGCCCGTGCTCGCGGGAGTCGCGTTCGCGGCGTCCGCCCTGCTCGTCTGGCTGGAGCGGGACGCGCTGCGCGCCTCGCCGACGCTGTGCGCCGCCGCCGCGCTCGGCGCAACGTCCGCGGCCTTCAGCCACTACTTCTGGAGCCGCCCCGACGTCCATCACGTCTATCCGATGCTGGGCCTCGCGGCGGCGAGCACCGCCTTCGCGTGGGGGCGCCTCAGAGTGCCGGCGCGCGCGGCGGCCCTCGCCGCGTTCGCGCTGGCCTTCTACCCACTCGATTCGGGGCCCGGGTTTCCGGGTGCGGAGCTCTGGCAAGGAGGCTTCGCGGCGATCCGCGCGAACGCGTCGCGGCCCGGCGCGCGGCTGAAGACGATCTGGCCGGCCGGAGAGGTCCCGAGCCCTCCGGTCGAGGCCGTGCGCCTCGCGGACCATCTCGCCGACCGGGGCAGCCGCTTCGTCGCCTATGGCAACGACCAGAGCTGGACGCCCGGTGACCCCGTCTACATCTTCCTCCTCTCCTCGCGCCCGCCCTACACGAAGTGGTTCCAGTACGACCCGGGCCTGCAGAGCTCGCCGCAGATCCAGCAGGAAATGATCCGAGAGCTCGAGAGCTCGGGGAGCCGCTCCGCCGTCGTCTGGCGCTCCGAGAGCTACTTCTTCGATCCGCGCCCTTCGGCGGCCGCGGCTCGTTCGCCCTTCGACGCCTACGTCGACCGCGTCTACGCGAACGTCGTCGGCCGGTTCGGAAACTACGAGGTCCGGACTCGGGACTAGGCCTTCAGAAGCCGACTCCGCCCGGCGGCGGCACCGCGTCGCCGGCGAAAACGCGAGCGATCGCCTCCGGATAAGCGCGATGCTCCTCGGCCAGGATCCGCGCCGAGAGCGTCGCCACCGTGTCGCCCGGCAGGATGGGGACCCGGCGCTGCAGAATCACCGGGCCGGTATCCGTGCCCTCGTCGACGAAGTGCACTGTGCAGCCCGACTCGAGCTCGCCCGACTCGAGCGCGCGGCGCTGGACGTCCAGGCCCGGGAATTTCGGAAGGAGCGCCGGGTGGATGTTGAGGATCCGGCCGCGGTAGCGCCCGATGAAGCCCGGCGAGAGCAGCCGCATGTAGCCGGCGAGGCAAATTAGATCAGGGCGCGCCGCATCCAGGATCGCGAGGACGTCCCGCTCGTGCTCGCGGCGCGGCCGCAGCCCGCGCGGCACGGGGAAGGCCGGCAGCCCGCGCTCGACGGCGCGGAGGAGGCCCGGCGCGTCGGGGACGTCGGAGATCACGGACACGATCTCGGCGTTCGCGATGCGGCCGTCACCGATGGCGTCGCAGATCGCCTCGAAGTTCGAGCCGCGCCCCGAGAGGAGCACGGCGAGCCGGCGCCTCGCCATCAGCGGACTACCCCTGCCGGCTCCGCGCCTCGTCCTTCGCCTCCGCCTTCGCCTTCGCCTTCATTCATCCGGCGCCAGATCGTTCCGGCGGCTGAGGACGCGACGAGCCGGTCGTGCGTCTCGATCCAGGCCGCAAGCCGCTGGCCGTAGCCCTGCCCGAATGGCGCGACGCCGTACTCCCATGTCGGGCGCCGGAAGACGACGACGACTTCGGGAGGCTCCCGCTCGAACCTGCGGATGAGCCGCTCCTCCGCCCTCGCGTCGAGGGATCCCGGCATCATGATGACGAACGGCGAGACGCTCCGAGCCTCGAAGAGAGCGTCGACGGCGTTGACCTCGGGAAGCGACAGGACTCGCTCGCCGGGGCGCAGCTCGCGGCCCACGCGCTCGTAGAGGTCGGCGGCCGAGCGGCCCGCCCAGATCCGGCCGCGCGGCGTGTCCACCGGTCGGTTTCCGCCCGAGCGGAGGCTCACGACTCCGATCGCGGCGCCGAGGCACACGACCGGGAGGAGCACGAACGCCCAGGCCCGGCGCGTGTAACGGACGGCCTTCTCGCCGGACTCGCCGGGCCCTCCGCCCGGCCACGCGTCCGGCAGGAAGACGAACACGAAGAGCAGCAGCGCGAGCGCGCCGGGCAGGTGCGAGACGCCGGCGTAGGGATTGCCGAGGTCGCCCGAGAACGCGCTCCGCGACCCCACGAGGCCGGCGAAGACGCCAAACGCGACGAGCCAGTCGCGATGCGGGCGCCGCCGGTCGAGCAGCGCCCAGAGTGCCACCGCGAAGGCCATGCACATCCAGAGATGCAGGAATCCGAGGTTCCTGCCGGAAAGGCTCCCGTCCAGCACGTCCCAGAGAAGCAGCACGAGGAAGACGGCCGCGACCGGAAGAAGTCTCCGCGTCCGGCGCTCGCGCGCCGCGAGCAGACCCGCGAGCGCGAAGAGGCTGGCCGCGAGCGCGAATCCGCGCAAGGAGGAGAGAAGCCGGCCCGGCAGTCCGGGCGCGAACCCGGCGATCATCGCGAACAGGCGCCTCCAGAGAGGCGGCGGCGCCGCCAGAGGCCAGAGGTGATTGTCCAGCTTCAGCGACTCGAGCGTCGTGCTCGTCAGCACGAACGCCGCGCCGCCCGCGACGGCCACGGCGAACGCGGCCAGGCACGGGGCGAGCCACCGGCGCTCGCCGCGGGGCTGCACCAGTGCGCCGGCCGTGAGCGCCGCGGCGGCCGCGATCCCGACCTCCTGCTTGGAGCAGACCGCGAGCCCGGCCAGGAGGCCGGCCGCCGCCCCCCGAAGGCCGCCGCACTCCGGAGCCCGAACGAGGAGGAGGGCGACCAGCGCGAAGCACAGCGCATGCACCGCCGCCGGCGAATACGGGTAGACGAGCCGGCCGAGCCCCGGGGCAAAGAGGCCCGTGCCGATCAGGATCGCGGCGAGGCAGAGCCGCTCGACCGTCGTCAGGAACGGCCGGGCCAGCCGCAGCAGAAGGAGCGCGGCGACGACGGCGGGGATCCAACTCAGGACCAGGATCGAGCTCGCCGAGAACCCGAACGGCCGCGCCGCCCAGGACACGAGATAGGGCGAGAGCGGGCCGTACTGGAGGTAGATGTCGCGGTAGAGCCGCTCACCCGAGGCGAGGCGCACCGGCAAGGACCACCAGATGCCCGCGTCGCTCATGGGCGAGAGCCAGCGTCCCCCCGCCCAGATCCCCGCGGCCGTGGTCACCACGACGAGCGCGATCTCGGGAACCCACTCGCGCAGATGCCTCATCCAATCCAGTTCCAGGTGAAAAAGAGGACCGCGAAGACACCCAGCAAGAGCGCTAGGAACGCGCAGACGCCGAGGGTCACCGCCGGCCGGCGCCGCAGGAGCGCGGCGGCCGTCAGGAACACCGGAAAGGCGGCCATCGAGACGCGTGAGAAGGAGAACAGCGACGTCGCCAGCGGCACGAGGATCGCGACGAGCCCGTAGGTGGCGAACCCGAGCGGCAGATAGCGGAATCCCAGGGCGGTCAGCACGACGAACAGGCCCACCGCGACGAGCTCGACGACGGAGCGCCGCGTCGCCATCAGGGAGATCGGGCCCGCCGAGAGTTCGCGGATCGGCCCCGGCGGCCAGCCGAGCGGGCCGCGCCCCGTCTGCTGGCAATGCAACGGCGCGAGGGGATCCCCGAACACGCGCCAGCAATAGAAGAGATAGGCGGCGAGCCCCAGGAGCGGCAGCACGCCGGCGAGCGCCGCGCCGAGGCGCGCCCGTCCGGGCCGCTCACGCCATGCGCTCCACCACTCGACCGCGATCAGAACGGCGAGGAACACGCCGGAGGGACGCGCGAGCGCGGCGAGAAACCCGAGGGAGCCGGCGGCCCAGAAGCGGCGCTCCACGACGCAGCGCGCGACGCCCAAGGCGAGGGCCAGGCCCAGCGCCTCGGCGTAGGGAGCCGAGAGAAAGAAGCCGGGCGGGTAGACCAGCAGCAGCGCGGCGCCGATCGCGGCGGCGTCGTCTCCGACCAGTCGTCGCGTCAGTCCGACGAGGAGCCAGAGCGCCGCGATCAGCGAGAGGTTGGAGATCACGAGCGCGGCCCGCAGGGGCGAGCCCAGAATCGGCGAAAGGCCGCGCATGAGCAGCGGCATCAGCGGGTAGTAGCAGGTCGCCGGCGGCTCCCGGTGCTCTCCCGTCAGATCGTCCACGTCGAAGCGCCCCGCGTAGCCGAGCTCCGCGACACGCGCGTACCAGAGCGCGTCCCAATGCGCCCAAACGCGGATCCAGGACGGCTCGGCGTGCTTCGACTGCGGCGGCGCCGCCTGGTCGGCGGCCACCGGCGGCTCGCGCCAGCGGTCGCCCGCGACCACGGGCACCGCGAACGCGGCGTTGTGGTCGCGGTTGTAGGAGTTGAGCGGGAAGTAGCGCACGGCGATGAGCGCGATGACGAACAGGCCGAGCCGAGTGCCGGCGAACAGCGCCGCGACCTCGCGCCCACCCGCGGAGTGGCGCCCGACCGAATCCACTGGTCCCCTCCCGTCCGCCCCGAAGCGCGACCCCGTCAGCGCGACGCTTCCGGCTCCACGACGACGCGGCGGCTTCCGCCGCCGCGCACGTTGCCGACGGCGTTCCACTTCACGTCCGCGTCACGCCACGTCTGCGCGGCCCTTCCCAGATCCGCGGCCGCGACGAAGACGACCATGCCGATGCCCATGTTGAAGACCCGGTGCATCTCCTCGAACGACACCTGGCCCTCGCGGGCGATTATCTCGAAGACCGGCGGCACGGCCCAGGAGCCCGACTTGATCACGACGTCGAGCCCCTCGGGCAGCACGCGCGGGATGTTGTCGTAGAAGCCCCCGCCCGTGAGGTGCGCCATCCCGTGGACGAGGCCCGCGTCGAGGAGAGGCTCCATCGCGCGCAGGTAGGACAGGTGGGGATCGAGCAGCACGTCGCCGACCGCGCGCCCGCCGAGCTCCGCGACGCGCTCCTCCGGCTTCAGTCCCATCGTCTCGAAGAAGACCTTGCGCGCGAGCGTATAGCCGTTGGTCTGGAGCCCGACCGACGGCAGGCCGAGAACGACGTCCCCCTCGCCGATTCGCGAGCCGTCGAGGATCCGGTCCCGGTCCACGACGCCGACGATGGTGCCGGCCACGTCGTATTCGCCGGCGGCGTAGAAGCCCGGCATCTCCGCGGTCTCGCCGCCGAGCAGCGCCGTCCCGTTCTCACGGCACGCCCGGGCGATGCCCTCGATGATGCTCCCGATCACGCCCGGCTCCACCTTGCCCGTCGCGATGTAGTCCAGGAAGAAGAGCGGCCGCGCCCCCTGGACCAGGATGTCGTTCACGCAGTGGTTGACGAGATCGGCCCCGCAGGTGTCGTGGCGCTCCATGGCGATCGCGATCTTGAGCTTCGTGCCGACGCCGTCCGTCGAGCCCACGAGGACGGGCTCCCGGTACGCGGAGAAATCGGGCCGGAAGAGCCCGCCGAAGCCGCCCACGTCTCCCAGCACGCCCGGCGTGAACGTCGAACGAATGGCCGCCTTCGCGCCCGCTAGCGCGGCGGCCTTCGCGTCGATGTCGACGCCCGCGTCGGCATACCGAGAGTCCTTCAAGCGTCGCGATTATAAAGGCGCGTTCGCGGCGATTCTGCGCGGCCGCGGCGCCGGAGTCTCAGGACCCACCCGCGGCCGGCTTGCGGGCGGCCGTCAGGATGAAAGTCCCGAACCACCGACCCAGGCCGATTCGATCGAACGCCCAGTCTGCCGCGTTGTAGACCGACAGGCAGGCGTTGAGCAGCCGCGGAGCGACTTCCCGATACGGAAGGCCGGACTGGCAGCGCTGCCGGATCTCGAGGAATCCGGCGGCGGCGAACGCACGCCGCAGGGTCGACGCCAACAGCGGCGCCTCGTTCGGGCTCACGCCCTCGGAAATGTAGAAGGGACTCTTTGGCCAGCGGAAGAGCGCCATCGCCGGATGCAGAAGGTTGGGATCGAAGGCGAACACCCCTCCGCCCGGCGCCAGAACGCGCCGGGCCTCGGAAAGGGCCTGCCGAAAATCCGGGATGTGGTGGAGCACGCTGCTGAAAGCCACCACGTGGAAGCAGCCGTCGGCGAAAGGAAGCCGGCAGGCGTCGGCCTGGCCCCAGTCGGCGGCGGCGAACTTCCTGCGCCCGAGGCTGAGCGCCTCGAAGGAGAGATCCACGCCGACGTAGCCGGTCGTTCGGTCCTCGTAGATCTGACGTGACTGGCCCGTTCCACACCCGATGTCGAGAAGACGAGGAATGCTTCTGGAAGGGACCATCTCGGCGAAGCGCCGCGCGATCGTTCGCCAGCCCCGCGGCGCCAGAGGATCGAACTCCCCGCGCTCCTTCACGAGACGATCGAAGTACCGCCGTTCGACTTCCGAAACGTCTCCCGCCGGTTCTTTCCGAATGTCGTTCATCGCGCTCACGGCCGGTTACGCGGCCGGTCGTACTCGGGGGAGAAGATCGTGCGGCGAACGCGGAACATGTCGCGGATCGTCGCCAGGATGTTGGGCAGCGTCGTCGAGGAACCCTGGCCGAACTCCCGCGGGAACGTCTGAACCCCGACTTCGCCCACCCGGAAGCCTTTGACGGTCGTCTTGATGGCGATCTCCGCACCGATGAACGGACTCGTCGACAGGAGGTTGAGCTCGTCGGCCACCGCCTTCCGGATCATTCGGAGACCGCAACTGATGTCGCGGTACCGCGTCTGGAAAAGCATCTGCAGAAGCTTGTTGTAGACGTACGAGATGAAAATCCGGACGCCGGAGTACCGCTTCGCATAACGGAACGTGATGATCAGGTCGTAATAGTCTCTGAGTCGAATCAGTCTCCTCAGATCGTCCACCTCGTACTCGTCGTCTCCGTCCGTGAAGCAGATCCACTCGTAGCTCGCCGCCCTGAAACCGCTTCGGAGGGCTTCCCCGTACCCCATGTTCCGCGGGTGATGAATGACTCGGACGCGAGGTATCGTGCGCGCGAGCTCGTCCGCCACCTCCCCGGCATGGTCCGGCGAGCCGTCGTCCACGATGATCACCTCGTACTCAGTGGCGAGCTCGTTCATGAGCGCCACGGCTTTACGAGTGACGCGCTCGACGGTCGCCTCGTCCCGATAGACCGGGAAGAAGAGGCTGATCCGGAGCGCGGTTTCCGACATCGCGGTCCTAGAAATCGAGCCGGCGGAACACGGCCCAGGGGATGGCTCTCAAGAGAATGCCGACAGGATACCAAAACCAGGGGACGTAATGTCGTCCCCGCTCGCGCCCGAGAGCGCGGCACACGCGTTTTGCCACTTGCCTCGGGTCCGCTTTGGGCAACAGGAGCCTGCGTCCGTAAGAGAGCTGCGTGTCGAGGTACCCCAGAACGTAAAACGCCACACTGAGTCCGCGAGACTCACTCGCGTGGCGCAGGCTCTCGAAGTAGCTCTCGAGCGAACGCTTGGCCGCCGCATAGACGACGTTGCTGGAGCGTCCGCGAAGCGCGGCGACGGAACCGAAGCCGACGATCGCGCCGCGTCCCTGGGAGATCAGCCGTGGCAGAAGCCGTCCGACGACGGAACTGACGCTCAGCAGGTTGACACGGACGAGCCGCTCGGCCATCTCGGGTTCGAGCCGCCCATCGTCGCCCTGTTCGACGGCTCCCACGGGAAAGAGGAGAGCCGCGACTTCCTGATCCGAAGGCACGGCCCGGTCGAGCGCCGCGGCGAGGGCCACGTGATCGGCGGCGTCGGCGGCGACGGTGCGGACGCCCACTCCAAACCGGACGGTCAGATCGGAGGCCATCGGCACGAGGTCTCGCTCGTCGGAAGAGACGAGAACCAGCGGATGACCCCCGCGAGCGAGCTCCTCGGCGAGGGCACGGCCGAGGCCGGACGAGGCGCCGACGACGACGCAGGTCATAGCGCGAGTCGTTCCGAGATTTCCGAACGGTACAGGCGAAGCGGATCGAAGGCCCGAAGCGATCGGCGGAAGGATTCAACCTCCGGGTAGCACGCCTCCACGGTTTCGCGCGGCAGCCGCGAATCTTTCACGATGTTGGGAAGGCCTCCGGCTTCGCGCACCACCCGGTCGAGGAATTCGGCCAGGCGCTCACTCCTCGAGCTGCTCGGAAAGTCCAGAGCCAGACAGATCCCCGTTCCGTCGAACCGCAACAGGCTCCGTTCTCCCTTGAAGAGCTTGCAGGATGCGAGCGCGATCGGGACTCCGAAACGCGCGAGCCCGCGGCGAAGGGTGGCGGCGAGGTCCCCGAACGACTGGACCGGCACGAGCATCTGGTATTCGTGCAAACCCCGACTGCCGAACAGCTCGAAGTAGGCGACCTTGCGGGCGACCGGAAAGAGAAACTCGAAGAGGGACAGTTCCCGCACCGTGCTCGAGGCCCTCTGGACGAGCTCGTAGGCCGCGTTGAAGGGGGCGGTGGTCGCGCGGTTGAGCAGGCTGATTCTGAAGCGGCCGCGGTCTTCCGCCGTGATCGGCGCGAACCTCTCACCGCCGTCTCGGGCGGGTCCGGATCCGGACCTGAAGTCGCCCGTATAGAGAAACCCGCGGCCAAACGACGCACCCGAGACGGAAAGGTTGTGCCACGTATAGAGGAATCGGCTCTTCGGAGCCCACTCCTCGAGAAGGGGAACGGCCTCCTCCAGCCGTCCGAGCGGGATCCTCCGGACCTCCACTCGGCTACCCTCCAGACGATCGAGCGCGAGCGTCGCGGAAAGGATCTGGCCCGTCAGACCGAGACCTCCGCAGGTCAGCTCGAAGAGATCCGCATGGCGTTCCCGGGTCAGCCGGAGAACCCCGTGGGCCGGGTGAAAGAGATCCAGTGCCAGGATCCGGCGCCGGAACGTGCCGTCGCGGAAGTGGTTCTTCCCATGGGCCTCGGTGGCGATGCACCCGCCGAGCGTGATCAGGGGATAGCCGGGCTGCGCCGGTAGATACCAGCCGTGAGGTGTGGCGACCGAGTGAAGCTGGCCAAGAGTCAGCCCGGCTTCACATTCCAGAGTCCCATTCTCGGGGTCGAAATGGAGGACGCGAGTGAAGGCGCGAGCCTCCTGCACGGTCGTCCCCGCGCCGAAGCTGGCCGGAGCATAGGAATAGCCGCCTCCGCGGACCGTTCTGAGCGCGTCGGCAGGGAATTGCTCGATCTGACGGTATCGATCGAGGCGAGCGACGGATTCACGCCGGCGAACTCTGCCATCGAAGCTCACGAGGCATCTCGATTCGACCGGTATGCCTTCACTGACGGCGCGTGGAAAAGCTCGTTTCATGACGAGGGATTCGGGCCAGCGGCCTCCGGCGTGAGCGGCAGGCCGACATGGCCGCCGTCGCCGACGCACACGTCCCGCCGGAAATCCGGCCTGGCGTTCATGGACTCAGTGTAAAGCACCCCCGGCCCGAGACGGCGGCCGCCGGAGGAAGAGCGTGAGCTCCGGATGCGCTCGCGACTTCGGGCCGCCTGCCGAATAATTCGCGTCGATCCACGCGGCGACCGCGCGCCCGTAGTCGGATCCGAAAAGCCCGCGCGCGTACTCGCCCGTGGGCCGAAGCCAGCGGACGATCGCCGCCGGACGCGCGCGCTCGAGGTCCGCGACGACCGCACCCTCGTTCGCGTCGTTCAGGTACCCGGGAAGGTAGAGCTTCTGCCGCGCGGGGTTCGGCCGGCCCGAGAGGAAGTTCAGCGCCTCGCCCTCGGGGAACACCGCGAGGCCGGATCCCTCGGGCGTCCCGCTCCGGATCGCAGCCGCGGTGTCCTCGATCTGCCGCGCGAGCTCGGGCCGCGCCGAGAGCATGCCTCCCGTGCCCCGGATCGCGGCGCGGCCGGCGGATTCCGCTGCGTAGCCTGCGATCCGGCCGGCGAAGGCGAAGACGACGAGCGCGCCGACCGCGGCCGCGAACGCGGTGGCGAGCCTCTCGCGCGACCCCGGCGACGCCTCGCGCGCGGCGGCCCGTGCGAGGAGAGCGCCTGCGCAGGCGAACGCGAAGAGGAGCGGCGGCGCCACGTAGGGCGCGTCGTCCAGGAAAAACACGCGGCGGTGGGAAGCAAGGATTCCCATCCAGCCGAGTCCGGCGAGGGCGGCGTTGCCGTCTCTCCACCCCACGAAGAGTCCGGCGAGGCAGACGAGCGGCGCGGCGCCGAAGAGCACCGGTCCCGGCACCGCGCCCATCGCCGCGCACAGCCCCGCGACGGCGAGCGCCGCACCGAGCCCGAAACCACGGCGGCGGAGCGCATCCCGCTGCGGCAGCGACTCGCCGCGGCCGAGCGCGACCAATGCGACCGCGACCGCGGCCCCGAGCCAGACCGCCGCGGAGTAGAGCAGGTTCCAGACGCCGGTCCGCCAGGATCGCAGTCCCGCGAGGCCAACGTGTCCGCGCGTCTCCTCGGGGATGTTCCACAGGAAGACGGGCTGGTCCGCGAGCCCGGCCCAGCCGACGCGGGCGATGAAGAAGGTCCAGACGCCTCCGAACACCGCGGCGAACGCGATCGCGGCGGAAACCAGCCGGCGTCCGGGATCGTGGCGCGAGAGGACGATCGTCAGGGCGACGGCGGAGAGCGCCGCGAGCCCCCACTCGGTCCGACAGAGGCCGGCGAGCGCGGCGAGAGCGCCGGCTCCGGCGGCCCGCCATCCGCCCGCGTGCTCCTCCCGCGACGCCAGGACGATGGCGAACATCGCGAGCGTCGCCGCGTGCCAGATCCGGAAGCCCATCCCAAGGATCGCGCCGCCCGCGTTCGGCATGAAGACGAGCGCCGGGATCGCGAGCGCGGTCCAGACCAGCGCCTGGTCCCGGGCGACGAACTCCGCGCTTGGGGCGCCTGCGGCTCCCGCGGCCCGCCGCACCGCGAGGGACAGGGCCACGAGCGCCGCGGCCGCGCCGACGCAGCCTGCCACGGCGAGCGTCGTGAAGCTCGAGCCGAACACCGCGAAGAACGCGGCATGGAGGTAGGGCGTGAGGGGCCCGAACCAGTACGCCACGTCGCGATACAGCAGCTCGCCGCGCGAGAGCGCGTCGGGAACGATCCACTCCCGTCCGGAGTCGATCAGGGGATCGGACCAGAGGCCGCGCGAGACGAGGAAGAGGGCGATCGTCGAAGCCGTCGCGGTCGCCACAGCTATGGCGGCGGCGAGAGACGGTCCCCGCCTCAAGTCACGACCATGGATCCGGGCTCATGGGCTCGCCGCTCCCCCGTTCTTGTAGATCGCCTCGATGGCGCGGACGTTCTTGACGTCGCGCAGCGGGTCGGCGGTCAGGACCAGGAGATCCGCGCGCTTGCCGGGCTGAAGCGTTCCGCGGTCGGAGTCGATGCCGAGCGAGCGCGCCGCGGTCTGCGTCGCGGCGCGGAGGGCCTCGAGCGGAGGAACGTCGGCTCGCACGAGGCAATCGAGCTCGATCGACACGCCCAGTCCGGCGAACGCCCACATGTCCGTTCCCACCGCGACGGGGACCCCGGCGGCCCGAAGTCGCCGGACGTTGTCGGCCAGCACGGGGAGCCGGCGGCGCACGAACTCGTAATTCGGATAGCGCTCCCGATAGGTCTGCGCGTAGTCCGCCGCGCGGTAGCGCGTCGTGATGTCCGAAGGGAGCCGCCGCAGCGCGACCGGATCGGAGAGGACGCGCTCCACGAAGTCTCGCGTGTCGGCGAGGAACTCGAAGATGTCGAGCGTCGTCAGGTAGAAGACCGGACGCGCCTTCATCGCGGCGATGGTGGCGTCGTCGAGCGGGTCGATCACCGAATGCGCGAGCGCCGTTGCGCCGGCGGCGATGGCCGCCTTGGCGTCATCCAGGTCCGGCGCATGGACGGTCGCGCGCATTCCCTGGGCGCGGGCCTCCCCGATGAGCGCGGCGAGGACCGCCGGCGGCACCTTCGGCAGCGGCGGTTTCGGCGCACGGCTCCACGCCATGTCATCGAGCATCACCTTGATCTCGGCCGAGCCGAGCGCCTTCGCCTTCCGGACCGAAGCGCGCGCCGCCTCGGGTGTCGCGGGGAAGCGGTCGAGGTTCGCGTCCGGAGGCTCGCCCTGATCCCACCAGCCGCCCTTCGTCGTGAAGATCGGCGCCGCGGGGAACACGTCGGGGACATCGGAGCGCGTGCGCGAGTCGGCGGCGATCTTCTGCGACGCCGCCACGTCCTCCGCCATCAGGCGCACCGAGGTCACGCCCCACGACAGCATCGTCTTCAGGTCGTCGTCGGATTCCGCGTGGACGTGCGCATCGATCAGTCCGGGGACGATCCACTTCCCCTCGGCGGCGACGACCTTCGTGCCGGGCGGAAGCGCGGCGAGAGCCTTCGGCGTAGCCGCGCCGACGGATACGACGCGCCCGTCCGCGATCACGAGCAGCGCGTTCTCGCGCGGCGGGGCGCCGGTCCCGTCGATGAGGGTCGCGCCCCGGAAGGCGATCGTGGTGGCGAGCAGAAGCGTTCCGCTCACGCGAGGCGCGCGCTAGGTCGCGTCGAGCGCGTGCTCTTTCTCGCGCTCCTCTTCCTCGATCTCCACGGGGTAGATCCCGGTGAAGCAGGCCGTGCAGGTGGCCTGCTGGGGGCGGCCGAATGCCGCCAGCATTCCCTCGACCGAGAGGTAGCCCAGGCTGTCGGCCTCGATGTAGCGCTGGATCTCCTCGACCGACTGGTTCGCGGCGATCAGCTCGCCGCGCGTCGGGGTGTCGATCCCGTAGTGGCAGGTGTTCATCGTCGGCGGCGAGGAGACGCGGACGTGCACCTCGCGCGCTCCGGCCTCGCGCAGCATCCGGACGATCTTGCGCGAGGTCGTGCCGCGGACGATCGAGTCGTCGACCAGGACGATTCGCTTGCCCTCGACGATCTCGCGGACCGGGTTGAGCTTGACCTTGACCCCGAAGTGCCGGATCGCCTGCTTCGGCTCGATGAACGTGCGCCCGACGTAGTGGTTGCGGACGAGGCCGAGAACGAAGGGAATGCCGGACTCCTCTGCGTAGCCCAGGGCCGCGTACATGCCCGAGTCGGGCACGGGGACCACGACGTCGGCCTGGGCGGGATGCTCCCTCGCAAGCTTGCGCCCGAAGCCCTGCCGCGACGCGGCCACGCTCCGGCCGAAGACCTTGGAATCCGGCCGGGCGAAGTAGACGTGCTCGAAGACGCACGGAGTCGAGATCGGGAAGGCGAAGCGATGCGAGGAGACCCCCTCCCGCGACAGCTTCACGATCTCTCCCGGCTCGACGTCCCGTTCGTAGCGCGCGCCGATCAGGTCGAACGCACAGGTCTCCGAGGCCACCACCGGCGAACCCTCCCGCACACCGAGCGACAGCGGGCGGACGCCGTTGGGGTCGCGCGCCGCGAAGATCCCCTCCTGCGAGAGGATCACGATCGAGTAGGCCCCCCGAACCTCCAGGAGGGCCTCCGCGATGGCCCCGGCCAGGGTCGGCGATTTGGATCGGGCTATCAGGTGCAGGATCACCTCGGAGTCGGACGTCGTTGTGAAGAGGGCCCCGCTCGCCTCCAAAGACGACCGGATCTCGCGCGCGTTGACCAGGTTGCCGTTGTGGCCCAGGGCCAGCGGGCCGCGCCCGGTGGCGAAGACGATCGGCTGGGCATTGATCAGGAGCGAGGCGCCGGCCGTGGAGTAGCGGACATGGCCGATCGCCGTCTTCCCCGGCAGCCGCGAGAGCCGGGCCTCATCGAAGACGTCGGCGACGTAGCCCATTTCCCGCTCGACGTGGATCTTTCCCTGATGGAGCGAGGCGATGCCCGCCGACTCCTGGCCCCTGTGCTGCAGGGCGTAGAGGCCGAGGTAGGCGAGGTTGGCGGCGTCTTCCGAGTCACTGACGCCGAAGACGCCGCATTCGTCCGCGTAACCGGCGCGCTCAACCATTGGAGGCCAATCTTAACATTCCAGACACGGGGCTTAATCCCGAGTCGCCTCCTCTCTCCGGGACGTAATCCGCACCCTCTCCGGCTCGTCCAATTCCTCGAGGTGCTCATGCGATTCCCGGTGACCCGTCTCACACTCGCCGCCGCCTCGCTTTCGGGGCTCGCGCTCGGATGCGCCGTCCTCGCCGCGCTCACGGGCGCTCGCACCGACGCGCTGACTCCGCGCGAGCAGGCGCTCCACGTCCTGAACCGCCTGTCCTTCGGCCCGCGTCCGGGCGACGTCGACCGCGTCGCGCAGATGGGCGTGTCCGCCTACGTCGACGAGCAGCTCCATCCCGAGCGCATCCCAGACGGCCGGCTCGACGCCCGCCTCTCGGCGGAGTATCCAACCCTCGCGATGTCGAACGCGCAGATCATCGCCGGCTTCGAGGTCCCGCTCCTCGAGGCACGGCGCAAGATCAAGGAGGAGCGCGCAGCAAACGCAGGCACGAAGACGGACGACGGCGAAGCGAGCGAGGCCGAGGTCGCGAAGGCCCGGCAGCTGATCCCGCCCGATCAGCGTCCGAGGCGCATCCTCGACGAGCTCACCGCCGCGCGGATCCTGCGCGCGACCGAGTCCGAGCGGCAGCTCAACGAGGTCATGGTCGACTTCTGGATGAACCACTTCAACGTCTACGCGAACAAGGGGCAGGACCGCTTCGCGATCGTCTCCTTCGAGCGCGACACGATCCGCCCGCACATCTGGGGCCGGTTCGAGGACCTCCTCCAGGCCACGGCGAAGTCGCCGGCGATGCTCTTCTACCTGGACAACGCCCGCTCGGTGGCCGACGAGGAGCACCGGGCGTCTGCGGTCCCCGCCGCGCTCGCCGCGCGGGGAAAGGCCAACCCGAACGCCCCTCGTGGCCTGAACGAGAACTACGCCCGGGAGCTCATGGAGCTCCACACGCTCGGCGTCGACGGCGGCTACACGCAGAAGGACGTAACGGAGCTCGCGCGGATCCTGACGGGCTGGTCCATCGGCCGGCCCGAGGGCGGCCGCGAGGCCGGTCGCATGGAGCGCGCCGGGCGGGGCCGCCGCGCGACGATGATGGCGAGCGCGCCCGAGGAGCCGGGCGGGTTCATCTTCCGCACGCGCGCGCACGACACCGGCACGAAGACGCTCCTCGGAACCACCTTCACCGCCGGAGGCATCGCCGAGGGCGAGCGCGCCATCGCGATGCTGGCGCATCACCCCGCGACCGCGCATCACATCGCGTATCAGCTCTGCCAGCGTCTCGTGGCCGACGAGCCGCCGAACGAGCTCGTCGACCGAGTCGCCCGGCGCTTCCTCGCGAACGGCGGGGACCTGCGCGACACCGTCCGCGCGATCGTCACGTCGCCGGAGTTCTTCGACCCGAAGTATTACCGCAGCAAGATCAAGTCGCCCTTCGAGTACGTGGTCTCCGCGCTGCGCGCCGTCGGCGGAGCCACGGACGGCCGCGCCATCGCGCACCAGATCGCGAACATGGGCGAGCCGCTCTACCTCTGTCAGCCCCCGACCGGGTATTCCGACACGGCGGACGCCTGGGTCTCCTCGGGCGCCCTCCTCGCGCGCCTCAACTTCGCGCTCGCGCTGGCGCAGGGACGCCTCCCCGGGACGCAGGCCGACCCCGGCATCGTGCGGCTCGCGGGCGCGTCTCCCGGGCGCGGCGTCGATTCCGCGGCGCACTGGCTGATCGGAACCGACATCTCCGAGGACACGCTCACGACGATCACGAAACGGGTCGCCGACGGCGGCCAGGGCGCGGAGCCGTCCACGCTCGTCGCCGGACTGCTCCTCGGCAGCCCGGAATTCCAGAAGCAGTAGGAAGCGCCATGTCGTCCTTCGACCGCCGGCTGTTCCTCAAGTCCTCTGGCCTCTCGCTCATCGCCGGAGGCCTCCTCCCCAACGTCTTCGTCCGCATGGCGGGGGCGACCACGCTCCCGGCCAGCGCCTCGAAGCGCGTTCTCGTCGCGATCTTCCAGCGCGGCGCCGTGGACGGGCTGAACCTGCTCGTGCCGTACGGGGAGAAGGTCTACTACGACGCCCGACCCTCGATCGCCGTGCCGCGGCCGGGCGCCGGAGAGCGCGCCGCGCTGGACCTGGACGGCTTCTTCGGCCTCCACCCCTCGCTCGCCCCTCTGCTCCCCCACTTCCGGGACCGCTCCGCGGCGTTCGTCCATGCGGTCGGGAGCCCGGACTCGACGCGCTCGCACTTCGACGCTCAGGACTTCATGGAGTCGGGCACGCCGGGCTCGAAGTCCACGAGAGACGGGTTCCTCGCGCGCGCGATCGGCGCGTCGCGGCCCGCCAACGGAGGCGCGCCCTCTCCGCTGCGCGCCGTGGCGATGACGCCGGGGATGCCGCGCATCCTCTCCGGCTCCGACGCGATCGCGATGACGAGCCTGTCGGGATTCGGGATCCGCGCGGGCCAGGCCTCCGAGCCGCTCTCTGAGTCCTTCGAATCGATGTACGAGGGCGCGGTCGCCGGGACGCTCCAGGCGACGGCCCGCGAGTCCTTCGAGGCCGTGCACCTCGTGCGCTCCGCGGATCCGAACGGGATCCCCGTCGCGAACGGGGCCGCCTATCCCCGCGGGCCCCTCGGGAGCGCCCTCCGGCAGATCAGTCAGCTCATCAAGTCGGACGTGGGGCTCGAGGTCGCGTTCAC
>DASXPB010000037.1:0-49565 GCA_036493875.1 Thermoanaerobaculia bacterium
GGACGCAATCTTCCGGAGACCGGTGCGCGTTCTTCGGGTGGATGCCTCGAGGAAGATTCGCGCGTTGCTCGAGGCGCGCGGTTTCGTTGAGAATCGCGGGTGGGAGGCACGGGCCATCGATCTCCGCTTTGCGGATCGCATCATTCTCGTCGGCGCCTACGGCGCAGGGAATCGTCTCTGAGGAGGTTGCCGTAGCGATGTCGAAGCCCGAAGGATTCCTGGTCGCCTGCGACATCGGCACCTCCAAGATCTGCGTCCTCATCGGCGAACAGAACGCCTCCGGCACCCTCGACGTCATCGGGAAGGGCGCCTGCGCCAACCGCGGCACCCGCAAGGGCAACATCATCAACGTCGACGCCACCATCGAGGCCATCAAGCGGGCCGCGGAGGAGGCGGAGATCATGGCGGGTGTTCAGATCTCCCGCGCCTGGGTCGGCGTCTCCGGATCGCATGTCCGGTCTTTCAACAGCCGCGGGGTGGTCGCGGTCGCGGGGAAGGATCGGGAGATCACCAAGGAGGACGTCGGCCGGGTGATCGACGCCGCCCGCGGCGTGCAAATCCCTCAGGATCATGAAGTTGTGCACGTTCTGCCCCGGGACTTCGCGGTCGACGGCCAGGACGGCGTCGCCGATCCCCAGGGGATGGTCGGCAGCCGGCTCGAGGTCGAGGTCCACGTGGTGACCGCCCCGGTCGCGGTGACGCAGAACATCGTCACCTGCATGAACAAGGCGGGCATCGAGGTCGTCCAGATGGTGCTCGAGCAGTTCGCCGCGGCGGAGGCCGTGCTGACCCCTGACGAGAAAGAGCTCGGGATCTGCCTGGTCGACATCGGGGGCGGGACGACCGAGGTCGCCGTCTACCAGAAGGGCTCGATCGCCCACACGGCCGTCGTGCCGATCGGCGGCGACCACTTCACCAACGATCTCGCGGTCGTCCTCCGGGCGCCGATCACCGACGCGGAACGTCTCAAGAAGAAATTCGGCTGCGCCCTGCGCACGGCGGTCTCCGAAGACGAGATGGTTGAGGTCCCGATGGTCGGCGGCCGGGCGCCCAAGCTCTGCCCGCGAACGACGCTCGCCGACATCCTGCAGCCGAGGGCGGAGGAGCTCCTCGGTCTGATCCACGAGGACATCCAGAGGCTGGGTCTCGACAAGGAGATTCGCTCGGGCCTCGTCCTCACGGGCGGCGGCTCGGAGCTCGAAGGCATCGTCGAGATCGCCGAGGGCATCTTCGACGGACCCGTCCGGCGCGGCGTGCCCGCCGGGGTGGGCGGTCTCGTCGACGTGGTCTCGCGGCCGGAGTGGGCGACGGCGACCGGCCTTCTCCTATATGGTCACCGCTACAAGCCGACGCGGCGAAGGGCTCAGGCCTTCTTCCACGCGGCGAACTCGGTCTCGCGATTCATCCGGGACTTCTTCTGATGCGGGGAAATACGAAAAGGCGACGGAGGGATGCACCCATGATCGAGTTCATGGACGACGACGACAGCCGGAAGCTCTCCATCGAGCTGGATGGAGGCGACGCGTCGCCGGCCACGATCCGGGTGATCGGAGTGGGGGGAGGCGGCTCCAACGCCATCAACCGGATGATCACCGCGGGCGTCAAGGGCGTCGAATACTTCGCCTGCAACACCGATCTCCAGGCCCTGCGCAAGTGCTCGGCGCCCAACAAGCTGCAGATCGGAGCGCGCCTGACCAAGGGTCTGGGAGCCGGCGCCGACCCCGACGTCGGCAGGAACGCGGCGCTCGAGGACCAGGACCGGCTGGCCCACGCGGTCGCCGGCGCGGACATGGTGTTCCTGGCGATGGGCCTCGGCGGCGGCACCGGCTCCGGCGCCGGGCCGATCCTCGCCAAGCTCGCGGCCGAGGCCGGCGCGCTGGCCGTGGCGGTCGTGACCAAGCCCTTCGAGTTCGAGGGCAAGAAGCGCATGCGGCAGGCCGAGCGGGCCTCCCGCGAGCTGCGCGACCACGTCGACACGCTCATCACGATCCCGAACCAGCGCCTGCTCGCGTTCGTCGAGCGGAACACGCCGCTGCAGGAGTCCTTCAAGATCGCCGACGACATCCTGCGGCAGGCGATCCAGGGCATCTCGGACCTCATCAACTGCCCCGGAGAGATCAACCTCGACTTCGCGGACGTCCGGAAGATCATGTCCGACATGGGCCGCGCGCTCATGGGGACCGCGACGGCGGAGGGGGAGAACCGCGCGATCCACGCCGCCCAGGCGGCGATCTCCTCGCCGCTGCTCGAGGACGCCTCGATCGAAGGCGCGCGCGGCGTCCTCATGAACATCACGGGCGGCGCGGACCTGACGCTCTTTGAGGTGACGGAGGCGGCTCAGATCATCCAGCAGGCCGCGGATCCGGAGGCCGAGATCCTCTTCGGCTGCGTCCACGACGAGAAGATGTCGGGCAGCGTCAAGGTCACGGTCATCGCGACGGGATTCGACCGGCTCGAGCAGAGCGTCGACGACGCCGAAACCGAGGAGGCGAAGCCGCTGACCGTGGGCTCCAAGCCCCTGCGCCCGCCCTTCCTGAGGGGCGACGACTCCGGAGGCTTCGGGCCCAACGCGTCCTCGCGGGACGACTTCGACATCCCGACGGTTCTGCGCCGGCAGATGGACTAACCGTCGCTTGCGCTGCGCGGCGGATCCTGCTCCACGCGGCTGCGCCGCTGGCGCACCGCCGGGCGGCTCGCGGACGGCGCTCGACTGCCCGGCTGGTCCCGCCGCTTCGCTCCGGCTCCCGCGCGTGAGCCTCAACCCTCGCTGGGCTCGGGTGACTTCTCACGCCGCGAACCACTCGCGATTGCCGCTTGCCGAGAGGCCGCGTCAGTCAAGTCAGCCTTGTGCCGACTTCTGGAACGCGTGCAGCAGGAACTCGGGCAGGACGCGGGAGGTGGGATTACCGGGCGTCTCGGCGGTCCGACGGCGTTTCTGCTTCCGGGTGGATGATGTCGTCGATCTTTTCCTCGAACTCTCGCCCCAGGGTTCGCGCCTTGCGAATCACCCTTCGCCGCTTCTCCCGGGCCTTACGGCGCCAGTTCTCATAAGCCCGGTCGACCTTCGGATGGCGCTTGCGGAATCGCCGTAGCGCGGTCCGAAACCGCTTCGAGGCGCGCGAGAAGAAGAGGGCCGACAGCAGGAAGAACATGACCTGCGGCATGACCGGAATCAGGATGCCGATGACGCCGAGGATGAAGAAGAAGATCCCGAGCGCGATGTTCCAGATCTTCTTGCGCTGGGCGGCGAGGGTGCCGGTCTTCTTTTTCTCGTCCTTCTTTGCCTTCTTCTCCTTCACGGCGCGACCGCCGCCTTGATCAGGTTCGTGCTGCCAGAGACCCCGCGCGGGACGCCGGCGGTGATGACCGCCGTCTCGCCGGACCGCATCAGGCCGTGCGCCACCGCAATGGACGGCGCCTTCTCCAGCATGGAGTCGGTGTCTTTCGCCTTCTCGACGACCAGGGGAATGACGCCCCAGACGAGCGCGAGGCGCCGCGCCGTCGCGTCGGAGGTACACAGGGCCAGGATCGGCCGGCGGGGCCGATGCTTGGCGACGAGCCGCGCCGTCGCGCCCTCCTCGGTCCACGCCACGATCACCGACGCCCCGACGTGCTCGGCCAGCTCGCACGCCGCGCCGGCGACGGCCTCGGGGAGCGATTGCAGGCCGAGGTCCTCGAAGCGTCGCATCCACTGAGCGAACGGGAAGGCCGTCTCGGTGTCCCGGGCGATGCGCTGCATCGTCGCGGCCGCCTCCGCGGGATAGCGTCCGGCGGCCGTCTCCTCGGACAGCATGACCGCGTCGGTCCCGTCGAGGATCGCGTTCGCGACGTCGCCGACTTCCGCGCGCGTCGGCCGCGGGTTGTCGACCATCGACAGCAGCATCTGCGTCGCCGTGATGACGGGCTTGCCGGCGCGATTGGACTTCTCGATCAGCATCTTCTGGAGGAGCGGGACGTGCTCGAGCGGCGTCTCGACGCCGAGATCGCCGCGGGCCACCATGATCCCGTCGGACTCCTCCAGGATCGCGTCGATGTGGGCGAGCGCGTCGGGGTTCTCGATCTTGGCGATGAGGGGAGTCTCCGCGGAGAGCTCGCGCAGCGCCTGCCGGGCCTGCCGGACGTCCTCGGCGCTCCGCACGAAGGAGAGCGCGACGTAGTCGACGCCATGCGCCGCGCCGAAACGGAGGTCCTCGCGGTCCTTGGGGGTCATTCCCGGCGCGGAGCGGGAGCGGGGCAGGCTTACGCCCTTGTGCGACGACAGCCAGCCGCCCGCGGCGACGCGGCAGCGGACGTCGGTCGCGGTGGTGTCTTCCACGCGCAGCTGCAGCTCACCGTCGGACAGCAGCACCGCGTCCCCGGGCGCCACGATGCTCGGAAGGTCGGGGACGCTGACCGACACCGCGGAGGCATCCCCGGCGATCGGCCGGCTCGTGAGGGTGAAGGCGGCGCCCGGCTCGAGCCGCACGCCGCCCCCGGCGAATTCGCCGATGCGGATCTTCACGCCGGAGAGGTCCTGCAGGATTGCGATCGGGCGGCCGGCCGAGGCCGAGACCGAACGAAGGGTCTCGACGACCTCCGCGTGCTCGGCCTGGGTGCCGTGCGAGAAGTTCAGCCGAGCGACGTCCATGCCGGCGTCGGCCAGAGCGGCGAGCCGGTTGCGCGAGCGAGAGGCCGGCCCGATAGTGCAAACGATCTTGGTTCGAGCCACCGGAAGAGCCTAGCAGGTGCAAAACGTGCACCGGCGTCGGGGCGCCGGTGCACGGGGTTAGGCGTTGCGAGGCGAGGACTCAGTTCTCGCCCGGAGACTTCTCCTTCTCCTTCGGCGGCTGCTGCTTCTGCGGCTGCGGCCTGGGCTTCGGCTTCGGCGCCGGCTGCGCGTGCTCCGCGTTCGCCTGGCGCGTCTCGCTCTGAGGACGAGCCTCGGGCTGCGGCCTCTCGGGCTGCTCTCTTTGCGCCTGCTGCTGGCTGGAGCTCTCGTGACGCGGTTGGGCCTTATGCGCCGTTGCCTGCGGCTTCTCGGGCTCGGCCCGATGCTCCGGCTTCGGCTCGGCCTTCGGCTTGGGAGCGGGTTGCGTATGCGCCACGTTGGCGTGGCGCGTCTCGGACTCCGGCCGCGCCTTGGGCTGCTTGGGTGTAGAGGGCGACTTCCGCGCCGCGGCCTCCTTCTCGGTTGTCGTCGCCGCCTTGGGGGTGGCGGGCTGGTGCTTCGACGCGCTCGCGTTGTGCGCGTTCGCTGTCTGGGGCGCCGCCTTCTTCTCGTTCTTCTGACTCTTCTCTGCGGCCTGCGCCTGCCGAGCCTCCGGACGCGCGTTCGTCGCCGCCGGAGCCGCCGCGATCTTCGCGCGCTCGGTCTCGGGCGCCACGACTCGGACGGATTTGGCCTGAGTCACCCCGCCCGCCGCCAGGGTCGTGGGACGAGCCCTCAGACGATCGACGGAGACCTTCTGGATCGGATGTCCGACGACGCGCGCGACCTGGCTCTGCGGCGGACCCGCCACGCGGACGACGCCGTGCGAGACGTCGAAGCGCGTGGTCTTCACGGCGCGCGGTACGAAAGCGACGCTCTGCTGCGCCGGGACTCTCACGGTCGCGACGCGGACGCCGACGAATTGGCGCGTCGGAACGAAGACGTAGTGCGACGCCGTCACGACGACCGGCGAGCCGAAGTAACCGGTGGCGGAGAGCGCGAAGCTCGGCGGCACCGGCGCCCAGCCGACGTAGTCGTCGGTGTACGCCCACGTCACCCAGGCGGGCGCCCAGACGGTTCCGGGAACCCAGACCCATCCGTAGGGATCCGCCCACGCCCAGGTGCCGTAGTGGTAGGGGATATCGCCCCACGGGTCGTCGGAAACCCAGGTCCATCCGTAGTCGGAGTCGACCCACTCACCGTCGACGTACGGCTGCCATCCGGCGGCGACGCCAGAGGGCACCCAGCAGTTGCCGTACGAACCGGCAGCGACCCAGCGGCCGTGCGGCGCGAGCTGGTCGTGGAAGAAAGACACGCTGACCGCGACCGGGCCGGCGGCTGCGCTCGCGGCCCACAGAACCGCGACGGCGAAAAGAAGCGCGGAAATTCCCGTTCGTTTTCTCATTTTCAACTCCCGTAACGAGAAGAACGCAACTCACGTGCCAGAATCCCGCGCGCCCCCGCCACGCGGCATGCTTCTTGCGGATCGCAGGCGCGTGGAGACCTTCGCGCATTCCGCGCCTCGCGACCATGCGACGCTTTCGTCCGCGGCGACCTCGTCCGGATCGAGGGACGTGAAGCTGCACGTGCCCGTCTCAACGATCCTCAAGGTCCTGATCGCGGCCGCGTGCGTCTGGGGACTGTTGCGGCTGATCCCGAGCCTGATCCTGCTGCTCATCTCGCTCGTCCTCGCGGTGACCCTGTGGCCGCTGGTGGACCGGCTGGAACGGCGGGGTCTCTCGCGCTCGGTGTCCGTCGGGCTGGTCGCGTGCGGGATGCTGGCGGTGATCGCGCTGTTTCTCTTTCTGGTCCTCCCGGCGCTCGCGAACCAGACGATCGAGCTCGCCACGAACCTCGGCGCGTACCGGCGCAACGTGCAGACCCGGCTGAATCCCGATCATCCGCTGCTCGCGCGGCTGATGGCGGAAGTCTTCGACCTGCCCTCCGCGCCCGAGGTCGTGCACTCCCTCAAGCGCCCGCTGGCCCTTGGTCAAGTGGTCCTCGAGTTCTCGATCGCGGCCATCCTCGTGCTGGTCCTCTCGCTCTATCTCCTTCTCGACGGCAAGCGAACCTACGCCTGGCTGCTGGCCTACGTGCCTCGGCGTCATCGCCAGAAGATGGCCGAGACCGTTCCGGCGGTCTCCGACGTCGTCGAGGCCTACGTTCAGGGCCAGCTGCTGACATCGCTGCTCTACGGGAGCTTCGCGTTCATGGTGCTCACGTTCTTCCGCGTGCCTTCGGCGATCCCTCTCGCCGTCCTCGCGGCGGTCTGCGACGTGCTGCCGATCCTGGGCGTCATCGTCTCGACGATCCCGGCGGCGCTGTTCGCGCTGGCGGTCTCGCCCTTCGCGGCGGCGGCGGTGACCGCCCTGTACCTGCTGTATCACGCGCTCGAGAACTACGTGATCGTCCCGCGAGTGTACGGGCGCAGTCTGCGGCTCTCGCCGCTCGTCGTCCTCATCGCGTTGATCGTGGGGGGCAGCCTCTATGGCGTCCTGGGGGCGGTCCTCATCCTTCCCCTCTTCGCCGCGTATCCGATCATCGAGAAGATCTGGCTCGGCGACTACTTGAGCGACGAGGTGGTCGCGGATCACGCGGAGCTCGCCGAGGCGGCGGCTTCCGGCGAGGATCGCGCGATCGATGCGGTCCTTCAAGGCGAGGAGCACCCCTCCGAGCGGATTGCGATCCGCGAGAGCGGGTGACCTCTCCGGCCGCCGAACGCCCGGTCCTCGCGGCCGGGAGGGTCTCGCTGGCAAGGCGTTTGCTCCACGAAAGTTCGGAGGTGGTGTCTCCTGACTTCACGGGACTCGATTCACGTCGTGGGGCTCACGGGCGAGGGAGAGGTGGCTCTCCTGCGGACGCTCGTCGGCAAGGAGGCCGTCGTTCTCCCGGGTGTGACGGTCACCGAGGTCGGCGAGGGACGCGATCTCCTGGCGGTCGATCGGCTGCTCGGGACGCTCGGATACGACGCGCGGGAGCTCGTGACGATGTCCCGCTACGGAATCCCCGACGGTTCGGGAGGGCATTCGAGCATTCTGATGGCGCCCCTTCTCATGCGGCGGGAAGCCCGCCGTCCGTCGATCCCGGGACTCGTCCTCCACGAGATCCCGATCGCCCGCGCCGCCGAGTGGCTCCGCGAGCGAAGGGGCCAGGGGGCGCGCGTCGATCCGAAGGTCTGGGTCGGCCTTCTCCTGGTCGAGCGGCAGTTTCCCTCCTGGGCCCGCGAGCGAATTCGGGCGAGCCTGAAAGACCTGCGGCGGAGGCACTTCCCCGGCCGGGCCATCTCCGGCGGACGGCGGGACTCGCCGGGCCCGAGAGAGTCGGGCCCGCGAGAAAGCGCCCGGGGAGCCTGACCCCATGCTTACGGAACCGCTCTCGGCCGCCGACTCCGCCGCTCTCCTCGAACATGCTCCGCTCCTGATCTGGCGATCCGACGGCGACGGGCAGCGCGATTACTTCAACGACTCCTGGCTCCGCTTCACGGGGCGTCGGCGCGAGGAGGAGCGCGGTGAGGGCTGGCTGGAGGGAGTCCATCCGGACGATCTGCGTCGGCGCTCGGAGCTGTTCCTCGATCCGCTGCGGCGCCTGGCGCCCTTCGAGGTGGAGTATCGGCTGCGCCGCCACGACGGCCTCCATCGCTGGGTGCTGGAGCGCGGAGTTCCGATTCACGAAGAGGACGCGGTGCACGGCTTCGTCGGCGCGTGCCTCGACATCCACGACCGCCGGCGCGGAGAGGAGTCCCGCGAGGCGGCGCTGCGCATGATGGCGCACGAGCTGCGCACGCCGCTTCAGGCGGTGAAGATGCACGCCGAGGTGATGCGGCGCGCGGCGATCGGCGGCGAGGCCTGCACTCCCGAGATGCTCGACCGCCTCGACGTCCAGGTCGACCGGCTCGGTCGATTGGTCGACGATCTCCTGAGGACCGGCGACCTCCGCGGCCTCTCGCTCCACAAGGTCCCGCTGAATCTCGCGGCCCTCCTGCGGCGGGTGGTCGCCCTGCGCTCCGACGAGATGCGCGAGTCTCCCGGCGGAGCCCGCCATCGTCTGACGTATCGCGGTCCCGAACGCGCCGACGTCGACGCCGAGAGCCGGAGCCTCGAGCAGGCGTTCCACGGGCTCCTCGACAACGCGCTCAAGTTCTCGCCGCGCGGCGGAGACGTCGAGGTGGAGCTTCAGACCCGCGGCGGACACCATCGGGTTGCGATCCGCGACCAGGGCGTCGGGATCCCGGAGGAGGACGTGGAGTCGGTCGGCCGCCGGTTCTTTCGCGGGAGCAACGTTCCCCGCCGCAACTTTCCGGGACTGGGGCTCGGACTCGCGGCGGCACGCGAGGTCTTCGAGCGGCACGGCGGCGGCCTCGCCGTCGAGAGCGAGGTGGATCGCGGGACCGAGATCCTGATCACCCTGCCGCGATGCCCGGCGGAGCGGGCATGAAACGCATTCTGATCGCCGACGACGATCCCGGAATCCTCGAGGGGATGGACATCCTCCTGTCGCGCCGGTACGACGTCGTGACCGCCCGCAACGGAGAGGAGGCGGTCGCGCGCCTCAGCGAGGGCCCCGTCGACCTCGTCATCCTCGACCTGCTGATGCCGCTCCTCGACGGCGAGAGCGCGCTGGTGCGGCTGCGCGAGGGCGGATTCCGCGGCGGAGTCATCGTGATGTCGGCGCATGCGGACCGGCTCGGACGCACGCGGCTGCTGGGCGCCGACGACTTCCTGGTGAAGCCGTTCGAGTTTCGCGAGCTCGAGCGGTCGATCGAGCGGCTCCTCCCGCGGGACTCGACCTCCGCACGCCCCCGAGCCGTCTCCTCCTGCGGACACTGAGTTCGAGCGCCTCGCGCTGGCACGTCGATTGCGAGACGTGTCTTCGTGTCTGCGAATCCGAGACCCCGAATCCCGGCTCCGGCCCATCGCGCGAGGCATCGCACGACGCCGCGGCGCTGGAACTGGCAGCGGCCGCACGGCTGGCGCTCCGTGGCCGTCTGGTCCGCGGGAATCCTCGCGGGCGTGCTCCTCCTGCTGATCGTTCTTCCGCCGATCGTCGCGGAGCCGATGCGGCGCTCCATGGAGCGGCGGATGAACGCGAGCCTGAAGGGCTACAGCGTGCACATCGGGAAGCTGCGCCTGCGGCCCTTCGACTTCGGGTTGACGCTCGTCAACCTGACGCTTCGTCAGAACGAGAACCCCGAGCCGCCGGTCGCGGTCTTCCCGCGCCTCCAGGCGTCCGTGCAGTGGCGGGAGCTCCTGTCCCTGAAGCTGGTCGCGGATTTCCTGCTCGACCGGCCGGTCGCCTACATCAACCTCGCTCAGCTGCGGGCGGAGGCCGCCGACGAGACGCCCGTGAAGCAGAAGGGCTGGCAGGAGGCGATCGAGCAGATCTACCCGCTCAAGATCAACCTCTTTCGAGTCCGCGACGGCGAGATCACCTACGTTGACGAGGACCCGAAGCGGCCTCTCCACATCACGCGCCTCCAGCTGTCCGCCAACAACATCCGCAACATTCATTCGAAGGATCGGACGTATCCCTCGCCGATCCACGCCGAGGCGGTGGTGTTCGAGACCGGGCACGCGACCGTCGACGGACACGCGGACTTCCTCGCGGAGCCCTTCACGGGAATCCACGTGCTGATGAATCTCTCCGGCATTCCCCTGGACTACTTCCACTCGATCGTCTCGCGGTCGAACCTCGACGTCCGCAACGGCGTCCTCCAGCTCTCCGGCGAGGTCGAGTACGGGCCGAAGATCCGGTTCGCCCATCTGCGGGACCTCACCATCCGCGACATGCGGCTCGACTACGTGCACACGGCGCCCACCGCGGCCGCGGAGACGGCTCGGCGCCAGGCCGTCGGCCGGGCGGCGCGCGAGGTCACGCGCGATCCGGAGACCGTGCTGCGGGTCGACCACCTCGCGATCGAGAACTGCAACCTGGGCCTCGTCAACAAGGCGAAGACTCCGGGCTACCGGGTCTACCTCGCCCCGGTGACCCTCCGCATCGACAACTACTCGAACGGGTTCGCGGCAGGGCCGGCCACCGTTCGGCTCAACGGCAAATTCATGGGAGTCGGTGATGCCACCGCGACGGCGACGTTCCGGGCCGACGCGAGAGGCCCCGACTTCGACCTGAAGGGACAGATCGAGAACACGCCGATGGTGAAGATGAACGACCTCTTCCGCTCGTACGGAAAATTCGACGTGGTCGCGGGAACCTTCTCCTTCTACACCGAGCTCAAGGTCGCGCGGGGGCGGATCGACGGGTACGTCAAGCCGCTCTTCCAGGACATGAAGGTCTACGACAAGAGACAGGACGCCGAGAAGAGCCTGTTCCGGAAGCTCTACGAGAAGCTGGTAGGCGGCGTCGCGAATCTGCTCGAGAACCATCAGCGCAACGAAGTGGCGACGCAGGCCGACATCTCCGGACCCGTCCAGAATCCCAACTCGAGCACCTTGCAGGTGATCGGGCGCATGATCGAGAACGCCTTCTTCCGCGCGATCCTCCCCGGCTTCGACGAGGAGATCACTCGACTGCAGCGGAAGTGAGGGCGGCGTCGGACGATGCTCCTCCTCCAGACCCTGATCTCGCTCCTGCGGCGTTCGGCCGGCAAGGTCATCGAATCGATCTTCGGGTGGGCCGTCGCCGCGCTGTTCGGCGAGGTGCGGAAGAACGAAAAGACGGCGCTCTCGGCCGCGGTCGCGGGCGTCGCGCTCTGGCCGATTCTTCTCGCCGGCGTCGCGCTGCCTCGAGTCGCGGCGTTCGTCCTCGCGCTCGTCCCCCTGCCGAAGCACACGCCGGTGCTGCTGTTGCGGATCGTCTGGGCGGCTCTGGCCCTGCTCGTCCCGATCGCGGTGGGGTTCATCCTCCAGCGCCGCGAGGGCCTTCGCCGCTGGGGATACCGCCAGATCCTGGCCGGCTTCCCGCTGAGCGCCGGGCTCTCGGCGGCCTTCCTCCTCGCCTTCGTGGCGCTGCCCTTCCAGAAGCTCGCGGCGGCCGTGCACGGCGAGAGCGAGGAGCACGTCACGCTCATCGTCGAGGAGGCTTCCCTCGACGAGGTGGCATCGACTCTGAGAAAGGCGCTCGACGAGGACGGGCTCCCCGTCGAGCCCGCGGATGCTCCTTGGCTCGCGCGCGCAATCGCCGCGGTTCTGAGGGCCACCGCACGAACCGTGGGGAAGACGGCGAGCCGCCCGCGGTACTTCCGGGGGCCCGACCTCGAGCTGACCCTCTTTCCCCACGGCGCCACGGTCCGCGGCCTCCCGCGCGCCGCCTCCCGGGCCCATGCCGTCCTCGCGGCCACCGCGACCCGCACGCCGGCCCTGCAGACGACGGATCCGGAAGCGCAGAAGCTGGAGCGGAGGATCAAGGAGCTGTGGTCGAAGGCGGAGCACCGCCGCTCGGGTGCGGTGTCGGACCGACTCTACGGCGAGATTGCCCGCGCGCTGTCCCGGCTGAGCTGCTCCTTCGAGGACTGGGAGACCGTGTACCGCGAGTGCCTGCAGCTCGGCCTGCTCACGGAGGGAGTCGCCGATCCGATCGCGGAGACCGGCGCGGGACGCTTTCAGCGTGACTCGCGCGCGCGGGGCCGTTCACGCCGGCTCGCCCGCCGCGCCCGGGGACTGACGCGCGAGACCGCGATCTCGTCGGCCGCCAAGTCGGTCATCTCCCTCGCCGAGAAGTTCGCGCAGCGAATGCTGGCTCCGCGTCGCCGCTGACGGGCGCCTTCCCAGGCCGCGAGCGGGCGCGGGCGTTGGCGTGCTCCTTGCGTTCTCCCACGGAGTGAAACACGCAGCGCAACCTCGTGCGGCCCGCACCCGCCCTCGAAGCAGTCCCCGGCCGGCGGGCGCCCAGCGGAGCCGGCGTCGCACGCGCGGGATCCTCGTCGCGCTCGCGCTTCTCGTCGCGCTCGCTCTCGGGGGATACGCCTTTGCGGCACGCTGGCTGCTCTCGGGCCCCCGCCTGCGTTCGTGGATCAACACGAGCCCGCAGACGACGCTCGTCGAATGGGACGAGGCCGTCTCGCGCTGGCCGGGCGTCGTGGGGCTCAAGAACTTCCGCGTTCGCGGCAGCGACGCCAACGTGGAATGGGAGCTGCGTCTCTCCGAGGCGCGCGCCCGATTCTCTGTTGCCGCCCTCCTCTCGCGCACCTTCCGCGTCGAGCGCGTCGCCGGAACCGGACTGAGCTTTCGCCTGCGCCAGAAGGTCGATCGCGGCGATCCCAAGCGTCCTCCCACCGAGGTCCTTCCGCCGATCGAGGGCTTCTCCGATCCTCCGCTGCGTCGGCCGGAGGCCCCTGCCTCGGCCCCCGGCGGGGGACATCCCTGGACGGTCGACGTCGGCGGAATCGCGATCGACCGCTTCGACGAGATCTGGGTCGATGCGTATCGGTTCGAGGGATCCGCCCGGCTGCACGGCCGCTTCCAACTGAAGCCGGGCCAGCGCGCGCGGATCGGTCCCGCGGCGATCGACTTCGGCGAGGGTGCTCTCCGTGTGGGAGGCCAGATTCTCATGTCGAAGCTCGAGGGCCGGCTACACGCAACCTTCGCCCAGTGGGACCCGCGCCTCGTGCAGGGCGCCGCCGTGTGGCGGCAGGTGGACGCGGAGATCGATCTGCACGGTCCGAGCCCCGGGCTGGAGTACCTGAACTATTACCTGCGCCGCGACCGGGAGCCGCGATTCTCCGGGGGAAGAGGGACGCTGTCGGTGACGGGCTCGGTCGAGCACGGGATCGCCTCTGGCCGCGTGCGGCTCGCGGCCGACGATGCGCGGGTGAAGCGGCCGGGCGTGGAATTGTCCGGCGATCTCCATGCGGAGGTTCGGTTGCCGCGATGGGACCTGGAGGCGTCCGCGATCGATCTCAGCGGGAGCTCGCTGCAGCTGTCGGACGTAGCGGCCGCGGGCGCCGAGGACACGCGCGGCTGGTGGGGGAAGTTCGATCTGGCGCCGGCGCACCTCCGCGACGGATTCGACGCGAGGGTCGCTCTGCACTGCCGGGACGCGCGGCCGCTGCTCGCGGTGCTCGGCGTCGGGCTGCCGAAGTGGACGCGCGGCCTCTTGACGCTCGAGGGGCTGAAGGCCGACGCCGACGTCCTTCTCGCGCCGTCGCGCACGCGCGTCCACGCACTCGAGGCGAGCGGAGGCGACTTCCACATCCTCGGCGAGTACGCGCGACGTCCCGGCGCGGAGAGCGGCGCATTCCTCGTCGAGTCCGGCGTCCTGCGAATCGGTGTCGGCACGGGCGACGGGGGCGCGGGCGTGCATCTGCTCGCTCCGCACGGCTGGTACGAGCGGACGAGCGCAGACATCGCACAGACCTCTCGCGAGGACAGGCGAGTCGGACGGAAATAGGCCGCCCGCGCGGGGCGTGACGCAGGTCACCACGCGCTCGCGGGAGGCGGAAATTGGCTCGTCTCTTGCTCCATAGGTCCATCGCAGCGGCGGCAGCGAATCGGCGCTTGCCGCAGTGGATTGAGGAGGAGGGTGCGATGTTGCTGGCTTTGGTTTTCTCGATCCAGGCGACGACGGCCGCAAGCAGCGCCGCCGCCGCGTCGAATCCCTGCATGGACCAGATGTCGGAGCTGTGCAAGATCTCGGCGCTGTTCTGTCCGTCCGCGTATCCGTCGGATCTGACCCCGGGAGCCCGCGGCGTTCCGTGCTGGCCCGAGGCGAACGCGCCGACCGTCAGCCGCGACACGCGTGTCGTGAGTCGGCCCTCGGGCGCGTCCGCGTCGACGCAGTCCGCGCACACCGAGTCGGCCCGCACAGCGCCCGCGTCGTCGTCGGCGACACCGAATGCCGAGTCGCCCACGCGCGGTCAGCACCTCTTCGGAAAGCTGTTCTCGAGCCTCTTCGAGGGCCGCTAGAGTCTCGCGGAAGCGCTCGAGAGGCCGGGGCGCGATGCCCGAGAAAGGCATCGCGACATGGTGTCTCGAACTCTTCGGTCAAGCCGGCGCGCAGCGACTCGCTTCGCGCCGGCTTCTTCTTTTGACGCGCCTGTCGTGGCCCGTCAGTCCGCGCGGCCAGCGAGCCGGTCGATCGCCGCGATCAAACGGTCGAGGCTGACGGGCTTGATGAAGTGCTCCGCGAAGCCGTTCGAACGACTCGCGGCGACGTCCTGCTCCATGCCGTAGCCGCTCAGCACGATCCCCGGGAGGTTCGGACGCAGCGCGCGAAGCCGGGACAGCACCTCGAGCCCGCTGCCGTCGGGGAGCCCGATGTCGGACACGAGCACGTCGGCGCGATGGCGTCGGAAGGCCGCATCGGCGGCCGCGACGCCGTCGGCGACGGAAACGTCGAACCCGGCGTCCATGAGCAGGGCCCGCATCGCCTCGGCGGTATCGGCGTCGTCCTCGACGAGGAGCACGGACACCGGGCTGCGGACCCCGCTCGCCGCGCCCTCGGCGACGCCTCGGGACGGGCGCGGCGCGGGCCGCTCCGCCGTCGTGGTGAGGCGCACCTCGAAGCACGCTCCCCGCCCCTCGCCCTCGCTGGTCGCCGCGATGGCACCGCCGTGCTGGTCGACGAGCGTCTTCGCGATCGACAGTCCCAGGCCGAGGCCGGCCCCCGCGCGCACGGCCGTCGAGTCGCCCTGCACGAACGGCTCGAAGATCTGATTCAGCAGCTCGGGGGAGATCCCCTTGCCGGTATCCCGGATGCGCACCCGGAACGCTCCCGGCTCGGGGTTGTCTGAGGAGACGGTCACGCGTCCGCCGGCCGGGGTGAACTTGATGGCGTTGCGGATCAGGTTCCAGAAGACCTGCTGCAGGCGCCCTCCGTCGGCCGAGCCGTAGTGCTCGGGTGCGTCGAGGTGCGTCTCGATCGCGAGTCCCTTCTGCAGGAGCTCGCTCCGTGAGCTCTGGACGACGGCGGCGACCAGCTCGTGAAAGTCGAGCGGCTCGCGGTGCAGCTCGAGCTTCCCGCGCGTGATGCGGGTCAGGTCCAGGAGGTCGTCGATCAGGCGGGCCTCGAGCTCCGCGTTGCGCCCGATCATGGCGAGGGAGTCGGGGACGCCGGCGGGAAGGTCGGGGCGTTGCTGGAGGCGGTGCACCGACGCGACGATCGGGGTCAGCGGCGTGCGCAGTTCGTGCGAGAGGTTCGCGAGGAAGCGGTCCTTCGTCGCGTTCGCCTCCTCGGCGCGCCTCCGCGCCCTGACGATCTCCTCCTGCTGGCGGCGGCGCTCGGTCACGTCCCGCTGGATGCGCGAGACGCCGATCATCCGGCCGCTCGAGTCGCGGATGGCCGAGACGTGCACGGCGACGTCGATCGTCCGGCCGTCCTTCGTCACCCGGCGGACGTCCACCTCGCGCGTCGCGCCGGCCGCCAGCTCCTCGCCGGTGACGCCGGGCTCGACGAAGCCGCGGGGTGCGAGCTCGTGCATCCGGTGCCCGATCATCTCCTCGGCGCGGTACCCGTAGAGCGCCTCGGATCCCGGGTTCCAGTCGGTGATTGCTCCGTTCAGGGACTCTCCGACGATCGCGACCTGCGCCGAGACGACGATGTCCGCGAGGCGCCGGATCGCGAGTTCGCCGACGCGCTGGACGGTGATGTCGCGGAAGACGAGGACGACCCCCGAGAGTCGTCCGCGGTCGTCGCGGATGGGCGCGCCGCTGTCGGCGATCGGGAACTCCTGGCCGGCGCGCGACAGCAGGACCGTGTGGTTGGCGAGGCCCACGATCACTCCCTCGCGGAGAACGCGCCGGATCGGATTCTCGACGCGCTGGCGCGTGCTCTCGTTGACGATCTGGAAGACCTCCTCGACGTCCCGGCCGTGCGCCTCGTCGAAGCTCCACCCGGTCAGGCGCTCGCAGACGGGATTCACGAAGGTGACCCGGCCGTCGGTATCGGTGGCGAGGACGGCGTCTCCAATGCTGTGCAGCGTGGTCCGCAGGCGCGCCTCGGCCCGGGCGCGGCCGGACAGGTCGCGCCAGATGACGAGGATCAGGGCCACGAGGAGGGCGAGAACGAGCGCCGCTCCGCCCAGCGTGGCCGCACGCAGAATCCGCGACGAGCGCTCGGCTTCGCGGATCCGAGCCGTCAGGAGCGCCTGTTCCTCGGAGTGGATGGCGTCCACGGTCTCGCGGATCCTCTCCATCACGCGCTTGCCGACGTCGGATGCGACCAGCTCCATCGCCCCGGCCGTGTCGCCCGCCCGGCGGAGGCGGACCGTCTCCGCGAGCTCTCCCAGCTTCGCGTCCGCGAGTCCCCGCAGGGCCTGGACGCGCCGCTGTTGCACGGGGTTGTCGGCGGTCACCGACGCGAGGGAGTCCAGGCTGCGCGCGACGGCACCGGCGGCCGCGGTGTACGGCCCGAGGTAGGACTCCTCGCCTGTCAGGAGGTAGCCGCGCTGGCCGGTCTCGGCGTCGAGGAGCAGGCCGAGAAAATCGTCGGTCGCCCCGAGCACGCGATACGAATGCGCGACCGAGCGATTGGCCTCGAGGAGGCGGCGGGCGTTCGCGTCGTGGATCCAGCCGAGCCCGACCAGGGCCAGCGCGACGAGCGCCGCGCCCGCAGCGATCCTGAAACCGAGTCCGCGATGAGACACCATGATGCGCTTTTTGGCCGAGCGGCCGTGTGGAAGTCTACCCGAGCCGCGTCGAGGCTTCGCTCAATGGCCGGACGGGGCCTCGGCGTGTACGAGGCGGGGGCTCGGCACGGGCGGCCGCTTCTTCTCCATGGCCATCGTCGGCCGGCGGCCCCGCTCGAATTCGTCGAGCTTGACGGGTCGGGCCGTACGGGCGGACTCGAGGAGGGCCTCGATGATCCGCACGTCCGCCAGGCCCTCGCGGCCCGACGGCTCCGGCTCCCGGTTCTTCAGGATGCAGTCGGAGAAGTACAGCAGCTCCGGCGCGAACTGGTCGCGCTTGGGATAGGTGGTCTGAGACGTGCGGCCCCCGACCGTGACGCGCTGGACGAGCGGCTCCGCCAGCTCGTAGGCCGGGTCCATGCGCAGGTCGCCCTTCGTCCCGACGACCTGGTACCAGCCGGTCTCGGCGGCTCCGAAGCTGCACGTGAAGGTCGCGAGCCGCTGCACGGGAAATCGCAGGACACAGGTCATCATCTCGGGGCAGTCGCGGAAGCGTTTGTCGCCGACGTTGGCGGTCCAGGCGAAGGCCTCCTCCGGTTCCGCGCGAAAGAGGTAGCGCGCCGCGTTGATGCAGTAGATGCCGATGTCGTAGATCGGGCCGCCGCCCTGCGCGGTCGGACTCAGGCGGATGTTGCCGTTCTCGACCTGCATGGTGAAGACCGACTGAAAGATCCGCGGCTCGCCGAGGCGCCCGGATCGGACGGTCTCGATCGCCTTGAGGTTGGCCTTCTCGAAGTGGAGACGGTAGGCGGTCATGAGGCGGACGCCGTTCTCGGCGGCGGCGGTGATCATGGCCTCGCAATCGGCGGCGGAGACCGCCAGCGGCTTCTCGCAGAGCACGTGCTTTCCCGCCCGGGCGGAGCGGATTACCCACTCCTTGTGCATCGCGTTGGGAAGCGCGATGTACACCGCGTCGATCGTCTCGTCCTCCAGGCACTCCGAGAATCCGTCGTAGTCGTAGAGACGAGGAACGTCGTGGCGCCTGGCGAGGGTCCGCAGCTTCGTCGGATCGTCGGAGACGATCGCGGCGAGCTCCGAGTTCTTCCGCGCGTGGCGAAACGCGGGAAGCACGGCGGCCTGGGAGATGTAGCCGAGCCCCACCACGGCATAGCGGATCTTCCGAGGCGGGCGGGAAGCGGAAGCGCGTTTCCTGGGCATGTTTTCCTCCGGCCGGGACGAGAACGGGGTCCCTGCGGATGGGCCTTTGCAACGCGCGTTCCAGCGCCGGTCGCCCTTGGCGCGAAAATCGCAATCGCCCATTCCGTGCGTCGAGATGCCGGCGTCCAGCGACCCGCGGCGTTGCCCAGGACGGGCCTTCGCAGGCGCGTCGGCCGCTGGGTTCGCCCCGTCCCGATCCTCCGCGCGCTCCTCGCCGCCCTGAGCGTCGTCTCCCATGCCGCCAGCGCCTCCTGCGCCGAGCTGGCGTTCCGGCGACCCCGGCGCAGCCGTCCGTCGCGCGGGGAGCAGCGCCGCCTCAACGGCGGCCGGCTGTCGTGGCTGCGCGGACCCGGAGGCGACCTGGCCGTCTGGCACTGGGGATCGGGACCCCGGGTGCTCCTCGTTCACGGCTGGGGCGGTCACGCCGGGCGGCTGACCGCATTCGTCCAGCCTCTCCTGGAGGCGGGTTTCGGGGTGGTCGCCTTCGACGCACCGGCGCACGGGATCTCCGGCGGTCGGCTCGCCACCCTTCCCGACTTCACTCGCAGCGTGGAGCTCGTCGCCGGAGTGGTCGCACCCGTCGCCCTCGTCGGGCACTCGATGGGCGCGGCCGCCTGCGCGCTGGCCGTGCGGGGCGGCCTCTCCGTCCGCGCGGTCGTGCTCCTCGCGCCGCCCGCGGATCCGGAGGTCTACACATCGCGCTTCGCGCGCTATCTCCGGCTCTCGGCGTGCGCCGCGGACTCGATGAAGGAGCGGCTCGAGCGGCGCTACGGGGTCAAGTTCCCGTCGCTGCGCCTCCCGGCCGGACCACCGGGCGTGCCGGCCCTCGTCGTGCACGACCGCCGCGACAAGAGGGTTCCGGTCCGCGACGGCATCGCGATCTGCAGGAGCTGGCCGAAGGCGCGCCTCCTCCTGACGAGCGGACTCGGCCACCACCGGATCCTGCGAAGCCCCGAAGTGGTCCGGCGCTCGGTCCGCTATCTCTTCCGCCATGCCGAGGGCTCCGATAACTCACGGAATCCGAGGCGCTTGGCGGGTTCTCCGGCGCCGGCCCAATCGACGGCACGCTTCTTGAAACAAGGGGGTAGGTCCAATTCAGGGCCAAAGTGGGAGGACAAGACCATGAAACGCATCGCAGGCGCGGCGATCGCGATCGGCTTCCTGATCGGAGGCACCGCGGGAGCCCAGAGCACACAGCCCCAGGAGAAGCAGCACACCGAGACGGTCACCAAGCACACCGGCCCCGGCCCCGACGCCAAGATGAAGACCGAGACGGTCGTCGGAACGGTGAAGGAGTACGAGGCGGGCAAGAAGATCAAGATCTCCGGACCCGGCGACAAGTCGTACTCGTTCGACCTCGACAAGAAGGACCAGGCGGCCCGCGTCGACGGGTCGATCGCCGTCGGCCAGATGGCGAAGGTCGAGTATCAGAAGGCCGACGACGGCTCCGAGGTCGTGAACGTGATCTCCGAGGCGCCGGCCGGCACCAAGGCCTCCGCGTCCGCGGCGGCTCCCCGCATCCATTCCGAGTCGACGACCAAGCACACCGGCCCGGGCCCGGACTCGAAGGTGAAGACCGAGACCGTGGTCGGAACCGTCAAGACCTATGAGCCCGGCAAGAAGCTCACCGTGACGGGCCCCAAGGACAAGGACTACAGCTTCGACCTCGACGAGAACGTGGCCTTCAAGGGCGACGTCGCCGTCGGGCAGCGGGTCAAGGTCATGTACACGAAGACCAATGGTGGCGAGAAGATCACCTCGGTGATGCCTTACAAGCACGGCGCGTAGCCGCATTCGATTTCCGTTCCATACGGTGGGGGCTCAAGGCCCCCACCTTTTCTGCGTAGAGGAGGGAACCATGTTGCTGCTGAAGATGGCCCTCACCTTCCTGGTGCTCTCGGCCGTCGCGCTGTTGCTCGTTCCCATCGCGGCGGCGAAGATCATCGGCTTCGTCTTCGCGCTTCTTTTCATCGTGTTCCTGCTGCTCGGGCTGGCGACCGTCGACAACCTCGCGACCTGATTCTGATCGCCCGAGGCGACGGCTCGCCACACGGAGTAGCTGCGTCAGGACCTTCCTGCCGCCCGCCTCCTGAATCCACCGGGTGTCCACATACGGTCGATCCTGGCGCGAGCGTTCTGCGCCGGGCTGTGGCCCCCATCGGACGGGGCGGGATCTGTCATAGGATCCCCGGGAGTGACCAACCAACCCGGCAGGAATGGAGTCTAGGTGGCCGAGAAAGCCCTACCCGGAGCGGAGCGGCAGGGACAAGTCGCCCTGCGCAAGTTCTTCCACGACGTTGCGACGCCGCTGTCGGCGGTTTCGCTGCACATGGAGCGTGCATCCCGCCTGAGCGCCCGCGGCGGCGACCCTACGGAGGCACTCGCCACCGCGCGGCGGGAGCTGGAACGTGCCTTCGAGCTCTTCGAGCGAGGCCGGGACGCGCTGCTGGCGACGCCGGAGGAGAGCCGATGACCGCGGCCTCCGCCAAGGACGGGGAGAGCCAGAGCCGTCCTCGCAAGGGCGAGGCGTCCGCGGCGAACGGCCAGCTCCCGGCGCCTGGCGTGAAGGTCCTCATCGTCGAAGACGACGTCGCGGTTCGGAAGGGGCTCGACGTCGCGATCCGCGAGCTCGGCTGTCAGACCAAGTGCGTCGGTACCGCCGGCGAGGCCATGCGGGCGATCGAGGACTTCCAGCCGGAGGTGCTGGTGGTCGACGTGCACCTGCCCGACGGCGACGGAATCGAGGTCTTCCGCGCGGCGAGCGAGTCGAACCCCGACCGGGATGGAGTCGTCATCACCGGTCAGGCGTCGCTCGACTCCGCCGTCGAGGCGCTGCGCGCCGGGATCGCGGACTACCTGTTGAAGCCGCTGAGACCCGCGCAGCTCGAGGTGGTCTTCCAGCGCCTGAACGCGAAGCGCCGGCTGGAGTCCGAGGTGGAGACGCTCCGGGCGGAGCTGCAGGAGACCGGCAAGCTCGGCGAGCTCATCGGCCGCTCCGAGCCCATGCGGAAGATCTTCGAGGTGATCCGGCGGGTGGCCCGCTCGAACGCCCCGATCCTGATCACCGGCGCCAGCGGCACCGGCAAGGAGGTCGTCGCGCGCACCCTGCACCGCCTGTCGCGGCGCTCCAGCGCTCCGTTCGTCGCGTTCAACTGCGGCGCAATCTCGCCGACGCTGATCGAGAGCGAGCTCTTCGGACACGAGCGCGGCTCCTTCACGGGCGCGGACAAGCGGCGGCTGGGTTACTTCGAGGAGGCCAACGGCGGCACGCTCTTTCTCGACGAGATCACCGAGATGGGTCCCGAGCTGCAGGTCAAGCTGCTCCGGGTCCTGGAGGCGAGGACGCTGCGGCGCGTCGGCGGGAATCAGGACCTGCGCGTGGACGTGCGGCTCGTCTCGGCGACCAACCGGGATCCCCGGGAGGCGATCCGCGACGGGAAGCTCCGCGAAGACCTCTACTACCGGCTGAACGTCTTCCCGATCGCCCTGCCGACGCTCGCCGAGCGGCGCGAGGACATTCCTCTCCTCGCGGAGTACTTCCGGCGGCAGATCGAGGATCAGGAGAAGGCGGGAGTCGCCGCCTGGTCGCCCGAGGCGCTCCAGATGCTCGATTCCTACGATTGGCCCGGGAACGTGCGCGAGCTGCGCAACGTGGTGCATCGCGCGTACGTCATGACGGAAGGCGAGACCATCCAGCCCGAGGTTCTCGAGAGCCTCCTTCCCCAGCGTCGCGAGAAGCCGGCGAAGGGGACCGCGAAGGCTTCCGCCTCGAAGGGTGACCGGAAGTCTTCGGGCACGCGCAAGCGCTGACGTCGGAGGGGCGAGCGGGCGCCCGCGGTCTGGCACAACTTTCGCTCATGCATCCACCGGGGCCGTTGAGGGCGCCCCGGAAAGGTTAGGGCAAAGCGATGCTTTGGACCATCTTCGTCATACTGCTCATCCTCTGGGTGCTCGGGCTGGTTTCGGGATACACCATCGGCGGCTTCATTCACATCCTTCTCGTGATCGCGGTCGTCGTCCTGATCATCAATCTGATCCAGGGACGGCGCGTCGTCTGACCCGTAAACCCTCGGCAGATTGGGGGCCCCGGCTCGCCGGGGCCCTTTCTCTATCGGGGCCTTCGCCTCCGCCTCGGCGGCCCGCCGGCCCGGAGGGAAATGAAAAGCGCGCCGCTTGCGCGGCGCGCGAGGTTCACGAGGCTTGGCGGCGTCGCGCCGATCAGGCGTTGCGGCGCAGGACCGCACCCGTCACGAGGAGGGCCGCCCCGGCGATGGCCAGCAGACCCTCCGAGCTGCCCGTCTTCGGGAGCTGCTCGTTATCGGTGCCGCCCGCAGAGGTCCTCGAGCTCGAGGACGAAGAGCTCATCGAGCCGCTCGGAGCGCTCGGGCTGTTGTTGTAGGTCCGGTTGGAGTACGCGCTCGAGGAGCTGCCGCTGTTGGGCGCCGGCGGGGGAACCGTCGAATACGTGCTGGAGCCGCTGGAGGCCGGCGCATTGCTCGAGTACGTGCTCGAGCTGCTCGAGCTCGAGCTGGACGTCGCGGCGGGCATCTCGTTCTGGGCAACTTGCGGTTGCGGCTGCGTCGAGGCCGTGCCGTCGTTCGCCGTGTAGCTCTGTTTCCGCTCGGTGGAGCTCACGGCCGGAGGCACGTGCGCGCTGACCCCCTTCTCCGTGACCGAAGAGACTCCGGTCGTCGTCGAGCCCACGCCGGTCGCGACGAAGTTGATCTCGCGGCGATCGAACTGCTGATCGGTCACCGGATTGCGCGCGATCAGGACCAGCTTGTGGGGACCGGGACGCACGCCGTCGACGCGAAACTCGGTTTCGTTGGTCTTGAGCGTTCCCTTCTGCTGATCGTCCAGGAACACGTCGACCTGGGTCTTGTCGTCGCCCATCGCGGTGGTGTTGGGAGTCAGGACGACGCGAACCTGATCGGCCGCGATCGACGAGCCCTCGACGGGCTCCACGAGCGCGATTCTGTATTTCCCGGTTGTCGTTGTCGCGCTGTTGGCCGTCGTCGCAGTCTGGCCGTAGGCCAGCACGGCGACGGCGGCGAGCGCGAGAGCCGCCATTACGATTTGGGACACTTTCTTGGACATGGACGCTTCCTCCAGTTTCTCGGCCGACCCCTTGCCGGACCAGTCCTCTTCCGGTGCAAGGAGAGTGCCGGCATGGATCCTGCTTTTTCGAACTTGGTGAGTCGATTTGCGTCCAATCGAAGGCATCGAGCGCGGTCGTGACGAAGGATCCCCCGCTTCGGATTGCCCAGGTCGCGCCGCTCTACGAGAGCGTTCCGCCGAAGCTCTACGGGGGCACCGAGCGGGTCGTGTCCTACCTGACCGAGGAGCTGACGCGCACCGGCCACTCCGTGACGCTCTTCGCGAGCGGAGACTCGGTCACTCGCGCACGGCTGATCCCGGGCTGTCCGCGCGCGTTGCGGCTGGACCCTTCCTGCATGGACCCTCTCGCGCACCACTTGGTCCTGATCGAGAAGGTCTTCCAGCGCGCACGCGACTTCGACGTGATCCACTTTCACGTGGACTACCTTCACTATCCGGTCTCGCGGCGAGGAAACGTTCCGCACCTGACGACGCTGCACGGGAGGCTGGATCTCCCGGACCTCGCGCCGCTCTACCGCGAGTACGCCGACATTCCGGTCGTCTCGATCTCCCAGGCGCAGCGGAGGCCGCTCCCCGACGTCGCGTGGCTCGCGACCGTCCCGCACGGTCTCCCGCCCGGGATCCACCGTCCGGGGACCGGATCCGGGGAGTACCTCGCGTTTCTGGGGCGCATCTCTCCCGAGAAGCGCGTGGATCGCGCCATCGAGATCGCGCGCCGCGCGGGCTGGCGCCTGCGGATCGCCGCCAAGGTGGATCGCGCCGACCTCGCGTACTTCGACGCCACGATCCGTCCGCTCCTATCCGAGCCGCACGTGGAGTTCCTCGGCGAGATCTCCGAGGCCGAGAAGAGCGAGTTTCTCGGCGACGCCGCCGCGCTGCTGTTTCCGATCGACTGGCCGGAGCCGTTCGGCCTGGTCATGATCGAGGCGCTCGCGTGCGGCACGCCGGTGATCGCCTTCCGGGCCGGCTCGGTCGAGGAGGTCGTGGAGAACGGGCGGACCGGCTACGTCGTCGCCAGCGTGCCCGAGGCCGTCGAGGCCGTGGGCGCCCTCGGTCGGCTGGACCGCGCGACCTGCCGCCGGGCGTTCGAGAATCGGTTCACGGCGACGCGCATGGCGAAGGACTACGTGCGGATCTACCGCGAGGTGATCGCGCGCGGCGTCGGGGGCCGCCGGGCGCCACGGAACCGGCAACCGGTCCCGCCCGAGACGGCGCGCCTCGAGCGGCCGCGGGCCGACGGAGCGAAGAGTCATTGAGCGGGAACGGATCGTCCGAAGTCGAGAGCCCCTATGCGATTCGGGCGACGTCGGGCCGGAGGGATCCGCGGACCCGGGTTCTCAAGGCCGACGAGACGTTCGTCGTGCTGGACCGTCTGGGGGACGTCGCGCCGGGAGGGTCGGGGGAGCTCGGGCTCTACCACCGCGGAACGCGATTCCTCTCGACCTTCTCCCTGATGATCGACGGCGGCCGGCCGTTTCTCCTGTCGTCCGGAGTGCGCGAGGACAGCGCCGTCTTCGTCGCCGACCTCACCAACCCGGACCTCATCACGGGGGCGGGCGACGAGATCGTCTGCCCGCGGGGGAGCGTCCACCTGATCCGGGAATGCCGTGTCGAGCCTCGCGGCATGATCGAGACGATGCAGTTTCGCAACTATGCCTCGACCGCCATCGCGCTTCGGCTGGCCGTCGCGCTGGACGCGGACTTCGCCGACATCTTCGAGGTTCGTGGCACCTCGCGCGCGCGCCGGGGGGAGCGCCTCGCGCCCCGGGTCACCGCGGGCGGGGTCACACTCTCCTATCGCGGGCTCGACGAGATCCTCCGCGTCGCGCGCGTTTCCGCGGAACCGGCCGCGACGCGCGCGCGAGGAGAGAGGCTCGAGTTCGACCTCGCCCTCGCACCGGGCGAGGAGCGCTCGCTCCGCTTCGAGGTCTCCTGCCGGGTCGCCGGGGTGCGCGAGCCGCGGACTCCGCGCCGATCTTCTCGCGCGCCGGCCGAGCCCGCCGCCTTCGGACTGCGCAGCTCGAACGAGGACTTCGACGCCTGGATCCGCCGCTCGGGCGCCGACCTCGCGATGATGACGACCCGGACCCCCTCCGGACCGTATCCGTACGCGGGCGTCCCCTGGTTCAGCGCGCCGTTCGGCCGCGACGGCATCCTGACGGCGCTCGAGCTGCTGTGGCTCGAGCCCGCGCTCGCCCGCGGCGTCCTGCGGTTCCTCGCGTCGACGCAGGCCACCGAAACAAACCCGGCGCGCGACGCGCAGCCCGGCAAGATCCTTCACGAGTTCCGCACCGGCGAGATGGCGAACCTGGACGAGATCCCCTTCGGTCGGTACTACGGCAGCGTCGACGCGACACCGCTCTTCGTCATGCTCGCGGGCGCCTACCTCGAGCGGACCGGCGACCGGGCGCTGCTCAGCCGTCTCTGGCCCAATCTCGAGCGCGCGCTGCACTGGATCGATCGCTTCGGCGACGCCGACGGCGACGGTTTCGTGGAGTACTCGGGCCGCCCCGAGCGCGGCCTGATCAACCAGGGATGGAAGGACTCCTCGGACGCGGTCTTCCACGAGGACGGCTCCGCGGTCGACGGCCCGGTGGCCTTGTGCGAGGTGCAGGGGTACGTGTGGGCCGCGAAGGGGGCCGCCGCGGCGATCGCCGAGGCGCTCCAGCTCAAGGGGAAGGCCCGGAGGCTCCACGCGGAGGCGGAGAGGCTGCGCGCGCGTTTCGACGAGATCTTCTGGGACGACGCGCTCGGCACCTACGTGCTCGCGCTCGACGGCGAGAAGCGTCCCTGCCGGGTGCGCGCCTCCAACGCGGGCCACGGGCTCTTTACCGGCATCGCCTTCGAGACGCGGGCGGGGCGGCTCGCGGCGACCCTGCTTGACCGGGACTCGTTCTCGGGCTGGGGCGTGCGCACGCTCTCCTCGGCCGAGCGCCGTTACAACCCGATGTCGTACCACAACGGCTCCGTCTGGCCGCACGACAATGCGCTGATCGCGTCGGGGCTCGGCCGCTACGGCTTGACGCCGGAGGCCGCGCGGCTGCTGTTCACGTTCTTCGAGCTCTCGCGGGCCGTGGACCTCCGAAGGCTGCCCGAGCTGATCTGCGGCTTCGAGCGGAGCGGGGGCGCCGGGCCGACCCTCTATCCGCTCGCCTGCGCCCCGCAGGCTTGGGCGGCGGGAGCGGTTTTCCTCATGCTGCAGGCGTGCCTGGGCCTCTCGGTCCGGGGCCGGGAGGGTCAGATCCTGCTCGAGCGGCCGACGCTTCCGCCGTTTCTCGAGACTCTGCGGATCGACGATCTTCGCGTGGGCTCCGGCAGCGTGGACCTCTCGCTCTCACGCCGGGGACAGGAGGTCTCGGTCGATGTCGCGCGCAGCTCCGGCCATGTCACCGTGACCGTCGTGCACTGACCCCTCGGGCACAGCGTCTCTAGGCGGCCCCGGCCTTCCTCGCCTGAGACCGGCGAGCCGGAGCGCGGCCCTTCGTCTGGCCGAGGCTCTTCTTGAGCGCCTCCATGAGGTCGACCACGTTCTCGGCAGCCTTGCCGGTCTTCCCGGCGGGCGCGCCGACCGCGAACTTGCGCTTGGACGCCAGCAGCTTCTCGAGGGCCTTCTTGTAGACGTTCGGATGTGCGGTCGGGTCCCAGACCTCCGAGGACATCTGGTCGATCAGCATCTTCGCCATCTTGACCTCGGCCGACTTCTTCGTGGACGCCGGAATCGACAGATCCTTCGGGCTCCGCAGCTCCTCGAAGGGACGCAGCGTCTCGAGGGAGATGGCCTGAGGCCCCGGGATGAGCGCGCCGAGCGTCGGCTTGGTCCGCAGCGCGAAGCGGATGATGCCGACACGCTCGGCCTCCAGGAGCGCGTCGCGCAAAACGCCGTAGGCCTTCTCGCCGCCCTTGCGCGGCGCGGCATAATACGGCGTGTCGAACGAGAGCGGGTTCAGCGCACCGAACTCGACGAACTGCAGCACCTCGATGTCGCCATCGGTGCCCGCGGCCTCCTCCTCGACCTTCTTGAGCTCGTCCTTCTCGACGAGGGAGAACTCGCCCTTGGAGACTTCGAAGCCCCGCACGATCTCGTCGTTGGGGACCTCCTTGTCCTCCTTGGTGCAGAACTTCTTGTACTTGATGGGCGAGTGGTCCTTGCGGTGGAGCAGGCGGAACGAGACGTGCTCGGACGCCTCGACGGCCGAATAGATCGAGACCGGAATCGAGATCAGGCCAAAGGTGATGTGTCCGCTCCAGATTGGGCGCATCGCGTGCTCCGGAGATCTCGGCGGCTAGAGAGCCGCGCAGTCGGGATGGCCGCATCCGCACCGGGAGGACGTGGACGAGGCGCTCTCGTTGCGCGATTCGGCGCACTTTTCGCTGCAGAACTTCTTGCCCTCGAGCTCGACGGTCGCCTCGGAGCAATGACAGCCGGAGTGTTCACAGTGCATTTCGCACCTCCGGGAGTAGAACGAAGCAATCGCCCTGCCAGTGTTTCTCTAGCTTCGTGGCGGGCATGCTTTCTGCATTCTCGCGGATTCGTCGGGCAATTCGGCCCGTCCCAGTACAAGGAGTCGGTCATGGGCAATTTCGAGGAAAAGGATCGCGACAACAAGAGCGACAAGTCGATGGGCGGCCAGCAGGGCCAGCAGGGACAGCAGGGACAGCAGGGACAGCAGGGCAACAAGCCGGGCTCTCAGAACGAGCCGGGCCGCGAGTCGAACACGCCGCGCGAGGGTCAGGGTGGTTCGCGCGAGGGTCAGGGTGGTTCGTCGTCACAGCGCCCCGGCAGCAACTCGCCGGCCGGCGGGCGGTCCAAGTCGGAGAACGACGAGGAGTCCGCCTAGTTTTCGTCTCTCTCGCTCCGGCGGGGCGGATCGCCCCGCCGGAGCGTCTTTTCCCACTGTGAATCGTTGGGCGCGCGGAGACTGACAGCATGCGAGATCAGCAGACGCTGCTGGGCCTGGAAGGCCTGGCTCCCTTCTTCCGACGCGTCGCCGCGGCCGGACGCCGAGGCCTGCTCCTCGACTTCGACGGGACGATTGCGCCCTTCGAGGCGGACCGCAGCCTCGCGAAGCCTTATCCCGGGGTGCCCTCGCGCCTGTGTGCGCTCGTTCTCGCTCCGCGCCCGACGCACGTGGCGATCGTGAGCGGGCGGGCCCTCGCGGATCTCCGGAGGCGCCTGGCGTTCGACGCGCCCGTCGAGCTGTGGGGCTCCCACGGCCTCGAGCACCGGACGGTGGACGGCACTGTGATCTGCGCGCCGCCGCCGGAACGGGTCGGGCGGCTCCTGGAGGACATCGCCGCGGGGTTCAAGGCGGCCGGTCTCGGCGCGGTGCTCGAGCGCAAGCCCTACGGGGTCGCGATCCACCGCCGGGGTACCCAGGCGGATCTCTTCGAGCGCGCGCGACGCGAGCTGCTCGAGCGCTTCGGCGCGTCCGCGGCCGAGTCCGGTCTCCAGCGGCTCGACTTCGACGGCGGCGTGGAGCTGCGTCTCGCCGGCTCCGACAAGGGCATCGCGGTGCGCGCGATGCTCGAGGAGCTCGGGGAAGACGTCGCGCTGGCTTACCTGGGCGACGACCTGACCGACGAGGACGCCTTCGCGGCAGTGGGCGACCGCGGGCTCTCCGTCCTGGTTCGGGACACGCCGCACGCGACCCGCGCGAGGGCGTGGATCCGGCCGCCGGAGGAAGTCTTCGAGTTCCTCTCCTCCTGGAGCGCGGCGACCGAAGGGCGCGCGGCATGAGAGCCGCGACGGAAGGACGCACGGCATGAACCTCGTCGTCGTCTCCAACCGCCTCCCGTTCGCCATCGCACGCTCCGAGACCGGGGACTGGACGGTCGAGCCCGGCAGCGGAGGCCTCGTCACCGCGCTGCGGCCGGTCCTGCGCAACCGCGGAGGCCGCTGGATCGGCTGGTCCGGGGCGACCGAGGAGGAGCTGCCCGACGCCGCGGCGCTCTTCGAGGGAGCCCGGCGCCGGTTCGGCTACGACCTGATCCCGATCTCGCTGTCGGCGAAGGAGCGGGACGGTTTCTACTCCGGCTTCTCGAACGAGATCATCTGGCCGCTCTTCCATGACCTCCTCTCGATGTGCAACTTCGACCCGACGTACTGGTCGGCGTACGAGGAGGTCAATCGGAAGTTCGCGGACGGCGTCGCCCGTATGGCCCAGCCGGACGACTTCGTGTGGGTCCACGATTACCACCTCATGCGGGTCGCGACCGAGCTCCGAGCCCTGGGCGTGACCTCGCGCGTGGCGTTCTTCCTCCACATTCCCTTTCCGCCTCTCGACATCTTCCTGAAGCTGCCCTGGCGCTTCGAGGTCCTGCATTCGCTGCTCGCCTACGACCTCGTCGGGTTCCAGACGGTCCGGGACCGGCGGAACTTCGTCCAGTGCATCCGTCTGCTCCTGCCGCAGATCCAGGTCTCCGGCCGCGGCGCCGTCTGGACGCTCAGGGTGGGGGAGCGCGAGGTCCGGATGGGTTCGTTCCCGATCTCGATCGACGTGGGCGAGTTCGAACGGCTCGGCGGCGAGCCCGCCGTGGCCGAGAAGGCCGAGAAGATCCGCGCGGCGGAGCCGGATCGCCGGCTCATCCTGGGCATCGACCGGCTCGACTACACCAAGGGGATCCCGCAGAAGCTCGAGGCCTTCCGCGATCTGCTGCGGCGGTATCCGGAGGAGCGCGGGCGAGTCACGCTGATCCAGGTGGTGGTCCCGAGCCGCGAGGACATCGCCGGCTATCGCGACCACAAGGTCATGGTCGAGCGGCTCGTCGGCCAGATCAACGGCGAGTTCTCGCGCGGCGGCTGGGCGCCCATCCACTACATCCACCGCAGCCTCGAGGGCGCGAGCCTGCCCGGCCACTACCGGGCGGCCGACGTCGCGCTGGTCACGCCCCTGAAGGACGGTATGAACCTGGTCTGCAAGGAGTACTGCGCGACCCGCGTCGACGGCGACGGCGTCCTCATCCTCTCGGAGTTCGCGGGCGCGGCGGCGCAGCTCCAGGGCGGCGCATTCCTCGTCAATCCGTTCGACGTGGAGGGCGTGGCCAACACGCTCCACGCCGCGCTCCACCTCCCGCCGGCCGACCGCCGCGCGCGGATGCGCAGGCTTCGCCGTGGCCTTCGCGATCACGACATCTACCGCTGGCTCGACACGTTCCTCGACGCGGCGATTTCCAGGGAGCTCGCCGACTTCCCGCTCGTCGAGGACTATCTCCCCGTGGCGGCCGGACAATGACGTACGCACCGATCGAGCACCACGGAGTGATCGGCGACCTGCACACCGTCGCGCTGGTGACGCTCGACGGCACGATCGACTGGCTCTGCCTGCCCCACTTCGACTCGCCGAGTGTGTTCGCGTCGATCCTCGACGCCGAGAAGGGCGGCCACTTCCGCATCTCCTCCGCGGGCGCGGACGTGCGGCGGCGCCAGATGTACCTGCCGGATTCGAACGTCCTCGTCACGCGGTTCCTGACGCCGGACGGCGTCGGCGAGATCATCGACCTGATGCCCATCCACGAGCAGGGCACCAGCCGCAAGAAGAAGGAGGACCACCAGATCATCCGCCTGGTCCGCGGCGTGCGCGGGTCGATCCCGTTCGAGCTCGAGTGCCGTCCCGCCTTCGACTATGCCCGCGTGCGGGACGTGACCCCGGAGCCCACCGCCTCGGGGTTCCGGTTCGCCGCCGACTCGCTGGTCGTCGACCTGGCGACGACCCTGCCGCTTACGGTCCGCGGCTCGGGCGTCTTCGCGGAGTTCACGCTCCACGAGGGCGACGAGATCCCGGTCGTGTTCTGCCAGGCGAACGGGAGCCCGCCCCCGCGGGATTCCCTGCTCGAGCGCTGCCGGAAGGAGTTTCACAACACGCTGAACTTCTGGCAGAGCTGGATCGAGGGGAGCCACTACCAGGGACGGTGGCGCGAGATGGTCAAGCGCTCCTGCCTGACACTGAAGCTCCTGACGTTCGCCCCGACGGGGGCGATCATCGCGGCCCCGACGATGAGCCTGCCGGAGCGCGTCGGCGGACCGCGCAACTGGGACTACCGGTACACGTGGGTCCGCGACGCGGCGTTCACGGTCTACGCGCTCCTGCGGGTCGGCTTCACCGACGAGGCGCGGCGGTTCATCCACTTCCTCGAGGACCGCTGCCGCGACCTCGAGAAGGGCGACCCGATCCAGGTGCTGTACCGGATCGACGGCGGTTCCGAGATGCCCGAGGAGATCCTGGGGCATCTCGAGGGTTACCGCGGCTCCTCGCCCGTGCGCGCGGGCAACGCCGCCGCGAAGCAGTTCCAGCTGGACGTCGTGGGCGACCTCATGGACGCCGTCTACCTCTACAACAAGTACTGCGAGCCGATCTCCCACGACACATGGACCACGATGCGGCGGCTCGGCGACTGGGTCTGCGCCAAGTGGCAGGAGCCGGACGAGGGCATCTGGGAGGTGCGCGGCGGACCCGCGCAGTTCACCTTCTCGAAGCTCATGTGCTGGGTGGCGATCGACCGCGCGCTGCGGCTCGCCAACCAGCGCAGCCTTCCGGCCGACAACGAGCGGTGGCTCGCCACTCGGGACGCGATCTACCAGACCGTCATGCGCCGCGGCTTCTCGACGAAGATCAACGCGTTCGTCCAGAAGCTCGACTCCGAGATCCTCGACGCCTCGCTTCTCCTCGCCCCGCTCGTGAAATTCGTCTCGCCGACGGATCCGCGCATGCTCGGAACACTCGACGCGATCCAGAAGGGGCTCGAGAGCGACCACCTCGTGCGCCGTTACGATCCGCGGGTCTCACCCGACGGCCTCGAGGGCGACGAGGGGACGTTCTCGATCTGCACCTTCTGGCTGGCCGAGGCGCTGGCGCGGGCTGGACGGCTCGAGGAAGCGCGGTTGACCTTCGAGAAGATGCTCGGGTACGCGAACCACCTCGGGCTCTACGCCGAGGAGATCAGCCTGACCGGCGAGGCCCTGGGCAATTTTCCGCAGGCGTTCACGCACCTGGGCCTGATCTCCGCGGCCTTCAACATAAACCGCGCCCTGGACGGCAAGCTCATGGGCTCGCGAAGGGGGGTGGCCTCGGAGCTCGGGTCGGGCCCGCCCATCCCGGGGACGCCGCAGAGATGGCTCTGAGGCGGGAACGGATCTTGCAATTTGGCAGGCAGCGGCCCGGGAGGGCTGTTTTTTTGAGGAGGCAAACGTCATGAAGAGGATCCTTTCCCTGGCCGGAATCCTGGTGGTCGCCGCGGCGGTATCGCTCGGCTGCCAGAAGAAAGAAACCACCACGACCACCACCGAGACCACGTCCCAGGCCCCCGCGGCCTCCGGCACACCCGAGGCCGGCATGACTCAGACCACGACGACGTCGACGGTCGAGACGACTCCCGGTGTGACGCCGAACCCCTAGGAGCGGGCCGGAAACGGAAGCGAGTGGCGCCGGGTCCGCTTCGCGAGAGCGTGGCGGACCCGGCTCTTTTTTCTGAGGAGCTCCTCATGGTGAGGAAGAAGAAGAAAGACGAGAACGACCCCGCGATGCGGATGGACCACGACCCGGAGGATCTCGTCGAGGAGGGCATGAGCACCGAGGCGGCCGGCGTCGACCGCGCCGAGACGCTCGCGTCCACGGGGGACGCGGAAGGCTCTTTCCAGGAGATCGCTTCCGGATCCGCGACCGGCACGGGTGTCGATCGCGTCGAGCCGGAGGTCTCTTCGATGCGCGACGAGGCGCGTCAGACCTCCCCCGGGGCGGGTGCCTTCCGAGAATCGCTCGGCGCGCCTCCGGACATCGACGAGAACGACGGCGACGACTCCTGGCTGCAGGACCTTCCTGAGGATCTGAAGTCCTGAGGGGCGGCCTTCCGGCCGCCCCCCCGACACCCGGGCTACCGAGCTATGCCCTCGCGCGACCGGAGGACCCGCGACCCGCTGGCCGCCCTCTCCGCGCCGCCCCGGGGCGAGCCGAGCGAGCCGGCGGCTTCTGGTCCTTCTTCTGCGCGCCCGGCTCCGCGAGCTCCTGCTTGCGAGCCTGCATCTGCCCGCCCAGCTCTCGCAGGCGATTCTCGCCGAGGTCCCGCTTCGCGTCCGGGAAGAGGTCGTCCTCCTCCTCGTCGGCATGGTGCTCGACCGCCTCGCGCAGGACCGTGAACTTGGCCTCGAACTGCGGATCCCGCGGCGTCATCCCTTCCAGCTCGCCGACCAGCGTCTTGACGATCTTGTGCTCTTCGACCGACTCGCGGACCATCTTGACGGAGTCCCGCTGCCCCGCTCGTTCGAGCGCCGGGTAGAAGATCTCCTCCTCGATTTCAGCGTGAACCGTCAGCTCCGCGCAGACCGTCCGCGCGATCTGCGCCTTCTCCGCGGCCCGATCGCTCGCCTCGTAGCGCTTGAAGAGGTCCCGGACCTTGTCGTGGTCCTTCTTCAGGAGCTCCGTCGCGTCCTCGGGCTCGTCGGCCCGCGGACCCTCGTCCCCCTTGATCAGGGTTCCCAGCTTCGAAAGGATGCCCTCCGACTCGCCGCCCTTCGCCTTCGAATTCTTCTTCACGTTGGCCATCGCGTCCTCCCTCCGCCCCGGCAGTGCAATATCCGTTCCGCGGGAGCTCGTAATAGGCTCGACCCGTGGCGCCGCGCGTCTTCCTGATCTCTCCGGCCAGCTGCTCCGGCGAGCGAGCACGAATCCTGCTCCGGGACGCGGCGCGCTTCGACCTCGCGCTTCGGATCCGGGACGCGGGGGCGCCGCTCGGCGAGGTGTTCGCGTTTCTCTCGGGCCTGTATTTCCGCGGGAAGCTGACCTACGCCCGGAGGTTCGAACGCGCGCTGCCGGATTCGGCGGGCGCGCTCGTCATCACGGCCCGAGCCGGTCTTCGGCCGCCGGAGGAGGCGGTCCGCATCGGCGACCTGCGCCGCTTCGCCGAGGTCGACATCGACGCGCGCGACCTGCGCTTCCGCCGGCCCTTCCTCCGCGACGCGCGCGCGCTCGCGCAACGCCTGGGACCGGAGGCCGAGGTGGTCCTGCTCGGGAGCATTGCCACGGGCAAGTACGTGGACGTCCTGCTCGACGTGTTCGGCCCGCGCCTGCTCTTCCCGCGCGACTTTGTGGGCCGCGGCGACATGAGCCGGGGCGGCCTGCTGCTCCGCCATGCGCGCGCCGGCCGCGAGCTGTCCTACGCGCCCGTGCTCGGCACCGAGCGACACGGCGCACGCCCGCCCCGGCTGCCGAAGCCGCGCCGCCGCCCGCGCGCCGACGCCGTGCTGTGAAATCAGCCAGGCCAGCCAGGCCAGCCAGAACAGCCAGGGGAGCCAGGCGGGCCGACCGAGCCGAGCCGCCCGTCGCGGTCGAGCTTCCCCGCGATACTGACACCGTCGAGGCCGCCCTCGGCTCCCGCGTGGTCCGCCTCACGAATCTGCGCAAGCTCTTCTGGCCGGAGCTCGGCGTGACGAAAGGGGATCTGCTTCGCTACTACGCTTCCGTCGCTCCCGCGCTCCTCCCGCACGTGCGCGACCGGGCGATGGTCATGAAGCGCTACCCCAACGGGGCGGCCGGCGAGTTCTTCTTCATGAAGCAGGCCCCCTCGCCGCGTCCCGACTGGATCGAGATCTGCTCGATCGAGCACGGCCCCGAGAAGGTCGTGCACTTTCCGATGATCCAGGACCTGCCCTCGCTCCTGTGGGTCGTGAATCTCGGCTGCATCGACCTGAACCCGTGGTACTCCCGCTGCGACGACACCGACCGGCCCGACTTCCTCCACTTCGATCTGGACCCGGTGCCGGGCGCGGGCTTCGAGCGCGTCTGCGAAACGGCTCTGCTCGTCCACGAGGCGCTCGAGATCCTGAAGATGCCCTCGTTCGCCAAGACGACCGGCTCGAAGGGCATCCACGTCTACGTCCCGATCGAGCGCGGCCCGACCCAGAAGGAGGTCTGGGGCTTCGCGAAGCAGCTCGCGCGCACCCTGGAATCGCACAACCCCCGGCTGGTCACCGCCATCTACGAGCGCGCGCGGCGGCCGGAGGGGCGCGTCCTCGTCGACTACAACCAGAACGCCTGGGGACAGACCCTCGCCTCGGTGTATTCGGTCCGGCCGCACCCGCGCGCGTGCGTCTCGACGCCCGTGACGTGGAAGGAGATCGAGCGCGGGATCGCGCTCGAGGACTTTCGCATCGACACCGTTCCGGAGCGCGTCCGCCGGCTCGGGGACCTCTGGGAACCGGTCGCGCGGCCCGACGGCCGCTTTCCGCTGGCGAGCCTGCTCTAGCCCCGGCGGCGCCGCTCCGGCGTCTCCGACAGGCTCGCCCGGCGGGCGCGCCGAAGATCCCGGGCGAGACGCGCGCGGAGACGGTGTCGAGCCGCGCGCTCCGGCGCGCGAAGGGCCGCGGACGGGTGGATCGTCGCGATCCGGACCCCCGACGCGGCGCCCGCGGAGGGGATGTGCGCGAGCGAGCGCTCGGCGGTCGCGCCCAGGCTCACGATCACGCTCGGCCGAACCGCGTCGAGCTCCGCGAAGAGCCACGGGCGGCACGCCTCGAGCTCGGCGGCGTTGGGCTTCTGGTGGATCCGCTTCTTCCCGCGCGGCTCGAACTTGAAGTGCTTGACCGCGTTGGTCAGGTAGACGTCCTTGCGCGACAGGCCCGCCTTCGCCAGGGCCTCGTCGAGGACGCGGCCGGCTGGGCCGACGAAGGGGAGACCCTCCAGGTCCTCGCGATCGCCGGGCTGCTCGCCGACGAGAAGGATCGCGGCCCGCGCCGGTCCGCTGCCGAAGACGGTCTGGGTGGCCGGGCGGTAGAGCGGGCAGCCGCGACACCCGCGCGCCGCGCGCTTCAGGACGCGCAGGTCGCGGGAAGACGGGACGAACGGGGAGGCGTCGTATCGAGACGCCGACGCCCCCCGGCCCGTCGAGACCTTTGAAGCCGCGGTCGCCGTGCGTTTCTCCTCAGACGCTCGCTCGGTCGTGTCCTCCGACCTTCACGAGCTTGTTGTAGAGGCCCAGGATCAGCAGCGTCGGTGCCCACTGGCCGACGAAGTTGCTGACCGCCTTGGTCTTCCTGCTGTCCGAGAGCTGCAACACCAGCGAAACCGCCATCGATCCGAGCGAAGCCCACAGCCAGACGTCCGACGGCAGCTTGGCCGTCTGAGACTCGATCGTCCGCGCGATCGGTCCCTCGCGCCGCTCGTCGTCGCCCATCACCGCGTCCCTCATCTCCGCGTCCGCGTCCCTCTGCATCCGAGATTCCATGGTTCCTCCGCCCACTCGATTTTTTCGATGCCGAATCGCCGTTCTCAGCGTGCAGAGGGCGTGCCACGCACGGATGGGGAAGACGTCGCGCCGACCAGCGCGACATCGAGCCCGCTGACCGAGGCGAAACGCTCCGCGACGTCCTCCCAGTTCCAGAGGTTCCAGACCGCGTCGAAGAACTCGGTCTTGCGGTTCTGGTACTGCAGATAGAAGGCGTGCTCCCACGCGTCCAGAACCAGGATCGGGATGCCGCCCTGCGCGAGGTTGGACTGGTGGTCGTAGATCTGGGTCGTCAGCAGGCGTCCGCCGAGCGGTTCCCAGACGAGCGCCGCCCAGCCGGATCCCATGATCGACCCGGCGATCGCGGTCAGCTGGCGCTTGAACATGTCGAAGCTGCCGAAGTCGTGCTGGATGGCCTCGGCGAGCGGCCCGTTCGGGCGGCCGCCGCCCTTCGGGTCGAGGTTCTGCCAGAAGAGCGAGTGCAGGACGTGTCCGGACAGGTTGAACGCGAGGGCCTTCTCGAGCGCGCCGACGCGCGTGAAGTCCTCCTTCGAACGGGCCTCGTCGAGCTTATCGAGCGTCTCGTTGGCGCCCTTCACGTATCCGGCATGGTGCTTGTCGTGGTGCAGCTCCATGATCTTTCCGGAGATATGCGGCTCGAGCGCGCCGAAGTCGTACTGGAGATCGGGCAGGGTATAGGTGGGCATAACTCTCCTCTCGCCTTTTATCTAGCGAGATTCGTGCCCGCCCCATGGCCTTTCGGTCCGGCGTCCGGCGGCGGGCACCCGTCTTGCAAAACCTGCTTGCTCGAGGAGGTGAATCGGCATGCTGAAACTGGCGCTGACGTTCTTCGTGATCGGTTTGATCGCGGCGCTTCTCGGGTTCACGGGCGTCGCGGGAGCATCCTTCGCGGTCGCGAAGGTGTTCGCGGCGATCTTCGGGATCCTCTTCGTGATCTTCCTAATCCTCGGGTTGGCGGGCGCGAGCAAGATCGCACGATCGGTCTAGATTCCGTCGGCCGACAAGAAAAGAGGAGCCGGGGTCGCCCCGGCTCCTTTCCTTTTCGGCTCTTTCGGCCTGTGGACTTCCGGTTTCCGTTTAGGCGGGGTGCTTGACCTGAAGATTGTTGATGACGCGGACCACGCCGTCGACCGAGCGCGCTTCCTTCTCCGCCTCGACCTTCACCTGCGGGTTGGGGACCTCGCCGGCGAGCGTCACCACGCCGTTGGTCACGTTGATGTCGACGTTGACGATGTTCGAGAAGTGGTCCGTCGTCAGCTTGGCCTTGACCGCGGTGTGGATCGCCGCGTCGTCGACCTGCCGGCTCGGGCTCTGCGTCGTCGTGCAGGCGCCAAGCGCCACGACGAAGACGAACCCAAGCAGAACAACCGCGCCGGGAATTCTGGAAAGACGTTTCATGCTGGCCTCCATTTGTCCAAATCGGACCCGTGGGTCCGTCGCCCCGAGGAATCACGTCCGCCGGGTGAATTCCCGGCGCCCGTGCCCGCTGACGGCACGAGCACGCGGCGTGCCAACGCCGCGCTCACTTGCGCGTGGCGCGCTGCTTGGCCTCGGCACGCACGCGCGCCTCGTCGATCGAATGCGACTCCAGGATGCTGCCGCTCTGCTCGGCGAGGCGCGACATCTCGGAGTAGTGCTTGCCCAGGACTTCGATCTCGTCCTCCGAGAGGCTCTCGACGTCGATCAGCCGATTGCTGGCGCCGTTGATCGCCGCGACGATCTCGTTGAGCTTGAGCTGGACCGCCTTCGATTCCTTGTTCTGGGCGCGCTGGATCAGGAACACCATCACGAACGTGACGATCGTGGTTCCCGTGTTGATGACGAGCTGCCACGTGTCGGAGTAATGAAAGATCGGCCCCGTCAGACCCCAGACGAGGATGACCGCGACCGCGGTGCCGAACGCCCACGAGCTGCCGGCCCATTGGGTCGCCGCCAGCGAGAACCTGGCGAGCCAGGCGCCGAGCCCCTTTCGGCTCGCCGACCCGGCGGCTCGCCCCTTTCGTGTCTTGGTGGACATGCGATCTCAGGACGCGGCGCGCTCGTCCTTGCGCCGCGACGGGACAACGTTCAGCCGCTCGAGAACGCCGACTCGATGCTCGAACGCCAGCTTTCCCCCCAGCCATCCCGTCACCGCGAGCAGGCCGAAGCCCGCGAAGGCCAGCGAGGCCGCGACCACCCAGCGCGAGCCGGACGCCGCCGCGCCGTGGCGGCGGAGGAAGAAGCTGGTGGCGTAGAGAGCCACCAGGAGGAGATTGAGCAGCCCATGCCAGGTGGCCGTGCGAAACGCCTGGCCGCTCATCTTGATGGAGAAGTAGTCGATCGCCCCGGCCACGGTCGCGATCACCGCGGCGGCGATTCCGACTCCGATGCAGACCTCGGAAAGGTCGTACCAGAACGCCCGCGACGCATCGCCGCGGTACACGAGGTCTCCGACGAGCGCCAGGAAGAACGCGCCGATCGGAATGGGCACGAGCATCGGATGAACGGGATGGTTGCCGAGGGCCGCTCGACTGCGCATGCCGTGTCGGAAATGCAACCGAGGTGCCACCGGAGGCGCCGCCGGCCGATGCCGGTCCGGATCTTGCAGCCTCCTCCCGGGGAGGTGACCATGGACAAGAACGCCCGAAAAGCGTCTCAGAAGGCGGATCGGGCGATGCAAGAGCGTTCCGAATCCACGATCGTGCGGGTGCGGGACGTCATGACCGCGCGACCGGCCTCCGCTCTCGCCTCGACGTCGCTCCCCGACATCGCGAAGATGCTGATCGAGCACGATTGCGGAGCGATCCCGATCGTCGCGGACGCCAAGGGCCGCAAGCCGATCGGCGTCGTCACCGATCGCGACATCGCCTGCCGCGCGGTCGCGGAGGGGGAGAACTCCTCGCGGCTGACGGCGGGGGACTGCATGTCGAGCCCCTGTCTCACGGCGGAGGAGGAGACCTCGCTGGAGGACTGCTGCCGGCTGATGGAGGTCAACCGCGTCCGGCGGATCGTGGTCGTGGACGGATCCGGCGGATGCACCGGAATCGTCTCGCAGGCCGACGTGGCGCGGCGCGCTCCGGAGGCTAAGATTGCCGAAGTCGTGCGAAAGGTGTCCCAGCCGACGGCCTCCGCGTCCGCGGTTTCCTGAGCCGGGCCGTCCGGCGCCCCGGCCGCTGGCACTCTTCTTGCTTTACAAAGCGGCAAGGTTCTTTGGAAGACTCGAACCGATCCCACCAAGACTCCCCCGCCAAAAAACGGACCCGCCCCTTAGGGGGCGGCGGTCCCGTGTCTGCGAGTGCCGAAGGACTGATCGGAGGTTTCGCCTCCGTTTCGCCGTCGCCGCAGGAGCGGCGTGAGGGATGCCGCTGGAGCGGCGCGAGGGATCGGGTCGCACGCGCCGGTCGCGCGCCGTCGAGCACGGTCGCCATGCCGTGGCATGGGCCGTGCATTTCGAAGGAAGGAGCTCGATGATGAAGTCAATTCGCCTCTGCGAGCAGACATGGTGAGCGAGGCCGGGCGGACGCGCCGTCCGGGTCCCGGAGTATCGCCGGAGAGACTCAATCGTCTCTACGAGCTCATCGAGGACATCGAGGTCGCGATGCTCACGACGCGGCGCCGGGACGGCAGCCTCGTGTCCCGCCCGATGGAGACGCAGCGGCGCGCCGATGGCGCGCATTTCTGGTTCGTCGCGGCGAGCGACTCGCCGAAGCTACGGGAGATCGCGGTCGATCCGAACGTGAACCTCGCTTACTACAAGGACCGGACGCGCGAATGGGTGTCGGTCTCGGGAACGGCGCGCATCTCGCGCGATCGCGAGCGGATTCGGGAGTTGTACGAGCCGTCCTGGAAGATCTGGTTCGGCAACCGCGGAGGCTACGACGACGGCGGACCGGAAGACCCGCGCATGGTCCTGATCGCCGTCGACGCGCACTCGGCCCACTTCATGACGGTCGAGAAGCCCGCCCCGGTCCTGCTCTTCGAGGCCCTCAAATCGAGAGTCACCGGAGAGCGCGTCGAGCTGGGCGCTGTAAAGGCGGTGCAGGAGGTCACCGCGGATGATCTGGCTTAGCGAGTTCTTCATGCCGCCGGACCCCTCCGCCGGCCGACGTTCTCCGGTCGAGGATCCGCTGCCGGACGGCGCGCCCGTGATCGACGATCCCTCGAGGGAGGTGCCCGCGATCGACCCGCGCCGGCGCGACGCACCGGAGCCGGTGCGCGAGCCACGGCCGGATCCGCAGTCCGAGCCGATTCCACATTGATTGAGACGAGCGCCCCGTCGAAGCCGGGCGAATTTTGCAGCCGCGAAGGCAAGGAGCCGCATGAAGAACGTCAAGAAGACCCTCAGAGTCGCCAAGCCGTCCGCCCATCCGTTTCTCTCCGACATCCAGGAGCTGCGCGCGCGAGCGCGCCGCCACATCGAGAAGGGCGCGATCACCGAGAACTACCGCGCCGACCGCGCGGCCGTCGTGAAGATTCTGAACGAGGCGCTCGCCACTGAGATCGTGTGCGTCCTGCGTTACAAGCGCCACTACTACATGGCGTCCGGGATCCACGCCCAGGCGGTCGCCCAGGAGTTCCTGGAGCACGCGAACGAGGAGCAGACGCACGCGGACCAGATCGCGCACCGGATCGTCCAGCTCGGCGGCGAGCCCGATCTCAATCCCGACGGCCTCCAGACACGCAGCCACTCGGAGTACGTCGAGGGAACGTCTCTGGTCGACATGATCCGCGAGGACCTCGTGGCCGAGCGCGTGGCGATCGAGTCCTATTCCGAGATCGTGCGTTACCTGGGCGACGACGATCCGACGTCCCGGCGTCTCATGGAGGAGATTCTGGCCAAGGAGGAGGAGCACGCCGACGACCTCCGGACCCTGATCGAAACGCTCTCGGCCCAGTAGACGGCAGACCGCGCGATAAGCTTCCCTGAGACTCGTCATGGACCTCCTTCGCCGCAAAGAAGAGGATCGGGGAAAGCCGTCGGGCGCCCCCGGACCGGAGCCGAACGGCACGATCGGCAAGTACCGGATCCTGGAGCGGATCGGGTCGGGCGGATTCGGCACCGTCTTCAAGGCCTGGGATCCGGACATCAAGCGTCCCGTCGCCATCAAGAGTTGCCTCCTCGGCAAGGAGTTCCAGGCTCGGTTCTTCCAGGAGGCCGAGCTCGCCGGGCGGCTCCAGCATCCCAACATCACCACCGTCTACGAGTTCGGAATGGAGGGCGAGACGCCGTACATCGTCCAGGAGTTCCTGAGCGGCGAGGACCTCTCCCAGCTGATCGCCCGCCGTGAGCCGCTCGACGTGCTCGCGCGGATCAAGATCCTCCTCGGGATCGCGCTCGGCCTCGAGTACGCGCACCGCTCCGGCGTGATGCATCGCGACATCAAGCCCGCGAACGTGCGCATCCTGGAGAATAAGACGGTCAAGATCATGGACTTCGGCGTGGCGAAGCTGATCGGCGCGCCGAGCGTCCTCACGGGCACCGGCGTCGCGGTCGGCTCGTCGGCCTACATGTCCCCGGAACAGGTCTGCGGCGACGTCGTCGACGTGCGCACCGACATCTTCTCCTTCGGCGTCCTGGCCTACGAGCTCTTCAGCCACCGCAAGCCCTTCGAGAACGAGAACCTCTTCCGGCTGCTCGAGATGATCGTGAAGGAGGAGCCGGAGCCGATCGCGAAGCGGGTTCCGGACATCCCGGAGGCGATGGCGGCGCTGATCGGCCGCGCGATGCACAAGGATCCGTCCGAGCGCTTCGAGTCGATGCGCGACCTGCGCGTCGCCCTCGCGGCGGCGCACCATGGCGACGCGTCGACCACCTTCACGGGGGCCGTCGCGGCGGCGGTGCCCGACTCGGAGACGCAGCGGCTCGCCGCCGTCCACCGGTACGCCGCGGCGGCCCCGGCCTCGGCGGGGGAGCTCGACGATCTCGCGCGTCTGGCCGCGCGGCTCTGCGGGACGCCGCTCGCGCTGGTCTCGTCGATCGAGCGGGACCGGCAGGCCTTCCACGCGCGTGTCGGAACGAGCCTGGCCGAGACGCCGCGCGAGTTGGCCTTCTGCGCGCACGCCATCCTGGGAGCCGGGGTGATGGAGGTGCAGGATGCCGCGGCCGACGCGCGGTTCGTCGGGAATCCGCTCGTGACCGACGCTCCGCACGTCCGCTTCTACGCGGGCGCGCCGCTCGTGACGCCCGACGGGTTCGCGATCGGCACGCTCTGCGTTCTGGACCGGAGGCCGCGCGAGCTCTCCGACGAGCAGAAGGAGAGCCTGCGGGTCCTCGCTCGCCAGGTCATGGCCCAGCTGGAGCTCGCGCGCCGCCGGCGTCTCGACGAGGAGACCTCGGGCGAGCGGCTTCTGCTCGAGGTCGCGGGACTGTCGGAGCCGGCGCCGCCGGCGGTGCCGCCGCTCACCGTGCGAGGGCCGAATGAATAGCGAGCGGGGAACCGTTCTCGTCGTCGACGACGATGAGGCCGTGCGGGAGGGTCTCGTCGACTTCCTGAGGGACGAGGGCTACGCGGCGCTCGGGGTGGAGAACGGTCGGCGGGCGCTCGAGGTCCTCGAGACGATGCAGGCGCCGCGGCTCATCCTCCTGGACCTGATGATGCCCGTCATGGACGGCTGGCAGTTCCTGGCGGAGCGGGCGCGGCGGTCGTACGCGACTCCCGTCGTCCTGCTCTCCGGGCTCTCGTTCATCAATGACGCACCCGGTGTCGCGGACTTCCTGTGCAAGCCCGTCAACTTCGAGAAGCTGCGCGACTGCCTGGACCGTTTCTGCGGGAGGCCCGCGCCCGCGGCCTGAGGCGATCGCCTCACGCGCGTCTCAGGAACTCGGCTCGGGCCAGCAGGACAGCCGGCGAACGACTTCCGCATCGACCCATGGAAGCGGAAAGGCGTCGGCCGTGCTCGCGGCGAGCCGTTCGGGATCGCTCAGGTCGTAGAGCTCCGCGCGCATGTCGAAAGCCGCGGATTCCAAGGTGGGCACGGTGATCCCCTCGCGGCGGTGTCCGATGGCTCCGAGGTAGGCTCGCATCGTCGGCTGCTCCATCGTGGCCGGGACCGTCTGCGCGAAGATCACCCAGACGCGCGGGCGGCCTCGGTACTGGTCAATCTCGCGAAGGTAGGCGGACAGATCGCCTCGGTGGCATTTTCCCGGCGTGACCGACGCCGGGTCCAGTCCGGTACGGGGCCCGTAGTAGCGAAGCGCCCGGATCGTGTCGTAGGGGATGTAGATCGCGTCGCCGGTCCTCCGCCTTCGCTGCACGTACTCGAAGAGCACGCGGTTCTCCTGCCGCCGGGCGACTGGATGGTTGCCCACGAAGGCGAGGAACGGTGGCAGGGCGAGGAGAGCCGCGGTGAGCGGCTTCGGAACACGAAGACGCTCGAGGCCGCGAGCCACCCATCGAGTTCCCTCCGCGGCCAGCAGGAGAAGGACCGGCCCGAGGAAGAGTGTCAGGCGTCCGCGCAAGGGATAGAAGTGAGCCGCGGAGGCTGCGACGGCGACGACGAGCGGCCCCGCCAGGAGGAGCGCGGAGTCACGTCGTCTTCTCCAGAGCCCGGCGAAGCCGACGAGCGTCAGACCGGCGAAGATCCCGGGGCGCGGATAGCCCATCATCCATCGGAAGAACAGGACGATCTGGTTGACGGGCCAGAGGAGATCTCCGCGCCGCCGTAACGGAAAGGGCGGAAAGGCATCGACCCAATAGCCATAGAGGAAGGACCGAATCTGCGGATCCGCACGGGTGATGTTCCAGAGACTCGCGGCGGCCGCGGCCACCGCCCACACCGCAACGGTCCCGAGGAGCGCGCGACTCACCCTGCGCGGGCGAACCAGCAGCGACTGAAGGAGCAGCGCCCCGCCGATGCCGGCCAGCACGAAGGCGGCGGGCATCGAAAACCAGACGCCGAGGGCTCCCGCCGCCGCCGCGCGAAGGAAGGCCTTCCTCGGGGGCGATTCCAGGCTCAGATCGAACGCGACGAGCAGGAGCAGCAGCACGACGGCGACGTCGGCCCCGTACTGCTTGACCTCGGCGCCGTAGTGCACGAATTGCGATCCGAAGGCGAAGAGCGCCGTCGCGAAGACGGCCGCCCATCCGGAGAGGTAGCGATTCGCAACGGCAACGAAGAGGGGGAGGGCGGCCAGCGTGAAGAGGAGCGAGGGGACGCGCAGCGCGAGCTCCGAGGTGCCTAAGACCATCGTCGAGAGCTTGACCGCCACCAGGAAGCCGGCGGGGGCGGATTGCCCCAGGGCGAGCGGATGGACGAGCAGATCGAACAGGGATCGGTGGAGGATGCTTTCCGAGAGGGCGAGCTCGTCCACCCAGAGGGAGGAGTTCCCGAAGTATTCCCACAGCCGGACCCCGGCACCGGCCAGGAGAACCGCCGCCATCGCGAGCCGGAGCCGCGAATCGTGAGTCTGTTTGCCGGCGGAAATCTCCATCGCGCCGATGGAGATGTTAAAGGGAAGTCGATCCCTCGGCCTCGTTTTTCCGCGGGGCCGTCTCCCTGGCGCGAGGACTAGCCCACGTCGTCGGAGAGCGGGAGCCGGTGCGGGACGCCCTCGCGATTCGGCGGGATCTTCTGCGAGCGCCGGCGCCGCGAGAGGGCCGGCGAGGCGCGAACGATGCGGCGAAGCGCCGCGAAGGCGCCGGCCTCCGTGGCCGCCCGCGGGATCTGGAATCCCTCCTCCCGGACCTTGCGGATGGCCGCGTCGAGCCGGTGTCCGGGCCGCGGCGAGTCCTCCGCGCTCGCGGCCCAGGCGGCGTCGTCGTAGCAGCAGCGGGCGCGCGTGCAGATAAACGCGAGGCGCTCGGCCGGCGTGCCGCCCCGGCTCGCCGCCGCCGCACGGCTGACGCGCTGAAGGAGGAGGATCCGCTGGTACGCGAACCAGAGGTGCTCCGCGAGAGTCGTGCGGTCCGCTTCGTTCTTGCCGCCGAGCTGCTCGAACGCGCGACGGAGGTCGCTCCGCGCGGAACGCGCCTGCGCGGCGCGAGCCTGCGCGGAGAGATTCTGGAGGCGGTTGCGGACGCGCCACGAACGGAGGAACGTCGAAGGAAGGATGCCGAGCGCGGCTCCGAGCGGCCATTCCCCCTCCACGTCCTCGAGGTAACGCCGAAGGCCCTCCTCCGCCCGAATCTCTTCCAGAAGGATCTGCTCCCACGGAATCCCGAGCGCGTCGGCGCGCAGGACGAGATCGGTGCGCGCGTCGCGGCCCGGCGCCGGACCATAGGCGGCGTCGACGGCGCGCAGCGGCGAGGCGGCCGCCGGGCGGACTCGCTCCGATTGGACTTCGCGCCGTACTCCCGCGCTCATGAATCCGAGTCTGTGCGCCGCGACGGTCTGGCTCAATATCCAATCCGGAATCACTTTCTATGACCATTAAGAACGGCGCGATGGATCGGCCAGACGCATTTTTGTATTTCCCTGCTAATCACCCCGTGAAAGCGGTCTGAACATAGATGCAGAAAGTTGGATTCGATGAGACCACTTTCCTCACGCGAATCGGCCGCGATCCAGTATCGTTGAGCGGTGAAGAAAAGCGTTCCGCCCGGAGTGCTTCCGGTCGCCTCGATCGATCCGAGCTCCCGCACGCCGCTCTACCGTCAGCTCTACGAGGGCTACCGCGATGCGATCGTCGAGCGGCGTCTGCGTGCCGGCCAGCGGCTGCCCTCGACGCGGACCATCGCGGCGGAGCTTCGCATCTCGCGAATCCCGGTCCTGAACGCGTTCGAGCAGCTGATTTCCGAGGGCTATTTCGAGAGCCGCGTCGGCTCCGGGACCTTCGTCGCGAGGACGTTGCCGGAGGAGCTCAGCCGGGCCGCGCTCCGCGCCGCGGACGGAAACCCGATGGGCCGGCCCGGGCGCCGTGTCATCGCGCGCATTCCCGCGGCGCTCGCGCGTCCCGTCGACCAGCCGTGGTTCCGGGGGCGCGGCGCGTTCGGCGTCGGCCAGCCTCCGGTCGACCTGTTCCCCTTCCGCGTGTGGGCACGCATCGCGGCACGGCACTCGCGGCGGACCGATCCGGACCTTCTCTACTACGGCCACGCCATGGGTCTTCCATCCCTGCGCGAGAGCCTCGCCGAATACCTCCGCAGCTCGCGCGGCGTGCGATGCGACGCCGAGCAGATCATGATCGTCAGCGGATCCCAGCAGGCCGTCGACGTGACCGCGCGCGTCCTGCTCGACGAGGGCAGCCCGGTCTGGCTCGAGGAGCCGGGCTACTTCGGCGCGCAGAAGGCCCTGAAGATGGCGCGGGCTCGGCTGGTTCCCGTTCCCGTGGACGACGAGGGCCTCGATGTCGAGGCGGGCATCGAGCGCTGCCGCGACGCCCGGGCGGCGTTCGTCACCCCCTCGCACCAGTGCCCGCTGGGAATGACCATGAGCGCGCCGCGCCGGCTCGCGCTTCTCGACTGGGCGCGCAGCGAGGGAGCCTGGATCATCGAAGACGACTACGACAGCGAATACCGGTTCGGGAATCTCCCGATCGCGGCGCTCCAGGGTCTCGATCGCGACTCGCGGGTCATCTACATCGGCACGTTCACCAAGATGCTGTATCCGGCCATCCGGCTGGGCTACGTCGTCCTGCCCCGCGATCTCCTCGCGCCGTTCGTCGCGGTCCGCAAGGGGATGGACATGTTCTCGCCGACGTTTCATCAGGCGGTGCTCGCGGACTTCATCCGCGAGGGTCACTTCGAACGGCACATCCGGCGGACGCGTTCGCTGTGCCGCGAGCGGCGGACCACGCTCGTCGCGGGGCTCGAGCGGGAGCTCGGCTCCGTCGTGCGCGTGCTCGGCGACGCCGCCGGTATGTACCTGACCGTGGCGCTTCCCGATCACGTCGACGACCTCGCCATCGGCCTGCGCGCGGGCGCGATCGGGATCAAGGCCATGCCGCTCTCGCAGTTCTACCTCGGCCGTCCGCGGCGCCGCGGCCTGGTCCTCGGATACGGCGGAGTCAGTCTTCCGGAGGTCGAGGAGGGCATCGCGCGGCTGGCTCCGATCGTCCGCGAGCATCTCGATCCGCAGTTTCAGGTTCCGGTTCAGAGAGTCGCGCACGCGTCGTCGGACTGACACGGGCGCGAGCCCGCGAGTTGGCGGGGCGCTCAGCGTGAGACGAGTTCGGGTGCGGATCGCCCGGCGCGGCGCGCCGCGAGCGCGATCGGGAGTCCGACGCACACGAAGTGGACGAGGACCTGCCGCACGCGCAGCTTCGGAATCGTGTGGTCGACGTTGGTCAGATAGAGCTCGTTGGCGAGCGGAATCAGCGGGATCACGACTCGGTACATGACGATCCAGACGACGGCGCCGTAGATCAGCCCGGCGGGCACGCTCCAGCGCAGCAGCGCGGGAAATCGCCGGCAGAGCAGCGCGAACACGGCGGCCCAGAAGAACGCGACGCCGAAGTGCATCGCGAGTCCGAGCGAGGCCGCGGCCAGGCCTCCGCCGGCGCTCGACGGACCCAGGAGCGCCTCGGCGATCCCCTGAAGCACCCGCATCGGGCCGACGCGCGCGAGCGCCCACGAGAGGACGAACGCCGCCGTGATGTCGAGGATCCCGCAGAGGACCCCGCCCCAGACGATGGCCCTGCGCGTGCGTCCCGGCGGAAGGAGCGAGGGCGACGCGGGAGAAGCGTCGTCCGGTGCCCTCCGCGAAATCGCCGTGTCCTCGCGCGTCATGGGCGCGGAGTCTGCGCGGCCGAGGCGCCGCGATCAATGACCACTTCGCGGCCGATTGCGTCCGAACGCGCACCCACATTCCGCGCGTGAACTGTCGGAGGATGAGGGCGCGACTCGCAGTCCGAGAATTTCTCGCCGTTCGACGTCCGCGACCACTCCCGACGAAAACATTGTGACCACTTCGTCGCGGCGATCCAAGTTTGCGAGCGCGCACTTCAACGATCCGTGCATCGAGCGGTCCGTCAATGCAGATTGTCGATCTCGCACGCCGCTGCAAACACGGAACTTCGGACGAATCTTCGCGCGAGCGCGCTTGGCAGCGGCATTGCTCTCTGTGGAGGCCCGTGGTGAGAGCGACTCACCGAGTCTCGAAGGACTTTTCGAAGGAGGAAAAGACATGAAGGGTCTCCGATTCAGTCTGGCGATCTTCGCCGCCCTTCTCCTGATCTCGTCCGGCGCAAGCGCGCAGACGACCGGTGAGATCACGGGGACGGTCAGCGGCACCGACGGGCGGCCACTCCCCGGAGTGACCGTCGAGGCCACGAGCGCCTCACTGCAGGGCACGCGCGTCAGCGTGACCGGCAACGACGGCGCGTTTAGATTCATCTCGCTCCCGCCCGGGTCCTACAAGATCAAGGGCAGCCTGTCCGGCTTCACCACGGTCGAGAAGCTCGCCACCGTGAAGCTGGACGCGGCGATCCAAGTGCAGATGCAGCTCCAGGTCTCCGCGAAGGAGGAGCTGGTCGTCACGGGTGAGGCGCCGGTGGTCGACACGACCTCGGCCGAGTCGGGCACCAACATCCGCCAGGAGATCGCGCAGAAGCTGCCGATGGGGCGGAACTACTCGAGCGTCGTGGAGATCCAGCCGGGCGTGAACAACGACCAGTCGGAGAACCAGGGCCGCTCGGGGAACGGCACCACGATGACGGGCGGCGGGTACACGATCTACGGAGCGACCTCGGTCGAGAACTCCTACCTGGTGGACGGCGTCAACACGACGAACGTCATCAAGGGGTTCCAGGGCAAGGCGCTCTCGCAGGAGTTCATCGAGGAAGTCCAGGTGAAGAGCTCCGGGTACGAGGCCGAGTACGGCCGTTCGACCGGCGGCGTCATCAACGTCGTGACGAAGTCGGGCGGTAACGACTTC
>DASXPB010000038.1:0-6968 GCA_036493875.1 Thermoanaerobaculia bacterium
CCGGAAGTCGAGCTCCTTCCCGTCGATGACGACCGCGTCGAAGTTGTAGAGCACGCTCCCCCGCATCCCCCAGAGCGCCTGGAACGAGACGCCCGGTGAGTACGTCCTCGCGAGCAGCGACCAGTCGCGCGCCGTCTCGTAAGAGGCGTTGACGAGCGGCCGCACGCGGCTGAAGAACCCCGTCGTGTTGAAGCGGTAGGAGAGACTCCCGAGCTCTTCCCGGAAGCCGACCTGGGGAACGAACCCCTCGTCGTCGCGGAAGCCCTCCGCGAAGTCCGTGTGCGACACCGACCAGCTCCAGGCCTGCGACGAGTGGCTCCACTGCCCTGTCCAGCCGAAGCCCGACGACTTCTGCCCGAGCCAGGTCGGGTAGAGGTCCGGGCGATCCGGATTCTGCGTGAAGCTGTAGAGATACTGCCCGGTCACGAAGTCCGCGTCGGTGGGCCGCCACAGAAAATCGCCGCCGAGGACGGCGTTGTAGCCGCCGCCCTCGATCGCGCGCCCGGCGGCCAGGAGTCCGCCGAAGGACGCGCCGAGGTCCTGGCGGGCGCGTGCGATGCCGACGAAGGAGTGGAAGTCCTGGTTCGCCGTGTCCGAGAAGACGGGGCCCGGAATGACGACCGTTCCGCCGCCGCGGTCCTCGCCCGCGAGCACGGTGAAGTTGGTCCCGCCGAGTTTGCTCGTGAGCCGCCCGCCCCACAGCGGCGAAGTGATCGTCCGCGTGTAGACCGCCTGGATCGGCGTCTGCAGGAGGTCGAGGTGCTCCAGGAAGAACGGACGCCTCTCCGGGTAGAAGAGCGCGAAGCGCTCGTTCGCCGAGATCTGGGCGACGTCCGACTCGACCTGGGAGAAGTCGGGATTGATGGTCGCGTCGACGATCGTCGCCGCGCTCGGAAGCCATTTCGCGTCGAGGCCGACCTTGCCCTTGGTCACCAGGCCGTCGCCCGCGAACGTGTCGGAGCCGGGATAGCTCCGCGTCTGGGACGCCGCCGCGTACGGCGCGAAGACGGCGTGGGAGGCCTTCGGCAAACCCGTGACGCCCTCGACCGTCGCGGACTGGCAGAGGAAGCAGCCGGACCCCTGGGGGACTTTCACGCTGTAGATCTGGTGGTTGAAGTCGCGCGGGTAGACCCGATACAGCATCAGCGCCCAGTCCTGAGGATCTTTCGCCGGGTACCGCAGCGACGAGAGGGGAATCGCGACCTCGACCGTCCAGCCCTCCGGCCCGATCTTCGCGGCCGACTCCCAGAAGTAGTTCGGACCGAAGTCCTCGTTGAACGAGCCCTCGTTGAAGACCGAGTCGGCCTGGATGCCCGTCGGCCCGATCCAGAAGTCGATCGCGGCGTGCCGCTGGTTCTCGACGTCGAGGAGGATCCCGACGTAGTCCTGGTCGTCGCTGATCCCGTCGCGGTCGACGAACGGCGCGCGGATCCTGGAGGGGTCCGGGTCGGCGCACCAGAAGGACACATAGAAGAAGCGGTCGTCATAGCCGATTCGCGCGACCGTCTTCACGGGCGGCGGGACGTTATCGCCGGGGTTGATCTCGTACCACTGCTCGATCACGGTCGCCTCCTGCCAGCCCGCGTCGGAGAGGTCGCCGTCGATCGTGATCGGGGACGAGATGCGGTTCAAGTGCAGGGTCGGCGGGGCGTCCTCCGCCGCCTCCGCCGTCGCGCCGGACATGCCGAAGCACACCACGGCCAGGAGGAGGAGTGCCACGCGCTTCATTGCGGAAATCTTACGGGGTCTTCGGCCGGAAGGTTTAGGAGGACCTTTCCTTTGTCAAAACCGCCGGTCAGGGGCGCTTCCCCATCGCTCCTTGTGGGTCGGGAAGCAGGCTCCGCGCTTTCACGGCACCTCTACTCGGCGGTGCGAGCCTCCGTCGAGAAGAGGAACCGGATCCCTCGCACCACCCAGTGGACCAGGAGGAGGCCCGCCGCGAGCACGGCGAGCGCGAGGACGAGCGCGGCGGCGGGATGGAAGAGGATCAGCCAGATGCAGAACGCGAACAGCGCGTCCTCGGAGAAGGACGCCGCCCAGTTCGTCAGCGGTTCGGGGCTCGCGTTCAACGCCAAGCGGGTGCCCGCCTTCAGGCCGTGCGCGGAGAGCGCGATCGTGCCGCAGAGGAGCGCGGCCGCCGTGCGCCACGGCTCGGCCACGTCGGAGAGCGCAGCGAAGCCCAGCACCGCCGCCGCGGGCACGCGCAGGAAGGTGTGCACGGCGTCCCAGATCGTGTCGACGACCGGGATCTTGTCGGCCAGGAACTCGATGACGAAGAGGACGGTCGACAGAGCCAGGATCGGCGTACGCGACAGGACCTCCGCGCCGGGAGGCAAGTGGAGAACGCCGATCCGGTGGAAGAACCCGAGGGCCGCGAGGGTCCCGTAGAGCCGGAATCCGGAGGTCATCGCCGCCCCCGCGGCGAGGCCGATCTGGGTCAGGAGAGTCGTGGGCATGCGGTCGAGCCGGCAGTGTACCGCCGCGCCGAACGCCGTCTCGCGAGGAGCGGTCAGCGATTAGCGGAAATCGTGGCTCGGCATCCGCTCGAACTCCGGGACCGTCCAGAACCGCTCCGCGCGGACGGAGAGCGCGCCGTCCTGCCGCTGGAGCCGGCCCTGCACGACCAGCGCCCCCGAGCCCACCACCACGGCGCGCTCGTCGCGGAAGAGGTCGGGCCGCACGATCGCCTGGAGCATCCCGGTCTCGTCCTCCAGCGTCAGGAACACGAAGCCCTTCGCGGTCCCCGGTCGCTGGCGCACGATGACCGCGCCCGCCGCCGTGACGCGATCGCCGTCCGCGCAGCCGCGCAGCTGGCGGGCGGAGAGCACCCCGCGCGCGCGCAGCGCGTCGCGCAGGTGCGCCAGCATGTGGGGGCCCGTCGTGATCTCGGTCGCCACGTAGTCTGCCCGCGTCTCCTCGATCGGCGTCATCTCCGGCAGCGGCGACGGATCATCCGTCGGTTCGCCTTCGAAGAGCGGCCCGGGCCTGCGCGCGACCTTGGCGACCTGCCAGAGGGACTCGCGGCGCGTCCGCCCGAATCCGGAGAGCGCGCCGGCGAACGCCAGCTTGTCGAGCTCGTCGGGCCGCAGCCGCGCGCGCGCGGCGAGGTCGTCGACGCTCCGGAAGGGCGCCGCCGCCTGCTCGCGTTCGATCGTCTCGCCGGTCTCCTGCCGCAGCCCCTTGACGAAGCGCATCCCCAGGCGCACGGCTCCTGAGCCGCGCCTCTGCGCGGTCTCCTCCCAGCGGCACTTCCAGCCCGAACGCGCCACGTCGACGGGCAAGACTCGCGTGCCGTGATGCTGCGCGTCCTTCACGAGGGTCGCGGGGTGATAGAAGCCCATCGGCCACGCGTTCAGGAGCGACGCGAGGAAGGCTGCCGGATGGTGCGCCTTCAGGTACGCGCTCGCGTACGCGATCAGCGCGAAGCTCGCCGCATGCGACTCGGGGAAGCCGTAGAGCGCGAAGGAGGTGATCGACTTGACGATCTGCTCCTGCGCGGCGGGGCCGATGCCGTTCTTCGCCATCCCCTCGCGCAGCCGCCGCTCGATCCCCTCCATCCGCTCGACGGAGCGCTTGAACCCCATCGCGCGACGCAGCTCCTCCGCCTCGCCCCCCGTGAATCCCGCCGCGACCATCGCCATCCGCAGGATCTGCTCCTGGAAGAGCGGGACGCCCAGGGTCCGCTTCAGGATCGGCTCCAGGCACGGATGCGGGTACTCGACGGGGAGCCTTCCCTGCCGCCGCTCGAAGAACGGCCGCACCATGCCGCCGACGATCGGCCCGGGCCGAATGATCGCGACCTGCACGACGAGGTCGTAGAAGACCTTCGGCGCGTTGCGCGGCAGCGAGGCCATCTGCGCGCGGCTCTCGACCTGGAAGAGGCCGACCGTGTCCGCGGCGTTCAGCATCGCGTACACCTTCGCGTCGTTGGCCGGCAGGTGCGCGAGATCCACCTCCAGCTTCTCGTGCGTGCGGATCATCGGGATCGCCTCCTCTAGCGCGGCCAGCATCCCGAGACCCAGCAGATCCACCTTCACGATCCCGAGATCGGCGCAGTCGTCCTTGTCCCACTGGACCACGACGCGGCCGGGCATCGACGCGGGCTCGAGCGGCACGACGTCGTCCAGTCGGCCGGCGGCCACCACGATGCCCCCGGAGTGCTGCCCGAGATGCCGCGGCAGGTTCTGGATCTGCAGGAAGAGCCGCAGGAAGTGGCGCGCGCGCGTCTCCTCCGGATCGAGCCCCGCTCCCGCGATCTCGCCCCGGAGCTCCTCCGGCGGATCCCGGATCTCGCCGAAGTTCCAGCCGCCCAGCCGCTTCGACAGCGCGTCGACCTGCGCCGGCGAGTAGCCCAGCGCCTTCGCGACCTCGCGCGCCGAGGAGCGGTCGCGGTACGTGATCACGTTCGCCGTCATCCCGGCGCCGTGCGGCCCGTACTTGGCGTAGACGTGCTGGATGACACGCTCGCGCTGGTCGCCCGAGGGCAGGTCGAGGTCGATGTCGGGCCACTCCCCGCGCTCCTCCGAGAGGAAGCGCTCGAAGAGCAGCTCCATCTTGACCGGGTCCACCGCGGTGATCGAGAGCGCATAGCAGACCGCGCTGTTGGCGGCGGAGCCGCGGCCCTGCACCAGGATCCTGCTCTCGAGACAGAAGCGCACGACGTCCCAGACGATCAGGAAATAGCCGGCGAGGTCGAGCTTCTCGATCATCGCGAGCTCCTTCGTGATCTGCGCCTGTGCCTTGGAGGTGAGCGGCCGGAAGCGGGCGCGGGCGCCGTTCCACGTGATCTGCCTCAGATACGAGGACGGCGTCTCGCCCGGCGGCAGCGGATAGGCCGGGAAGCGGTACCCGAGGTCGGCGAGGGTAAAGTCGAGGCGCTCGGCGAGCTCGTGAGACGCCGCGATCGCCTCGGGGAAATCGGCGAATCGCCGCTCCATCGCGGAGGCCGTCCGGAAGTGACGTTCGCGCTGGGCGGCGAGCAGGGTCCCGGCCTTGTCGAGGGTGGTGTGGTGGCGGATGCAGGTCAGGACGTCGTGGAGCTCCTTGTCCTTCGGCCGCGCATAGCGGACGCCGTTGGTCGCGAGCAGCGGAAGCCGCCGCGCGTGCGCCAGGTCCACGAGCGCGCGGTTGCGATGCTCCTGCGCGGCGAGGCGGTGCCGCTGCAGCTCGACGTGCAGGCGGCCCGGGAAGATCTCGGAGAGGGCATCGAGGACTCCGCCGGCGGCGTCGAGCCCCCCCTCGAGAAGCGCGCGCGCGGCGAGGCCCTCGTCTCCGCCGGTCAGGCAGTGCAGCCCTCCCGCATGCGCGGCGACCTGTTCGAGCGTGACGCTCGCCTCGCCCTTGGGCCGGCCGAGCGCTCCCGCGGTGAGGAGGCGGCAGAGATTCTTGTAGCCGGTAGGGTTCTCGACGAGGAGGGTGAGACGAGTAGCATCGGCAAAACCCCCTCTCCCCCCGGGCGCGGGGGGAGAGGGAGGGGTGAGGGGGGAACTCTGCGTGGAAGAGTCTTCCCTGCTTCGTCGCGCGCGTGAGCGCCCCTCACCCCAACCCTCTCCCGCCGGGAGAGGGGGTAGGACGGTCACCTCCACCCCCACCAGCGCCTTGATCCCCGCCGCCTTCGCCGCCTTGTAGAAGCGGGGCGCGCCGTAGACGCCGTTGCGGTCCACTAGCGCGACGGCGGGGATCTCGCAGCGCGCGGCCTCCTCGACGAGGTCCTCGGGCAACGACGCGCCGTCCAGGAACGAGAAGGCCGACGCGACGCGCAGCTCGGCGTAGGGGGCGGGCCTCCCGCGCGAGGCGCGGTTCCAGTCGCGCTGCCGGAGCCTCTCCTTGCGCGCGCCCGAAGCGACGATCAGCTTGAGAGGATCGCCTTCCCCGCCGCCGTCGTGGCCGGGGCAGCTCGAGTTGCCGACGCCCAGATTTCGCGACGGCGGCATCTCCGGGGCATTCCCGGAGGGCCGGCTGCGCTTTTCCACATCAAGACTCTAGGCGTAAGGAAGGCGTAAATCAATGAGACGACGAAACTACTCGAAACGCAGAGGTTCGGCTTGTGACGGGGTCGAGTCCGGGCGCGTCTAAGCTTCAGGCCGCGTCGCGCGCACGAAGCGCTCGTCCATGGACCTCAACCGCTCCGTCAGCACCCGCATGACGTGAAGCGAGAAGTTGGGGGTCTGCTGGACCAGGAACAGGAAGCGGCGCTCGTCCACGGCGACCAGCTTCGCATCCGTCTTCGCGACCGCCGTCGCCGTGCGGTTCTCCCCGACGATCAGCGCCATCTCGCCGAAGATCCCGCCCCTGCCGACGGTCTCGACGATCTTGCCGTTGACGATGATGTCCACCTCGCCGTCGAGAACGGCGTACATCGCATCGCGGGGATCACCTCTGTGGAAGATCGTCGTACCCGCGGCGACGGCCTTCGCGTCGTCCGCGTGCTCGAACAGCCTCGTCGTAGGAACCATCCGCGCTCCTCTCGGCTCCGCGGAATTCGCGGGCGTGCGAGTGAATCCTCCAGCCGGCTTGTGAAGCTCGCATGAAGCTCGACTCCCGAAGCTGGCGTGAAAGTCAGGACTCGCGGCGCTCAGATCCCGACGCTCTCGCTCCGGCGCTCGAGCAGCGCCACGTCGCGCCAGCGGCCGGCGAGGCGGCCCAGGCGGCTGCGCACGCCCACGACGCGAAAGCCGGATTTCTCGTGCAGCGCGATCGAGGCGGCGTTCTCCGGAAAGATGCCGGCCTGGAGAGTCCAGATCCCGGCTTCCTCCGAGCCCCGAATCAGCCGGTCCAGCAGCCGCCGGCCCAGCCCCGATCCCCGCGCCTTCGCCGCCACGTAGACACTGACCTCCGCCACGCCGCCGTAGACGCAGCGGTCGGAGACCTTCGAGAGCGCGGCGAACCCGAGGACCTCCCCCGCCTCCGAGAGCGCCACGAGGCGGCAGTCGGCGCGGTGGGCTCCGTCCCAGGACTCCCAGGACGGC
>DASXPB010000039.1:0-100878 GCA_036493875.1 Thermoanaerobaculia bacterium
GAAGACCATCGCCTTCGTGAGAGCGGGCGTGCGGAAGGTCTGGACGAGCGCGCTGATGCGCAGGTCGGCCCGGATGAGCGCCGTCTGGTTCTCGAGGGCGGACAGCACGCGGGCGAAGAGGAACGAGCAGACGGTCGCGACGAGAAGACCGATGGCGATCCGGACGGCGACGGCCCATTGCCGCTGGGGAGCGAGCGGAGCACGGGCGCCGGCGGACCGCTTGGCGGTCAGCGCCGCGCCGGGGGAAGAGGAAAGCGCACGCGATTGGGCACGGAAGACACCTTAGCGCATCGGAGAAGGGCGGGGTTTGCGCTGACGGGCGTTGATCTTCCGATTTCAGGTTGCGCTTACGACAGCAACTCTTCTGCCCGTCCGGCGTAGAGCCGCAGAAGGCACAATGCGAACCAGGACGGCCTGCGCGTCGAGGACAGCTTTCAGCCGCTCGTGGAGCTGAGGCGCCTCGTCACGCTGCAGCGCGCGAACAACCTCGGCAACGAGGGCGATCGGTACTTCGAAAAGAAGGATGACGCCGCGGCGCTGAAGGCCTACGCCGCGGCCGAGGCGCTCGTTCCCGACTTCGCCGAGATGGCCTTCTGGCACGCGGTCGCCCTGGCGAACACGGGGAAGGTGGAGGAGTCGCTGGCGGTGTTTGCGAAGGCGTACCGGTTGTACCCGAAGTTTCGTGAGTTGCCGCCGCGGCTGTCGAAGGTCGGCCTGCTGCCGGCGGACCCGAAGGTCATCGGGCGAGTCGTCGCTGCGAAGTAGCCAAGTAGCGAGGCAGGGGCACGGCTGGGCGGGAAGAGCTGGTCCTCCCCGGCGAGCCCGTGACTCATCAGCCGATCCAGGCTTACTTCTCGTCATCAAAACAGGCATTCCTTTCGCATCTGTCCCGGGAAGTGCAGCAATTTGCTTGCGAGCCGGCCTCGTGGGGGATCGCCCCCCTCACCCCTGCCCTCTCCCGCCGGGAGAGGGAGGGAGACGCTCGGGCGATGGCCGGATTGGTCTGACGCCGTGACGAAGCCTCGCAAGAAGCGCACCCCCCACTCCCGACGCGGGACGGCGGCGCACGTGATTTCGATCGCCCTCCTCTCCGTGCTGGCGGGCTACGTCCTGGCGATCACGCTCGCGAAGTCGAGCTCGCCGCAACAGACGAAATACGAGCTCCCCCACGACTTCCGGATCACGGACGCGACGTTCCTGCCCTCGGCGCTGCCGGGGCCGCCGATGACGCCCGGCAACCGGATCGAGATCCTCGAGAACGGCGACGGGATCTTCCCGCCCATGCTCGAGGCGATCGGCGCCGCGAAGAAGACGGTCAACTTCGAGGCGTACATCTTCTGGTCGGGAGAAGTCGGCACGCGGTTCCGGGACGCGTTCCTCCAGGCCGCCGCGCGCGGCGTGGAGGTGCGCGTGCTGCTCGACGCAGTCGGGTCGAGCTCGAAGCTCAAGGAGAGCGACGCCGACGCGATGGAGAAGGGCGGCGTCCGCGTGCAGTACTTCCATTCGAAGAAGCCGTGGAAGGTCTGGGTTCTGAACCACCGCAACCACCGGCGCGTGATGGTCGTGGACGGCACGGTCGGGTTCACCGGCGGCGTGGGGTTCGCCGACGAGTGGGCCGGCGACGCGGACTCGCCCGAGCACTGGCGGGACACGCAGGCGCGCGTCGAGGGGCCCGCCGTGCGCGGGCTCCAGCGCGCGTTCCAGGAGAACTGGTCGGAGGTGACGGGCGAGCCACTCGTCGGCGACGAGTTCTTCCCCGCGCTTCCGCAGCCGGGGTCGCTCTCCGCGGCGGTCGTTCCGTCCTCGCCCCTGTCGGCGATCTCGGGGGCCGGGCGCGTGTACGCGATCTCGCTCGCCGCGGCCGCGAAGGAGATCTGGATCGCGAACTCGTACTTCGTGCCGGACGACGAGACGACGGGGCTGCTCGTCGCGGCGGTCAAGCGCGGCGTGGACGTGCGCGTCATTGTCCCCTCCGACGTGCACAACGACGTGCCCGCGACGAAGGCGGCGGGACGCGCGTCCTACGGGCCGCTGCTCGCGGGCGGCGTGAAGATGTTCGAGTACGAGCCGACGATGTTCCATCCGAAGACGATGGTCGTGGACGGCATCTTCTCGACGATCGGCTCGGCGAACTTCGACGAGCGCTCCTTCCACCTGAACGAGGAGATCAACCTGTTCGTCTACGACGCGCGGTTCGCCGCCGACATGCGCGCGCGCTTCGAACGGGACCTCGCGAAGTGCGAGCCCTACACGTTCGCGATGTGGAAGGCGAGGCCGTTCCCGAAACGGTTCACGGAGTGGCTGGCCGGTCCGTTCCGGTCGGAGCTGTAGGGGCCTCCTCCCCCCGACCCTCTCCCGCCGCCGCGGGAGAGGGAGATGTTGATCGGGGTCGGGTCGAGGAGAAACGCGGCTAGCAGTGACGGGATCCGTTCGTCGCTCGCTGCGCTACGCTCCTCAGGACGACGGCGTAGGGAGACCCTCACCCCAACCCTCTCCCGCTGCGGCGGGAGACGGGGACGACAGCGGCTCCGCGTCCGACTCCCCTCATTCCGACCGCAGAGCGACGAGCGGATCGACCTTCGCCGCGCGCCGGGCGGGGATCCAGCAGGCGAGGAGCGCTGCGGCGAGGAGCAGCGCGGTGACGGCGCCGAAGGCGACGGGATCCGTGGCGGTCACGCCGAAGAGGAGCGAGGAGATCGTTCGCGTCAGGACGAGCGCGCCGGCCAGGCCGAGCGCGGCGCCGACGAGGACCGTGCGCAGGCCCTCCCCCACGATCAGCCGGAGCACGTCGCGAGTCCCCGCTCCGAGCGCGACGCGGACGCCGATCTCGCGGGTGCGGCGGCTGACGGAGTAGGCCATCACGCCGAACACGCCCGCCGTCGCGAGAAGGAGCGCGGCGGCGCCGAAGAAGCAAACCAGGATCACGTTGAACCGCCGCGAGCCGAGCGACGCGGCGTAGACCTGCGAGAGGGTCCGGAAGCGCGCCGGGATCTCGGGGTCGAGCCCGCGCAGGATGTCCCGCGCGGCCGACGCGACCATCGCCGTTTCGGAGGAGGTTCGCATCGTCACGCTGATCTCCGAGCGCGGGCGCTGGAACAGGCTCACGTATACGGTCGGCCGCGGCGAGGCGTCGGGGCCGTACTCGTGCGTGTCGGCGAGGATGCCGACGATCGTCAGGACGCGCAGGTCGCCGTCCATGTTGCCGAACTCGATCGTACGGCCGATCGGGTCGCGGTCCCGGAAGCGCTCGCGCGCGAGCGACTGGGTGATCAGCGCAGCGTGCGGCGCATCCGCCATGTCGCGCCGGTCGAAGAGCCGCCCGCGGACGAGCGGGATCCCGAGCGCGCGGAAGTAGCCGTCCGTGGCCGCGACGAAGTCCGCGTTGCCGATACGCTCCTTCTGGTTCTCGTACGGGCGGAGCTCGGCGAAGGACTTCGGAATCTCCTCCGGAGTCATCAGCAGGAACTGGCCGTCGGGATGGCCGCCGTCCATGGGAAGGCCGCTCGTTGCGCCGACCGTCTCGACGCCGGGGATCCCGCGCAGGCGCTCGATCAGGTTCGCGTAGAACCCGGCCTGCCACGCCTTTGCCTTCGGATCGGCCGACGACACAAAGGGCAACGACACGTCCATCGTCACGATCTGCTCGACCCGGAAGCCGGGATCGACCTCGAGGGCCTTCAGCAGGCTGCGTCCGAAGAGGCCGGCTCCGACGAGCAGGATGAGCGTGACCGCGACCTGCGCCGCGACGATGACGCGGCCGGCGCGGCGGCTGGCGTGCGAGCCGGACGCTCCGCGTCCGCCCTGCACGAGATCCTCGCCCGGGTTGCCCGCGGACGCACGCGCTGCCGTGAACGCGCCCAGGCCCGCCGCGACGGCGGTCGAAAGCAGAAGCGCGAACACGAGCACGGGAACGCTGATTTCGACGCTCTCGAGGCGCGGGAGCGACGGCGGGGCGAGCGCGACGAGGCTTCGGACGCCGACGGCGGCGCCGAGGACGCCGAGCAATCCGCCGGTGAACGCGAGGACGAGCGCCTCGGTCAGGAACTGGCGGATCAGGCGCCCTCGCCCCGCGCCGAGGGCGCTGCGGATCGCCAGCTCGCGCCGTCTCGCCGACGCCTGCGCGAGGAGCAGGTTCGCGACGTTGGCGCACGCGACGAGGAGCAGAAACCCGACCGCGCCGAGGAGGACGAGGAGCGCGAGGCGCGCCTTGCCGGTCAGCGCGTCCCGCAGCGACGTCACCATGCCGTCCGCGAGGAGGTAGTCCCCCTTCTCGGGAGAGGCGTCGTGGATGCGGCGCGCGATGCCGGAGATCTCGGAGTTCGCCTGGGCGATCGTGACTCCATCCTTCAGGCGCGCGATCGCGCTGTAGTTGTGCGAGGTGCGGCTCGGGCTTTCGCCGTCGAGGCCCGCGGGGACCCAGAGCTCGGCATCGTGCGGAAAGCGGAAACCCGCGGGGAGGACCCCGACCACGGAGTAGACCTGGTTGTCGAGCTTGAGGCGCGCCTGCGAGAGGTCACGCGGCAAGCCCATGGCTCTCCAGTAGCCGTAGCTGAGGAGGACGGTCGGAGCGGCGCCCCGCTTCGCGTCGGCGTCGCCGAAGCCGCGGCCCAGGACCGGCGCGATGCCGAGAACGCGGAGGAACGCGGGCGAGACGGCGGAGACGGTCGTGCGCGTGGGCATCGCGGCGCCGGAGACGGACGAGGTCCAGTCCGTGTACTTGGCGATCGCCTGGAAGCTCTTGCTCTGGTCGCGGAAGTCGTCGAAGTTGGGGTCGGCGAGGCGCGACGGATAGCCCTTCGTGGTGACCTCAAAGATCGAGACGATCCGGTCCGGGTCGGGGTACGGGAGGGGGCGCAGGAGGACCCCGTAGACGACCGAGAAGATCGCCGTCGCGACGCCGATACCGAGGGCGAGGGTCAGGACGGCGATGGCCGAGAAGGCGGGATTCTTGGCGAGTTGTCGGAGGGCGAAGCGGACGTCGGAGGGGACGGTGCCGAGCCAGAAGAGGCGGTCGGGGTTGCTCATCGTACGGGCCCTCTGGGAGCAATACGAAAGTTGAGGCGAAAAGTCTCGGCCTTGGCACGGGAGGAGTCTTCTCCTGTCATCCCGAGGAGCGGACCCCGAGGGAAGCGAGGGGGAGCGACGAGGGATCCCGCGCTTTAGAGCCGACGGTGCGTAACATCTCGGGATCCCTCGCTGCGCTCGGGATGACGGCTTATGGGCGCGCCCTCACCCCAACCCTCTCCCGCCGCCGGCGGGATAGGGGGAAGCGCCGGAGATCGGGACGCACCTACTCCTTTCCCCCCGGCGGGGGGAGCCGCCCAGCGTGGCAAGCCCCCGGCCGTAGGCAACGCCGGCCGCAGGCCGGCGGTATCGGCCGGGTGAGGGGGCATCGCGTCACGAGGCACCGCGCCGAAATTCGTCCCGCAGTGGTCCTCAATTTCGAGCATTCCGTCAGAAGTGGCCATTGATGAGTGAGCCCTCGGTGCTAGCGTTCGCGCAGTCGGAGGAATCGCATGAACGCTCATCTCCTGGCTCTCGCGCTCCTGTTGCCCGCCGTTCCCGCCCAGAAGCCGCCGTCTCCCCCGCCGACGCTGAAGTCGGTCCTGCTCGATCAGCTCAAGTCCACCCACAACCAGCAGGACTGGTTCGTGCCGGCAAGCAAGTCGGTCGCCGGGCTGACGGCGGAGCAGGCGAACTGGAAGCAGGGAGACGCCAACCACTCGATCGCCCAGCTCGTGCAGCACCTGGTCTTCTGGAACCGGGCGCAGCTCGCGAAGATGAAGCGGGAGAAGGGACCGGCCTACAGCGGCGACAACAAGGAGACGTTCGCCGGACCGCTGGACAAGGCCGCCTGGGAGAAGGCGGCCGCGGATCTCGACGCGGTCCTGAGCGACATGGAGAAATGGATCGAGGTCGCGGACGACCAGACGCTGCAGAAGTGGTACGACACGATCGCGCACATCAGCGCGCACAACGCGTACCACACGGGTCAGATCCTCTACATCCGCAAGCAGCAGGGGTCGTGGGACCCGGAGAAAGGCGTGAAGGGATAGGACGAGGCGCTCGCTGCCCCGAGAGCCGAGTCGCCGTCAGCCCGAGGAGCGAAGCGAAGAGGAATACCGTCGCGACCCGAGAGCGTCCGTAAACGCACGGGATCCTTCGCTTCGCTCAGGATGACGGCTCGCTTCTTTCATGGGCCGAAGGGAAACGCCCGTCATCCTGAGGAGCGGAGCGAGCCGACCACCAGAGGAAGACCCCCGACTTTAGGCAACGCCTCGCGTGAGCGAGGCGTTTACCGAGCGACGAAGGATGACGCGAGAACTAAACGGTTGGGCGGCGTAGCCTCTACTCCTCGTCCTTCTCCTCGTCCCCCAGCTCCTCGATCGACTCCCGGGTCTTTTCGGTCAGGATTCCCTGACCTGAGCCCGCCTCGGCCGTCGAGCCAACGCCGGCGAAGCCGCTTCCGGTGTGGATGTCGCCGCCGATGTTCGGATTGTTGGGGTACCCCCGATACCCGTGCCGGCGGTGCTTCTCATGTTCGGGCTCCGCGTCGGAGGGGGCTGTATCGTCGAGTTCGGTCGGTCGCGTGTCTTTCGGATCCATCGCGGACACTCCTTTCGCGTCTTCTTTCAACCAAGAGGATGCAAGAAGCGCACCGGGCCCTGGCATCCCCCCGTCATCCCTGAGGAGCAGAGCGACGAGGATCCCGTCCTTCTCAACCGGCCCGGCGCTGCGACACGGGATCCTCCCCCTCACTTCGTTCGGGATCAGGATGACGGCACGGGAGAGGCGCGTCCTCTAAGTCGTCAGCACCACCCGGAACCGCGCGTCGCCCGACATCATCCGGTCGTACGCTTCCGCCGCGCGGTCGAGCGGAAAGACCTCGTTCATCGAGCGCACGCCGGTCTGCATCGCGAACGCCATCGTCGCCTCCGAGTCGACCGGCCGGCCGGAGGCCCAGCCGGCGATCGAGCGGCGGTGGCTGATGAGGGCGTAGGCGGGGACCGTCATCGGATCCGCCGGCGCGCCGACGACCACGAGGACGCCGTCGACTCCGAGCCCGCCGATCACCGCCGTCATCGCGGAGCCGCTCGTCGCGGTCGCGAGGATCGCGCGGGCGCCGCCCAGCTTCATCAGCTCCGCGGCGGGATCTTGCTTCTCGCTGTCGATGTAGACGCGCGCGCCGAGCTTCTTGACGAACGGCTCCTTGTCGGCACCGCGGGCGATCGCGACCGTGTCGAATCCCATCTTCGCGGCGAACTGCACGCCGAGGTGGCCGAGGCCGCCGACGCCGAGGACCGCGACCAGGTTGCCGGCCTGCGCTCCGCTGTGGCGCAGGCCCATGAACGTCGTGACGCCCGCGTCCATCAGGGGCGCGGCCTCGACCGCCGAGAGCCCCTCCGGGATCTTCGCGAGCGCCACGCCCGGCGCGAGCACGTAGTCCGCGTAGCCGCCGTCGTAGGAGATCCCGGTGACGAGCGGCGAGACCAGGCAGAAGCGGAAGTTGCCCTTGCGGCACTCCTTGCACTGTCCGCAGTGACCGCCGTGCCAGCCGATCCCGACGCGGTCGCCGCTCTTCCACGCGGTGACGCCCTCGCCGACGGCGTCCACGACGCCGGCGACCTCGTGCCCGGGCACGCGCGGGTACTGGATCCCCGGGAAGAGCCCTTCCTTCGTCAGGACGTCGCTGTGGCAGATGCCGTTGGCTTCGACCCGAACGCGCACCTGGCCGGGACCGGGAGATGGGAACTCGCGCTCGACCCTCTCGAACGGTTGCCCCGGTTTCGAAACCTGGAACGCTCTTCCCTTGGGCATGACTCCTCCCCGTCGTCGACGGTCCGAACGTGGCCGCGGGAGGAACTAGTGATGCGGGAGGACAGAGGGTTCAGGCTTCTCGCCTGTCATCCCGAGGAGCGGACGCCGAGCGAAGCGAGGGGAGCGACGAGGGATCCCGCGCTTCACAGCCGGCGTCCCGAATCGAGTTCGGGATCCCTCGCTGCGCTCAGGATGACGGGCTAAGGACCTCGCGAAACGGTCTACTTCCGCAGCCGGTTCTCGATCGCGAGCGCGCGCTCCTGCGCCTCCTGGAGCGCGACGAAGGCCGGCGAGCGCTCGCACTGGGAGAGCGCGCTGTTGGCGTACTCGACCCACTGCGACATCTGGGCCGCGAAGGCGTCGATGTCGGCCTCGTTGACGAGCTCGACCGAGAGATACTTGCCGTCCCAATGGAGATCCGCGGCGCGGATGAGCTGCGTGCCGAACGGCGCCGACTGGAGGAACTTGACCCAGAGGGGCGGCGGAGGCGGCGACGGCTGCCAGACCACGAGGAACGTCGTTACGATGTCCTCGCGGGTGAGCGGCGCGGTCTTGCCCTGCATCGGAACCACGTGAGGCCGCACGCGCGGCGGCCCGACGCGAACGGTGACGGCGGGAGTGTCGTCGCAGGCGGGACCGGTCCGAGGGCCGGGGGTCGTCTCTTTCGTGGTCGACATGGCTTCCTCCTGGCTCGTTCGGGCGAAGCATATCGCGCGACTCGGAGCCTCTTCCCTACACCTTCGGCATCGTCCTCAGCTCCGCCAGCGGGTGCGGGACATTCTCGCCAAGCAGGCCCCCGAAGGTTCCCCACCGCTTCGCCAACGCATCGAGCTCCTTCAGCATGGCCGCCGCGTCGACGGGCCGCGTGAAGTGGTAGGCCGGCGGCGGCGAGGCGATGAGCTGCCCGTAGGACTCGAGCCCCTCCTTCTGCGCGTACGCGGTCTCGATCTTCGCGAGGTGCGTCTCGAGGAGGCCCATCTGGTTGCGCAGCCGGACCCAGGCGTGGTTGTTCCACGTCAGGACGGTGTGCGGAGGCGGCGCGTTGCTGAAGCGTTCGGCGAGAATCTGCGCCGCGATCCGGCCGCGCGTGCTGAGCGCCTTGATCCTCGGCTCGTCCATGTTGAGGTTGAGCCCGCCCTCGTCGTTCGCCTGGTGGACCTGCGCGACGCGGTCGCGGAAGCCCGGGATCCGCAGCTGCAAGTTGTCGCGCCAGTTCTGCATGGTGCCGACGACCTGGAACAGGAACCAAGAGAGGTCAGCGAGCGCGCTGCGCTTCTCGCCCTCAGGCGGGTTGTTCCACGTCTCCTGGAGACCGTCGCCGTTGCCGTTGGGCAACCAGATGTTGAGCGCCTCGATCTCCGGCCCAAAGACCTCTTTCTCCCCCTTCTCCTCCGGCTGGCGCGGGAATCGCGGGTGAAACGGCGTGAGGTTGAATCCGAACGTGGGCCAGCGCGGGATCGGGCCGTCGAAGAAGTGGATCGGAAAGTTGCTCGTGATGCCGCCGTCCGAGAACCAGCAGCGCGTGGGCTTCGGCTCCTGCTTCTTGCCGTGGTAGTCGGGAACGGTATAGGTGAAGTCGAAGCCCCACAGCGGAACGGCGCCGATCAGCAACGGGAAGGAGAGCGAAAGTCGGATCGCGACGGCGACCGGCAAATCCGCGGAGAGCGGGAGGGGGACGAGGCCCTCCTTCGCGGCGAGCCCATGGAGGTACGCGTTCCTCGCGTTGGTCGCCGGGCGCGCGTGCGCGACCAGGAACGCGATGAGCCTCGAGGAGAAGACGTCGGCGAGCTCCTTCGGATGGAAGTAGAGGTGCTCGGCGTCGACCGGCAGGCGGTACGGACGGCCCTGGTTGAGGTTGGTCGAGATGACCTCGAGGTTGATTCGCCGCTTGCTCGGGTCGTCGGCGGGCGCGTTCCTGTCGCCTCCGGGACCGATCCCCCAGAGATCGCCGAAGGTGAGCGGATCGCCGGGAGCGTAGCCGGGAGGGCGAGGGCCGGCGGGCGCCGATGATTGCGTCCCGAATGCGATCGCGTCGAGGTTCTCCTCGATCCAGTCGGAGAGCGGCGGCGGGTATCCGGTGACCGGCTTACCGCTGCCCGGGCACATCCCGAACTTGTGCCTCGGAAGTTTCGTGATCGCGTCCCACGCGACGAGAGCGGCCGCGCAAACCGCGAAGCCCACGAGCGCCGCGAGGACGCCGATCACGACGGACGCAATGCGCAGCACCATGCTCGCGGACTGGAGTCCGGCGACGACGAGCAGAACTCCTGCGGCGAGGCCGAGGAGCGAGAGCGGGTAGCGCGTGAGGACGGTGGCGAGGACCCTCCGGATCTTGCCGCCCGTCGTCTTCTCGAGGAACGCGATCAGAAGATCGAACAGCCGCCGCGTCTGGGGCAGCGGGCGGAAGAGGGCCTGGAGGAAGGGCGTCTTCCCGTCGCCGCCGACCGTCGCGCTGAACTTGCTCGGATAGCCGCGCAGCTCCTCGAATCCCTTCGCGGTGCCGCCGATCGAGCGGCGCCTCTCCGCCGCGGCGAAGAATCCCGCGGCGATCGCGCCCGCGCTGGTGCCGCCGATGCTCTTCAGCGTGTACCGCGCCGCGAGCTCGACTCCCGCCGCCGGATAGACCACGCCGCTCGTGATCCCGCCCTTCATGATCACGTCGCAGTGGCGCTCGGGAGGCGTGTCCGGGACCGGGATGGGCTTACTGGCGCCGACGGCGAGGCGATACGCGGTCTCTCGCTTGGCGGCGTCGACGGATCCACTGATGGGGTCGGGGTCGGGGTCTTGCATCGGACGACGATACGCCCGGGGAAGGACAGATGGCGTCGGACGCGAATGGCGACGTGCCTCAACGCTTCCCAACTACTCCTCTCCCCCCGGCGGGGGGAGAGGCTGGGTGAGGGGGATTCCGCGTGACGGGCTACTTCGGCTTCTTCTTCTTCTTGGCCTTCATCGCGGCGGCGCGCTGGGCCTCGTCGGCGAAGGGGTCCGGGTCCGCCGCGGCCTTCGCCGGCCACTCCGTGACGGCGCCCGCGGGAAAGAACGCAAGCCGCCGGTTGTTCTTGTAGGCCCCGCTCTTGAAGTTGGACGCCACCCAACCCGACGTCTCGTCGAGCTCGAGCGGATTCTTCTTGTTCCCTTTCTTCGCGAAATCGTTGATCGCCTCGCGCGCGTAGAAGTGCCGAAAGATTCGATCGAACTCCGTCAGGTAGATGTCCGCGACGCGGGTATTGCCCCGGACGAGGAGCATGTTCTCGTCGTTGGCGATCAGCGAGTTCGTGGAGAAGTTGGCGGATCCGGAGCACACGAGCGGATCGTCCGAGAGCGGATCGATCAGGAGCACCTTCGCGTGCATGAAGAAGACGTGGCCCTTGTTGACAGGCCGCGCAAACTCCTCGTCGAGGAACCACTGGTCGAGGTTCGTGTGCGGGATCGGAAAGACCTTCGCCCCGCCGGCCGCCGACTTGTACTTGATGAACGTCTTTCCCAGGATGGTCCCGTTCGTGAAGGCGAGCTTCCCCTTGTTCTTGATCTCCGCCGCCGTGACCGCCTTCACCGGCGGGTCCTCAAGAATGACCACGCGCAGCGAACTCTCCTTCTTCCCGAGGGCCGCGAGGATCGTGGGCGCCACGTTGAACGGAATCGTCATGGCCGCCATGAGGGCCGCGTCGTCGATGCGCTGGCCGTACCAGTCGAGCATGTTGTCCGCGATGCGCGGCGAGAAGAACTCGGCCATGGAGGACGCCGGGATGGCGTTGGGCGGGTTCGGGCTCAGCTGGACCGCATTCGTCACGGCCAGGGAGTGCACCGGATCGGCGCTCAGCTCGATCCAGTAGTCGAGGTACTTGCCGGCGACGCCCGGATGCTCGACCCGATGGCCGACGTTGGTCTGCCCGAAGAAACCGGAGGCGGTGAAGTTCGTCGAGCCGGTCCAGACCTCCCGCGCGTGCCCGCCGACGAGCTTCACGATGAACTTGTTGTGCGGGATCGAGGTCCGCGTCCGCGGGAAGAGGACCTGCTTGCCGCCGTGCGTCTTCGTCAGGCCGGCCTTCTGGATCGCCTTGACGTTCGGGTCCTTCGGCTTCTTCGTGTCGTGGTAGACGATCTGGACGTCCACGCCGCGGCCCTGGGCGCGCTTCAGCGCGTCGAGAAGCGGCGGATACGTGAACTCGTACGCGCAGACGCGCAATCCCTCGCCTGCGTGTGTACCGTTGAGGTAGTCCATGCAGGCTTCCTCGAGTCCGCGCGAGAGGAACCTGACCTCGGGATCGGTGACCTTTCCGTCGGCGTCGACCTGGTTGAAGGTCGCATCGCTGATGATCGCGTTCTGGAAGCCGTCGGCGAGCGCGTGGCTCGCGAGGACTCCGTAGTTGAACCAGACGCCGTGGCCCTGGTCGAAGTCCTTCTCGCTCCAGAGGTGAAACGTCACGGAGTGCTGTTCCTGCAGCGCGCCGAGCGGGCCGTAGAGGGCGCTCACCGTGATCGCGTACTCGGTTCCGGGGTCGACGTAGATCGACCAGACGAAGCTCTGGACGGGGTGATCGCGCAGCGAGTACATGGCGCCCTTCTGCGGCGTCGTGACGAGGCTCTTGAAGTACTTGAGGCCCTTCAACCACTGCGGCGACGTCGCCGAGCCGACGACGCCGAGCTTGATCGCGAAGCCCCGGAGGCCGGCATGTGCGCTCGCATCGAGGTCGAACGCCATCAGCACGACACGCGTTCCGGAGATGGCCTTGACTCGAAGGGGGCCCTGGCTCTTCGAAGTCCTCACGATGTTTCTCCTTTCCAGGCGCTGGACGGCACCGGCGGGTTGGAGGGGCCCAGTCTCTCAAATGCCTGCGTCCGGCAACACTCACGCGGCGTCGAGGGCGCGTGAAGACCGGGTCGAGATAGGCTGGATCCCCATGCGCAAGGGCCGTCTCGGCCGTCTTTTCCATCGGCTGGCCCCCGGGGCGCTCGCCGCGGGGATCCTCTTTTCCGGATCCGTGCGGGCCCGGGCGGCCGAGGACGGCGGAGGCTGCGCGCGCGTGCACAAGGCGCTCGAGAACGTCTTCACCACGCCGGCACACGTCTACACGAAGGAGACCTCGTCGGCGCGCGGGACGACCGAGTCCGAGACCATCTACCTGGACGGCAAGGTCTACGTGCTGGCGAAGGGGGGCGGCCGTTGGACGCTCAGCCCCGTCTCCGCCGTCGAGATGGTGAAGACGCAGCGCAAGAGCCGCCAGCACGCCATGCTGTCGTGCAAGCTCGTCGGGGAGCAGAAGCTCGACGACCGGCCCGTCCTGGTCTACACGTCGAACCGGAGCACGTCGGACAGTCGGGTCGAGTCCAGGCTGTGGATCGACAAGGTCTCCGGCCTGCTCCTCAAGCAGGAGGAGGACATGACGGCCGGGAGCGACAACACCGTCCACCGCTCCATGCGGTTCGAGTACGGCAACGTCGCCGCGCCGAAGCTGGCGGACTAGGCCCGCCTAGGCCCGGACTTCCGTCTCACTCCTCACGCCCGATGCCTCATGCCGCCGCGGAACCGCTCTCGAGCGGCATCGCCGCGACCACCGGAGGCCACCCTTCCCGCACGCTCGGGTACTTGGGCTGCCACGTCGAGACGCCCTTCAGCTTCGCATTCGAGATCCGCAGCGAGCGACCCATGAGCTCACCGAGCGACCCGAGCATCCACTTCGCCCAGAACGGCAGGAGCTTCGGCGGCGGAACGCCCAGCGCGCGCGCGAGCGCGTCGAAGTACTCGCGCCGCGTCACCGGCTCGTCGTCCACGACGTTGTAGGCGCCCGCGGGGATCGCGAGCGCCGCGGCCGCCGCCGTCGCGGCGTCGTCGTGCGAGATCGAGGGGAAGTAGGCCTCCGGCGGTCCCGGCAGGAACGCGCGTCCACGGCGGACCTGCCCCATCGCCTCGATGTCGAACCGCGAGTCGCGGCCGTAGAACCAGGCGAACCGGAGGATGACACCCGTACCGCCGGACTTCGTGAAGCGCTGCGCGGAACGCTCGGCGTCGAGGACCGTCCGGTTGTAGCGCACCGGCTTCAGCGGCGTCTCCTCGCCGATCCAGCGGTCTCCCGAGTCGGGGTAGACCGGCGCGAACGACTCCTGGACGAAGCGGCCGACGCCCTCGGCGAGCGCGGCGTCGACCAGATTGGAGGAGCCCTCGCGGCGCACGCGGTCGTTCTCCTTCCAGGCGGAGAGGTGCGTCATCTGAGTGCTCGACGTCGGCATGTGCGTCGCCAGGTTGACCACGACGTCGCAGCCGGCGGCGGCGCGGCGCAGCGAGGCCGAATCGAAGAGATCGGCGTCCACCACTGTCGCGCCGGCGCGCTCCAGTCCCTCGCGTCGCGGCGAGGGCCGCGCGACGACGATCACGCGGTGCCCCTCCCGAATCAGAATCGGTACGAGGCGGCGCCCGACGACGCCGGTCGCACCCGTGACGAGAATCTTCGAAGAGCTCATCGGAAACCTCCGTCGTATTGCATGCAAAATCCCTTCCGGCCCGACCCTTGCCCGCGCCGCAAGGCCTTGCCGTCGCTCGGGATACGGCCATGCGGCCTCCCCCCGAACGGTCCGTTGTAAAGTGAATGCTCAACGAGGCGACGCATGAGACGCGACGGCGGCTTCCCCGTTCAGGTGCTTCCGATTCTGATGGCCGCGGTGTTTCTGCCTTTGACGGCGGCCTCGTCAATCGCGCAGACCTACACCAAGCTGCACGAGTTCAGTGCGGATCACGGGACTCCGCAGTCGGGACTCACTCAGGACTCGAACGGGGTTCTCTGGGGCACCACGTTCTACGGCGGCGCGTACGGTGAGGGCTCCGTCTACACGCTCACCCCCAACGGCCTCGGCGGGTTCCTCTACGCCGAGGTGCACTCGTTCACCGGAGGAGCCGACGGGGGAAACCCGCGCTCCACGCCCGTGCAGGCGCTGGACGGGAAGATGTACGGCGTCGCTCTCGGCGGCAACCTCGTGACGGCCAGCCGGATCTACCGCCTCGATTCCGACGGGGACAATTTCGTGGTGCTGCACGAGCTCTCCCCCACGGTCGAGGGCTATAGCGCGGTCGCCGCGCTCATCCAGGGGTCCGACGGGCTCCTCTACGGAACCGCGCAATACGGCGGCGGCCGAGGCTGGGGAACGGTCTTCTCCTTCGACCCCGCGAACAGCTCTCTGACCGTAATCCACGATTTCACTCTCGGCGGCGGCGCCGGGCCGATGGGCGCGCTGATCGAGGGAACGGACGGACGCCTCTACGGGACTGCCTCGGGCGGCGGAGCCGGCTTCCAGCACGCCAACGGAAACGGCACGTATGACGGCGTCGTCTACAGCCTGCAAAAGTCCGGCGCCAATTTCGTCGTTCTGCACACGTTCACGGGAACGGATGGAGCCGCTCCGGTGTCCGAGCTGATCCAGCTCGCCGACGGGTATCTCTACGGAACGACGTTTTCGTCGAGCGATTTCCGGAGTGTCATCTTCCGACTCGACACTTCCGGGCACAACTTTCAAGTGCTGCATCACCTCACCGACGCGGAGGGCTCGTCTTCCTACAGCGGACTGGTGCAGGCAGCCGACGGTCTCCTGTACGGAACGGCGACGACCTCGACGCTGACCGATGACGGCGTCGTGTTCCGCCTGAGCACCACCGGCGGCTCTTTCGAAATCGTCCACTCGTTCGTGAACGCGGAGGGGATCGCTTCGGTCGCGACCCTGCTGAAGAACTCAGACGGTTTTCTCTACGGAACGGCCTTGTACGACGGACCGGGCGGATACGGCTCGGTGTTCCGTGTGAACACGGCGACGAAGGACGTCGCGATCGCCTATTCCTTCGCCGCCCGCGACACATTCTGGTCCCTCACCGGCCTCGTGCTCGGCCCCGGCGGCTGGTTCTACGGAGTCGCGGGACCCGGAGGATCCTACGGAGGTGGCGCCGTCTTCCGAACGGATGCCTCCGGCGCGAGCTACTCGATCCTGCACAGCTTCGCCGGCGTCGAGGGCGGCTCGGTCGGGCCCGTGATCATCGGAGCCGACGGATTCCTCTACGGCACCACGTACGGCAACTCCTCAAGCGGCACCTTCGGGACCGTCTGGCGGATGGCAACGGACGGCACCGCCTTCGCGATCCTCCACACATTCAATGGACTGGACGGCCGAAGTCCGTATTGCGGAGTCATTCAGGCGGCCGACGGAGTCCTGTACGGCACGACGAGCGGCGGCGGCGCGCAGGACGGGGGGGTCATCTACCGGGTGAACACGTCCGGCCAGAACTTCGCGGTTCTGCACGAATTCAACGCGGCAGCCTCGGTGCATGCGCTCCTCCAGGCCGCCGACGGAAAGCTCTACGGCACCGCGTACTACGGTGGAACTCACACCTCCGGCTCCGTCTACCGGATCGACACCTCGGGCGCCAACTTCGAGGAGGTCCACAGTTTCGACGGCGCCGACGGATACGGTCCTTACGGCAGCCTGATCCAGCTGGCCGACGGAATGCTCTACGGTGTCACTTTCCGCGGTACGCCGAGCCAGATGGGAGTGGTCTACAAGCTCGATCCCTCGGGCAGCGGCTTCACCGTGCTTCACGCCTTCGGGGGTGCGGAGGGCCAGTTCTCCGAAGCGCCGCTTCTCGCCGCGCCCGACGGGTACCTCTACGGCACGACGAGCAAGGGCGGTGCGGACGCGCTGGGCACGGTGTTCCGACTGGAATCCTCGGGCAGTAACTTCTCGACCGTTTACAGCTTCGGCGGGCCGGACGGCTCGACGGCGTGCGCCGGTCTCCTGCTGGGTTCGGACGGCGCGTTCTACGGGACGACCAGGGACGGCGGGACCTACAACGGAGGCGTGGTCTTTCGACTGGACCCCGGCTCCTCCCCGTCACGAAGCCCCCGACTCCTGGGCAACCGCTGACGCGCGAACCGGCGGACCCTTTCGGGCGTCAGTGCGCCGGGCCCGACCGAGCGAAGAACGCCAGGTAGAAGAGGATGGCGACGATCGCGAGGAGAAGCACGCGCGCCACGGCGATCAGCCGCGTGTGTCCGACCGACCGTGCGCCGCGCGGCTTCAGCGCGGTCAGCGCAAAGATCACGCTGACGACCACCGCGAGGGAGAGCCAGAGCGTCCAGTTCATGGGGAGAGCCTATGACGAATTGGACGCAGAGCTGTCGGCGAAGAGGGTGGCGGGACGGAGGCGGGAGGCGAGGCGAGAAGCCCGCCGTCCGCTCCTCACCCCCCTCTCTGGGCGGGAGAGGAGGATGAGGAGGCGGACGCGAGCAATCCGTCAGTTCTTGGGCGCGAACTCGATCGATCCGTAGTAGCCGTTCGCTTCGTCGTCTGGCCCCGCGGCGAAGTAGAGGATGCTGGAGGGGCCCGCGAGCCCGTCGTTTCCGAAGCCGAGTCCCCAGAGCCCGTCGATCTGGAGCAGGTGCACGCCCTCCTTCAAGCGGCCGGACGGATGCCAGCCGCCGTTGTTCTGGCAGAACGCGTTGATCTTCCCGTCGCCGAAGTTGCCGACGAGCAGGCAGCCGCCGAACTTGCCGAACCCGTCGGGCGCCATCGCCATGCCCCACGGAGAGTTCAGCGTTCCGCGCGAGCCGACGCGCGAGACGATCTGGCCGAACTGGTCGAACTCGCGCACGAAGCCGTGGCCGACGCCCGCCTCGTCGTCGCCGTCGTCGCCCCTCTTGGCGTAGGTCACGAAGATCGAGTCGCCGATCGCCTGGATGCCGAAGGGACAGTAGCCGCCGGGGATCGTGCCGTCGTGGAAGCCGCCGGCGGTATCGACCGCGGCGAAGGTCTGGTTGAAGAAGTCTCCCTGGTAGGCCTCGACCTCGCAGCCGGCGAAGTTGGTCGTGTAGAGCGTGTCGCCGTGGACCGCCAGCCCCTTGTAGGAGTCTTCGGCGTCGCTGTGGACGACCGTCGCGGCCGTTCCCGAGGCCCAGGCGGTGAAGTTGCCGTCCTCGCTCACGAAGATGAACTTCGCCGGCGTGCTCTCATCGAGCCGGAACGAGCCGCCCGTGTAGGCGACGACGCCCGTCGCGGGGCCGATTCCCGAGACCTCGAGCGGAAGCTTGCTCCCGTCGCCCTTGTAGATCGTGGAGAAGCCGCTCCCGTTGTCGGCGACCCACCACGGACCGCCCGGCAAGGCGGCGATGCCCCAGGCGTTCTGGAGCAAGGGATCGGTCGTGACGGTCGCGTCCTCCTCTTCGTTCGAGACGAGAATCGTGACCTTGTAGCGGTTGTCCTTGTCGGTCTGCGCCTGCTGGACTGGGCCCCGGCTCGCCTGTCCAGACGCGGCGGCCGCTCCGAACAGGAGCAGCGCTGCCATCACTCCACCGGCCTTCATGGGATCTCTCATAGCGACCTCCGTTTCCATCAATGGATGATTGGAACCAAACGCACCGATTCGAGGGGCGTGCAATCGGCGCGCCTCCGGAGGATTTCTTTAGCGTTGACTTAGGTGACGCGCCCGCCGAGAGACAGCGGCTAAGTCGCGAGGGCCGAGTCGGATCCGGCATGTTGCGCGGAGCGGGCGGCCGGTGGGTATATCGGTGTCCTAACCTCGGCACCCTAAAAGAGACCAAGCGAGCCCGCTGACGATGCGTCCTTCCGGACGGCTCACGACAGCAACTCATCGCGCCTCGGAGCGCGAAGGAGGTGGACGATGACTGTTCCGCGCCGACTCGGTTTGCTCGTTCTCGCGGCGGCGCTGTTCGCGACTGGCTCAGCATTCGGCCAGACGTACTCCGTCCTCCACGATTTCAGCCCCGAAACCGGACATCCTTTAGCGCCGCTCTTGCAGGCGTCGGACGAAAGCCTTTGGGGCACGACGTACGGCGGCGGCGCGTACGGCGCGGGATCGATCTTCAGTCTCACCCCCGACGGCCTCGGCGGTTTCACGTATGCGGAGCGGCACGCGTTCACAAACGGTTACCTGGCAGCGGGACTCGTCCAGGCGTCGGATGGCCTGATCTACGGCGTCACGGACTCGGGATTCCTGGACAGGATCTTCAGCATCGCCGCCGACGGGAGCAACTTTCAGACAGTCCACACGCTGACGAACGCCGAAGGACAGTACCCGGCCTGCGCGCTCATCCAGGGCTCCGACGGTCGTCTCTACGGAGTCGCGCAAGGCGGCGGCGCCCTCAACTTCGGGACGGTTTTCGCGGTCTCTCCAAGTACCGGCGTTCTCACGGTCCTGCACGACTTCGACCAGACGCACGGCTCGATGCCTCTGGGCTCTCTTCTCGAGGGGGCCGATGGTCGCCTCTACGGAACGACGCTCGCCGGAGGGTCCTCGGGCTCGGGCGTCGTCTTCGCGATCGAGGAGTCCGCGGACAGCTTCATCACTCTCTTCGACTTCACGTCCGCAAACGGACGACATCCGCGGGCGGCGCTCATCCAGTTGGCGGACGGATTCCTCTACGGGACGACGGCGGACAACAGCAGCGACAGTGACCCGGGAACCGTCTTCAAGGTCGACACCGCAGGCAACAACTACCAGGAGCTTCACGCGATCCAGCCGAACGAGGGTGGACAACTCTTCGGAGGACTGGTCCAGGGAGCCGACGGTCTGCTCTACGGCACGGCCGGCGGCATCGATGCCCTCCCGAATGGAACGATCTACCGGCTGGACTCCGCGGGAGGTAACTTCGAGGTCGTGCACACGTTGACGGCCGCGGAGGGGCAATCGTCCCAGGCCAGCCTCGCGCGCGCGACGGACGATTTGCTCTACGGCACGACCGCATACGGCGCAGTCGACGGGAACGGCTCGGCCTTTCAGTTCGACCCAGCGACCAACGACGTCATACTTCTGCGCGCCTTCGCCGCACCGGACGCGTTCAATAGTTGGGGAAGCCTCGTCTTCGGACCCGACGGGTTCCTCTATGGCACGTGCGAACAGGGCGGCCCGCAAGGCTTCGGCACGGTCTTCAAGATCGATCCCAGTGGTGCTGGCTATTCCATCGTGCATGCCTTTGACCTCGACGTGGATGGAGCCTCACCCGTAGCCGGACTCGTGGTCGGCTCGGACGACGCTCTCTACGGAACGACCGGTGTAGGTCTCTTCGGCATTGGAGGAACTGTCTTCCGGATGGATCCCGGCGGAAGCAATTTCGCGATGATCCACTCCTTCGACATCAACGACGGAAGTCAGCCGTACGGCGTGATCCAGGCATCGGACGGCAGGCTCTACGGCGGGACGTTCGGGGGCGGCCAGTTCTTCGACGGAGTCGTCTACGGGCTGGATACCGATGGCCAGAATTTCGAGGTTCTGCACCATTTCACCAGTCCCTTCGGAATGCAGGGGCCTCTGATGGAAGCTGCGGACGGAAAGCTCTACGGAACGACGCAGCATGGCGGCGCGCTCGACGAGGGGACCATCTTCCGCATCGACCGCGACGGCGGAAACTTCGAAGTGATCCATGAGTTCACGGGCCCCGACGGACGCTTTCCGACAGCGGGTTTGGTCCAGGGTGCCAACGGCAAGCTCTACGGAACGGCCGGTCAGGGTGGTACCGCCGGTGACTTCGGAACCGTGTTCGAGCTCGATCCGTCTGGCAGCAACTTTCAGGTCCTGCACCGATTCGGCGGCCTGGACGGTTGGTATTCCTATTCTGCCTTGCTCAAGTCAACCGACGGCTACCTCTATGGAACGACTTACATCGGGTCGACGATCTTCCGAATCAATCCCTTTGCGACTCCAGCGTTCAGCAACGTCTTGGGTGCCAACTTTGCGCTCCTGTACGCCTTCGACTCCCCTCACGGGTACGCTCCCTTGAGCGGCGTGGTCCAGGACGCCGACGGGACCCTGTACGGAACGACCAACCAAGGAGGCGCGTTCCAAGGCGGGGTGGTCTACAAGCTCGAGCTCGCGCCCGCGGCGAAGGGACGAAGACCGCGGCTCGGGGTCAACCGTTAGGAGCGCGCGATCCGCACGAACCCGTCCTTGTCCCAGTCCTCGCTGCCCACGCCGTTGTGGACGAAGAAAAGACCGTCAGGGTCGTACTTCTTTTTCACGCTCAGGAGGCGCGGGTAGTTCGGTCCCCAGAAGCTCTTCTGGAACGCGCGCTCGAAGTAGTTGGTCTCGTTGAAATAGGAGCCGGAGTGGGGAGCGAGGGCGCGCAGGCGGTCGGCGGCGGCGGTGACGGCGGCGGCCTCGGCCTTCCCCTTCACGAGGTCGGGCTCGTGACCCTTCATGCCGGGATTGCTGTTCGGCGCGCCCGTGGCGATCAGCGCGAGCGTGAACGCCTCCGTCACCCCGGGATTCATCGCCGTGTCGCGCGCCTGCGCGAGCCTTTCCGCGGGAGCGCCGGCAAGGCCCTTGTTGAAATGGAACTGGACCTCGAAGTGGCGCGACGCGTCGAACAGCGCGTCGCCCAGCCGGCCCGGATCCTTCAGCAGCGCGGCCGGCATCCACAGCGACTCGTATCCGTAGAGGAACGCGTTGCACTCGCCGGTGTTGCCCTTCCACCAGACGTTCCCGGCGGGCGCGCCTGGGCGCGGATCGGTGACGAACACGTCCGGCGTGTGCTGCTTGCGCCACTCTGCGTCCCACCAGTGTCGGGTTGGCATGGCTCCGACGCCGAGCTCGTCGGCGTACGCGTAGTCGCCCGGCGACGCCGCGACGAAATCCTTGAACGGCTTCCAGACGGCCGCGGCCTCGCCGTCCGTCAACCCGAGGAAGACCATCTGGATCGAGAGCGTGTTGTCGGTTCCGAAATGCGCCTGCTCTCCCCAGTGCGGATTGAAGAGGCTCTTCTCGTAGAAGCGCAGGAACTCGGCGATCAGGCGGCGAAACGCGGCGTCGGACTTCGCCTGGATCTTGCCCTCGGCGCCGCCGGCGAACTCGGGCAGCTCGTGCGTCGCGAGCGTCATGCGCGTCACGACGCCGAAGGTTCCGCCGCCTCCTCCCTTCAGCGCCCAGAAGAGGTCCGGGTTCGTGCACGCGTTGGCGAGGCGGATCTGGCCGTCCGCGGTCACGACCTCGGCCTCGAGGAGTCCCGCCGCGGCGAGCCCGTAGTTCTTGGAGAAGCTGCCGAAGCCGCCACCCTGGACGAGTCCGCCCACGCCGACCGTGCAGCACCCGCCGCCCTGGACGTAGCGCCCCGCCTTCGTCGTCACCGCGTCGTACGCCTCGATCCAGCGCACGCCCGCCTCGACCGTGACGGCGGGACGCGCGGCGACGCCGCAGCCCTTCGGGACGAACGCGTCCTGGACGGCGATCGCGTTCATGGCGTGCGTCCAGACGAGCAGGGAGTCCGGAGCGTTCGACGTGCCGAGGTAGCTGTGCCCCGTGCCCTTGACCACGAGGCGCAGCCGATGCTCGCGCGCGAAGTCGACCGCCGCGGCGACGTCCTGCGCGTTCCGGGCGGCGACGGCGTAGACGCTCGGCGACGGCGTCCACGCGTCGAGCCATCCGGAGAGCTGCGTGCCTCCCGGCTGCTCGGAGAGGAAGTAAGGGTTCTGGAGCTCCTTTCGCCGCGCAGCGCAGGCGGCGCCGTCCGGCGCGTCCTTGCACGGCGCGAGAGGCGAGGCCACCGGAATGAGGCGTCCGCCGACTCGCTTCCCGAGCGCGTCCCACTGAGCCGCCGACGGCCAGCCCGGATCGGCCGGCCGCACGCGGTGAAACGGTGGAACGTCAGCGGACGAGGGCTTCGGGAGGAGCTCGTGAAGAAACGGCGAGAGCGCCGGCAGTACGGGCAGCGCCGGCAGCGCTGCCATCCGCTTCAGGAACTTGCGTCGGTTCATGAACCGAGGATAAACCGGGTGACTCGTGAGGGAGGACGAGGCGCGGTCTTCCGCGTTCGTGCCATGATCTGCCTCGAGTGGAGAGGCGAGTCGCGAAAGACCCGGTGAATCCCGGCGCCTGGGGCTCGCTTCAGGCGAGGCTCGCGCGTTGGCCGGCCGGGGTTGTGCGCTGGCGCTGGCCGATCGTGGCGGCCTGGGTGGTCATCGCCGCGGTCTTCGTCCCGGCCGCGCGCAAGCTGGAGGACCGGCTGGAGGTCGCCGCGCGCATGCCCGGCGGCCAGGCGCAGGCTGTCGACAACGACCTCGCGCTGCGCTTCCGCTCTCCGTTCACCAACCGCGTCATCCTCGTCGGCGAGGGGTTGCCGTCGTTCGGCCAGCCCGGCGGCAAGGAGATCCTCCAGACGATCGTCTCCGCCGTGGAGAAGGTGCCGGGCGTCGCCGGGGTGATCTCGGCGCTCGACAAGGACGACCCCCTGTTCCACGGAGAGCACGGCGGGTTCCTGATCATCGTGGGCCTCGACGCGGGCGGCAAACCCGTCGAGACTCTCCTTCCCGCGCTGCGCGAGACGACGGCCGGGCTGCAGGCGAGATTCCGCGCGGTCCACCCTGAGGCCTGGCTCGGCTGGACCGGAGTCGCACCGCTCAACCACGATCTGAGGCGCGCGAGCACGGCGGACGCGCGCTCCGCCGAGCTGCACGTGCTTCCCTTCACCCTGCTCCTGCTGCTGCTCGCCTTCGGAGGCGTGATCGCCGCGACGCTGCCGATCGGCGTCGGTCTTCTCTCGATCGCGCTCTCGTTGGGCGTCGCCGCGTTCGTCGCCGAGCGCGTCACGCTCTCGATCTTCATCCAGAGCCTCTCGTCGATGATCGGTCTCGGGCTCGGGATCGACTACGCGCTCCTGACGGTGAGCCGCTTCCGCGAGGCGCTCGCGGAGGGGCGCGATGCGCACGGCGCCGCCGAGGAGGCCGCGCGCCACGCCGGATTTACGATTCTCCTCTCCGCGTTCCCGGTCTCGATCAGCTTCGCGGCGCTGCTCACGATCCCGCTCTCGGAGCAGCGCTCCGTGGGCTTCGCCGGACTGACGGTCACCGTCTTCGCGCTGCTCCTCTCCGTGACGCTCCTCCCCGCGGTCCTCTCGTTCCTGGGACCGCGCATCGATCTGCTGCGCGTGCGCCCGCGGCGGCCTGCGCGCGAGGCGGGCGGCAACGCCGCCTGGAGACGCTGGGGACACCGCGTGATCGCGCGCCCGGTCCTCTGCCTCGTTCTCGCGACCGCCCCGCTCCTCTGGCTCGCGGCCCAGTCGAGGCGGCTGGACACGGTCCTGCCGTCGGGCGACTGGCTGCCCAAGGGGTCGGAATCCGTTCGCGCGTACCACATGCTCGGAGACATGGGGCGCAAGAACCTGGTCCACTCCGTGCGCGTGGTGCTCGACTTCCCGCCCGGCGTGACGATCGAGTCGCCCGAGGGCTGGACCGCCGCGATGCGACTGAACGAGCGGCTCCAGGCCGATCCCCGGGCGGGACAGGTGCAGTGCCTGCCGACGGTCGTGGACGTGCCGGGCAGCCTGCGCTCCCTGCGCCAGCTGCGCGCCGACATCCGCCAGACACTCGCCGCCGCCGACGGGTCGGCGACGCTCTTCGAGGTGCTGCCGAAGGAGGGTCTCGCGCCGCGCGACCAGGTCCGCTTCGCGCGCGACATCCGCACGTGGAACGCGGCGGAGGCGTCGGGCCTCGCCGGCACGCGGATCTCGGTCGGCGGACAGCCCGGGTTCGACGCCGACTACGAAGACACCGTCGCGCAGCACTTCCACAGAGTCATCCTCCTCGTCGTCGGGTGCACCTTCCTCGCGCTCTTCGCCGGGTTCCGCTCGCTTCTCGTGGCGATCAAGGCGGTCCTGCTGAACCTGCTCTCCGTGGGCGCGGCGTTCGGCGCGCTCGTTTTGGTGTTCCAGGAGGGCCACGGCGCCTCGCTCTTCGGCCTCTCGGGACCCACGGGCAGCGTCTTCCCCATCATCCCCGTGCTCGTGTTCTGCATCGTCTTCGGCCTCTCGATGGACTACGAGGTGATCCTCGTGGCGCGCGTGGCAGAGGCGCGGCGCGGAGGCCACGACGAGTCGGGCGCGATCGCGGAGGGACTCGCGCGAACGGGCACCGTCATCACGAGCGCGGCCGCGATCATGATCGTCGTCTTCGCGGGCTTCGCGCTCGGCGGTTTCCTGCCGATCCAGATGCTCGGCTTCGCGCTCTCGGTCGCCGTCGCGGTCGATGCGATCGTCGTGCGCATGGTCATCGGTCCGGCCCTCCTGCGCCTGGCAGGACACTGGAACTGGTGGCCGGGCAACGTCGAGAGGCCCCATCCCGCCCCGGCCGAGGCCTCCCGGGCCTGACAGCCGACATTCCCGTTTCGCGCGGCGGCTGACCTTTTTTGGCACAAGCGGCCTGACGAGCGGCCGCTAACCGTAGCCTTTTCAGAGGGTTGAGCCCGCTACGGAGTTGGCTCTGACCCTGCATCGATCTCTTCCGATGTCGATCTCGGGCTTCGCCGGAGCCGGACGGAGGTCTGCGTGAAGCAGTCGTCTCCAGGCGGCGGCGCGGGAAGCGCGACGGTCCTCTCGCCGGCTGGCGGCCTGAAGTCGACCGGCGGAAAGACGCCGCCGCCGGCCGACCCGAGGAGTCTTCCGGCCGGCACGGCGCTCGGACCGTTCCAGATCGTCGACAAGCTCGGCGCCGGCGGAATGGGCGAGGTCTATCGCGCGCTCGACACGCGCCTCGGCCGCAAGGTCGCGCTCAAGGTGCTGCCCAAGGAGCTCCTCACGAACCCCGAGGGCCTGGCGCGCTTCGCCCTCGAGGCGCGCTCCGCCTCGGCGCTGAACCATCCCAACATCGTCACGATCTTCGAGGTCGGCCGCGCGGAGACCTCTCCCTATCTGGCGATGGAGCTCATCGACGGCTGGACGCTGCGCCAGCTGCTCGACGAGGGACCGCTGCCCGTCAAGAAGGCCCTCGAGATCGCGACGCAGATCGCGAGCGGCCTCGCAAAGGCCCACCAGGCCGGGATCGTGCACCGGGACCTGAAGCCCGAGAACATCATGATCTCGCAGGACGGCTTCGTGAAGATCCTGGACTTCGGCCTCGCGAAGCTCCAGGGTCCGCTGCACGGCGCGCCGGCGGGGAGAAACGACGCGTCGCTGACGCAGGTCGGCCTCATCATCGGGACTCCCGACTACATGTCGCCCGAGCAGGCGACCGAGAAGCCGCTCGACTTCCGCTCGGATCAGTTCTCGGCGGGCCTCGTGTTCTACGAGATGCTGACGCGGAGGCGCCTGTTCCACCGCCCGACACCCGTCCAGACGCTGTCGGCGATCATCCAGGACGACGTCCTCCCGCTCGAGGGTCTCGATGCGCGCGTGCCGCCGCCGCTCCGCTGGGCGATCGAGCGCTGTCTCTCCAAGGATCCCGACGAGCGCTACAACGCGACGTCGGAGCTGGCGCGCGAGCTCAAGCAGATCCGCGACAAGCTCTCCGAGTTCCAGCAGGCGGAGCGCGCGTCGCGCCGCGTCGATCCGGCGACGGGAACGCCGCCGGGCATGTCGGTTTCGCCCGTGCCCGCGCACTCGGTCGCGGCGTCGACGCCGCGCTCCAGGGAAGCCGCCATACCATCCTTGTTCCAGCAGGCCGGACCGAACCCGTCCTTCATGGCGGCGCCCGCCGGCGCGACCCAAACGCCGACGACGCTCACGAGAGCCCGCCGGGTCCGCGAGTTCGTCCTGGTGCTCGCGCTCGGAGTCGCGCTCTTCGCTTGCGGCGCTCTCGCGGGAGACTGGTTCCGGCGCAAGCAGGCCGACGCGCCGCCGCCGATCTGGAAGGGGAACCTCCTCGTCGGTCCGATGACTCGCGTCATGGCGCCGCGCAGCTCGCCCGACGGCCAGGCGCTGGCGTTCCTGACGATCGTGTCGGGGCGCTCGCAGGTCGCGGTCATGAAGCACTCCTCGGGCGACTGGACCGTCCTGACCCGCCGTCCCGACGCCGGCAGCGCGTACAAGGTCTGCTGGTCGCGGGACGGCGACCGGCTCTTCTTCGATCGCGTCACCGACGTGCCGCGCGGCATCTTCAGCGTTCCGCCACTCGGCGGCGAGGAGCGCGCGGTCCTCGAGGACGCGCAGGGCCCAGAGGCGCTGCCCGACGGCAGCCTGCTCGTCGTCAAGCGGGATGCCGCGCGCAACTTCCAGATCCACCGCTTCCGCCCGGACTCGGGCGCGCTCACCCCGGTCGGCCCGCCCGTCGTCGCGGAGGGAGGGCCCCTCGGCATTCGGGCGTTCCCGGACGGGAAGGCCGCGATCTTCTGGGGCCGCCTGGCCGGCTCGGCCGATGCCGCGCGCCGCGTCTACCTGCTCGATCTCGCCGGCGGCAAGGCGGCGCCGTTCGCGCCCCAGCTGCCGCTCGCCCCGCCGCTCGCGATCGCCGCGGACGGCAGGTCGGTGCTCGCGTTCGTCACGGTCGGCGACCTCCAGCAGGCGATCTCCGTGTCGCGCGACGGCGAGCAGGGCAAGATCCTCTTCCCCGTCACGGGCAAGCCCTGGGGGCTCGACTCGGGAGCGGGCGGGAGCCTCTTCGTCAGCACGACGGATGCTCCGGCCGACCTGCTGCGTTTCACTCCGGCGGGCGGCGTCCCCGACCCGGTCGCCACGATCGCGGGCAACCTCGTCACGAGCCTCGCGCAGCTTCCGGACGGCGGCCTGCTCATCCCGAACCAGGTGCTCGGCCGGCGGCGGCTCCTGATCGCGACGCCGGATGGCCAGCTGAAGCCGTTCCTCGATTCCGCGGAGCAGGCGACGCCGCCCGCGACGCTCGTGGGCGAGAGCCTCGTGGCGTTTCTCTCCGGCAGCGTCGGTCAGCCGTCGGTGATCACGATCGCGACGCTGCCCGAGGGCCGCATCGTCCGCCGGCTCGAGGAGACGCGCGGGATCATGCCGCAGAGTCTGGTCGCTTCGCCCGACGGGCAGACGCTCTACTACGTCAACGCGGGGACGCTCTTCTCGGTTCCGGTCGAGGGCGGGACGCCCACGAGCCTGCGCCCCGCCAACGGCGTCGCGGTCGACGCGCGCGAGCCCGGCGCCGCGCTCATCGTCCAGGTCAATGCGGCGGACGGCGTCAAGCTGTTCCGTGTCCCGTTCGACAGCGGCTCGGAGCTCTCGATCCTCTTCGCGAGCACGCTGCGGCTCTCGCCGATTCCGATCGCCGGGTCCGCGGTCGGCCCGGACGGACGGATCGCGGTGACCGTGACCTCGCCCGATACGATGTTCCGCGGCGTCGCGCTGCTCGATCCGGTCACGGCCGTCCTGGAGCGGCTCCCCGTCGTCTTCGACGGCGACCTGCAGTACCCCGCCTGGAATCACGACGGCAGCCTCCGCGCCGTGGGCGTCCCGATTCGCAGCAGCCTCTGGAAGTTCCAGCCCCAGGCGACCGAGGGGGGCCGGTAGCCAGCGCGTATTCGATTGCCTAAGCCCCCTCCCCTCGCCCTCTCCCCCCGGCGGGGGGGAGAGGGTAGGGGTGAGGGGACTCCTCACTAAGACGCGTACACCAGCATCGCGTCGCTTACGACGCGTCGCCTACGACGCGTAAACCAGCGTCGCCGGAGTCGCGGTCGGCTCGATTGACACCTTCGTGAAGCCCGCCTCGCGCAGCCACTTCTCGTACTGCGCGCGCGTCCAGGTCGAGCCCGCCTTCGTCCGCAGCGTCATCACCGAGCGGAACATCAGCGCGAATGGCGGGCCGGAGCGGTCGTCGTCCACGACGAAGTCCGACACGACGAGTGTGCCGCCGGGCTTGAGCGCCTTGCGGATCTTCCGGAAGGTCGCGACGTTCTCCTCCGGCGACTCCTGATGCGCGATGTGCGAGTAGACCGCGACGTCGTGCTCGGCGCTGCCGAAGTCGGCGTGGTGGAAATCGCCGTCCACCGTCCGGAAGCGGTCGCCGACGCCGAACCCGGCCACGTAGTTCTTCGCGATCGCGTTGACGTTCGCCCAGTCGAACTGGACCGAGCGCGCCTGCTTCGCGATGCCGAGCCACAGCGCGGAGTAGATTCCCGAGCCGCCGCCGACGTCGAAGAAGGACGCCGGCCCCGCCTGCGCGAGTTTGAGCCGCTCGGCCGCCGCGAGCGCGACCGGAACCGAGAGCGTCGCGATCGCCGGAACGAGGGCCTCCCAGAACGGGTTCTCCTCCACGTCGGTCGTGCCCTTCACTTCCGGCGCACCGCTGCGCACCGCGTCGGGGAACGTCTGCCAGTCCGCGAATTCCGAGAGCGAGACCCGCGCGAAACCGCCGAAGTACGACCGCTTGCCCTCCACGAGGAACTCGGCGGCGTCCGGGGTGTTGCGATAGCGGCCGTTCGCGACCGTCAGGAATCCGAGGCCGGTCAGCCCGTCGAGGAGCGTCCCCGCGCCGCGGGGCGAGATCACGGCCTCCCTGGCGAGCGCTTCGACGGTGTCGGCGCCCTTCTCGACGTGCGTGAAGACCGAGTGCTGTGCGCCCGCCGCGAGGATCGCGGCGGCCCAGCCGCCGCTCGAGATCTGCATGATGTGCTCGAGACTGGGTTTGGATGCTCCGTCAGTCATGTCTCCTCCTGAGGACCCCGGTGCGCGCGATCATTTCACGGGAGCCTTTTCGGCACGAATGATGCTCTTCGATGTGGAGTGTCGAGGCGCCGCCGCGCCTCACGACGCAGGAGGTGTTGCATGAGCCGAGTCGTACGATTTCTCGCCGCGGTGGCCGCGGGAATCGCCCTCACCGCCGCCGCTCAGGCCGTCGAAAAGGAACAGAAGATCCGCAAGTCGGACCTGCCCGAGGCCGTGGCGGCCACGGCGGATCGGGAGAGCGCGGGCGCGACCGTCAAGGAGTACGCGAAGGCCGTCGAGAAGGGGCAGGCGGTCTACGCGATGGACGTCGTGGCCGACGGGCACGCGAAGGAGATCCTGATCGGCGGCGACGGCAACGTCGTGGCGGTCCGCGAGGAGGTCCCGTTCGCCCAGCTTCCGGCGGAGATCCAGGCGGGCCTCAAACAGCAGGCGGGAAGCGGCCGCATCGATCACGTCGTCGCGATCTCGAAGAACACGGCGGTCACGGGGTACGAGGCGAGGATCTCGGCGAAGGGCAAGACCTCGCACATCCAGCTCGGCGTCGACGGGAAGCCGCCGGCGCCCCCAGGATCTCCCGAGCCCGTGCCCTAGGAACGCCTTTTGACTAAAGTCGCTGCGCCGCGAGGTAACGCGGCGCAGACCGAGGGCGCCGCGCAGACCGAGCTCAGCGCAACGCGATCCAGCCGGCGCGTATGAGCCAGAGCGAGGTCACCGAGACCGCGAGCCAGAGGATCGACCCCTGCAGGAGTGATCGCGGTCCGACCTGCCGCAGCGTCCGGCGCGAGATCCCGGTGCCGATCAGGTAGAGCGTCAGAGTGAGGCCGATCCGCGCGAGCTTCACGAGCCACGCGTAGAAGGGAGCGCCCGCGGGCGCGTACGTGGCGCAGACGGCCGCCAGGCAGAAGAGGCCCACGAACCACGGCCATTGGATCTTCGCCTTTGCCCTACGCACGGCGGCGGTCGCGACGGCGAGCGGCAGGATCCACAGCGCGCGGGCGAGCTTGACTGTCGTCGCGATTCCCAGCGCCTCAGTCCCGAAACGCGACGCCGCGCCCACGACGGAGCTCGTGTCGTGGATCGCGAGGGCCGACCAGAGGCCGAACTGCGACTGCGTCAGACCGAGGAACGTGCCGATCGGGGGAAACGCCAGCAGGGCGATCGCGTTCAGCATGAAGATCGTCCCGAGCGACACCGCCATCTCCTCGTCGCTCGCCTCGACGAGCGGCCCGACGGCGGCGATTGCGCTGCCGCCGCAGATCGCCGTGCCCGTGGCGATCAGAAACGCGGACTTCGGGCGGACGCGCAGCAGCGAGCCGAGGCCCATCCCCACCGCGAGCGCAAAGGTGATTCCCAGGATCGTGTAGAGGAAGCCGTCTCGTCCCACGCGCAGGACGCTGTGCAGGCTCATCCCGAATCCCAGGCCGACGACCGATCCCTGGAGAAGGAACTTCGACGCGCGCCGGGAGAGCGCGTCGAGCGGATGCGCCACCGTCAGGCCGAAGACGAGCCCCAGAACGAGAGCGATCGGAGGGTTCGTGAAGACCGCGGCGAGAAGCCCCCCGAAGAAGAGCGCGTGCGAGAGGAGCCCCTCGCGATGATGGCGCGGCGCGAGCTCGGGCGAGGAAGGCGGATTCACGGCGCAGAGACTACAGCGGCGACCAGGATGTTCCGCGGCGAATCGGAATAGGATGTTCCGACTTTCAGGAGGAGGGCGGCATGTCCAAGTCTCGCCGGGAGTTCCTCACCCAGACCGCCGCGGGCATCGTGGGCGCGGCCGCGGCGGGCAAGGCCGCCAAGGCGATCGCCGAAGGACCCGATCCCGCTCCGGCCCCGACACCCGTCGCCGGCACGCCTCCGGCGTTCGGCACGGCCCCCCCGGTCGGGCCCGAGGTCTCCCCCGCGACCTTCGCCGAGGCGGAGAAGCTGGTCCGCTACGAGATGAAGGCCGCCGACCGCGCGCAGGCCGCGGGCAACTGGAGCCGCGCGATGGCCGGGACGATGGAGCGGCGGACGGGACCGCGCAAGGTCAAGATCGAGGACGCCGTCGCGCCGGCCTCACGGTGGGATCCCATGATCCCGGGCGTCCAGGACTCCCGGCCCGGACAGAACCGCTTCGTGCGCAGCGCCGGGGCCGCGCCTCCCCTCCCCCAGAGCGACGAGGACATCGCGTTCGCGACCATCGCGCAGCAGTCGCACTGGATCCAGTCGAAGGCGCTGAAGTCGGAGCGCCTGACGAAGATCTACCTCGACCGCATCGAGAAGTTCGACCCGAAGCTCCGGTGCGTAATCACCGTGACGCGCGACCTCGCGCTGGCGCAGGCCAAGCGCGCGGACGTCGAGATCGCGAAGGGCGATTACCGGGGACCGCTCCATGGGATTCCGTGGGGCACGAAGGACCTGCTCGACACGAAGGGCATTCGGACGACGTGGGGAGCCGAGCCGTACAAGGACCGCATCCCCAAGGCCGACGCCGCGGTCGTCGAGCGCCTCCACAAGGCGGGCGCGGTGCTCGTGGCCAAGCTGTCACTCGGAGCGCTCGCGTTGAACGACATCTGGTTCGGCGGACAGACCATGAACCCGTGGGTGCCCGAGGAGGGTTCCGGCGGCAGCAGCGCGGGGCCGGGCTCGGCGACCTCCGCCGCGCTGGTCGGGTTCTCGATCGGCAGCGAGACGGAGGGATCGATCGTGGATCCGTCGATGCGCTGCGGCGTGACGGGGCTGCGCCCGACGTTCGGGCGCGTACCGCGCACGGGCGCGATGACGCTGTGCTGGTCGATGGACAAGCTCGGCCCGATGGCGCGAGGCGTCGAGGACACGTACCTCGTCCTCGCCGCGATCTCGGGGCACGACGACGGCGACGTGTCGAGCGTGAAGAGCCGCCTCGACTTCGACGCCAACGCACCCGTGCAGGGGCTGCGGATCGGCTACTTCCCCGCGTGGATGAAGGAGCCGCCGGCGACCGAGGTGGACCGCGCGGCGCTCGAGACGGCGAAGACGCTCGGCATGGTGCCGGTCGAGGTCAGCCTTCCCGACTGGCCCTACGGCTCGATGAACACGATCCTCTTCGCGGAGGCGGCCGCGTCCTTCGAGGAGCTCACGCTTTCGGGAGGCCTCGATCAGCTCAAGGCGCAGGTGCCCGATGCGTGGCCCAACACCTTCCGCCAGGCGCGCTTCCTCTCGGCGGTGGACTACGTGCAGGCCGATCGGATGCGCCGCCTGGTCGCTCTCGAGATGGCGAAGGTCTTCGAGAAGGTCGATCTGCTGATGGTGCCGGCGCTGCGCGACGAGGTTCTGACGATCACCAACTTCACCGGACACCCTGGGCTCACACTCCCGGCGGGGTTCGTCGAGATCACGCAGGCGCGCAGCGACTGGGCGCCGGATCCCGGGAACCCGATGCCGATGCTGACGCCGCCGCGCAAGGTCCCGCATGGAGTCACGCTCGTCGGTCGCCTCTTCGACGAGGGCACGATCGGGAGGGTCGGGATGGCGCTCGAGAAGGCGTTCGGGTTCGTCGGCACGAGGCCGCCGGGGTTCTAAAGGGGCGAAGGAGGCCCTCACCGACGGGGTGAGGGGCGGCGTTCGCGCCGGACGCCCCAGGCGGCGCAGGCGGAAGCGACGACGGCGAGGGCGGCCGAGCCCAGCGCGACCTCGCGAAACGCGGAGTTCAGCGCGGCGTGGATCGCCCCCGTGGCGGCCCGCTCCTCGTCGGCGCCCGTCCCGGCGGGCGGCCGCATCGCTCCCAGCTTCGGGCGCTCCGCGTCGAGCGCGCGCCGCAAGGGAGCCGGGATGTGCGCGGCGTCGAGCCGGCGATCGAGCGCGCGGCCGAAGCCGGACGCGTTGAGAATCCCGAAGGCGGCGATCGCGAGCAGCGTCGCGACGCGCGCCACGGCGTTGCTGATCCCCGAGCCCGTGCCCGAGTGGCTCGATCCCGCGGCGTTGAGGACGGTCGCCGTCAGCGGGGCGACCACGATGGCCATCCCGAGGCCCAGGACGGCGAGCCCCGGCAGCACCGAAGCCGCAAAGGAGGCGTCGCCCCGTCCGAGCGCGAGGAGCACGTAGCCGGCCGCGGCGACGAGCGGGCCGACGGTCAGCGGAAGGCGTGGACCGATGCGATCGGCGAGGGCCCCGGCCGGGCGCGACAGGGCCCCGACCAGGATCACGAGAGGAAGGATCGACGCCCCCGCGGCGGCCGGCGAGTACCCGCGCGCCTGGATCAGCGCGAACGGGAGGTAGAACAGCACGGCCGCGAGCGCGGCATAGAGGAAGAACGTGAGCAGGTTCGCGGCCGTGAAGGTCCGTGACCGGAAGATCGACAACGGCACCATCGGAGAGCGCGAGCGGAGCTCGACCGCCACGAACGCCGCGAGGGCCAGGAGACCCAGCGCGAGCGGTGCGAACGTGCGTGCGCTTCCCCAACCGGCGGTCGGAGCCTCGATCAGGCCGAACACCAGGCCGCCCAGGCCCGCCGTGGCGAGGACCGCGCCCGCGACGTCGAGCCGGCCCGCACTCTCGCTGCGCGTCTCGCGGATCTTCGCCGTCGCGATGGCCAGCACGGCCGCGGCGATCGGCAGGTTCACGAAGAACACGGCGCGCCACGAGATCGCCTCGACCAGCCACCCGCCGAGCGCGGGACCGATCGCCATCGCGATCGAGGTGAGCGCCGACCAGGCGCCCACGGCCCGGCCGCGCTCCTTCTCCCCGAACGCCGCGCTGAGCACGGCGAGGCTCGAAGGAACAAGCAGCGCACCGCCGACGCCCTGAACGGCCCGCGTCGCGATCAGCCATCCGACGCTCGGAGCCAGCGCGCACGCGAGCGAGGCGGCGGCGAAGAGAACGGTCCCGGCGCAGAAGACCCGACGGCGGCCCAGGCGATCCGCGAGCGTCCCGCCGGTGAGGACCAACGAGGAGAGTGCGAGCGAGTACGCCTCGACGACCCACTGTGCGCCCGCCGCCGACGCGCCGAGACGCGTCTGGAGGACGGGAAGGGCGATGTTGACGACGCTCCCGTCGATGAAGGCCATGCTCGAGCCGAGGATCGTCGCCGCCAGAATCCAACGGTAGGAGGAGGCTTTCGCCACGAGGCAGGACTATGGCATGTCGGAGGAGCAAGGGGCCCGGCCCCTTCCCCGCGCGGGAGAAGGGGCCGGGAGAAGCGAAGCCGGTCAGTACGGATACGGCGCGTAGACGCGCTGATTCACCCAGTGCGGGAACGGAAGCGGAACGAACACGCGCACCACTCGGTAGGGCGCGGCGTAGGGGTAGTACGGGTACGCGTAGGGGTACGGGTATCCGTACGCGAACCGCGCTCCGTAGTAGGGACGAACGACCGCGTGGCCATGGAAATGACCGTCGTGACCGCCGTGGCCGCCGTGGCCGCCGTGGCCTCCGTGGAACGCCGCGTGGGCGCTCACCGGCTCAGCCTTCGCGGTCGAGGTCGCCGGACCGAACGCGAGCAGGGCGAATCCGAGTGCGACGGCCGATGCGAGCGATTTCAACTTTCCTCTGAGCGAGTTCATCTCAATGCCTCCGCCCTCCTGCATCGCAACCGGTGTGCCGGATCGGGCCGGAATCGGCTCCGGCCCCATCTCCCGCCATCCGAGGGACTTACGCCGCGGATGAGATCGGAGGCGGCAAGCGGACTGTCGTCGCGATGCGACAGTTCGACCGCTCGCGATGTCGAAGCGGGTCGGAGTCTGCCGTTATCGCTGCCGGGGAGTCGCCGTGGGGACTGGAGTCTCCAACGCGGCGACGGGCGTGATAGGCGCCGGCGTCGGCGTGATTCCGCGAATCTCGCCCTCGTCCACCTCGCCCTCGATCGGCGGATGGTCTCCGGTGACCACGAAGCTTCCGTTTCCATTGTCCAGTACGACGGATCCGTTGCTGCCGCTGCAGCCACCGGCCGCGACGAGCAGGAGGAGGAGGGCCCCGTTGCGCGATGCCATGTTGTCGAACGACTTGTACTCCTCGTGGGATCCGCTGTCCAGTGTCCGGTGTCCGCCGTTCGGCCGGTAGAATCTCGCCGCAGCGAAAGAGGTCCTCATGCTCTCCGGTGTCCTGTTCGGCGCAGCTCTTCTGGTCCAATCGGCTCCGGCGCCGGCCGACATTCCCCCGTCCGAGAACACGGCTAAGGCGGCGCTCGAGAAGTCGCCGCGCCACGGCGAGTACGTCGACGTGAAGCAGCCGGGCGGAGGCGTTCCGATCCGCACGTGGATCTCTTACCCCGAGCGCAAGGACAAGGCCGGCGTCGTCATCGTCATCCAGGAGGTCTTCGGCCTCTCCGACTGGCTCCGAAGCGTCGCGGACCAGCTCGCGAAGGACGGCTTCATCGCCGTCGCGCCCGACATGGTCTCGGGCCTGGGACCCAACGGCGGCGGGACCGACTCCGTCGCCAGCAAGGACGACGTCGTCAAGCTCGTGCGCGGCATCACTCCCGAGGAGGCCAGGAAGCGCCTGAACGCGGTGCGCGAGTGGGCGCTCACGATCCCGGCGGGCAACGGCAAGATCGGGACGGTCGGCTTCTGCTGGGGCGGCACGCAGAGCTTCGCCTACGCGGTCGCGCAGCCGACGCTCGCCGGAGCCGTCGTCTACTACGGAACCTCGCCTGAGAACCCGGACCTCGCGTCCATCAAGGCCCCGGTGCTGGGCTTCTACGGCGGCGACGACGCGCGCGTCGACGCGACCGTGCCCCCGGCCGAGGCGGAGATGAAGAAGCTCGGCAAGTCCTACGAGACCCACACCTGCGACGGCGCGGGTCACGGGTTCCTGCGCGATCAGGAGGGGCGCGACGGCGCGAACCTCAAGGCGTCGAAAGACGCGTGGCCGCGCACGATCGCGTTCTTCAAGGAGCGGCTCCGCTAGGGACTCCTAGAACGGCGTCGCGGGCGGCGAGGAGTCGCGCTGGGATTCGCGCTCCGGCGTCTTCGAACGGTCGCCCAGGAATCGCTGCAGGATGTCGCCGGGCGAGGGCAGGCCGCCCATTCCCGGCATCGGGAATCCTCCGCCTCCTGGCATCGGGAAACCGCCGCTCCCGCCTCCCGGCATCGGACCGCCCGGCATCGGAAGCGTCCCGCTCCCGATGGCTTCGCCGAGGACCTTCCACCAGCCGCCGAGGCGATCTCCGGCGAGCCGCGCCGCGAGCCGCCGTCCGAGATCCATGAGGACGGAGGTGTCGACCGTGACCTTCGGATCCATGATCGTGCCGCTCACCTGGAACGGCAGCACCACGCGGCCCCGCGCGTCCGCGATGTAGCGGCCCGCGGTGCCGAAACTCTCGACGAGCGAGGGCTGGAGCACAACGCGCCCACGGTACGCGAGAGTCTTGTCGAGGCCGAGCGAGCCCGCGGCCTCGACCGTGGCGTCGCGGCCGGAGAGCGTCAGATCAGGCGTCGCGAGGGCGCCTTCGGCGAGGCGCAGCGAGGTGTCCAGCTTCTCGAACGTCGTGGACTGGAGGCTCGGCGGCGCCAGGAGCCCCGCCGTGTACTTCGCGATCGCGGCGAGGGCGCGACCGACCTCGGGCTTGATGTGCACCGTGTAGAGGTTCGGACCGGTCACGGCGATGTGTCCCTGTCCGCTCGCGGTGCTCCGGATCGCGTCCCAGGAGAGGCCGCGGCTCACCAGCGACAGACGGCCCGTGAGGATCCCGGCGAACGCCGAATGGGTCGTCGTCGCCGCCTCGACGAGCGCGTCGCCGTGGACGCCGTCGAGCTCGAGCGTCGCGCGCGACACCGGCTCCGGCTTGCCGATCTCGGATTCGAGCCGGGCCGCGATGCGGCCGCCGTAGACGTCGGCAGAGGGCGCCACCACGAGGCTCCCCTTCGCCGCGTCCCAGGACCAGTCGGCGCGCAGGTTCTGGAAATGCAGCCTCCGGAGCTCGCCGGAGGAGATCGACAGCCTGCCCGCGCGCGGGCCATCGCCCTTCGACTCGAGCGTCGCAGTCGCCGAGGGCGCGGCGAGCAGAGGCCCGTCGTCTCCGTCTCGGCTGAGGCCGAGCGGCGCCGCCGACGCGGACCCGTGGACGGCGAGACCGTCGGCGGGACCGCGGAGCGAGGCGGCCAGACGGACGCGCCCGGACAGCCGCAGGCCGGGAGGAAGGGCGGACGCGACCGCAGGCAGCGCGGTCACGCGGTCGATCGGAACCTCCTCCCGCGTCGCCAGCGCGAGATCGAGCCGCGGCTTGCCGCGCAGCCCCTGGATGCGGCCCTCGACCACGAGCGGAAGCTTCGCGATGGAGACCGCCGACCGCTCGAGCGTCAGGGTCCAGTGCGGACGGTCGAGGACTCCGCGGAAGCGTCCGTCGATCTCCGGCACGCGTGAACGGGAGCCTCGGCGGGGCACGAGCTTTACGCTCCCCGCGATTTTCAGCGAACCGGCGAGCGGCCCGCTGACGTTCGTGTCGAGCGTGAGGACGCCCGGATCCTCCGGCCTGGAACCAAGGTAGCGGCCTAGCCGGCCGAGCGCCAGGCCCCTCGCGGACAACGAAGCGTCGATCGGCATCTCTGCGATCGGCCGGCCGGGCACGAGCGGACCGAACGTTCCCTTGAGAAGAACGTTGCGATCGCCGTCGGCGAGCAAGCGTCCCGAGAGCTCGACCGAAGTCGGCGTGAACCGGGAGATTCCCGCGACGCGGCCCTCGACCGCGTCGAACGTCGTCGTCGCCGTCTCACCCAGCGCGACGTGGCGATCCACCAGCCGGAGCCGTCCGCGTGTGACCTCGACTTCGGCGACGCGGATCGGCGCGGCCTCGGCGGCGGGATCACTTTCTCCGCGCCCGCCGGACCCCGTCGCCGGGGCGAGATCGTCGAGGTTGAGAGTCCCTCTCGGGTCGCGCTCGATCGTCAGCGTGGCGCCGTCCAGGACGACCCGCCGGACCTCGATGCGGCGCGAGAGCAGGGGCCAGAACGCGAGCTTGACGGAGACGCGCTCGGCCTCGAGAAGCTTCGGCGTCTCCCAGCCTGGACCGTTGCGGACGACGACTCCCTCGGCGCCGGCCCCGAGGGCCGGGAAGATCTGCAGGCGGATCGATCGGGCCTCGACCTTCCGGTGGAGCGCCAACTCGGCGGCGGCGACGAGACGCGCGCGCACCGAGTCGAAGGACAGGAGTCGCGGAAGAGCGGCGATCACCGCGAGGAGGAGCCCGACGAGGATCGCCAGGGCCAGGAGGATTCGACGGGCAACGTGGAACACCGGGAACTCCGTGAAAAGGGTCCAAATGTACGAAACGGCCGCATCATGCCACACTCGAGCCGCCGATGCCGGGCGGTTCGGCTAGCGGCTTGCGGGCCCGGACGCGGGAGACGCCGGGGAGGAACCGACCGGCGTCAGGAAATCCTGAAGCAGCCTCGTCAACGCGTCGACGAGGACCTGACCGCGCGCCTCGGAGAGATCCGCGGAAACCGGCGGCGCGGCGGCGTCCGCGCGCGACAGAGTCAGGACTCCCTTCTCGAGCGACCAGTCGGCGAGCAGGCCCTGAAACGCCGCACCCTTCAGCTTGCCGGCGGGAATGGAGAGGCGGCCGGTGCTCGGCGCCCCGACGCGCGACTCGAGCGTCACCGTCGCTGTGGGAGCGGCGAGGATCGACTGGCCTCCCTGGCTCACCTCGAGCGGCACCGCGGCGAGCGAGGCGTGCCGCGTCCGATCCTCCATGGATCCCGCCACCTCCGCGGTCAGGCGCACGCGGCCGGAGATCTTGAAGTCCGCGGGAAGAGTGCCCGCCGCATCGGGAAGTCCCGACACGCCGTCGATCGCGACTTCGCCCGGAGTCGCGAGCTTCCAATCGACGCGCGGCGCCTTGCGCAGGCCGTCGACGCGGCCCTGCACCATGAGTGGAATCCTCGCGATCGTGATCGGCGACTGCTCGAGCGTCAGCGCCCCGTGCGGCCAGTCGAGGACCCCCGTGAGCTGGCCATCGAGCGCGGGGAGCGGCCCGCCGCCTTCTCGCGGCACGAGCGTCAGGTTGCCAGCCAGCTTGAGCGCGCCGAGGAAGGCGCCGTTCGCCGTCGCGTCCAGCGAGAGCACCCCCGGGTCGGCCTCCTGCTTCGCGCCCAGGTAGGAACCGAGCTTCGCGAGCGCCAGGCTCTTCGCCGACAGCGACGCCGCGAGGACCGACTCACCCAGCGGCCGTCCCGGCTTCGGCGGGCCGAACGTTCCCTTGAGCGTGACGTTGGGCGGCCCGTCGGCGAGCAGGCGCCCGTCGAAGTCGAAGCGCGCGGGCGAGGAGGCGGAGATCCCGAGGATCGCGCCCTCGATCGCGTCGAGCGTCGTCGTCACGGTCTCGCCCGGAACCCGCTTGCGGTCGACGATCTGAAGGCGGCCCCGCGTGATCTCGACGTTCGAGATCAGGGTCGCCGCGGACGTCGCGGGCTGCGCCCCCTTGCTCGGCCGTACGCTCGCCGCGAGGAAGTCGGCGACGTTCAGCGCTCCCTTCGGGTCGCGCTCCACGGTCAGACTGGCGCCTTCCAGGACGACCTTGCGCACGTCCGCGCGGCGGGCGAGCAAGGGCCAGAAGGCGAGCCGGATCGAGACGTGATCCGCGGAGAAGAGCGTGGGAGTCGCGAAGCCAGGACGGTTGAGCACGGTCACGTTGTCGACGCCCGCTCCGAGCGGGAAGATCCGGAGCCGGATCCGTCCGGCCGCGACCTTGCGGTGGAGGGCCGATTCGGCCGCCGCGAGCACCCGGCCGCGCACGGCTTCGAACGAGACGACGAACGGCAGCGCGACAATGAGCAGGATCAGGAGAGCGGCGAAAACCGCAGCGACGATCGCCAGGATGCGCAGCACGCGGCGGGCATTGGGAGACTTCCCGTCGGGGGACTTCGCTTCCGGGACTTCAATCTCCGGGACTTCACCGTCGCGGAGCTCCAGGTCGCGGACCTCACGCTCCCGGGTGACTTCGTCGAACGGAGGCTTGTAGTCGTTCATCCCTTCCAGACCCCGGCGGTCTCGGCCGCGAACGCCTCGAACGCGCGCGGGGCATGGCCGAGGACTCCGCCGATGTTCTCGAAGTCCGACGGCTTGGACCGCAGGCCGTGTTTTCCGAACTGCTCGTACATCATTCGGATGTCGTACACCAGCCAGTCGGGCAGCATCTGCGCCGCCTGCGTCTCCCAACCGTCGAGGTCGTTGCCGCCGTACTGGACCGGCTTGCCGAGGGCGCGCGACCAGACCTCCGCGGCGGCCTTCCCCGTGTAGTCCGTCGGTCCGACGACCGGGATCGTCTGGCCCTCGACGCCGCTCGTGGTCAGCGCGATCGCGGCCGCCTCTCCGACGTCGCGCACGTCGACGCGCGAGCAGCCAACGTCTCCGAGCGGCTGCGGATACACGCCGTAGCCGAGCAACGCGTCCTTGAGCCAGTAGTCGTTCTGGAAGTAATGGCTCGGCCGGAGGATCGTCCACACGAGCCCGGAGGCCTTGAGCGCCGCCTCGATTCCGACCTTGCTTCCGAAGTGCGGAAGGTGCGGCGCGTCGTCCAGGCGAAACACGGAGAGATACACGATCTTCTTGACCCCCGCGTCGCGCGCGCCGTTGATCGCGAGGAGGCCCTGGTGGGACTCGGTCTCGGAGACGGCGTTCAGGAGGAACACGCCGTCCATCCCGTCGAACGCGGAACGAATGGTCGCGGGACTCATGAGATTTCCCTGGATCACGCGCGTCCCCTTGGGAAGGTCCCGGGCCTTCGCCGGATCGCGCGTGAGGATCGCGACCTCCGCCCCGCGCCCGGCGAGCTCGCGCACCACGTGGGAGCCGACGGTCCCGGTGCCGCCCAGAACGAGAATTTTCATGGGGGACCTCCTCTGCAAGCCGGATCTTATCGGCAGGCGATAGGATTTGGACTCCATGTCGGCGCCCCGCGTCGCACTCGTCACCGGCGGCACCCGAGGAATCGGCGCGGCAATCGCGCGCCGGCTCGCCGGGGATGGATTCGCGGTCTTCATCTCGGGAAGCTCCGAGGAGTCGACGCGCGAGGCCGTGGCGCGGTTCGCGAAGGAGAAGCGGCCCGTCGCGATCCGAGGCTTCGCCGCCGACGCGAGAAAAGAGGCCGACCAGAAGCGCCTGGTCGAATCCACCGCGCGCGAGGGCGGGCGGCTCGACGTGCTGGTCAACAACGCCGGGCTGGGTCACTTCGGCCCGGTCGACGAGCTCACGCCCGAGCAATTTCGCGAGGTCCTGGAGACCAACCTCTTCGGCGTGTACTACGCGGTGCACTACGCGGCGCCGTTCATGAAGAAGAACGGCGGCGGGTTCATCGTCAACATCGCCTCCCTCGCGGCGGTCAATCCGTTCGCGGGCGGCTCGGCCTACAACGCATCGAAGTTCGGCCTGCTGGGCTTCTCCGAGGCGGCGATGCTCGACCTGCGCCACTCCGGAATCCGGATGGCGTCGGTCCTGCCGGGCTCGGTCGACACCGAGTTCGGCCATCCGAGCGCGAACCGCGAGGCCTCGTGGATGCTGCAGCCCGAAGACGTCGCCGAGGCCGTCGCGGATCTCGTGCGCTACCCCGAGCGTGCGATCCCGTCGCGCATCGACCTGAGGCCCGCGAAGCCGCCCAAGAAGTGACGAGGCGCCGTACGCGCCTCGTCATCCCGAGCCGCGTGAGCGGCGAGGGATCCCGTGCGACAACGAGCGGTCGCCATCGAGTCCGGGTCGGCTCCGATAATCTCGCGACGCTCTGGAAGAAATGACGAGGCGCTGCACGCGCCTCGTCATCCCGAGCCGCGTGAGCGGCGAGGGATCCCGTGCAAGAACAGATCGGTGGCCATCGAGTCCGACCTTCCTGATGACCGTGCCAAGGGCGTTATAGTCGGCCGTTCCAGGAGGTGTCATGGCGATACCGTCGGTTCCGTCGGTTCCTACAGCGCCTCCGCTTCCCGCGCGGAGCGTCCGCGACGAGTTTCTCGGCGTCTACGATGCGGAGCACGCGCGGACGATGAAGGTTCTCCACGCCTACCCGCAGGAGAAGGCGGATCTCCGGCCGAGCCCCAAGAGCCGGACCGCGCTGGAGCTCGCGTGGATCTTCGTCATCGAGCAACTCTCAGTCGAGAAGGCGCTGACCACGGGCTTCGACTGGACGAAGCCGATGGCGTTCCCGAAGCCGCCCGACAGCCTCGAGGCGATCCTCGACGCGTTCCAGAAGGGACACGAGCACATCCGAGGCCTGATCAGCGGGCTGAGAGACGACGAGCTCTCGGAGACCGTCCAGTTTCCGGTCGGCCCGGGCCGGCTCGCGGACTGGAAGAAAGTCGACTTCCTACGACAGGTGCTCCACGACCAGATCCACCACCGCGGGCAGTTCTCGGTCTACCTGCGCGTGGCCGACGCCAAGGTCCCCTCGATCTACGGGCCCTCGGGCGACGAGCCGTGGTTCTAGAAACGCCGAGGTCGCGCCCGCTTCGCCTACTGATCGAGCGTGTCGTCGTCTTCGTTCGTCTTGCGTGCGGCGTCGTTGCGCGTGCGCTCGGTCAGGATTCCGGAGCTTCCGATCGGGCCGTTCATCGCGCCGATGCCGGCGAAGCCGGTGCCCCAGTGGATGTCGCCGCCCACCGAGCGGCCGTTGGGATATCCCCGGTAACCGTGCTTGCGGCGCTTCGAGGGGGCGTCCTTCTTCGAGGACGTTTCGGGTATCGCCATCGTCGGCTCCTTTCCACTCTCCAAACTCTGCAAACGGCGGACCGGTTGCGGAAGTTCCAGCGGACTAAGAGGCGCGGCGGCGAATCTCTCCCATGTCGACGAACTGAGCATCGAACGCGACGACGCGCCAGCCTTGGGGGGTCTTCCGAACGGAGACGGTGTGGCGAAAGTGCGCATACATCGCGCCGCCGATTCCCGTCGTCACGCCGGGCGGATCGAAGTGGACGGTCTGCCTGACGACGAGCCGCTGCTCGCCTTCGGACGTGCGCGAGCGCGACTCGACCTCGTAGCGGTCCCCCCTCAACGCCTCGATCGCCGCCCCGCCCCGCGTGCCGCGGATCGCGCGCTCCTCGAGCGCGTGCTTGACGGTGGCGGCATCGCCGTAGCGCGCGGCGGCGATCCGGTCCTCGTGCACCCAGGCCTCGGCGAAGCCCTCGTACGCCTCGAACGCGCGATGGTCGCGATACCAGCCGATCCCGAAGTAGGCCGCGGCGGCGAACAAGATGACTCCGAGGAGTGCCTTCATGCGCATGTCCGATGAAGAGTTAGAAGAGAGTCTTCGTACAGAATAGCCGGAGCCCGCGCGCCGCGAAACCTCGTCCCGCGCGGGACGTACGAGAAGCGAGAAGCGTGCGCTCTTGAATCCGCTGCTGCAAGACCTTCGGTACGCGATTCGCGCCCTGCGCAAGAGTCCGGCCTTCACCGCGGTGGCCCTCGCGACTCTCGCGCTCGGCATCGGCGCGAACACGGCCATCTTCTCGGTCGTCAACGCCGTGCTGCTCGAGCCGCTGCCGTTCCCCGACTCCGGCCGCCTCGTCGCGTTCTACCAGACCCTTCCCGCCAAGGGCGTCACGACCGCCGGCGTCTCGTACCCGAACTATTCGGACTTCGCGAGCCGTTCGCGTTCGTTCGAGCAGCTCGGCGCGATCCGTATGCACGACTACACGCTGACCGGGCAGGGCGAGCCCGCGCTCGTCGTCGGGGGGACGGTCACGGGCAACGTCTTCGCGATGCTGCGGACGCGGCCGCTGGTCGGACGCGGGCTCGCCGCCTCCGACGAGGCGGCGGACGCCGCGCCGGTCGCGGTCCTCTCCGAGAAGCTCTGGCGGGACCGCTTCGGCGGCGATCCCGCGGTCGTGGGCAGGACCGTGCGGCTGGACGAGCGCGTCTTCACGGTCGTCGGCGTCATGCCGGCGGCGTTCCACAGCCCGCCGGACAAACCGCCCGCCGAGCTCTGGGCGGCGCTCGTGCAGGATCCGGTCTTCGGGGATCTGCGCCAGAAGCGCGGCGGCCACTATCTCACCGTGGTCGGGCGGCTGCGCTCCGGAGTCGGAATTCCCTCCGCCGAGGCCGAGCTCGCGATCATCGCCCGCGGCCTCGCGGGGCAATATCCCAAAGAGAACGCGAACTGGGGCGTGCGTCTGCTGCCGCTCGCCGAGAGCCTGATCGCGGGAGTGCGCACGGCGCTCTGGGTTCTCCTCGGCGCGGTCGTTCTGGTCTTTCTGATCGCCTGCGTGAACGTCGCGAACCTCATGCTCGTGCGCTCGTCGGCCCGATCGCGTGAGCTCGCGGTCCGCACGGCGTTGGGAGCCGGGCGCGGGCGTCTCGCGCGCCTGCTCCTCACCGAGGCTCTCGTGCTGGGGATCACGGGCGGCGCGCTCGGCGTCGCGCTGGCCGTGGCCGCCATGAAGGCGCTGCGCGCGTGGCTGCCCGCCGATCTGCCGCGGGTGAGCGAGGTCGGGATCGACGGACACGTGCTCGCCTTCTCGTTGCTCGCCTCTCTCGCGGCGACGCTCGTGTTCGGCGTCGGACCCGCGCTCGCGGCCGGCCGAGCGAACCTCTCCGCCGCGCTGCGCGAGGGATCCGCGGGAGCGAGAGAGAGCGGCAGGCGCCGCCGGCTGCGGAACCTCCTCATCGCCGGCGAGACGGCCTTCTCGTTCGTGCTGCTGGTCGGTGCGGCGCTCCTGATCCGAAGCTTCGTGAGGCTCCAGGACGTGCCGCTCGGCTTCCGGCCCGACGGCGTCCTGACGGCCGGCATGTCGCTGCCGCGCTCGCAGTATTCGAAGCCCGAACAGTGGCGCGGCTTCTACACGAGCCTGGTGGAGCGGCTCGGTTCCGAGCCCGGCGTCGAGAGCGCGGCGGCCGCGCTGCCTCTGCCGCTCGCCGGCGCCGGCCTGAACTTCGCCTTCTCGATCGAGGGGAGGGCCGACGAAGGCGAGGGCGCCAACGCCAGGACCGCGAACTACACCGCGGCCACTCCCGATTACTTCCGTGTGATGGGAATCCCGCGGGTCGCCGGCCGGACCTTCGACGGCAGGGACGTGCCGGGCGCGCCGCAGGTCTGCGTCATCTCCTCCGCCTTCGCGCACCGCGACTTCCCGGGCGAGGACCCGATCGGCAAACGGCTCGTCTTCGGGTTCCAGACGCCGGTCGCGCGGGAGATCGTGGGGGTCGTCGGAGACGTCAAGCGCGAGGGGCTCGCGCTGCCGTCGCAGCCCGAGATGTACGTCCCCTTCGAGCAGGAGCCGTGGTGGGCGGCGTACGCCGTCGTCCGCTCGGCCTCCGGCGGCGACCCCGCGAGGTTGTCTTCGGCCGTCCGCGCCGACGTCCAGGCGCTGGACCCGAGCCTCCCGATCGAGAACGTCGCTCCGATGCGCTCGTTCATCGACGACTCCGTCGCCCAGCCTCGGTTTCGCACGACGCTCCTCGGCCTCTTCGGCGCGGCCGCGCTCCTGCTGGCTGTGCTGGGAATCTACGGCGTGATCTCGTACAGCGTGGGGCGACGGACTCGGGAGGTCGGCATCCGGCTGGCGCTCGGCGCCGCGCCGGCCGATGTCCTCCGCATGGTCCTCCTCGAGGGACTCGCGCTCGTCGGTCTCGGGCTCGCGCTCGGTCTCGCCGGAGCGCTCCTCGCGACGCGCTTCCTCTCGAGCCTGCTCTTCGAGGTCAGCCGTCTGGACGCGGGATCGTGGATCGGCGTGGCCGTCCTGCTCCTGCTCGCGGGCCTCGCCGCCTCCTGGCTCCCGGCGCGGCGGGCCACGCGCGTCGACCCCGTCACCGCACTGCGCGCGGAGTAGCAGGGGCGCCGAGAGCCGGCTAGGGCGTCTCGGCCGGTTTCGCCGCTCCGCTCCGGACGGCGTCGTCGAGCAGCTTCCACAGCCGCGTCTCGGCCGCGCGCTCGAGCCGATCCTCCCGCGCGTCGAGGGCGCGCTCCTCCGCGTCGAGCTCGCGGCTCTTCGCCTCGACCTCGTCCTGGCGCGGCCGCAGCGCGTCCTTCCGATTTCGCAGATTCTCGACTTCGCGATCGATCTCGGCTTGCTCCTCGTCGGTCGGCGGCGCCGTCTCCGCCTCCTCCGAGACCGAGAACTCGTCGTCCCAGTCTCCCCTGCTCTCGCCGGTCTCCTCCGTCAGGCGATCGATCTCCGAGTCGAGGGCATCCTGCTGGCGGTCGAGCGCCTCCTCCTTCTCGGAGAGCTCCTCCTGGCGGCGGCTCAGGTCCTTCTGCTCGGGCTCGAGGGCCCGTAGCGGGGCGAAGAGCTCCTGCGCCTCGCGCAGAGTCGCCGGGTCCTCGACCAGGTAGCCGGCGCCGTTCCGACGGAACCACAGGAAATCGCCGGAGTGCCTGTCGCGCATGCGGTCGAAGGAGTCGAAATTGAGGTTCGTGCTGTACATGTTCTTGCCCAGGACCAGAACGTAGGCGTCCCGCCTCGAGCCGTCGCCCCCGGTGAGCCCCGAAAGCGCCGCCGGCGCGACGAGGCCGGCGCAGAGAACGAGGCCAAGCAGGAAAGACGGCGCGGCGAGGCCGAGGGTTTTATCCCGGGGAGGTTGGGGAAACCGGGGCATGACGCACCTCCAGTGTCAGAGGATACGTGCGCCGGGGGCCAGGGTTACGGGTCGGGGTGAATTCGTCCGGGCCTACGTCTTCCAGAGGGCCAGCTGCTCCGCGAGATGCTGGTCGACGCCCTCCAGGGTCAGCGGGCGGCTGACCCAGTAGCCCTGCATCTCGTCGCAGCCGGCCTCCTGGAGACGCATGAACTGTTCCTTCGTCTCGACCCCCTCCGCCGTGACGTGGAGCCGCGAGCCGTGCGCCATCTCGATGATGGCGCGCACGATGCCGGCGTCGGCCGGGTTCACCGGGAGGTCCGTCACGAAGGAGCGGTCGATCTTCAATGAGGTGATTGGGTAGCGCTTCAGGTAGCTCATGGACGAATAGCCGGTTCCGAAGTCGTCGATGGCGATGCCGATGCCCATGCTGCGCAGCATGTTCAGGTTCGCCACGACGACCTCCGCGCCCTCCATCGCGATCGACTCGGTGATCTCGATCTCGAGATGCTGCGGCTCGAGGCCGGAGTCCGTCAGCACGCGCGAGACCGTGTGGGTCAGGTGGCGCTCCTGGAACTGGCGCGCCGAGAAGTTCACCGCGATCCGCAACGCCCCGAGGTCCTTCCCCTTCTCGTGCCACTGCTTCAGCTGCCGGCACGAGGTCTCGAGCACCCATTCGCCCAGCCCGAGGATCAGGCCCGTCTCCTCGGCCACCGGGATGAACGTTCCCGGCATCACGAGGCCCTTCTGCGGATGCTGCCAGCGGACCAGCGCCTCGAACCCTACCGTGCGACCGCTGATGAGCGACACGAGGGGCTGGTAGTGCACCACGAACTCGTTCTGCTTCAGCGCGAGCTGGAGCCCGCTCTGGAGCGAGAGCCTCTCGATCGCGAGGTTGGTCAGCTCCGGCGTGCAGAGCTGAAAGGTGTTTCGGCCCACGGCCTTGGCGCGGTCCGTCGCCGCGTCCGCGTTGCGCAGCAGCGCCTCCGCGTCCTCGCCGTCGGCGGGGAACATCGCAATGCCGACGCTGGCGGTGACCTGGAGAGTCCGGCCGTCGAGCTGGAACGGATTGCGGACGATCGAGAGCAGCTTCTGCGCGATCCCGGTGGCGTCGTCGGCGTCGCGGACCTCCGGCATCAGGATGACGAACTCGTCGCCCGCCACGCGCGCGATCGTGTCGAACTGCCGGAGGCGGCGCTTCAGGCGCAGCGCCAGCGACTGCAGGAGGCGGTCGCCGATCGCGTGGCCCCAGCTGTCGTTGACGAACTTGAAGGAGTCGAGGTCGATGTAGACCACGGCCAGCTTGCGCTTGTACCGCCGGGCCTGGGCGAGCTCGAGCTCGAGCCGTTCGCTGAAACGAACGAGGTTCGGCAGCTTCGTCAACGGATCCGAGAAGGCCCGCTCCTCGAGGCGCGGATCGTCGCGCTGGCGATTGGTGACGTCGACGAGCGTGCCGATCGCCGCGGGCCGGCCCTCGAACTCCGTGCCCGTGCCGTAGACCTCGACGTCGATCCGCTCGCCGTCCTTCCGGATCACGCCGAACTTGTGGCGCGAGGGCTGACGCTCCCCGTCGCCCCAGCGCGTCAGGGCGGAGAGGACCGAGGGCCGGTCCTCCTCGACGACTCCGTCGAGCACGGAGGTGAGCGCGGGCAGCTCCTCCTGCGTGTACCCCAGGATCGTGGCGAGCTTCGGATTGACGTAGCGGTAGCGCGCGTCCTGGATCAGGAAGACGCCGGCGACGGACTGCTCCACGAGGGCTCGAAGCTCGTGCGCGGCGGCGGGCAGCGCGCCCTCGGCCTCGCGGCGGCCGGTGACGTCGCGGAGGAGGCCGACGACGCCCTTGATCTTTCCCGCCGCATCCCGGTGCGGGGAGTAGGTCGCGGCGATCCAGAGCGACGGACCGGCCGAGGACGACGGCCAGGAGATGTCGTGGGACCGGACGGTCTCGCCCGTGAGGGCGCGCTCGAGCAGAGGCATGACCTCCTGATCGCGCAGATGGGGGAACACTTCCGCGGCGGCCCGCCCGAGCACCTCGAGAGCGGAGAGCCCGGTCCAGCGCTCGAGCACCGGGTTCCAGGCGACGTGACGCAGGTCCTCGTCGTAGGCGACCAGACCCTCGCCGCAGCTCGCGACGAGCTCCGCCGAGAGCTCCGAAGCGAGCGGCACCTCGTCGGGGATGAGCGGCGAGGAATCGTCGCGTGGCGACTGGCTCATCGGGACTCCGGCCGTCCCGAAAGCCCGCCGAGAGTCGTCCTCTTCATGTTCTCGAGCGGAAGGTCCGACCTATTGTAGCAGGGACGGGGACTCGCCCGGCTAGTCACTGCGTGTGTAGTCGTACTCGATCTTCTCGCGGGCGTTGAACTTCACGACGTCGAAGAAAGGCGAGAGATCGAAGTCCTGCGGGACACAGAGGCTCGGATGGCGGGTGCGCAGGACGCCGCTGTAGACGCGTCGCGTGGGCCGGCCGAGGAGCGTCTGGCGCAGGCGGCTTCGCGTCTCGCGGTTGCGCCGGACGTTCTCCGGCAGGATCGGAAAGCGGACCCTCCCGAAGGCCTCCGCCAGCAGCGAGGAGCAGATCGTCTCGGTCTCCTTGCCGCTCCCGAAGTGCAGCGCCTCCTCGCGGAGCCGGGCCGGGATCAGCGTGATCGGCAAAAGGTAGCGGAAGAGGTCGAAGATGTTGCGCCGGTCGTAGGTGAAGCCGACGCGGGAGAGGACGTAGTCGAGGACCACGGCGATCTGCTCCTTGTGCAGCCCGTACGGCCGGCAGACGCGGAGGTTGTAGTCGATGTACTTCACGAGCGGCGAGACGACGACGCCCTCGTCGAGCAGCGCCTCGACGATCAGATAGCGCGCCTCCTTTCCGAAGCGCCGCTGGATGTCCTGCCTCAGAACGGGATTGCGGACGAGGGCGCTCCCGACGTAGATGGCGGAGTGCGACCAGTTGGACATCGTGAGGTACTTGATGACCTGCGACACGCGCTGGTCTCCGTCGACGAGGACGACGTCTCCGGGCCGGATGCGGCTCTTCAGCCGCTCCGGATCGTTGAACGCGAAGCGGCGGTACTCCTTGCGCGGCCGGGTAATCTGGCGGACGAACCACTTCGCCAGGGCCTGGTGCGGGGAACGCACGGGCCCATTGTGCGCCATCGCCGTTCTCCGACGGCGCGCTTTCCCCCGGGGCCCTGCTAGCATCGCCGATCGTGAGCACCTCCCCCTCCGAGGCGCCGAGGCCGACGGGTCCGCCGTCGACGTCCCCGGGCGGCCGCCGCCATCGCCGCCCACCCGGTCCGCGCGGAGAGCTCTTCTTCGGCAACCTCCGCCCGTTCGCCGCGGACATCCTGGGATACCTCACGTTCTGCGTGCGCGAGTTCGGCGACACCGTCTCTCTGCGGCTGCCGGGACACGACGTGCTGGTCCTCAACCGGCCCGAGGACATCGAGGCCGTGCTGCTGACGCAGCGGACCAATTTCATCAAGCACAGCTTCTTCTGGCGCCACGTGACGGCGATCTTCGGCAACGGCCTGCTGACGAGCGAGGGCGAGTTCTGGCTGAAGCAGCGGCGACTCGCCGCGCCGGCGTTCCACCCCGATCGCATCGCGGCGTACGGCGACGTTATGACGGCCTACGCCGACCGCCAGGCCGCCAGCTGGACGGACGGAGAGTCGCGCGACGTGCACAAGGACATGATGCGGGTGACGATGGAGATCGTCTCGAAGACGCTCTTCGACGTCGAGGTCGAGGAGGACGTGGACGCGATCGGACGCTCCTTCGACCTGGTCATCCGCGAGATCGCCAAGCGCTTCCGCCGCCCGATCAAGATCGCCGACTGGATCCCGGTGCCCGGCAACCTGAGGTACCGGCGAGGGGTCGGACTCCTCGATCGCCTCGTGAAGCGCGTGCTGGCCGAGCGCCGCGCACGCCCGGGCGACCGGGGAGACCTGCTCTCGATGCTGATGGCCGCGCGCGACGACGACGGGAAGCCGATGTCGGACCGCCAGCTACGCGACGAGCTGATCACGCTCTTCCTGGCGGGCCACGAGACCACGGCGATCGCGCTCTCCTGGACGCTCTTCCTGCTGGCCCGCAATCCGTCCGCCGAGGAGCGGCTTTCCCGCGAGATCGGCGAGACGCTCGGAGGCGGCCTGCCGAGGGCGGCGGATCTCCCGCGGCTCCGCTACGCCGAAGCGGTCGTGCGGGAGTCGCTCCGCCTCTTTCCTCCGGCCTATGTCATCGGCCGCGAGGCCGTCGCGGATTGCGTGATCGGCGGCTACGACGTTTCCGCGGGCACGACGATCTACTTCGCCCCCTGGGTGCTCCACCGGGATCCGCGCCATTTCCCGGACCCCGAGACCTTTCGGCCCGAGCGCTGGCTCGACGGCTCGACGGCGGGGCTCCCCAAGTACGCCTACATTCCCTTCGGCGGAGGTCCGAGGGTCTGCATCGGCGAGCGCTTCGCGATGATGGAGGGTGTCCTGGTGCTCGTGGCGGTGCTGAGGCGCTTCCGTCTCGAGATGAACGGACCGGACCCGACGCCGTTTCCGTCCATCACGCTGCGGCCCGAGGGTGGTCCGATGATGCGCGTGAGAAAGAGGTCGGAGGCCTGAGACCCGAGACCTGGCGTCAGTCGGCGCCGATGTCCTGCGGTGCCTTTCCCCGGTTGGCCGGGTCGCGTCTCGCGTGGCGCCGCGGATCGAAGGGTTCGACGACGTAGCAGATCGGACACTTCAACCGCCCATCCTCCGGGATCGGCGAGAAGCGAAACGTGTGGCAGTCCTTGCAGATCCAGCGCGCGAAACGGCGTTCCTCATGGGTCTCATCCATCGGCGTAATCCGAAACGAATCCTACCGCTCAACGTCTCAGAGGGTTGAGTCCAAAGCAGCGGGAGAAGGAGGTCTTCGATGCGGGGTCTAAGCGCTCTCGGGATCGGGGCTTGGGGCATCGTGCTGGCGGCGGCCCTCGTGGGGCAGACCCCGTCCGGCTCGAGGGACTGGAACGGCGAATGGGAGCTGACGACGCTGTTCTTCGGAGAGCCACGCGCCGAGCGCCTCGTGTTGAAAGTCGAGAAGGGAAAGGTCGCCGGCACCCTCCGCCACGCCGGCAAGAGTCTGCCGATCACGGGCACGGCGGGGGTAGGCGGCGACTCGATCCGGTTCGAATACCAGGGGGAAGACGGAAGCAGGAACGTCTACGAGGGCAAGCAGGACGCGGCCGGCGACCTCGCCGGCCGCTTCACGAGCATGGGCGGCGAGAGCTGGGGCGACAACCCGCCGCGAAACTGGAAGGCGCGACGGGCGCCGGTGGACAAGCCGGCCGCGCCGCGGACGCTGGATTTCGAGCCGATCGGATTCTCGCGCGTCTTCTCCGCGACCGTGCCTCCGGTGCTGCGGATCTGGCCCGGCGACACGGTGCGGACGCGGACCGTCGACGCGGCCGGCGTGGACCAAAAGAACACGACGCGCGCCCTGGGCGGCAATCCTCAGACCGGACCGTTCTACGTCGAGGGGGCGATGCCCGGAGACGTGCTGGCGGTCCACGTCCGGAAACTCGGTCTCAACAGAGCCACCGCGATCTCGGATAACGGCCTGGTCGACCGCGCGGTGACCAACGACTACGCCGCCGAGCACAAGGACGACGAACAATGGAAGGACGTCGTCTGGTCGCTCGACGCGCAGCGCGGCGTCGCGACGCTCGCGAAGCCTCCGGCGCGGCTGAAAGACCTGTCCGTGCCGCTTCATCCGATGCTCGGCTGCGTGGGCGTGGCGCCGGGGTTCGGCGCGGCGGCCATTCGAACGGGAGACTCCGGCCGCTTCGGCGGCAACATGGACTTCTCCGGCATCCAGGAGGGCGCGACCGTGTACCTGCCCGTCGCGCAGCCCGGCGCCCTGCTCTACGTAGGCGATGGCCACGCGCTGCAGGGCGACGGTGAGTTGAACGGCAACGCGCTCGAGACTTCGCTCGACGTCGAGATCACCGTGGACCTGATTCGGGAGAAGTCCATTTCAGCGCCGCGCATCGAGGACTCCGAATCCCTCATGGCGATCGGGCTCGAGGGCTCCCTGGACGAGGCGTTCCGTGAAGCGACCTCGGCCCTCGCGCAGTGGCTCCAGCAGGACTACCAGCTCACGGGACCGGAGACCGCGATCCTGCTGGGCGCGACGATCGAATATCGGATCGCTGAGGTCGCGGACCGCAACGTCGGCGTCGTGGCGAGAATCCGCAAGAACCGGATTCCGCCGGCGCCGCCGGCGTCTCCCGCGACGCCGACCCCGGCGCCTGGAAAGAAGCGCTGACGACGGCTCCAGGACGACTCTCCTCAGTGAAGGATTGAGGTTCCGCGTCGTGCGGCCGTGCGATCCTAGGGTCTGGGCGGAGCGCCTGAAATCGTGAAATCCGAGTTTCGCCGCTATCGAGGCCTCCTCGGCGTCGCCGTGTTCGCGGCCGCCGCCACGTGGGTGACGTCCGCCGACGCCGGCACGCCGGACCGGCTGGATGAGCGGCTCGCCCGCGTTCTCCGCGACGCGGGTTTCACCGGACGCGTCCAGGCGACCCTCGAGGGCCGGCTGGGGCGGCGCGTCGACCCGAGGCTCGCGGACCTCGGCCGCCTCGTGTTCTTCGACAACATCCTCGGACTGCACCGCGACAACGCGTGCGCCGGCTGTCACTCGCCCGCCATGGGCTTCGGCGATTCGCAATCGATCGCCATCGGCACCGACAACAACGGCCTGGTCGGGCCGCACCGCAGGGGACCCCGCAACCAGCGCCGTGCGCCCTTCGCGGTCAACGTGGCGTTCTTCCCCAGCATGATGCTGAACCTGCGCTTCGTGTCGCGATCGGGCGATCCGTTCGACATGGGGCTCGGCGCGAGCGTGCCGTTTTCGATCGGCGGCGACACCGTCTGGGTCCCCGGCGGCGCGTGCATGGTCGGAACGTGCTTCGAGCCGGAGAAGATGACGACGCTTCTGTCGGTCCAGGGCCACTTCCCGCCGACCGAGCTCGTCGAGATGGCGGGCTTCTGCGCAGATCATCCCGAGGACGTCGATCCGCTCGTGTATCACCCGCCGCATCGCGTCTCCTCCGGCGCCGTCGCCGACACCGTGCCGGAGGCGATCCCGGGGCCCAACGGCAGTCCGCCCGACTCCACCGACACGAGCTACTCGATCCGCCAGAAGGTGCTGGCGCGGTTCAACGCCAACGCCGAGTACGTGGACCGCTTCTCACGGATCTATGCGGAGGCCGCCGGCGGCCACGTGACCTTCGCCATGATCGGCGCGGCCCTCGCCGAGTTCCAGGTCTCCAACTCCTTCGCCGATGCGCCCCTCGACCGTTTCGCGCGCGGCCAGCGGGATGCGCTGACCGAGCCGCAGCAGCGCGGGGCCTTGCTTTTCTTCACCCGCGGCGGCTGCGTCTCCTGCCACGCGATTGCCGGCGCGTCGAGCGAGATGTTCACGGACTTCGCCAACCACGTCTCCGGCATCCCTCAGATCGCGCCCCGGGGATACGGACTCCGCTCGGGCGGCGATCCGGAGGACGCCGAGGACTTTCCCGGGAACTTCGACTTCTCCGGCCCGGGGCACGACGAGGACTTCGGCCGCGAGGAGGTCAGCGGAGATCCGGCCGACCGCTACGCGTTCCGCTCCTCGCCGCTGCGCAACATCGCGCTCCAGCCGTCGTTCTTCCACAACGGATCCTTCGCACGGTTGGAGGACGCGCTCCGCTATCACCTGAACACGGTTCCGATCGCGCCGTTCTACGACCCGGCGGCGGCGGGGATCGCTCCCGACCTTCGGGTGCGGCGCGGCCCGATCCAGCCCGTGCTGGCTCGGCTCGATCCGGCAATCGCGGCGCTGGGAGATCTCCGGCTCACGCGCCAGGAGTTCCAGGACCTCGTCGCTTTCCTTCGCGAGGGGTTGCTCGATCCGCAGGCACGGCCCCAAAATCTCTGCAGGGCGATCCCGAAGCGGGTGCCCAGCGGCCTGAAGGTCCTGCGGTTCGAGGGCTGTCCGGGGAACGCCGGGACGAACGCGCGCCAGCCGCTGGTCGCCGAGTCGGAGAACGTCAGCGCGGCCGCCAGCCCCTCAGGCGATACCCCGTAACTGGCGCCCGACGGTCACCGCGGGGTTCTGGTTGCGCCAGAAGTCGAACCGCTCGTTCGCATCCTTCAGCAGACGGTCCAGGGTGTCGAGCATGTCGAGGACGTGGACGGCGCCGTCGACCTCGCGGCAGGTGAAGCCGATGCTCGCCGTCGCCCGATTGAGGCGGAAGCGCTGCAGGACCGGCGAGTCGGCCTGTGAGAGGCGAAACGCCTCGGCCCAGCGGTCGTCCACGGATCCCTTGAGGGCGATCGTGTAGCGGCTCTCGTTGTTTCCATGGTCGCCCCGGAGGGTCGCGTGATCCGCCTCTGGCAGCTGCCGTGATTCCAGCGCTTCGTTCATGGTCATCCCCTTCGCCTGTATGGAAAGAAGGCAATTCCGGGGCCAGTCTGGAAGTCGCTGATTCGCAATGGGTTTCCGATTTGGTGTTCCGAATGGCCATTCCGGAACGTTACCCGAGGTAACAGTCTACCTGTCCCTTCGGACAGCCGGCCGACAGGGCCAAGCCGGGGGATAGAACCGGGCCTCCCCCGGGCCCGCGCGCGGGCGGGCACCGAGGGATACCGGGTCATCGAGTTATTGGGCGGTTGTCTTCTTGGTGGTGGTGGTCGTGGTGGTGATCTTGCGGACAACCAGCGGGCCGTTCGCGCTCGTGCGGGTCGTCTGGATCGTGTAGGTCTTGCCGACCGCGACGTCCGAGGGGATCACCGACGAGTTGTCGATCGTGTAGACCACGCTCTTCTGATCGGGAAGCTGGATGGTGACCGACTTCCCGGGCTCGAACGCCGAGACGGTCCCCGTCACGCTGGTGGAGTTCATGGTGGTTGAGTTGCCGTTCGGATCGATCGTGCGCGTCTGGGTCTCGGTCTTGAGCTTGCCGTCCGAGGTCACCGACTGTGTCGTGATCTTGTGAACCATGACCGCGCCGTTCTCACCGGGTTCCGTGCTGAGCGAGACCTGCTTGCCGATCGCCACGTCGGACGGGGCATTGATGTCGTTCGCCAGCGTGTAGCTCATCTGCTTGTTGTCCGGGCCTAGAACGACGATGGTCTTGCCCGGCTCGTACCGCACGACCTTTCCCGTCACGGTCGTGGTCGTGGTCCGTGCAACGCCGTCGTCGGTCACCTGGGTCGTCTGCTTGGTCGTCGTGGTCTGCTGGCTCTGAGCGGTGTCGTCCTGCGCCAGCGCCGCGGTTGTGAGCGCGAGGCCTCCGGCCAGGCACAGCGCGCCCAACTGAGTAGTTCGCTTCATAAGATTCTCCTTTGTTGGTCTCATCGGAAATCGGTGAGACGAGCCCTAGGAGCCCGGAAAAACCGGGACTCTAGAAAGGAAGCTGCAAGCGCGATGCCACGAGTCGTCGGTCCGGACCCCGATTAGTCGCGCGCGAGAAGAGCTCCGAGGACAGCGCCGGCAACAAGTCCGATTCCCAGCGCTCCGAGCGCCAGGCCCGTCGGATTGCTCTTGCCGAGTTCCTCCGTCAGCCGCTTCCAGGACTCGCCGGCGACGCGTGGAAGCTCTCCAACGCCACGAGCCGCCTCGTCCTGGGCGCGCTCGATGGGAACCGGCGTACCGTCTGCCGCGAGCAACTTAGAGTCTGCGCGCCCGGCCGGCGACTCCTCCTTCGGCGAAGCGCTCGAAACGCTCGAACCCGTCTGCTCTTTCCGGACGCCAACCCGCTTCGAAGCGCCTCCTTCCCCGTGCCCGTCCCCGGGAGAGGTCGCCGATCTGTCCGTCGTATCCATGGACCCTCCAAAAAAGCGTGAAACGCTCCTGGCCGCTGCAATCCGTATGCCGGCGATCGCGGCCTGCTCCGGCCGTCGATGCGCAACGGTTCACCCCCGGTTCATCTGGTTGGCCGTACGGTGTCGGATGTCGGCGCGATGGTGCGCCGGTACTTTTCGAGGTGAGGTTCCATGAAGAAGGCATTGGCTCTCGCGGTGGTGATGGTGTTTTGCGCGGCCATCGGGTTCGCGGGTACGGGTGAGCACAAGGGCGGAGGAATGGAAGGGACGATCACGAAGGTCGACATGGCCGGCAAGTCGATGGTCGTCAAGACCGCCGACGGCAAGGACATGACGATCTACTGGAACGACACGACCAAGCTCCAGGGCACGCCCAAGGAGGGCGAGATGGTCCACTTCAAGGCCGCCGACAAGGACGGGAAGACCACGGCCAGCTGGGTGCACGTCGGCGCGATGGAGCCGAAGACGAAGTAACGTTCCCGAATCTCGTTTCGCAGGGCGGGGCCGCCTCGTGGCAGCTCCGCTTTTTTTTTCGATCCGGAATTCCGCGCGGGGGCGCGCGCTTTGCAAGGTCGAACCGAGGACGCGGTGACCCCGTGGCGCGTCCGAGAGGAGTCGCCGCATTGAGGTCCCGCATTCTCGCGGTCACCGCGATCGTCACCGTCTGGCTCGCCTCCGCGCCGCGGCTCGAGGCCCAGAGGTCCCTCACGATCACGGCCCTCGGCGATCCGTCCGATTCGCGCGTCGCAGTCCTCGAGGAAGCGGTGACGTTCTGGAACGCTCGGCTCGAAGCGATCGGCGCGAACGTCCGTCTGGGACCCGTCCGCGTGGTCGAGGACTCGATTCCGGACTCGCTGCTTCGGAGAATGAGCCACGAGGTCGTCGACAGCCATGGAACCTCGCTGCCCGACGAGATCCAGGAGATCCCGGGCGACGTCGTGGTCGTCCTCTCAGGCGCGGATCTCGTCTCCTTCGGGATTCGCCGCACGCGCTGGAACAAGGGCTTCGCCGCCATTCGCCGCGCCGACCAGCCGCCGCTGTCCCTGCCGAACGTCGCGCGCAACGCCATCGCCCACGAGCTCGGCCATGTCCTCGGTCTCGACCACAACGACGACGCCTCGACGCTGATGTGCGGGCGCCCCGCGCCCTGCCGGCCGGACTCGTTCGCCTCGCGCACCGACCGCTTCTTCCCTCTCCTGGATTCCGAGGAGCGCGAGCTGCGCTCTCGCTGGCGCTAGGAACCGACCGCCCCCTCACTCCACCGCGGGAATCCTGGCCGGATCGTCGAGGAGAGGCGCGGGATCGATTCTCGCGTCGTGCCATCGCACGCCGAAATAGAGGTGCGGCCCGGTGGCGCGCCCGGTCGAGCCCGCGAGCCCGATCCGCTCGCCCTTGCGAACCTCGGCGCCGGGTTGGACGTCGATCCGCGAGAGGTGGAAGTACATCGTGATGAGACCGTCTCCGTGGTCCAGGAAGACGGCGTTCCCGGGATAGAAGAGCTCCTCCGCGATCACGACGACGCCGTCCGCCACCGCCACGACGGGAGTGCCCTCGTTGAGCGCGTAGTCGACGCCCATGTGAGGCTGCGCCGCGGGCTTTCCGTTGAAGACGCGTTTCCAGCCGAACGTCTTGGGCTCGGGAAGATTGCCCGCCGGCGCCCCGAGAGGCAGCTCGAACGCCGCAGGGCCCTCCTTGCGGCGCCACACCTTCGCGACGAGTGCCTGGTCGCGCGCGTTGCGCCGGAGGTCCTCGGGCGAAGGATTGCCCTGCGGGATGTCGCCGAGGTCGAGCTCCTCCGTTCCGTAGGGAAAGGACTCGATCCGCACGCGCGCGCGTTCCGCCGGGCCGGCGCCGTGTCGGATCACCGTGACGACGCCCGGTTTGCGCAGGATGTCGATCGGGTAGTAGCAGGTCTCGCCGAGCGCCGGCCAGGCGCGGCCCGCCATGCCGCAGCGCTTCGTCCCGGGTGCGGACCAGCGGATGAGGCCGCCCGGCCGCGTCGCGACCTGGGGCGTCTGCGCGGTCTTTCCCGTCTGCCCTGTCTGCGCGGCGGCGAGCGGCGCGCCGGAGACGGGTGCGGCGAGGGCCAGCGCGAGTAGTAGAGCGAGCCTCTTCGTGACGCGAAGGCAAGGGCTTCCGGCCATGGGCAGAGTGTCATGCAATCGCCCTGCCGGCCGCCCGGTCGAGGCTAGGGTCGTTCCGCCCCGATGGATCCGAAGACCCGACGCGCGGCCTCGACGACGTCTCGATCCCACCAGCCCCGCTCGACGCCGTCGCGGAGGATCTCGAAGGCCGTCTCCGTGCTGCGGGCGCCCCGGTACGAACGCTCGCTTCTCAAGGCGTCGAAGACGTCCGCCACGGTCACGATGCGGATGGACATCGGGATGGCGGACCCGGAGATCCCGTCGGGATACCCCGACCCGTCGAGTCGCTCGTGATGGTGGTAGACGATCGGCAGGCTCTGTCGCATGGTCTTCATCGACGAGAGAAGGTCGTGTCCGACGACCGGGTGCTCCTGCACGACGTCCCGCTCCTCGACCGTGAGCTGTCCCGGTTTCCGAAGGATGGCATCCGGGATCACGATCTTGCCGAGGTCGTGGAAGAGGGCGCCGCGGCGCATCTCGTAGCGCGTGGGCCCGTCGAGACCCATGTGTTCCGCGATCCGGTCCGCGTAGTCGGCGACCCGGCCGCTGTGGCCGGCGGTGTGCGGATCCCGCGCGTCGATCATCTTCGCGAGGGTCAGGATCACCTTCTCCGCGTGCTCGTGCTCGTCCGCGAACTGCTTGAGCGCGACGAGGGCGCGGAGACGAGGGAGAAGCTCGCCCGGCGAGAAGGGCTTGTGCACGAAGTCGGTCACGCCGGCGGACTGCGCGCGCAGCCTCTCCGCCTCGGTCGCCTGTCCCGTGAGCATGACGACGGGCAGGAGCCGCGTCGAGGGATCGGCGCGGACGCTCTCGAGCACGTCGAGCCCGCTCTGATCGGGTAGCTTGAGGTCGAGCAGGACGAGGTCCGCTTCGCCAGAGCGGACGCGGTCGAGAGCCGACTCGCCGGTCGAGAAGGTCTCGGCGGCGAAGCCCGCGGAGGCGAGCGTCCGCTCCAGCAGGTGGCAGATCTGCTGGTCGTCGTCGACGACGAGGACGAGGGGGCCCGGCCGGTCCGTCACGGAGTGCGCGGTCTGCGCCTGGTGGAAGCGTCAGCGCTCATGGTCCGGCTCGGGAGTCGTGGCATGGATCGTTCGATCGAGTCTAGCCCACGGTCGAGGGAAGAGCGGTGTGGATGGTCACCGGAGCAGAATGGCTCCTCAGGTAGGATTTGAACCTACAACCCTCCGGTTAACAGCCGGATGCTCTGCCATTGAGCTACTGAGGAAAAGAGCGGACCGGGAAGGGTAGCGGACGAGCGCCGAGGTGTCAACCGGACGCGCCGGTTGCCCGGTCGCACGGTCTCTACTCCGCCTGAGTCCACGACGCCCACGCGACCTTCCAGCCCGCGTCGTCGCGGCTCATGCGGAAGTCGAAGTCGTACTTCGCGGATGAGGGAAGGAGCCCGCTCAACCCCCCGGCCGCTCTGGGCCGGCCCGTCATCACGGCGCGCAATCGCACGCGTGCCGTAGTCTCCGAACGCTCGACGCGCACGTCCTCGAGCGCGACGTCGAGGCTCTCGTACGCCGCGAAATAGCGCTGCAGGAGCGCCTCGTCTTCGGCGCGGGAGCTGCCGTCGGCCGCCTGGAAGTCCGCGGTGAGGTTCGCCATCACGCCGGACGCGTCGCGCGCGTGAGCCGCCGCGACCATCCTGTCGAACGCCGCGCGCACCGGGTCCTTCGCGGGCCCGCAGCCCCACGCGGCGGACAAAGAAGCGGCGAAGAGAAGGATCGCGACGCGGCGCACGAGTCCATTTTGCTCTCTTTCCTGAGAGGATGGACTCATGTCCGACGAGCCGCTTGCCGACTTCCTGCGGCGGGAGCACGGCCGGCTCGATGAGCTCCTCGGCCGCTTCTTCGGCGCGGCCCATGCGGGCTCGCTGGAGGCCGCGCGCGAGGCGCTGGCCGTCTTCGACGACGCGTTGCGGCAGCATACGGCGCACGAAGAGGAGCGGATCCTCCCGCCGGTCTCCGGCCGCAAGCTCCTGCCGGGAGAGGAGGAGTCGGCGCGCGGCCGGCTGGGACGCGAGCTGCGCCTCGAGCACGTGCAGATCCGAGAGCTCTCGGCGATGATGCGCCGGCTGCTCGAACAAGGCGACCTCCAGGGCGCCGCGAGACTGGCCGCCAGCCTGGCGCGCCGCTGGGACGCGCACACGGCACGCGAGGAGCAGGCGCTCGCGGATTCGGACTCCTCCGTCGACGCCTAGGCGGAGAGCGCAACAGTCAAGGCGCGGCCAGTGACGCAACAGTCAAGGCGCGGCCAGTGCCGCGACGCGCACCGTTCTCTCGCGCGGCCCGTCGAGCTCGATCAGGAAGACTCCCTGCCAGCGGCCCAGGAGCGGCTCACCGCGCGAGAGCGGCACGAGGAGTGCAGTGCCCATCGCCTCGGAGAGAAAATGCGCGGCCGAGTTGCCTTCCGCATGGTCGAACCGGACGTCCGGGACCCAGGCCGCGAGCGCCCGCTCGAGGTCGCCGGTGACGTCCGGGTCCCAGGCCTCGCCGACCACCACCGATGCGGTGGTGTGGGGCACGGAGACGAGCAGCGCGCCCTCCTTCGCCCCGATCGTCTCCGACGCCTTGCGCACGCGGTCGGTGATGTCGATGCGCTCGATCTTGCGGGTCGTCTTCACGTGGAACTCGTGGGCCGCCGCCGCCATCGTCCCAGTCTAAGACGATATCCTTCGCCGATCGAATGAAACGAGGCGGCCACATCCTTCCCCGCGGGTTGGTGCCCGTCGTGTTCTTCGGCGCGTTGCTGCTCTACGCGGCGTGGCCCTGGCTGCCGTTCGGACGGACCGCCGCGACGCCGTCGATCGTCTTCTACGGCTTCAGCATCCTCGGCGACGTGATGAACAAGGGCGTCTTCCCGGCGTTCCGGCAGCGCTGGGCCGCCGAGGGACACGGCGACGTCGCGTTCCGCAGCTCCTTCGCGGGCTCCGGCACGATCACCAACCAGATCGTGCTCGGCGCGCCGGCGGAGCTCGCGCTGCTCTCGTTGGAGAGCGATGCGGACCGGTTGGCGGCGGCGGGCGTGATTCCCGCCGACAGCTGGAAACGCCTGCCCGAGGGCGGCGTCGTGAACCGGACTCCGTTCGTGATCTTCGTTCGCACGGGCAACCCCCTCGGGATCGCCGACTTCGCGGACCTGACGCGTGACGGAGTCCGCGTCGTCCATCCGGACCCGCTGACCTCGGGAGGCGCGAACTGGGCCATCGTCGCCGAGTACGGCGCGGGATACCGCGAGGCAGGAGGCGACGCCTCTGCCGGCGAGGCGCTGCTCGCGGGCGTGTGGAACAACGTGGCGGCCCAGGCCGCCTCGGCGCGTGCCGCGCGCACCCAGTTCGAGAACGGGTTCGGAGACGCGCTCATCACCTACGAGCAGGAGGCGGTCTACGACAAGGGCCGGGGCCGCCTGAAGGCCGACGTCGTGATCCCCCGGCGCACCATCCTCTCGGAGCACACGCTCGTCGTCATCGACCGCAACATCCCGAAGAAGGACCGCGCGCTGGTCGAGCGGTTCACACAATTCCTCTGGACCGAGGAGGCGCAGCGGATCTTCGTGAAGTACGGTTTCCGAAGCGTGCGCGACGACCTGAACGCCGGGCATCCCGAATTCGGGACGATCGAGGATCCGTTTCGGATCGCGGACTTCGGCGGCTGGCGGCGCGCGAAGAAGGAGATCGTCGAGGACGTCTGGAAGCGGCGCGTCATGAAGATCCCCGCGAAGAAATGAGTAGCCGCGCCGACGCCAACGCCGTTCAGCGGGCCGGAAGACGCGCCGCCGTGCCGGCGAGCCTGGTCGTGCTCTTCCTCCTGCCGCTCATCCTGATGCCGCTCGCGGCGGTCTTCCTGTTCGCGTTTCGCGGCGGGCCCATCGCCTTCTGGAACGCGCTGAAGACCCCCGAGGCGCAGTTCGCGCTCCGGTTCTCGCTTCTGGTGGCGTTCGCGACGGCCCTCGTCAACTCGGTGCTCGGCACCTTCACGGCCTACGTCCTGTCGCGCTACCGCTTCCGCGGGCAGCGCATTCTCGGCATCATCGTCAACCTGCCGGTCGCGATCCCGACCGTCGTGGTCGGCACCTCGCTCCTGCTCCTCTGGGGGCCGATCGGCCTCCTGGGCCGGTCGCTGCCGCCGGGGCTTCAGCCCATGTTCGCGCCCGCCGGGGTCCTGCTCGCGCACCTCTTCGTGACGTTCCCGTACATGCTCGGCGCGGTCAAGCCGGTCCTGGACGAGCTCGAGGAGACCTACGAGGAGGCGGCCTACACGATCGGCGCGACGACCTGGCAGACTTTCCGCTTCGTCATCCTGCCGACCCTCAAGGGCGGCCTCTTCGCCGGTGCGCTCCTGACGTTCGCGCACTCGCTCGGGGAGTTCGGCGCGACGGTGATGGTGTCGGGGAACCTGCGCCTGAAGACGCAGACCGCGCCGCTGTACATCTTTGCGCAGTTCGAGGCGGGCAACATCGAGGCGGCCAACGCCGTCGCCGCGGTTCTCGCGCTGCTGTCGTTCTTCATCTTCTTCGTCCTGCTCCGCTACACGGGGCGCGAGAGCGACTAGCGGTCGAGTATGTCGATCACGCTCGAGAACGTCACGAAGCGCTACGGCAGCGGCCAGGTGGTCGTCGATCGCGTCTCGCTCGAGGTGCAGACCGGCGAGCTCTTCGTCCTGCTCGGCGCGTCGGGCAGCGGCAAGAGCACGATCCTTCGCATGGTCGCCGGGCTCGCCGCTCCCGACGAGGGACTCATCCGTTTCGCAGACCGCGACGTCACGCGTGTGCCGCCGCAGAAGCGCGACGTCGGGCTCGTGTTCCAGAACTACTCGATCTTCCGGCACATGACCGTCGGCGAGAACATCGAGTTCGGGCTCCGCATCCGGGGCGCTCCGGGCGCCGAGCGCGAGCATCGCCGCGAGGAGCTCCTCGAGCTGGTCGGGCTCGGCGGGCTCGCGGCGCGCTACGACAGCCAGCTCTCCGGGGGTCAACGCCAGAGGGTCGCCCTCGCGCGCGCGCTCGCGTACAAGCCCGGCGTCCTCCTGCTCGACGAGCCGTTCGGCGCGCTCGACGTCAAGATCCGCTCGCAGCTTCGCCAGAACCTGAAGGAAATCCAAAAGAGCCTGGGCGTGACGACGGTCCTCGTCACCCACGACCAGGAGGAGGCGTTCGAGCTCGGCCAGCGCATCGGCGTCATGGAACGAGGCCGGCTGCTCGAGGTCAACACGCCGGAGAAGCTCTACGCGGCGCCGCGCTCGCTTTTCGTCGCGACCTTCCTCGGGGGCGGCACGATCCTCGTCGGCCGCTGCCGGGACCACAAGGTCGCCCTGGGGAACCTGAGCCTCCCGATCCCTGCCGACGTTCCTCACGACGAAGGAGACCGCGTGCGCGTGCTGATCCGGCCCGAGCAGGTCCGGCTGACCGCGGAGCCTCCGGGGCAGGGAGCCGTTCTGGGGCAGGGCGAGGTGATCGAGCAGAACTTCTCGGGTGCGACGCGCCGCACGCGCGTTCGTCTCCCGCCGCTTCCGGGCGTGCGCCAGGTCGTCCCCTCGCTGCCGTTCGGAGAGGAGAACCCGGTGCTCGAAGCCGTCGTGCCCGCCCACGATCCGCCGACGCCGCCCGTGCCGTGGGTCACGCTCGAAGCCTGGCACATCCTCCGTCAGCCGACTCCGCGGCTCCTGGTCTGCGACGAGGGCGAGGGAATTGCTCCAGCGCTCGAGCTCGCGAAGCCCCTCGTCGACGCGCTCGACGCGATCCCGACGGTTCTCGGCGTCTCGCCGGACGCCCGCCGGCAGGACGCGTTGCGCGAGGCGCTGGCCGAGCGCGCCACGGCCGCCGGTCTCGAACAGCCCGCGATCCGCGTGCGGCGCGGCGACCTCGCCGAGCAGATCGCGCTCGAGGAGCGGGAGGCGCCCTACGACTTCGTGATCGTCGGGGCGGGCGATTCCGATCCTCGCCCCGCGCTGCGCCGGACGAACCTGTCCGACGAGCTGCTTCCGCGGATCACGACGCCTCTGCTGCTCGTGCGCGGGCGCCCGCGGCGCCTCGAGCGCATCCTGATCTGCACCGCCGTCGGCGAGCCTGGCAAGGCGGACATCCGCGCCGGGGGCTGGCTCGCGCGCCGGCTCAACGCGACGGTGACGCTCCTCCACGTCACGATTCCCGGCCGCACCATGCCGGCGCTCGTCCACGCTCACCTGACGCGCGGCGTCGCCACGCTGCGCGAGCTCGAGGTCAAGGGAAAGGCGTCGCTGCGCGAGGCCGCGACTCCGCTCGAGGGGATCCTCGCCGAGCTCAGGAGCGAGCCGTACGACCTCGTCGTCACCGGCGCGCCTCCCCCGTTCGCCCGCGTTCCGATCCGCGGCTTCTCGGTCACGCAGTCGATCGTGAGCCAGGCGGGATGCTCGATCCTCGTCGTTCCGACGGGAACGTGGTGAGAGAAGATTCGTGATTCCCAGATTCGCAGATTCGTGATTGAGCTCACGAATCGCTATCGAGCCGACATCACGAATCCACGAATCACGAATTGCGAATCGATCGTCAGGGATACAGCTCGCGGTAGCTCTCCGCGTAGAGCAGCACCCGTCTCACATAGTCTCGCGTCTCGTAGAGCGGGATCGACTCGAAGAGCTCGTCCTCGGGCTTGCCGGGGCTCTCCCGGACGAGGCGCGCGATCCGGGTCGGACCGCCGTTGTAGGCCGCGAGCGCGAGCACGGGGGAATTGCCGAACTGATCCAGCAGACGGCGCAGGTAGGCCGCGCCGAGCTGCGCGTTGACGCCCGGATCGTAGAGGAACGCCCGGCGGTAGCGCTGCCGGAGCACGGACTTCGCGAGGCTCTTCGCGGTCGCCGGCATCAGCTGGGTGAGCCCCATCGCGCCGGCCCGGGACTTCGCGGTCGCGTCGAACACGCTCTCCTGCCGCACCAGGCCTCGCAGGATGCCGGTGTCGAGATCGAACTCCCTCGCGCGCGCGGCGAGGAAGCCGCCCTCCTCGATCGGGTAGTAGAGGCGCCGCCACGCGTCCGGGACCCGGCCCTCCTCGGCGGTGCCGATCTCGGGGAGCGCGCGCTTGATCGCCGCGGCCGCGGAGAGGAAGCGGCCGAGAGCGAAGTCGGACTGCGCGAGACGCAGGTCCCGTCCGCGCGAGGACGGGAGGGCGCGGCCCTCGGCGGACGCCTCCTCGAAGAGCCGGAGCCGCAGGAGCTCGTCGACGCGCGCGAACGCGGCCGTCGCCGTCGAGGGATCGGCGAGGGCCGGTCCCTCCTTCGCGGGGGGTCCCGGCGCGTACGCGCGCGCGAAGCGGGCGTAGAGGTCGGGGGTCGACGCCTGCGTCAGCGTCGCGAAGACCTCGTGCGCCTCCTTCGTGTGGCCCTCGGCCGCGAGGCAACGCGCGCGCCAGTAGAGGAGGCGGCGGGACCGCGAGACCTCGTCGTAGAGCGGCGTGATCGCGTCGAAGCGGGCGCGCGCCTCGGCGTAGTCGCCGACCGCATAGCGGCCCCAGGCCAGCCTCCAGAGCGACTCGAAGCCGTCCGAAGCTCCCGGTACGAGGCGGTCGATCTCGCGCGCGTGCCCGAGCGCCGCGTCGAAGCGGTCGGCATCGGCGTCCAGGCGAAGGAGTCGGGCGTGCGCATCGCGGCGCACGGTCGCGGGAGCGTCGGCATCGGTCAAGGCTTCGAGCGCTCGGCGCACGGGCTCGAAGCGCGGGGAGTCCGTGTCGCCCGCCTGGCCGCTCTTCCCACGCAGCCGCGCGAGCACGCGGTCGCAGCGGAAGAGACGCGCCTCGTACGCCGAGGGCAGCCCATCGTCGGGGACGCGCGCGGCGGTCGCCTCCGCGTCCTTCTCCTTGCGCAGGGCGAGCTGCCCGCGGGCGAGCGCGAGAAGGTTCGTTCCCCGCTCGGCCGCCGGCCAGGACTCCGGCCGATCGCGCGCCAGCAGAACGGTCCCGCGATGCGCATCTCCGGCGGCCACGAGCGCGCGCCCCCGCGCGGCGCGTTCCGCGGCAGTGAGTCCCGCCTCGGCCTGTTTGGCGGCGGCCTTTGCCGCCGGCGGCGCCGACTTCGACGCATCGAAGGTGGGCGCCTTGAGGATCAGATCGTGCGCGGCGCTCCGCACGGAGGCCGCATCGCCCGCGAGCGTGCCCAGGCGAATGCGCTCGAAGGCGACCTCGGCGATCTCCGACTGGGTCTTCGCGGACGCGGCGGCCTGCGCCAGCACGCGGAGCGCGACGCCCGTCTCCCGCGTCTTCTCGAGAAGCCCCGCCAGCGTCATACCCGCGTGCAGGCGGAAAGCGAAGGGGCCGTCCCACGCGAAGGCGGACCGGGCCGCCGCGATCGCCTCGGGCACCGCCCGCGCCCGCTCGAGTGAACGGGCCCGCAGGAGGAGCCGATAGGGCTCGAGCCCGATCGGCGCCGCGGACACGTCATGCAGCCGCGCCGCCGCGCCCGCATCGTCGCCGCGCCGCGCGTCGTCGGCCGCGAGGAGCAGCGCGACGCGGGCGTCCCATGCGGGCCGCTGCGCGCTCTTGCGGATCGTCTCGAGGATCGCCTCCGCCTCCACGCGCTTGCCTTCCTCCAACAGATCCGCGGCCCGTGCGAACTCGGCGTCGTAGTCCGCCGAGACCTCGAGCTTGCCCAGATCCGCGGCCGCGGGACCAGCCGCGAGGAAGAGGGCGAGGGCCCACGCCCACGGGAAGCCGCGGCGCCGGCGGCTCACGCGGAGCATGCGAGCGACCCGCCCGAACAGAAAGAAGAGGCCCGGGATCGGAGAGACGACGGAGGGGACGATCCGGGAACGATCAGAGACCCAGGGCCTCGGCCCGCCCCTCCGCCAGGATGCGAACCAGCTCCTCGTAGAAGAAGTTGCTGGAGCCGCGGACGTCCTCGGGAATCCGATCGTTGTACATCTGCCGGCTGCGATCGATGTCTTCCTTCAGCCGCGCGTAGAGGTTCCCGCCCTCGCGTCCCTCGAGGACGGCGCGCTCGTTGTAGAGCTTGATCTCGGAGACCAGCAGCCGGGCGAACCGGCGGGCCTCCTCGCGGCGCTCGTCCCCCGTCCCAACGGCCAGCGGTCCGGTCAGACGCCGCGACTCGAACGCGAGGCCGCTGGCGGCTCCGCCTCCACTTCCGCCCCCGGTCGAATCGAGCGAGAGCGCGCCGGCGGAGGGCGGCGGAGTCGGCCGGATGGGTCTCCACTCGGGGCTCGGCTCGGTTGCGGGCTTCTCGCGATCCTCGGAGTCCTCGTGGCCCTGACCACGGCCGCGCTCCGATTCGGAGACGCTCGGAGGAGCCATCTCGTCGGCCGGTACCTCCGCGGGCTCCGACGCCTCCGCCGCCTCCTCCACGCCGGCCGCCGAATCGTTCATCCACATCCCGGCCGGCTCGGCCTTCTTGATCGCCTCGAGCACCTTGAGCGCGGGAGCGGGCTTGAGCTTGCGCGACGCGAGGCGGTCGACGGCGAGCCCGGTGATGTAAGTCAGGAGACCGAGGGCTTCCGGATCGAAGCGGTTCTCCTCGCCGAGCACGCAGTCGGCGTAGAGGGTGCCCGAGATCTTCTCGCGCACCACCATCGGAATGACCACCGCCTCGGCCACACGATTCGCCTTGAGCAGAGTGCTGATCTCGTTCGCGCTGGTCAGCCGGAACGCCGTGCCGCCCATGACCCTCGCGAGCAGCCCGCCCTCGCTCTGCGGCAGCGCGATGCGCCGGACCGTCTCGTCGTCGCCGCCGTGCTCCGAGAAGCCGGCCGCCTTCCACGCCCCAATCGTTCCTCCGCGCGCGACCAGCAGCGCGGCGCGGGAGCAGAAGCGGCGGCACTCGTCGAGGAAGCGGTGGAGGACGTCGACCTGCGAGCCGGCCAGATCGAGCGCGCGCACCGAGGCGGCGGAGACGAATCCCTTGGGCGGACCCGGGGCCTTCTCCCCCGTCGGACTCAGAAGCTCTCCCGGCACGACGCCCTTGAGGTCCTGGTCGAAGCGCTCCAGGAAGCCGAACCACCGGCGGTCGCTCTCGAGCCGCAGACGGTCGAACTCTTCCCTCAGGGCGGCGAACCGCTCCGAGAGACGCCGTTCGATTTCGGTTTCGAGGAGACGAAGGCGATCCTCCGCCTCAGAATCGGCCATGAGTTCCATTATCGGGGGTGTCGCCCGAGACGTAAAGCATTCTGGTTTCAGCCTTCCGCGCTCGGACGCCGTTCCCGGCCCGGAGTGCAAACCGGAATGACTCCGGGTCGCACATTCCGCCGAATTCTTAACGTCTGTCTCGTCTTAAGGGATTGTGATCATTGAAGATACGCTCGAAAGCGTTGACACTCGCCGGGCCGATCTCTAAGATGTCATGCTCTCTGGAAAGCTACGGGTAAGGGGGTGAGTCTCAGTGCCATTGGTCCACGTGAAGGAAGACGAATCCTTCGAAAACGCCATGCGGCGTTTCAAACGCAAGTGCGAGAAATCCGGAATCCTTTCCGAGCTGAAGAAGAGACAGCACTACGAGAAACCGAGCGCGAAGCGCAAGCGCAAGATGATTCAGGCTCGCAAGAAGATGCTTCGGAAGCTCTCGGAGGAGAAGCGGGCGACCCCGTAATCTCCGCACCCGGAGACGGCGGCGATCGCGAGGCCCTCGAGCTTCCCGTCGTCCTCCGCCTCATCGCATCCCTGGCTCGAACGCCGCCCGGAAGGGCGGCGGTTCTGTCTCTGGAGCCCGCCTTCTCGGAAGCCGAAGTCCGCCGGCGGCTCGAGGAGACGGGCGAGGCCGTCGCGTTCCAGATCCGCCACGGCCGGCTCCCGCTGGCGGGTCTCGAAGATCTCACCCCCGTGCTGGACGAGCTCGCGGGCCAGGGAGGGGTGGGCTCACCGGAGCAGTTTCGTCCGATCGTGCGCGCCGCGCGCGCGACGCAGGCGGTGCGCCGGAGCCTCGAACGCGCGGAGGGAGCGCACCTCGCCGAGCGCCGCCAGCGCCTGCCCGCGCTGGAGACGCTCCTCGCCGAGGCCGCGAAGCTCTTCGGCGCCGACGGCCTCCTCCGCGACGACGCCTCGCCCGAGCTCACGGCGATCCGCACCAGGCTGCGCCGGCGGCGCGGCGAGGTCTCGCGCGCGCTCGAGAAGCTCCTGGACTCGCGGCGTGACGCCTTCGGCGACGCGGTCGTCGTCCTGCGCAACGACCGCTACTGCCTGCCCGTCCTCGCCTCGGCGCGCGGCCGCGTTCCCGGCATCGTGCACGACCGCTCCGGCTCCGGCCAGACCGTCTTCGTCGAGCCGCTCGAGGTCATCGAGCCCAACAACGACCTCGCGCTGCTCGCCGCCGAGGAGAGGCGCGAGATCGAGCGGCTTCTGCGGCGATTCGGCGAGCTCGTGCTCTCGCGGGAGGAGGAGCTCCGGACCGCGTCGCACGAGCTCGCGGAGCTCGATGCGCTCGAGGCGAAGGTCGCGTTCGGCGAGATGGGCGAGGGACGGTTGCCCGAGATCGCCGAGGACGGAAGCTGGACGCTCAAGGCCGCGCGCCATCCCCTGCTCGACCGCCGGTTCGAGGCGCTGAGGCGCCGCGTGCTCGAGTCCGCGCGGGAAGGCCGCGACGCCGTGCCGCTCGACCTGGAACTGCCCGCCGACCGGAGACTCCTCGTCGTGTCGGGCCCCAACGCCGGCGGCAAGACCGTCGTGCTCAAGACCGCCGGCCTCTTCGCGATGCTCGCGCAGTGCGGGGTGCCGCTTCCCGCGGCCGCCGGCACGCGCGTGCCCGTCTTCCGCTCGATCCGCACCGAGATCGGCGACGCGCAGGCGATCCTCACGGATCGCTCGACGTTCTCGTCGTCGATGGAGATCCTGGCGGGGATCCTCTCCGACGCCCGGCCCGGGGCGCTCGCGCTGATCGACGAGATCGGCGGAGCGACCGATCCGGAGGAGGGCAGCGCTCTCGCGGTCGCGTTCCTCGAGGCGTATCTCGAGAGCGGCGGCCGCGCGATCGCGACGACCCACCTCGGCGCGATCAAGACGTTCGCCTCCTCGCGGCCGGACGCTCTCTGCGCGGCCATGGAGTTCGACGAGGAGACCGGGCGTCCGAACTACCGGCTGCATCCGGGGCTCGCGGGACGCAGCCGCGCCCTCTCGGTCGCGGAGGACCGCGGCATCCCGGAGCGGGTCCTGGAGCGCGCGCGCGCGATCCTGGGAGAGGCGTGGCAGCGCCGCGAGAGCGCCGAGACGGAGGCCGAGCAGGCGCTCGAGCGGCTGCGGCAGGCCGAGCGAGACCTCGCGGCCCAGCGTGACGCCGCGCGCCGGGAGGCGGCGTCCCTGGAGGAGGAGAGGCGGCGCTTCGAGGCGGAGCGCTCGAAGATGCTGGCGGACGGGCTGGCGTCCTTCGAGCGAGCGCGCGCGGAGCTCGGGAAGCGCGTCCAGCAGGAGCTCGACGAGGCCCGCGCGGAAACCGCGCGCAGGTCGCAGCTGTCCGCGGCGCGGGTCCTCGAGGAGGCCGAGCGCGCCGTCGCACAGGAGAGGGCGCTCGCCGACGCCCGCGAGGCGCGGGAGGCGCGCGCCCTGACGGTCGAGCCCGGAAATCCCGCGCGCGTGCGGGGCCTCGGCGTCGAGGGCCGCGTGCTCTCCTTCGACGGCGACTGGGCCCACATGGAGATGCAGGGCAAGCGGCTGAGGGTGCGGCGCTCGGAGCTCGAGCCGGTCCGGGCCGCGGCGGGCAAGACCGGCAAGGCGAAGTCTCCCTCGCGCGGAACCGTCACGGCCCCTGCGCCAGACGCCGGTGGCGTCGTCCCCGAAGTCCACGTCATCGGCCAGCGCCTCGAGGAGGCCCTCGACGCCGTCGAGAAGGCGCTCGATCAGGCGATCCTGGCCGGCGCCTCGAGCCTCCGGGTCGTGCACGGGCACGGAACGGGCCGGCTCCGGGAGGGGATCCGAAAACAGTTCCGCGAGCATCGCGCCGTCGAGCGGCTCCGCGCCGGCGACCGAACCGAGGGCGGCAACGGCGCGACCGTTCTCGAACTGCGATAGGTTGACTCTTTGGCCTCCGACCTCGACATCAACGATCACGTTCTCGCGGAGCTGCGATCCGCCGCCGACATCGTGGACGTCATCGGGGATCACACCAAGCTCCGCAAGGCGGGCCGCTCATGGAAGGGACTCTGCCCGTTCCACAACGAACGAACACCGTCCTTCACGGTGGACCGGGACAAGGGGCTCTACCACTGCTTCGGCTGCGGAGTTGGCGGCGACGTCATCCACTTCGTTCGCCAGATCGATCGGCTCGACTTCCCGGAGGCGGTCGAGGCGCTGGCCTCGCGCTTCGGGGTCACCATCCCGCGCCGGGAGCGCCACGGACCGCGTCAGGAGCGGCGGGATCGCCTCTTCGAGGCCGTCGCGGCGGCGCAACGCCTCTACGCCGAGAGGCTGTCGCGCCCCGGCAACGCGGCCGCGAAATACCTCGACTCACGCAACGTCCCGCCGGAGCTGCGCCAGTCGCTCGGCCTCGGCCACGCGCCCGACGCATGGGACACCCTCGCGAAGACCCTCTCGGGCGCCTTCCCGGAGGACCTCCTGATCGAGGCAGGGCTGCTCCAGCCGCGCGCGGAGGCGAAGGGCGCCTATGACCGCTTTCGCGACCGGCTCCTCTTCGTCGTCAAGGACGAGCGCGGGCGGCCGGTCGGCTTCGGCGGCCGCGCGCTGTCGCCGGAGGGCGAGCCCAAGTACCTGAACTCTCCCGAGTCGCCGATCTTCTCCAAGAAGCGGCTGCTCTACGGACTCTTCGAGGCCCGCGAGGCGATCCGCAGAAGTGACCGCGTGGTCCTCGTCGAGGGTTACTTCGACCATCTGGCGCTCCTGCGCGCCGGCGTCCAGGAGACCGTGGCGTCGATGGGGACCGCCCTGACGCCGGAGCAGTCGGAGAGGCTGCGCCGGCTATGCCCGCGCGCCATCGTCTGCTACGACGGCGACTCGGCCGGGCGTCACGCGACGCGTGGCGCGCTGTCGCACCTCCTCGCCCTCGGGTTCGAGACGGCGGTCGCGAGGCTGCCGGGCGGCGAGGACCCCGACGACGTCCTCCAGCGGGAGGGACCGGCGGCCCTCTCCCGGGCGATCGAGGAGGCGCCGGACTCCCTGACCTGGCTGCTCGAGGACGTGCGTCCGCACGAGCCGGGCCTCTCCTCGACCGAGAAGCGCGAGCGCGTGGGCGCGATCCTCTCGATCCTCACGGCGATCCCGGACCGAATCCTCCGTTACGAGGAGTACCGCAAGGTCTCCGCCGCCGTCGCCGTCCCGGTAGACGTTCTCTGGGGAGCCGACAAGGCGAATCTCGAGTCCCCGAAAGTGCGTTCTTCAGGCGTGGGAACGCCCGGGAATGCCGGCGCGTTAACTGCTCCGGAGGCACCGTCGGCGGAGAGACGGCTCCTCAGGGCTCTGACGGCCGGTGGCGAGCGCATCCCCTTCATTCTCAGCAATTTGAATGATGAGTTCCTCACCGACCCCAGGGTCAAGAGGGTGGTCGCAGCCTTCCGGGGGTCCTCCGGAGGATCGGAAGTGGTTGATTTTCAAGGCCAAATCGCAGACCTTACGGAGGAAGAGCGGACGTTTCTCTCTGGCATCGCGCTGGATGAATCACCCGAGCCGACCGAGAAGGGCGTCGATCAGCTCCTCAAGGACCTCGAAATCAGCCACTTGAAGGGAGAGAGCGCTGCGCTCCAGCAGGCCGTCAAGCGCGCGGAGGACGAGGGCTCCGGAGTCGACGAGCTGGTACGGCAGAAGCAGGGCATCGACAAACGCATCGCGCACTTACGATCGCGGAAAGGATGACGAACTTGGCGATTGAGGAAAAGTTTCCCGAAGTCCAGCTGCTCATGAAGGGCGGACGGGAGAAGGGCTATCTGCTCTACGAGGAGATCCACACGATCCTCTCGGACGAGGCGACGGCCGTCCCCAAGGATCTCGAGCTGATCTACGAGCGGTTCTTCGAGCTGGGCATCGAAATCGTCACGGATCCGGATCGGGCGGCCCGCCGCCGCGCAGCTGACGCCGCCGAGACGGCGGAGGAGGCCCGCGACGCCGTTGAGAAGACCAACGACCCGGTGCGCATGTACCTCCGGGAGATGGGCACGGTCAAGCTGCTCGACCGCGAGGGCGAGGTCCGCATCGCGAAGCGCATCGAGCAGGGCGAGGCCAAGATCTACCAGGCGCTCGCCAACAACCCGGTGGTCCTCGAGGAGATCCTGAAGCTGCTCGAGAACGCCGGGCGCGACTCGCGCATCGTCCAGGAGATCGTCAACGTCTCCGACGAGGAGGACGACGAGGAGGTCGTCGAGCGCGAGAACCTCGACGACCGCGCGACGCGGCGGATCGAGGGAATCCTCGGCAGCTTCCGCAAGATCGGCGCGCTCGACAAAGACATCAAGCGGATGAAGTTCAAGGCGCGCACGATCAAGAAGGGCACGAAGACCCTCGCGCGCATCGAGGCCTCGATCGACCGCAAGATCGCCGAGATGGCGAAGCTGATCCGCGCCGCCGACTTCACGCCCGCGGTCCTGAACCGCGCGATCGGGATCCTGAAGGACATCGACCGCCAGATGGCGGTGCCCGAGGTCACGATCCGGCTGGACACGAACACGCTCAAGAAGGAGACCAACCCGACCCGCGTCGACTTCTACAAGCGCCGCATCACGAAATACAAGAAGTCACTCCGCGAGCTCGAGCAGAAGTTCGGCGTCTCGCACGAGGACGTCAAGAAGACGCTCCGCATGGTGCGCGAGGGGGAAGAGGAGGCCGACCAGGCCAAGCACGAGCTGATCGTGGCCAACCTCCGGCTGGTCGTCTCGATCGCGAAGAAGTACACCAACCGCGGACTGCAGTTCCTGGACCTGATCCAGGAGGGCAACATCGGGTTGATGAAGGCGGTCGAGAAGTTCGAGCATCGGCGCGGCTACAAGTTCTCGACGTACGCGACCTGGTGGATCCGGCAGGCCATCACGCGGGCCATCGCCGACCAGGCCCGCACGATTCGCATCCCGGTCCACATGATCGAGACGATCAACAAGCTCACGCGCACGTCCCGCTCGCTGGTCCAGGAGCTCGGCCGCGAACCCAACGCCGAGGAGATCGCGAAGCGGATGGACATGCCCGTCTCGAAGGTGCGCAAGATCATGAAGATCGCGCAGGAGCCGATCTCGCTCGAGACCCCGATCGGAGAGGAAGAGGATTCGCATCTGGGGGACTTCATCGAGGACCGCCAGGTGCTGTCGCCGATCGACGCCGTCCTGGTGTCGAACCTTCAGGATCAGACGCGCCGGGTCCTGAAGTCCCTGACGCCCCGGGAGGAGCAGGTCCTGAAGATGCGTTTCGGCGTCGGAGACGGGTCCGAGCACACCCTCGAGGAAGTCGGCCGCTCCTTCAACGTAACCCGCGAGCGAATCCGCCAGATCGAGAGCAAGGCCCTGCGCAAGCTGCGGCACCCCTCCCGGGCGAAAAAGCTCAAGCCGTTCCTCGAGACCATACGCTGAGGCTTGGCAAGCAGACCCCGTTTGTTATATTCAGAGGGGTCCATAGCTCAGCGGTCCAGAGCCACCGGCTCATAACCGGTCAGACCCCGGTTCGAATCCGGGTGGACCCACCAGGCAAGAGGTAAATTTGAGGCTTCTGATTCGAATTCGAACCCGTCATCGCCAATTGATCCTGAAACGAGGGTGTTCCACAACCGGAACACCCTTTTCCATCTCCGGGGACAGGGGTTGAGCGACCTGCTCGCCCAGCTTTACCGCCTCCAGAGCCGGATCCGGTTCGTTCAGGAACGCGAGCGCAAGCGCGATACCGTCCCGGCGGAGCTCGTCGAGGTCGACCGCGAGTTCCAGGAGAAGGTCCAGGCGGTCGCGGACCTGAAGCAGCGTCTGACCCAGGCCGAGCTCGAGAAACGCAAGGCCGAGGGCGAGCTCGCAGATCATCGCGAGAAGCTGAAGAAGTACCAGACGCAGCTCCGCAGCGTGCAGTCGAGCCGCGAGTACAGCGCCGCGCTGAACGAGATCGACGCCGTCGAGAAGGCCATCCGCGCGACCGAGGACCGCTTCCTGGACCTCGAGGAGGAGATCGAGACGGCGAAGAAGGACCTCGAGACGCGGGAGGCGAGTCTCCCCGCCGAGACCGAGCAGCACGAGGAACGCCTCAAGGACTGGCGCAAGGAGCAGCGGGAGATCAACGACGAGCTCGTCGGCGCCCGCGAGGAGATCGTCCAGCTCGAGTCCGCGATCGCTCCCCGCGAGCGGGCCGAGTTCCGCCGGCTCATTGAGAAAAAACAGGGGGTCGCCGTGGCTCTCGTCGTCGGCGGGTCCTGCTCCGCGTGCCACGTGCGCATCCGCCCGGCCGCCATGCAGATTCTCAAGAACGCCCGCGAGATCGTCTACTGCGACACCTGCAAGCGGATCCTCTACTACGACCCGCACAACTCGTGAAACGTGAAATGTAAAACGTCAAACGAGGCTCGAACGGCTTCGTTTCACGATTCACGTTTTGCCTTTGACGGATTCCCGTGAGATTTCGCGCGCACATCGACGGCGCCGCGCGAGGTAACCCGGGTCCCGCCGGCGCGGGCGTCTTCGTGGAAGGGGAGGACGGCCTGCCTGCGGAGGAACACTTCGAGGCCCTCGGCCACGCGACCAACAACGTCGCCGAGTACCGCGCCCTCCTGCTGGCGCTGCGGCGTGCGCAGGAACGCGGCGCGTCGGAGGTCGCCATCGCCTCCGACAGCCTCCTCCTCGTGGAGCAGATGCGCGGCCGCTTCCGGGTCAAGGCCACGCATCTCCAGCCGCTCTTCGCCGAGGCCCTGCTGCGGGCGAAGGCGTTTCCGCGGTTCTCCATCCGCCACGTCCGCCGCGAGCAGAACGTGGAGGCCGACCGGCTCGCCAATCTCGGAGCCGACGCCAACCGGGGATGACCGTTCCCTTCGACGCGATCGCGAAGCGCCGCGCCGCGATCCTCGCGGACATCGCGCGTGCCGCGGCGGTCGCGGGGCGGGATCCGTCGGCCGTCGCGCTGATGGCCGTCACGAAGGGTCAGTCCGCCGAAACCGTCGCGAACGGCGCGCAGGCGGGACTCACCCTCTTCGGCGAGAACCGCGTGCAGGAGGCGAGCGCCAAGATCGACCGGCTCAAGTCGGCCTGGCCTCGGATCGAGTGGCGCCTGATCGGTCCTCTCCAGACCAACAAGGCCAGGACGGCGCTACAATACTTCCAAGTGTTGGAAAGCCTAGATCGGGAAAGACTTGCGACGCGACTGGAGTCGCTGCTCGCCGGAGAAGATCCCGCCCGCGTCTGGCCGGTCCTCCTGGAAGTCAACGTCGGGGGCGAGCCGACCAAGTCGGGCGTGACCGTGGAGGACGCCCCGCGCCTCCTCGAGGCCGCCCTCGCCTGCCCCCACCTCTCGGTCCGCGGCCTCATGGCCGTGCCGCCCTTCAGCGAGGACCCGGAGGCCTCGCGCCCGCATTTCCGCGCCCTCGTCAGATTGCGCGATGAGCTCTCGGCGCGCTTCGCGCGGCCGCTCCCCGAGCTCTCGATGGGAATGAGCCACGACTACGCGGTCGCCGTCGAGGAGGGCGCGACCGAGGTCCGCGTCGGGACGGCGCTCTTCGGCGCGCGCGAGGCCCAGCCTTGAACGTCGGAGGCTCGGCGGCCGGAGCGGTGGTCGACATGATTCTCTACGCGCTCCAGGCGCTCCAGTGGATCGTGATCATCGCCGCGCTGATCTCCTGGGTCAGCCCGGACCCGCGCAATCCGATCGTGCGGTTCCTGCACACGGTCACCGAGCCGCTCTTCCGTCCCTTTCGCAAGCTCATTCCGCCCTACAAGACGGGCAATCTCGATCTCTCTCCCCTCTTCGTGATCCTGATCATCTTTCTGCTCTCTCGTTTCCTCGTCCGACTGGCAGCCGGGCTCTGATCCACTCAGGAGGTTCCATGCGACCCCGAACGACCCCGCTCGAGATTCAGAAGCGCGAGTTCTCACGCTCCTGGAAGGGCCTTGATCCCGTGGAGGTTCAGACGTTTCTGACCGACGTCGCCGAGGACATGGAGATGCTGGCGCGCGAGAACGCCGACCTCGGGACCCGGATCCGCGCGCTCGAGCAGGAGAACGACGAGCATCGCGAGCGCGAGCGCATCCTCAAGCAGACCCTCATGTCGGCGCAGCAGGCCTCCGAGGACATCCGCAACGCCGCGCGTCGCGAGGCGGAGCTGGTGGTGCGCGAGGCCCACGACTCCTCCGAGCAGTTGACGCATCACGCGCTGCAGCGCTCGGCCGAGATCGAGAAGGCGATCCACGAGCTGAAGATCCAGCGCAAGAACTTCAGGCTGACGCTGCAGAAATCCCTCGAGCTCTTCCACCAGGTCCTCGAGTTCGACCGCGAAGAGGACGAGAAGGACAAGCCGATGGCGTACCTGACGCGCAAGGCCGACACCGGCGACGCCCGCTGAGCTTCGACGTCATCCCGAGGAGCGGAGCGACGAGGGATCCCGTGCTTTCTGCCCACGAGGCGACCGAGTCCGGGATCCCTCGCTGCGCTCGGGATGACATGTGAGCGACTCCCTCGAGATCCGCAACATCGGCCTACTCGCCACGCCGCTCGGGACGTCCGCGCGGCGGGGTCGAGAGCAGGGCGAGATCCTCCGCATTCCGAACGCCGCGGTCCGGGCCGAGAACGGGCGCCTCGTCTTCGTGGGAACCGAGCCCGAGTACGCGCGGGCGTACGCGGGACGGCCGGCGGCGACCACGCTCGACGCGGCCGGGCGCGCCGTCATTCCAGGCCTCGTCGACGCGCACACGCATCCTGTGTGGCTGGGCGACCGCGGCGCCGAGATCGGCCGGCGCCTCGCCGGGGTCCCGTACGCCACGATTGCCGCCGAGGGCGGCGGCATCAACGCCACGGTCAGGGCCACGCGCGCCGGCAGCGACGAGGAGCTCCGGCATGCCGTGACCGGCCGGCTGGCCGCGATGCTCGCGCACGGGACGACGACGGCCGAGGCGAAGTCGGGCTATGGGCTGACCGAGGACGATGAGCTGAAGGCTCTGCGCCTGCTCGCAACGCTTTCGTCGGAGCCCGATCTGCCGCGGCTCGTCCCGACGCTTCTGGCGGCTCACGAGATCCCTCCGGAGTTTCGCGATAACCGCGAGGGCTGGGTGCGACTGATCGTCGAGCGCCTCGTGCCGCGCGTCGCACGCGAGGGGCTGGCGCGATTCTGCGACGTCTTCTGCGAGGACGGCGTCTTCACGGTGGAGGAGTCCCGGCGCATCCTGGAGGCGGCGCGGGAAGCCGGCCTCGGCCTGCGCGTCCACGCCGACGAGCTCGCCCTGTCGGGCGGCGCGATGCTCGCGGCGGAGCTTCGGGCCTCTTCGGCCGATCATCTGCTTTACATCGAATCCGTGGAGATCAGGGCGCTCTCGGTTTCGGGCACCGTGGCCGTCATCCTGCCGGGCACGGCTTGGTGGATGGGGTCGCGGTCGCGGCGAGTCGCCCCGGCCCGCGCCCTCATCGAGGCCGGCGTTCCGGTGGCGGTGGCCTCGGATGCCAATCCGGGGACCTGCTTCACGGAGTCGCTCGCCTCGGTGGCGGTCCATGCGTGCCTGGACTCCGCCCTCACGGTCGAGGAGACCCTGACCGGGATGACGCTCAACGCGGCGGCGTCCCTGGGGCTGGCGCACGAGATCGGGTCGCTCGAGGTCGGAAAGTCGGCCGACCTCGTCCTGCTCGACGCATCCGACGATCGGCACCTCATCTATCATTGGGGCGTCAACCTGACGGCCGCCGTCGTGTCGCGCGGCCGCCTGGCCTGGAGCCGCCCATGACGAACTTCGGCAAACTCTCGCTCGATCAATTTCTCGATGCGCTCGCGTCGAACACGCCGACGCCCGGAGGCGGGACCGCCGCCGCGGTCGGAGGCGCAATGGGCGCTTCGCTCGCCGAAATGGTCGCTGCCCTGACTCTCTCGAAGGAAAAGTACGCCGCGTCGCACGACGCCGTCCGGCCGATCGCGGAGGCGGCGCGCGTAGCCCGCCAGGAGTTCGTGAGCCTCGCGAGCGAGGACTCCGAGGCCTACGAGTCCGTCGTCGCCGCGCGCCGGCTCCCGAAGGACACCGAGGAGCAGAAGGCCGAACGCGCGGAGAAGATCGCCGCCGCGAACAAGCACGCCTCGGAGGTGCCGATGCGCACCGCGCGGGCGGCGGTGCGGCTCCTGGCGGCGCTGCCCGACCTCGCCGCAAAGGGGAATCCCAATGCCATCTCGGACGCCGGCGCGGCGGCGCTGCTGCTCGACGCGTGCGTCGAGGCCGCCCTCCTGAACGTCGGGATCAATCTCCCCGGAATCGAGGATGCGCGGTTCGTCGCGGAGATGCAGCGCGAGACGGCCGATCTCCAGGTCGAGTCGCAAAGATTGCGCTCGCAGGTGGTCGCGCTCGTCCGCAAGAGCTTCTAGGGCGCTTGGGCGCAGTCGCATCTGACTCACCCGGTTCCGTTTAGCGCGCGAACGACATCGCCGCAGAATTCTGTTGACAGGCCCGTGCCCGTTTGTTAGTCTAGCTTTATTGGATCGCGCGACACCGGCAACGGGTCGCGCGTTTTTGTTTCTAGGCCCCTCCCGCCTCTCCCAACCCTCACAGCCCTTTTCACTTCGTGGATTCCGACGAGGCGCACGCGCGTGACGGATCGACGCGGAGCGCGCGAATCACCGCGCCAATGGGCCGTTTCGTGATTTTCGGGCCGGGTCCGGAACCTCGCGAACCCGCGCCATAGAATCCGGCTCTGATGCCGGAAGCCCCGCACAACAAACAGCGCAAGCTGCAATCTCAGGCCCAGCGCCCGACCCTCTACCTGGTGGACTCGATGTCGAACATCCATCGGGCGTACCACGCGATCCAGCGCCTCTCCACCTCGGCGGGCAAGCCCACCAACGCCGTCTACGGCTTCGTCACGATGCTCCGCAAGCTGCTGCGTGAGCACGGTCCGGACCTCGTGGCGGCAGCCTGGGACGGCCCCCATCGCACCCAACGCCACGAGGCATACGCCGAGTACAAGGCCAACCGCAAGCCGATGGCGGACGACCTCGCGTCGCAGATCCCGGACATCCGGGAGCTCCTCGACGCGTACCGGATCCCGATCCTCGAGCTTCCCGGGTTCGAGGCGGACGACGTCATCGGCACGCTGGCCACGAAGGCCGCGGAGGCCGGTTCCGAGGTCGTCATCGTGACGGCCGACAAGGACATGCTGCAGCTGGTCGGTCCGCACATCCGCGTGTTCCATACCGGCAAGGAGATCTTCCTCGACGAGTCCGGCGTCGAGGCCTTCTTCGGGGTGCGCCCCGGGCAGGTCGCCGACGTCCTGGCGCTCATGGGCGACAGCGTCGACAACATTCCCGGCGTGCCGGGCGTCGGGCAGGTCACGGCCAAGAAGTGGATCGCACAGTACGGGAGCCTCCCGCTCCTGCTGGAGCGCGCCGGCGAGATCAAGGGCAAGGTCGGCGAGAGTCTCCGCGAGAACGTGGAGAAGGCGCAGCTCTCGCGTCGCCTCGTCGAGATCCCGACGGACCTTCCCGTTCCCTTCGACCCCAACGCGCTGCGGCTCTCCGAGCCCGACTTCGCGCGCCTGAAGGAGATCTTCGTCCGGCTCGAATTCCACTCGCTCGCCGCGGAGATCCAGGGGGAGTCGGCGCGGCCTCCGGAGCTCGTCTCGCGTCGCCTCTCCGCCGGCGAGGCGTTCGCCCCGGCGCAGGGCCGAATGGGAGTCGCGTTCCTCAAGCGAGGCGACCAGGCCCTCCTCGCGATCGCCGACGAGCACGCGACCCAGATCGCGGAGGAGCCGTCGGCCGCGATCCTCCGCCGCTGGAAGGACCTCGACCGCGCCGGCGCCCGATTCGCGATGGCCGACGCCAAGCCGATCGAGACGCTTCTCGGCCGGGAGGGCGCGGCGATCGCCGGCGACCTCTTCGACGTCTGCCTCGCGCAGTACGTGTTGTCTCCCGGCGTCGGCAGCTCGGAGCTCGAGCCGATGGCCTTTCAGCGTCTGGGCCAGCAGCTCCTGCCCGACAAGGATGCCTCCGTCACCGGCTGCGAGCTGCCCGACGCCTACGAGATCGCCAACGCCGACCGCTGGCTGTCGGAGCGCGCTTCGTCGGCGCTGGCGCTCGCCGAGCCGCTCGCCGCCGAGCTCGCCGCACGCCCTCAGCTCGAGCGGATCTATCGCGACATCGAGCGTCCGCTCACCCCGGTGCTCGCCCGCATGGAGCTCGCCGGAGTCGCGATCGACCGTCCGCTCCTCTCCACGATCTCGACGCGCATGGAGAAGACCTTGCGGGAGCTCGAGCAGAAGATCTGGGCCGAGGCCGGCGAGGAGTTCAACATCAACTCCCCCGTCAAGCTGGGGCAGATCCTGTTCGAGAAGCTCGGTTACCCCGTGCTCAAGAAGACGGCGAAGACGCGGTCCTCGTCCACCGGCTTCGAGGTCCTGAACGAGCTCGCCGAGCGCGGGCTCCCGATGCCGAAGCTCGTGCTGGAGTTCCGCGAGATCTCGAAGCTCAAGGGCACGTACGTCGACGCGCTCCCGCTGATCGCCGACGCGGAGGGGCGCGTCCACACCTCGTTCCGCCAGACGGTCGCGGCCACCGGACGCCTGTCCTCGTCGGATCCGAACCTGCAGAACATCCCGATCCGCACGGAGACGGGCCGCGAGATCCGCAAGGCCTTCGTGGCGCCGCCCGGCCACGCGCTCGTCGTCGCCGATTACTCCCAGATCGAGCTGCGAATCCTCGCGCACATGTCCGGCGACGAGGCCCTCATCCAGGCGTTCGAAGAGAAGCAGGACATCCACCGGGCCACGGCCGCGAAGATCTTCGGCGTCGCGCCGGACCTCGTCAGCCACGAGATGCGCTACGCCTCCAAGCGGATCAACTTCGCGTTGCTGTATGGCATGGCGGCGTTCACGCTCGGCAAGGAGCTCGGCGTGTCGACCTCCGAGGCCAAGAGCTACGTCGATTCCTACTTCGCCCAGTTCCCGCGCGTCCGGGCCACGCTCGACGCCATCGTCGAGGAGGCCCGGAAGACGCGCGAGGTGACGACGCTCTTCGGACGCGTCCGGCCGATTCCGGACATCGTGGCCTCGAACCCCATGGTTCGAGCCAACGCCGAGAGGATGGCTCTGAACGCGCCGTTCCAGGGCACCGCCGCGGACGTCATCAAGATCGCGATGATCCGCCTCGATGCCGCGCTGCGGGAGGGCGGGCACGCCGCCCGTCTCGTCCTGCAGGTCCACGACGAGCTCGTCCTCGAGGCTCCATCGGACGAGGTGCAGGTGCTCGAACGGCTGGTCCGGGACGTGATGGAGGGCGCAGCGCAGCTGAAGGTCCAGCTCTCCGTCGACGTGGGCTCCGGCGAGAACTGGCTCGCGGCAAAGTGACCGGCGGCCGCGCTTCGCGCGCCGCCGGTCATCCTGAGGCCGAAGGCCGAAGGATCCCGTGACTGTCGCCCGGGCAGGTCATCCTGAGGCCGAAGCCCGAGAAATCCCGTGACTGTCATCAGAGCGGTCATGCGGACGGCGACCCCCAGGGGGGTCCCGCGCTCTAGAGCCCGGCCCGTCGATTCCGGGATCCTTCGTCGCTCGGCTCCTCAGGATGACGGCGTACAGGTTCCCGGGCTCCCTCGCGACGATTTGTCGCGAGCCTCGTACGACGGCGTACAGCCGCCAATCGATTCCGGGATCCGCCCTCCGCTATACTTCCCGCGCAACTCCATGAGATTCGCCAATCGAGTCCTCCCTCTGGCGGGTCTGCTCGCCGGATCGATCGCCGCGACGGCGCTCGGACAGGCTCCCGCTCCCGAGCCGGCGCCGACCTCGCCGGCTCCGGTCGTGACGGCTTCCGCGCCGCCCGCGCCCGTCACGACTCCGGCTCCGGGCTCGGTCGCTCCCGCTCCGGCCGCTCTCCCAGCGTCCGCGCCCGCGGTGCCCCCGCCGTCCCCGACGCTGGCGCCGGCGATGCGGATCACGGACCCCGCGACCATCTCGATCGCCCGGCTCCCGACCGACAATCCGTTCGGGAGCACGGCGCAGGTCCCGGCCGCGCTCCCCACGAAGCTTCCCTTCAACGATTCGGTGGTCTCGAGCACGTACTTCGCATCCGTGCGCGTGGACCCGACCGGCAAGGCGGGTCAGGCTCGCCGCGAGCGCGATCCGATTCCGTCGCTCTCGGCCGAGGCTCTGAAGTCTTTCGCGCGTTGGACCTTCACGCCGGCCCGCCGCGGCGGCCAGGCGGTGGACACGTGGGGCGCCTACAAGATCGAGCTCTCCGTCGAGGTCCGCGCGCCCAAGATCCTCCAGCAGTCCTTCCTGCCGGTCCTTCCCTCGACCGCGATCCCGACGCCGCTCGCATGGGGAAACGACAACGACTGGCTCGAGTCGCGCAAACCCGCGCCGGTGTCCGACGGATCGGTGCCCATCGACCAGGTCGATACCGCTCCGATCCCGCAGAAGACTCCGTGGTCCGCCGACTCGTACAAGGGGCCCTTCACGATGAAGTTCTGGGTCCACGTCGACAAGTCCGGCCACGTCGACCGTTCGATCCCGCTCGAGGCGAGCGATCCGGTCCTGATCCCGTACTTCCGCAGGTCGATGAGCGCGATGATCCTGCGCCCCGCGCAGGCCAACGGCGCGCCCGCCGAGAGCTGGAACGAGCTCAACCTGGTCGGGCAGATCTCCTACTCGGTCGACATCCGGCAGATCGCGGCCCTGCGCCGGCCGCTCGGGCCCTGAGGCTTCGAGACTCCCGACTCCAGACCGGCGCAGAGCCCGGCCCGCCTCATCTCAGGATCGGACGATCTCCCGGCGATCCCCTACGCGACGCGTCACTTTCGCGCCGTCGAGGTGCTCGAGCAGCGGAATCGCGAGCTTGCGGGTCAGCCCGAACAGGGTCTTGAACTCGCCCACGTCGAGGGAGGTGCCGGCCCGCCCGCGCAGCCGCGACACGACGTCGTCCACCGCGGCGCGCGCCAGGATCCAGCCGCCCGGCAGCTTCACGAGGTCGCCCTTCTTGACGAGGTAGCCGATCAGCCCTTCGACGATCTTGGAGTGGCGTCCGAGGGCGGTCGCCACCTCCGAGGGAGACGGCGGATCCAGTCCCCGCTCGCGGAAGACGGCGACGATTCGCTCGGAGAGCTCGCGCTCCGGCTTCGGGAGTTCCTGGCGGCCCGGCGCGCGCGCCTCCTCGCCGGCTATTACGAGGACGCCGCGCGCCGCGAGCGCGGTCTCGACCGCCTCCGCCCAGCGCGGATCCGCCGCCGGCAGCAGACGCTGCAGGAGCGTGCTGCGCGGCACGCCGACCGCGGCCGAATCCGCCGAGAGCAGCTTCTGCAAGAGCCCGCCGGCCCTCGCCGCCAGCGCGGCGAGCGAGGATTCCGCGATGTAGCGGTCGGGCGAGCGGCGGAGTGCGTGGACGCGGCCCTGCGCGAGCGACGGGGCGAGCGCCGCTCGGACCGCGGAGTGGGAGACTCCGCCGCGCTGCGCGAGGGCCTCCTCGCCGGCGCCCCGCTCGCGCGCCGCGGCGATCCACAGCTCGAGCCGATCCGCGAGCGTGCCGGACTCCAGGCGATCGAGCGCCGCGATCTCTCCCTCGCTCAGCCGGCCGCGCGGCGCCGCCGGCAGCGGATCGAGGACGACGCCCCCGCCGATCGTCTGCACGGGAGAGAGCCGCCGGACGATGAATCGGTCGCCGGGAGCCGCGGCCAGCCGGTCCGCCAGGCGCAGCTGGGCACGCGCGGAGCGTCCCGGCGCGAGCTCTCCGGAGTCCGCCGACTCGAGCAGGCGGACGCGCGCCCGGGTCTCCGTCGAGTAGTGATGGAGGGAGACGCGGTCGCCGCTCTTGAGCGGCGGAGCCTCGGGCAGCAGGTCGAGCCGCACCAGGAGGCGCGCCGTCACCGGCAGCGCGCCCGGCGAGGCGAGGACGAGGCCCCGCCGCAGCTCCGGAAGCTCCACCCCGGCAAGGTTCGCGCTGACGCGCTCACCGGCGTGGGCGACCGGCTCCTCGTGGCCGTGGACCTCGAGGCGCCGCACGCGGACGAGCCGCCTCTCCGGAAGCAGCTCGAGCCTCTGCTCCTTGCTGATCGTCCCCGACACGAGGCTGCCCGTGACGACGGGTCCGAACCCGGGGATCAGGAACGCGCGATCGATCGGAAGCCGCACCGCCCCGCTCTCCCATTGCTCCGCGCGCTCCGAGCGCGCCAGCTCGACGAGCGTTCGCCGCAGCGCCTCGATGCCCTCGCCGGTCTTCGCCGAGACCGGAACGATCGGGGCGTCCTCCAGGAAGGAGCCCCGGGTCAGGTCCCGCACGTCCGATCGCGTGACCTCGACGAGCTCGGGCGAGGCGCGGTCGATCTTCGTCACGGCGACGACTCCCCGGGAGAGGCCCAGCATGCGGACGATCTCGAAGTGCTCGCGCGTCTGCGGCATCACCGATTCGTCCGCGGCCACGACCAGCAGGACGGCACGCGTTCCTCCCGCGCCCGCCAGCATGTTGCGGACGAACCGCTCGTGGCCGGGCACGTCGACGAAGGAGAGGCGGACGCCGTCCCACTCTGCGTGGGCGAAGCCCAGGTCGATCGTGATGCCGCGGCGTTTCTCCTCCGGGAGGCGGTCGGCGTCGATGCCCGTCAGCGCCTTGACCAGGGCCGTCTTTCCGTGGTCGATATGGCCGGCGGTGCCGATCAGGAAACGCTCCACGCCGAGAGCGTATGGCGTCGGACGTCAAACGTAAAACGGGACTCGCGTCGTCCTTTTCGGTTCACCTCTGCCGTTTTACGTTTGACGCCGCGTGCGATAGCCTCCGGCCGTGCAGCCGCGGATCGAGGAGGACCTCAAGGCCGCCATGAAGAGCGGCGACAAGCGCCGGGTCGGCACCCTCCGGCTTCTCCTCTCCGCGCTCAAGAACGAGAAGATTCAGGCCCAGCGCGAGCTGACCGGTGAGGAAGTCGAGGCCGTCCTGAGGCGCGCGGTCAAGCAGCGGCGCGATTCGATCGAGCAGTACGCCCGTGGCGGGCGCCAGGACCTCGTCGATGCGGAGACCGCCGAGCTCGCGATCCTCGAGGAATACCTGCCCAAGGGCCTCTCCGACGGGGAGATCGAGACCGAGCTCCGCGGCATCATTCAGGAGAAGGGCTTCACTTCGGCGAAGGACGTCGGCCTGGCGATGAAGGAAGTCATGGCGCGCCATCGCGGCCGGGTGGACGGCAAGAAGGCCCAGGAGATCGCCCGCCGCCTTCTCCCGTGAGCGGCGAGTCCGGTTCGGCCGGCCCGAGCCCCCGCGAGGAGATCGAGGTCAAGCTCGCCGCGAAGGACCTGGGAGCTCTGCGCGAGAGCCTCCGGAGTCAGGGCGCGCGGCTCCTCGCGGGCGCACACGAGGAGGTCAACGACCTCTACGACTACGACGACGCCTCGCGCAGCCTCTTCGCCGGCGGACGAACGATCCGCCTGCGGGCCGCCGCGGGGAAGTTCATCCTGACCTACAAGGGAAAGGCTCGCTTCCAGAACGGCGTCAAGACGCGCGAGGAGCGCGAGGTCGAGGTCTCCGACGGCGTCGAGACCGAGGGGATCCTCGCGGGACTCGGCCTCTCGCGGCGGTTCCGCTACGAGAAGCGGCGCGAGGAGTGGAGCTTCCTGGATTGCGCCGTCGCGCTCGATGAAACGCCGATCGGCGACTTCGTCGAGGTCGAGGGCGATCCCGCTTCCATCCGAAAGGTCTTCGTTCGCCTCGGCCTCGACTTCGGCGAGGCCATTCCGTACTCGTACGCCGAGCTCTACCAGCGGCGCCGGAAGGAGCAGCCGTCGCTGCCCCCCGACATGATCTGGCTGGAGAAGCGCTGAGCGGCCCGACCGCTCTCGAGGGGCGAGGCATGAAGGCGATCCTTCTCTGTGCCGGCAAGGGCGTGCGCTTCCGCCCCGTCACCGACGCCCTGCCCAAGCCGCTCCTACCGTTTCTGAACGTCCCGCTGGCCCTGGCGCACCTGCGCCGCCTCCATCAGGCCGGCATCGGCGAAGTAGCGATTAATCTGCATCACCTCCCGGACCAGATCGAGCGCGACCTGAGCCAGCAGGCGGCGGACCTTCCGAAGCTCGCGTTTTTCCACGAGCAGCAGATCCTGGGCACCGCCGGCGCGCTCCGCAACGCGGCCGCGTTTCTGGACGGCGGCGACTTCCTCCTCGTCAACGCGGACGCCGCCATCACGCCCGACTTCGCCGGGCTGATTGCCCGACACCGCGACTCGCGGCGCGCCGCGACGCTCCTCGTCACCGAGAACCGGCACCCGGATCTGTACACGCCGCTTCAGGCCGAAGGGGACCGCATCACGGGCTTCGGGATCCACGGTCCACGACCGCTCCTCTACACCGGAGTCTCTGTCTTCGCCTCTCGGCTGCTGCGGCGCATCCCTCCCGGTGAGACGGCCCTTGTCCGGGACCTCTGGCAGCCCCTGCTCGACGAGAGGCGGGAAGAGCTTGGCTTCGTCCGCCATCATGGTCCGTGCGCCGACCTCGGCCGCCCGAGCGATTTCCTCGGCGCGTCGCTCGAAGCGCTCGCGCGCGGGGGACCGTTTCCCGGGGGGAGCGGGACCTTCGACCGCGCCTCGCGGATCCTCGCCCTCGCCGAGCCCGGCGGTTTCGACGCCGCCGACTGCGTCCTCGGCAGCGCCCGGATCGGACCGGGGGCCGTGCTCTCGCGTTCCGTCGTCTGGAACGGAGCCTCGGTCGGGGAGGGCGCCCGCCTGACCGACTGCCTCGTCGCCCGCGGCCGCGTCGCCGCCGGATCCCACTATGCGAAAGCCCTTCTCTGGTCTCCCGCGGTCGACACCGAGGTCTCCGCCTGGCCGCTGTCCGGGCTCGATCGTCACGATCATCGTGTCCAGCCTCTCTCTCCCCGCCGGTAGTACAGAACGCGCACGCGGGCCGTTCCTCCGAAGACGCGCACGACGGCCATCCGGTTGCGGCCGTCCCAAAGGTAGACGGAGCCCGGCGTGCTCTCTCCGATCCCGGAGAAGGAGCAAATGTCCGAGTTGTTGAAGCGAATCGGATCGTCGATCCGATCGAGATAGCCGCCGGGGTTTCCCGGATCCGGCACGCGGATCCCGGTCATGATTCCCGGCAGCACGTCGTTTCGCGACCAGGGAACGTAGACGCCCAGCGCCGGATCGACGCCGCTCGCGATCTCGCTCGACCGCACGCCGTTGCCGTTTCCGTCGACATAGAGAGTCCACTCGTGCCGCGGGCCGTTCAGTCGAAACTTGAGACCGACGTTTCTGTTGCGGGCGATCGCCGACGAGCGCGCGCGGTAGAAGGCGACCGTCGTCTCGTGGACCGCCGAGCGGATCGCGACCGACTCCTCGAATCGCGAGAACCCCTCCGTCAGCATGACGGCGATCCACGAGACCACCATCAGCCAGAAGAGCAGCTCGACGAGCGTGATCCCGGCGGAGGAAGGGAACCCGGGGCCTCGACGGCCCCGGGGGGCGAAATGGGTCACCGTCCTTTGCCCGACGGGACGGCGTTGGAGGACTTCTCCTTCGCCGAGGTGGGGGCGGATCGGCGAGAAGAAGGGGCGGCCGAACGAACCTTGGCGTTGAGGGTGGTGGGACCGCTGACGGTGATGTAAGGCTTCAGCGTGACGAAGAGCTTCTCTCCGATCCCCTTGACCTCCATGAGCTCCTCGGGCCGAGTGAAGGGCTTCTCCTTGCGGTGCTCGACGATCCGGGCGGCGACCTTGCTGCCCAGCCGAGGCAGGTAGGCGAGCTCGGCGGCCGTGGCGGTGTTGATGTTGACCTTCGGGGCGGATGCGGCCGGTTCACTGGTCTCCGCGTAGAGGACCAGCGCCGTCCCCAGAACGAGCAGGACGGCGAGGGCCGAAGCACGAAATCGGGATGGTTGCATCGAAGACTCCTTCTCGAGCGTCAGAAAAACGGGGTTCGAAACGATTCGTCGATTCATCGGTTGTCGGTTTGTCCTCATCGAGTCCGCGGGATCAGGCGTTCTCCATCGGCGCCTCCTTTCTCTTGGGAGGGGGCCATTCGCGAACGCCGTGCCCATGCGGGATTTCGAGCCCAAGTCGCCGCGCTGCAGTGCCTTAGTCCTGCGGGGGCGGAAATCGCCGAGCGGGAAGATCGTCAGAAAATCCGTCGCCGCGCTCGGCGAACCCGCGCGAACGCGCGGCCACGACGTGCGTTCGAGCGCCGTCAAAGGGACTTGGCGCCCGTCCAGATTCCGGTCGCGTCGCCCCGTGTAGACTCCCGCGCGTGGCGCGTAGCCAGATCGTGGCGGGCAGCGAAATCATCGTCGGCGTCTCCGGCGGATCGGGCGCGCGCCTGGCGGCTCGTTTCGTCCAAGTCGCCCTCGCCGCGGCCGGAAGTCCGCGCCTCCATCTCGTCGTCACCGGCTCCGCGCTCGAGGTCGCGCGCGGGGAGCTATCACGGGAGATCGACACGCCGGCGGCCTGGGTCGCGCACCTCCGGCTCCCCCGAGCCGCGGCGCGGCGCATCGCGCTGCACGACAACGCCGACGTCGGCGCGTCGATCGCCTCCGGCTCCTATCCCGCGGCCGCGATGATCGTGATCCCGTGCAGCGGCGGGACGCTCGGCTCGATCGCGAACGGTGTCTCTCGCGACCTGCTCCAGCGCGCCGCGGACGTGTGCCTCAAGGAGCAGCGGCCGCTGGTGCTCGCGTTTCGCGAGTCCCCCTACTCGCTCGTCCACATCGAGAACATGCGGCGCGTGACGCTCGCGGGAGCGATCGTGGCGCCGCCGTCGCCCGCGTTCTACGTGGAGCCGCCGACTCCGAGTGGCTCGCCGCCGCTCGACCGCTTCCTCGACGCCTACTGCGTCCGTGTCGCACGCCTGGTCGGCCTCTCCCCTCGCGGCGAGCAGTATCGCTGGGAGCCGGACATGCCAAAGCCCAAGCCAAAGCCCAAGCGCAAGCGCGCTGCGAAGCGCCCGCGGCCGCGCCGCCGCCCGTGAGCGCGCGGAGTCCGGGCGGCGCGAGCTCGCTCTCCGGCGCGACACCCGTCATGGGAGCCGCCGGGCGCCTGCGGACGACGCTCACGATGATCAAGTTCTCGCACACGCTCTTCGCGCTCCCCTTCGCGCTCCTCTCCGCGTTCCTGGCGGCCGGGGGATGGCCGCGCCCGTCGACGCTCGTCAAGATCCTGCTCGCGATGATCGGCGCTCGCAGCGCCGCCATGGCCCACAACCGCCTGGCCGATCGCCGGTTCGACGCCGAGAACCCGCGCACCGCCTCGCGCGCGCTCCCCGCCGGCGCCCTTTCGGTCCACTACGTCTGGGGCTTCCTCGCGGCCTCGGTCGCGCTGTTCCTCGGGGCCGCGGCGAGCCTCAACCGCCTGACGCTCCTCCTCTCGCCCGTCGCCCTCGCGCTGCTCTTCACTTACGCGTACACGAAGCGCTTCACGGCGTTCTCGCATCTCGTGCTCGGCCTGTGCCTCGCGCTCGCCCCCGTCGGGGCCTGGATCGCGGTGACCGGGTCGATCGCCTGGCTTCAGGTCCTCCTGGGCCTCGCGGTCCTCTTCTGGACGGCCGGCTTCGACGTGATCTACGCGCTCCAGGACGAGGCCTTCGACCGGCGCGCAGGGCTCAAGTCCATCCCCGCCCGCTTCGGCGCCCGCGGCGCGCTCCTGCTCTCGGCGTTCTTCCACGCGATCATGGTTGCGCTGCTCGTCGCCGTCTGGCGGCTCTCGGGAGGCGGCTGGATCTTCCTCGCCGGCGTCGCCGCCACGCTGGTCGCGCTCCTCTACCAGCACGCGATCGTGAAGCCCGGCGACCTGTCGCGCGTCGACGCGGCCTTCTTCACGGCCAACGGCTTCGTCTCGGTCGTGCTGGCGGTCTGCGGCATCGCGGACGTGCTGACGCGCTGACGCTGTGGGCTAGAATTCGCCCGTGATCCCCTCCGAAGGCGACGTCAAGCTCCGCCACGTCGCGGTGGACGGTCCGATCGGCGTCGGCAAGACTTCGCTCGTCGAGATGCTGGCGCGCCGCTTCCACGGCACGAAGATCCTCGAGGACGTCGACAACCCGTTCCTGCCCGACTTCTACAAGAAGAAGAAGGGCGCGGCGTTCCAGACACAGCTGTTCTTCCTGCTCGCCCGCTACCAGCAGCAGCAGGAGATCGCGCAGATCGACATGTTCTCGACGCTGGTGGTCGCCGACTACCACTTCCCGAAGGACAAGATCTTCGCGTGCCTGAACCTCGACGACTCGGAGCTGCTCATCTACGACAAGCTCTACTCGCTGCTCTCGGAGTCGGTGCGCAAGCCCGACCTCGTGATCTTCCTGCAGGGCTCGATCGAGACGTGCCTGAAGCGGATCAAGAAGAAGGCGCGCTCGCTCGAAAAGGCCGTGACGCCCGAATACCTCGCGCAGCTGATCGAGGCCTACAACTACTACTTCTACCACTACGAGGAGACGCCGCTCCTCGTCGTCGACACCAACGAGATCGACTTCGTCAACCGGCCGGCGGACTTCGACGACCTCGTCTCCCAGATCCAGAAGGCGAAGCGCGGCGTCCAGTACTACGTGCCGGCGGGCAGCGCGCCGTAAGGCGGCCGTCATATAATCCCCCCTCGCCCTGATCGGCGGCGATCCTCGAACGTGGGGACGTCGACCGACGGAAAGGAGCGCTTGCGATGGATCTCCTCCCCGAGAACGAACCCCTCTCCATTCCCCAGCTGATCGCCGCCAAGGGGCGGGAGCGCATCGCGATGCTGACGGTCTACGACGCGCCGAGCGCCGGGCTGCTCGACGCGGCGGGGGTGGACGTGCTGCTCGTCGGCGACTCCGTCGAGATGACCGTCTACGGCGAGCCCAACACGCTCACCGCCACGATGGACACGATGATCCGCCACACGCGCGCCGTGTCGCGGGCCGTGAAGCGGGCCGTGGTCGTTGGCGACATGCCGTTCCTCTCCTACCAGGCCGAGCCGGGCCGCGCGGTCGAGAACGCCGGGCGCTTTCTCGCCGAGGGCGGGGCCGCGGCCGTCAAGGTGGAGGGCGGGCGGCGCATCCTGCCGGCGGTCGAAGCGATCCTGAGGGCGGACATCCCCGTGATGGGCCACATCGGGCTGACGCCGCAGTCCTACCGCAAGCTCGGCGGCTTCAAGGTGCAGGGGCGCGACGTCGACTCCGCGCGCGAGATCGTCGAGGACGCGAAGGCGCTGGCGCAGGCGGGCTGTTTCGCTGTGGTCCTCGAGTGCGTGCCCGAGTCGCTGGCCGCCGAGATCACGCGGGAGATCCCGATCCCCACGCTCGGCATCGGCGCCGGCGCCGCGTGCGACGGCCAGGTCCTCGTCTTCCACGACGTCGTCGGGCTCTCGCCCAACCTGCGGCCCAAGTTCGTGCGCCGCTACGCGGACCTCTCCGGGGCGATCGAGCAGGCCGCGCGGGCGTTCACGGCGGACGTGAAGAGCGGTTCCTTCCCGTCGAAGGAGGAGACGTTCACGGGCGCGAGGCCACCGCTCCGACAGGTGCATTGATCACCCGGAGCGCCCTCACCATCCCTCTCCCGCCGGGAGAGGGAGACTTTAAGCGGCCGCATCCCAAACCATTTCCCTCTCCCCCGACCCGGGGGAGAGGGTTAGGGTGAGGGGTCGTCTCCATGATCACCGTCCGCGATCTTGGATCACTCCGCGAGGCCGTTCGCCAGGCGCGCGCGCAGGGCAAGACCATCGGCTTCGTTCCCACGATGGGCGCGCTGCACGAGGGGCACCTCTCGCTCGTGCGGATCGCGAAGAGCGAGAGCGCGTTCGTCGTCGCCTCGGTCTTCGTGAACCCGCTGCAGTTCGGACCGAACGAGGACCTCGCGCGCTACCCGCGCGACGAGGAGAAGGACGCGCGGCTCCTCGCCGGCGAGGGCGCGGACCTCCTCTATCTCCCGAATCCGGCGAGCTTCTATCCGTCCGACTTCTCGACCTCGGTCGAGGTCGCGGAAGTCTCGGAGGGCGGCGAGGGCGCTCGACGGCCCGGCCACTTCCGCGGCGTCGCGACCGTCGTCGCCAAGCTCTTCCTCCAGGTCCAGCCGGACGTCGCGGTCTTCGGCCGCAAGGACCTCCAGCAGCTCGCGGTGATCCGCCGGCTCGTGCGCGACCTCGACTTCCCCATCCGCATTCGCGTCGGCGAGACCGTCCGCGAGAAGGACGGGCTCGCGATGTCCTCCCGCAACGCCTACCTCTCCCCGGAGGATCGGCGCCGCGCCGTAGATCTGTCGCGCACGCTTCTCGCGGCTCGCGCGCGCGCCGAACACGGAGAGGCCGACGCCGCGAAGCTTGAGGACGAGGCGCGGACGCAGCTCGCGGCCGCGGGCCTCTCGGTCGACTACGTCGAGGCGGTCGACGCGGAGACGATGCGTCGCGCGCCGGCCGTGGGCCCCGGGGTGGCCCTGGCCGCGGCGGTCCGAATCGGGAAGACGCGGCTCATCGACAACGTTTTCCTGCGGGACCCCCGGGATTAGCACGGGGCTCCCCGGGATCAGGGCGGGACCCCCCGGGATTACGAAATGCCCCGAAGGAATAGGATCTCCCTATGGCCACGACACCCACCCTCGAGACACCGACCGCCGCCGCCGCAGCGATTGAGGACGCGTTCGTCTTCGGCGGACGAAGCTTCCGCTCGCGACTGATCGTCGGGACCGGCAAGTACGCGACGTTCCCGCTCATGAAAGAGGCGCTCGAGGCCTCGGGCGCCGAGATCGTGACGGTCGCCGTCCGGCGCGTGAACCTGACCGACCGCACCAAGGAGTCCCTCCTCGACTTCATCCCGCGGACGATGACGCTCCTGCCCAACACCGCCGGCTGCTACTCCGCGGACGACGCCGTTCGCGCCGCGCGGCTCGGCCGCGAGGTCGGCCTATCCAACTGGGTCAAGCTCGAGGTGCTGGGCGACGAGCAGACTCTCTGGCCCGACAACGAGGCTCTGCTCGCGGCGACGAAGACGCTCGTCGCGGAGGGTTTCGTCGTCTTCCCGTACACCTCCGACGATCCGATCGTCTGCCGCAAGCTCGAAGACGCCGGCGCCGCGGCGGTCATGCCGCTCGGCGCGCCCATCGGCTCGGGCCTGGGAATCCAGAATCCCAACACCATCCGCATCATCCTGGAGCGCGCGAAGGTTCCGGTGATCGTGGACGCGGGCGTGGGAACGGCGTCGGACGCGTGCGTCGCGATGGAGCTCGGCGCGGCGGGCGTCCTGATGAACACCGGCATCGCCGGCGCGAAGGAGCCCGTCCGCATGGCGCGCGCGATGCGCGACTCGGTCCGGGCCGGGCGGGACGCCTACCTGGCGGGGCGCATTCCGAGGAAGCGGTACGCGACCGCCTCCTCCCCGGTTGAAGGAGTCATCGGGTCCTAGCTATCCTTCTGTAGGGCTTGGAATTGCCGGCGGGCCTCCCCGGCCCGATCACCCAGCGGTTTTCCCCACCTGTCCGTCCGTACAGATTCCGCTTGCAAGAATTTCCATCTCCTTGTAACGTTCCGCCAACTTTTACGAAGACCCCGCACAGCCCAATCGCACACCTTTATGTTTATCCATCCCCCATCCGTACGTCCTCGCGGGGCGGCGTTCGTGCGTTCGAAAGGGGGTCGGTCCTAGAGAGAGCTTTGGTCCGGCGCGCGTGGCGCCGGATTTTTCAGCAGTGCATTCGATTCGAAATTTTTTTGCCGGAGCGGACAACCGCCCGGTCAGGGGATTAAACCCAGGAGATCGCGAAATTCCATGATGCAGCAATACACGGACAAGAACCTCACTTGCGTCGACTGCTCAGCCACTTTCCTTTTCTCGGCGGACGATCAGGAGTTCTACGCGCGCAAGGGCTTCACCAACGAGCCCAAGCGCTGCAAGGCGTGCCGCGACAAGCGTAAGTCCGCCTCGGGAGAAGGCCGCGAGCGCACCTTCTACGACGTGACCTGCGACGGCTGCGGCAAGCAGACCCAGGTCCCGTTCAACCCGACCAACGGCAAGCCGGTCTACTGCCGCGAGTGCTACTCGGCGCGGCGGTCGCAGCAGGCGTACTGAGTCCCAGTCCCGTGATTCCCGAAGCCCCGGCCTAGCCGGGGCTTTTTTGTTATCGTTCGATTCTCTCCGTGACCACGAAGACGACCCCCGAAGTCTCCGGAACGCGCACCGCCGCCGGCGCGGTCGAGCTGATCGGGTCCACCCCGATGGTCGAGCTCGCGCGCTTCGCCCGCGGAGCGGCGCGCCTTTTCGCCAAGCTCGAGGGCAACAACCCGGGAGGCAGCGTCAAGGATCGGATCGCCCGCTCCATGATCGACGACGCCGAGCGCCGCGGCCTCCTGAAGAAGGGCGGCACGATCGTCGAGGCGACCTCGGGAAACACGGGCGTCGCGCTCGCCCTGGTCGCCGCAGCGCGGGGCTATCGCTGCGTGATCGTCATGCCGGAGGGCTACGGACCCGTCAAGGCGAGCCTCATCGCCGCGGCCGGCGGCGAGGTCGTGCGCACTCCGGCCGACGCCAAGATCATGGGCGCGATCTCGCGCGCGGAGGAGATCGTGCGCGCGACGCCCGGCGCGTATCAGCCCAGCCAGTTCCACAACCCGGCCAACCCGCGCGCGCACTACGAGACGACGGGGCCCGAGATCGCCGAGCAGGTTCCCGGCCGCATCGACGCGTGGGTCGCGGGCGTCGGAACGACGGGTACGTTCACCGGCGTCGCGCGCTACCTGACGGAGCGTCAGCCCGGGATCCTGCGCGTCGCGGTCGAGCCGGTCGGGTCGATCCTCGGCGGCGGAGCGGCCGGTCCCCACGCGGTCGAGGGCATCGGACTCTCGCAGCTCTGGCCGATCCTCGACCAGAGCCTCATCGACGAGGTCCGCACGATCTCGGACGAGGACTCCTTCGAGACCTGCCGCGAGCTCGCGCGGACGGAGGGTCTCTTCGTGGGTGGATCCTCGGGCGCCGCGGCGTTCGGCGCCCTCGCGATCGCGCGGCGCCTCGGGCCCGGCAAGACGGTCGTCACGCTCTTCCCCGACGGGGCCGAGCGCTATCCCGGACAGGGCATCTTCCAGAAGGAACAGAAGGAGTAGTCGTGGCGAGCACCGTCGAGAGTCCCGAGTCCAGCGTCGCGAGTTCCGAGTCGAAGGAGCACCCCGGCTTTTCCACGCTCTGCATCCACGCCGGCAACGCTCCCGACCCGACGACCGGCTCCGTCACCGTCCCGATCTACCAGACCTCGACCTACGTCCAGCAGGGCATCGGCAAGAACAAGGGCTACGAGTACGCGCGCACGCAGAATCCGACGCGGTCGGCGCTCGAGGAGAACCTGACGGCGCTCGAGGGCGGCGCCGGCGCCCGCGCGTTCGCCTCCGGCATGGCCGCGATCACGGCGGTCTCGACCCTCGTGAAGAAGGGCGACCACGTCATCTGCTCCAACATGACCTACGGCGGGACCTACCGCTACTACACGAAGATCCTGGCGCGTTACGGCGTCGCCTTCTCCTTCGTGGACACCGCGAAGCCCGGCGAGGTCGAGCGCGCGATACGCCCCGAGACGCGACTGTTGCACCTCGAGTCCCCCACCAACCCGACCATGCAGCTCTGCGACATCGCGGCCCTCTCACTGCTCGCGCACCGCGTCGGCGCGGTCGTCGTCGTGGACAACACCTTCGCTTCGCCGTACCTCCAGAAGCCCCTCGCGCTCGGCGCGGACATCGCGGTCCACTCGACCACGAAGTTCCTGGGCGGCCACTCCGACTCGGTCGGCGGCATCGCCGTCGCGAAGAGCAAGGAGCACGTCGATTGGCTGGGGTTCGTGCAGAACAGCTCCGGCGCGATCCTCTCCCCCATGGACTCCTGGCTGGTGCTGCGCGGCATCAAGACGCTGGTCGTCCGGATGGAGCGCCACGAGCAGAACGGGCGCGAGATCGCCCGGCATCTCGCCGGACATGCCAAGGTCCGCAAGGTGCACTACCCGGGCCTCCCCGATCACCCGCAGCACGCCCTCGCCAAGAAGCAGATGTCGGGCTTCGGCGCGATGATCTCCTTCGAGCTCGGCTCGTTCGAGAACGCCAACGCATTCCTGGAGAAGCTGCGCCTGTGCTCGCTCGGCGAGAGCCTCGGAGGAGTCGAGACGCTCATCTCGCATCCGGCGACCATGACCCACGCCTCCATCCCCGAGGAGGAGCGCACGCGGCTCGGCGTGACGCCGGGTCTCGTTCGGATCTCCGTCGGGATCGAGGACGCGGCCGATCTGATCGCCGACCTCGACCAGGCGCTGGAGGCCGTGCGCTAACTTTCCTCCTGGCGGCCGCCCTCGGAGTAGGCTCAGGTCAGGTTCAGGGCGTCGAGGGACCAGACCCGTCCGGGCTCGCGCAGCTGCGCCGGGAGTTCCTCGCCGAGATCAACCGCCTCCGCGCCGACGCCGGCCGCGATCCGGTCGCGCTGTCGGAGAGCCTCACGCGCGCCGCGCAGGCCCGCGCCGACGGGCTCGCCGCGGCCGGCAACCTCGACTCGATCGGCGTCGCCGGCGAGAACCTCCTGGGAAGGGCCCGGGAGCACGGCTATCCGGCCGTCTCGCTCTCGCAGGTCGTCGCGCAGGGCGACGGCGATCCGGGGGCACTGATCGCGGGATGGCGCCGCCAGTCCGAGGCGATCCTCAAGGACCTCGTGCACGAGAACCACCGCGACCTGGGCGTCGGCGTCGCGTGGCTGGACGAGATGCCCCTCTACGTCCTCTACCTCGGGGTCACCGCTCCCGACGACTTCGAGCGCGACACCCGGGAGCTCCGGGACCATGCGCGCGTCCGGCGGGAGCTGTTCGAGGCGGTGAATCGGGAGCGGGTCGCGCACCGGGTCGCTCCCCTGCGGCTCAGCCCGGACCTCGAGAGGGCCGCGCAGGGACACGCCGACGACATGCTCGCGCGCGGCTACTACGGACACGCCTCGCCGGAGCACGTCATGGTCCTCGGCCGCACGCGCGAGGCGGGTTACCTCGCCGAAAGCGTGGGCGAGAACATCGCGAAGGGCCAGCGGTCGGTCGAGGAGGTCATGAAGGGCTGGATGACGAGCCCCGAGCACCGCAAGAACATCCTGAATCCGATGTTCACCGAGGCCGGCTACGGCATCGCCCTCGGGCGGATGCCCCAGGGAGACGAGGTGCTCTGGGTCCAGGTCTTCGGGCGGCCTCGGACGGGGGCGCGGTAAAGATCCACGGCCTTTTCTCAATAGGTTGTTCACCGAATGATGTCTTCCCGACTCAATCCCCTCGCCTCCCAACGGGGGGAGAGGGGGTTCGTGACGGTGAACAAGGTGCTGGAATTCACACCTACGGCACGAGCTCGATCCCGCCTGCGGTTGCTCCGGGCGCGAGCGTGACCTCCTGCGGAAGCACCTTGCCCTCGACCCACACGATCCACTGTGAGTCGAGCTCGGCGCGGAGCTTCTTGAACGAGTCTCGCAGCGCGTTCTCGGACGTCACGTCGACGGCTCCGTCCCACGCGGCGGTCGGACCGACGGGCGCGCCGATCGACCAGACGAAGAGCGGGACCCGCAGGCTTTCGAGGAACCGGCCGACGCGGTCGGCGGAGACCTCGCTCGCGTCGATCGTGTTCGCGTCCATGACGAGGAGGACCGCGCGGCGGCGGAACGTGCCGAACGCGTGGAGCCCCGCCACCGCAACCGCGTCCGCGTAGCGCGGCGCGCGAGGCTCGGGCACCGGATTGTCGACGCGCGTCAGGATCCAGCGCAGGCCGCCGAAGGCGTGTTCGAACTCTCCGGAGACGGGGAAGAGATCCACGACCGAGTCGGTCCGCCGGTGGGACTTCGGCCGCGGCCAGAGGAAGCGGACGACCGACTTCGGGTCGAGCGCGAGGTCGTTTCGGAACTGCACGGGCATGGCGACGTTGGCCCAGCGGCCGAGGCCCTTCAGGCGGTTGGCGTCGCGGACCACGACGAGGATTCCGTTCTGCTGCTCGACCGCGGCGACGGCGAGCGGCTCGCCACGCTGGAGCAGCCGTCCCTGCAAGTCGGCGGCCGAGGGCTTCTTCGCGCCGTCGGCGAGGCGGATCGGGATCGCGGAGAGCTCGGTCTCGGCGTGCTCGCCCGTGCGCCCGCCCAGCACGAGGTCCTTGCGCGCCCGCACGCCGTCCTCGAACTCGAGCTCGACCGAGAGGAGCTGCACCTGCTCCGGATCGTAGGCGGGAAGCGGCGCGGACCTTTCCTTCGAGACCGAGAGCGGGACGCCGTTGAAGGTCGCGCGGATCGACGTCGGCCCGTGGGGCGTCAGGCTCTCCCAGGAGAACGCCGCGCGCTTCGCCAGGCCGGAGGCGTCGCGCTCGAGCAGGACCTCCACCTCCGCCGGCGGCCTCGGCAGGTTGAGCCACTGGCGCGCGCGCGCGAGCTCCTTGCCGTCCGAACCGAGCGCGCGAGCCAAGAGCTCGTGCGGGAGGAGCTCGGATCCGATCGGGAGATCTCCCGTCCAGAATGGTGCCTGGAGGACGCCGGCCGGCTTTCCGTCGAGCACGAGCTCGACCGACGCGACCGGACCGCCGACGACGACGCGGACGGGCACGGTGCCCACCACCAGACCGAGAAAGAGGGACGCGAAGGCGACGGAGGCAGAAGTGGAGTTCGTAGCTTCAGCGCGCGATGGCGCGCTTCTTGGCGGGTCTCGCCGCCTTCGCCGTTCTCTTTGCGGCGGCGCGGGGCTTGCGCGCGGCCACGGACTTCGCGACTGCGCGGCGGGACACGGTCATCTTCTCGATCCAGGACGAGAAGCCGGGCGAGGCCCAGTCCACGCGGTAGCCCAGCACCTCCGGCAGCTCGTAGGTGTTGACCTTGTGGATCGTCTCCCGCACGGCGTCGAAGTTGGCGGCGCGCGTCTTGATGAGGAGGAGCATCTCGCCGTCGTCGCAGACGCGGCCCTTCCAGCGGTACACCGAGTGGATGTTCGGGACAATGTTGACGCAGGCCGCGCGCCGGCTGCGCACCAGCGCGTGCGCCACGTCGATCGCCTGCTCCTCGGTGCCCACCGAGGTGACGACCACCATCAGGTCCGCTTTCTTCACTGCGCGCATTCTATCGCCCCCGGAATGTCCCGACCGTCCGACCTGTTAGAATGCGCCCTCGATCTTTGAGCCTCGTGTGATCACTCGTGGGGGCGAAACGGCTTCGACGGGGACGATTGTGCGAGAGGTTGCATGCCGAGGTCTCACCCCTCCTCGTAAAAGCAGGGTGAAAAATAGTAGCTGCGAACAACAGCAACTTCGCTCTGGCTGCTTAATTAAGTAGCCT
>DASXPB010000040.1:0-16899 GCA_036493875.1 Thermoanaerobaculia bacterium
GGAGATGGCGCGCAAGGGCATCGTCTTCTGCCCCACCCTGACGGTCGTCCGCTACGTCTCGCCGATTCGCGCGAGGGAGGGATGCGCGATCTGCAGCCAGTCGGAGAAGATCCAGGCGAAGTCGTTCGCCAACTGCCGGAAGGCGGGGGTGAAGATCGTGATGGGGACCGACGCGGGCGGGTTTCCGTGGACGGAGATCAATCAGGCCAGGGAGTTCGGCTACGAGGTCGAGCTCGGGATGACCCCGATCGAGGCGATCCGCACCGCGACGACCAACGCGGCCGAGCTGCTGGGGATGACCGGGCAGATCGGCGTGGTGGCGAAGGGCGCCTACGCGGATCTCGTCGCGGTGTCCGGAGATCCCCTGCAGGACGTCGGCGTGCTGACGAAGGTGGACTTCGTCATGAAGGGCGGGCAGGTCGTTGTCCGCCCTTGAGCGGCTGCGGCGGCTTGCGCTCGCCGCGGCGGCGCTGATCGTCGCCTCGGGGGCCGCGGCGCAGGACGCCGCGCCGGCGCCGCCCATCGCCCTGCGCGCCGCGCGGCTGCTCGACGTCGCCGCCGGCCGCTACTTGGAACGGCCGGTCGTCGTCGTCCGCGGAGATCGGATCGAGAGCGTGGGGACGGACCCCGCGGCCGTCCCCCCCGGCGTTCGGCTCATCGACCTCGGCGGCCGGGTCCTTCTGCCCGGCCTGATCGACGTCCACACGCACATCCTCATCCAGGGCGACGCGACCGACGCGGAGTATGACGACCAGATCCTGAAGGAGTACCCGGCGCACCGGGTGGCCCGCGCGGTGCGGGCGCTCAGGATCGCGCTCGAGCACGGCTTCACGACGATGCGCGACCTCGAGACGGAGGGCGCGGGCTACGACGACGTGGCCCTGCGCGACGCCGTCCAGGAGGGCGTGATCCCCGGACCGCGCCTGCGGGTCGTGGGCCCGGCCCTCTCCACCACCGGCACCTACCCGATCGTGCACTTCCGCCCCGACTGGAGGTTCCCGACCGGCGTCATGATCTGCGACGGCGCGGACGGCTGCCGCAAGGCGGTCCGCGAGCAGATCTCCTACGGCACCGACTGGGTCAAGATCTACGCGAACACCGGCCGGCCGCGCCTGACCGGGGACGGGTACATCGACACGCGGCCCAACTGGACCAAGGAGGAGATCGAGGGGGTCGTCTCGGAGGCACACGCGCGCGGGCGGAAGGTCGCCGCGCACGCCACGTCGGACACCGGCACGCGCATGGCCGTCGCCGCCGGCGTCGACTCCATCGAGCACGGCGACTCGATCCGCCCCGAGGTCGCGCGGGAGATGGCGAGGAAGGGCATCTTCCTCTGTCCGACGCAGACCGTCCTCTACTACCAGGCCGCGCTCGACCCCGACGACGCGATGCTCAGAGAGACCGAGAAGATCGCCGCGAAGTCGCTGGACAACTGCCGCAGGGCCGGCGTGCGGGTCGCCTTCGGCACAGACGCGGGCGGCTTCCCGTGGACCGAGATCAACCAGGCGAAGGAGTTCGGCTACGAGGTCCAGCTCGGCATGACGCCCATCGAGGCGATCCGCAGCGCGACGACCGTCGCCGCCGAACTCCTCGATCTCTCCGGGCAGATCGGGATTCTCGCGAAGGGCGCCTACGCCGACGTCGTGGCCGTCGACGGCGACCCGCTGAACGACGTCGGCGTGCTGACGAGGATCGACTTCGTGATGAAGGCGGGACGGGTGATCAAGCAGCCGTGAGCCCTGACTTGCATTCCAAAATCCAAAATCCACAATCCAAAATCATCTGATGCTCCGAGTTGGTCTCACGGGCGGTCTCGCCTCCGGCAAGTCCACGGTAGCCGCGATGCTGCGCGGGCTCGGCGCGGTCGTCTTCGACGCCGACCAGATCGTCCGCGACCTCTATCGAAACGGCGGCGCGGGGGCGCTCGCTGCCCACGAGCTCTTCGGCGAGGCCGTGCTCGCCCCGGACGGCTCGATCGACCGGAGCCGCATCGCCGGGATCGTCTTCTCCGACCCCGCGCGGCGGCACGCGCTCGAGGCGCGCATCCATCCTCTGGTCCGCGCCGAGCGCGCCCGCCTGTTCGCCGAGGCGGAGCGGTCGGGAGCCCTCGTCGCGGTGGCGGAGGCCTCGCAGCTCCTGGAGTCGCGGACCGAGGCGGACTACGACCGCATCCTGCTCGTCGTGGCGCCCGAGGAGGCGCGGATCCAGCGGTGGCAGTCGGGCGGCGGCGACGCCGAGGACGCGCGGCGCCGCATCGCGGCCCAGCTGCCCCCGGACTCGGCGCGGGTGCGCGCGCACGACGTCCTCGTCAATGACGGGAGCCTCGAGGACCTGCGGCGGAAAGTCACGGAGCTCTACGCGCGCTGGACGCAATAGACTGGCGCCATGCCTGCGAAGAAGCTCAAACCGCCCCCGCCCCTCTCCCCGCGCGACGGGGACGTGCTGCTGCTCGTCGGCACGATGAAGGGTCTCTTCCTGCTTCGGTCGGACCGCGGACGCCGCAGCTTCCGGGTGTCGGGGCCGCACTTTCCGGGCAGCTCCGTCTACGCCGCGGCGTTCGACTCCCGCGGGGGCCGTCGCCGGATCTGGGCCGCGCCGTCGAGCATGCACTGGGGAGCGGAGCTCTGCTGGAGCGACGACTTCGGCAGGACCTGGAGCCGTCCCGAGACTCCCCGCGTGCGGTTCCCCGACGGCTCGGGCGCGACCCTCAAGAACATCTGGCAGATCTCGCCGGGACGCGCCGAGGACGCCGACGCGCTCTACTGCGGCGTGGAGCCCTCCGCCCTCTTCCAGTCGCGCGACGGCGGCGAGAGCTGGACGCTCAACGACGGGCTCTGGAACCATCCCCACCGCGCGAAGTGGCAGCCGGGGGGCGGCGGGCTCTGTCTCCACACGGTCCTCGTCGACCCGCGACGGCCCGGGAAAATGGTCGTCGCGACCTCGACGGGCGGCGCCTACCGCACCGACGACGGCGGGCGGAGCTGGCAGGTCAAGAATCGCGGGGTGCGCGCCGAGTTCATGCCCGATCCCTACCCCGAGTTCGGCCAGTGCGTCCACAAGATCGCGCAGAACGCGGCCCGGCCCGAACGCCTGTTCCTGCAGAACCACTGGGGTCTCTACCGCTCCGACGACGGCGGCGACTCCTGGACGGACGTCGCCAACGGCGTCCCCTCCGACTTCGGCTTCTGCGTCGGAGTCCATCCCCGCGACCCGGACACGGCGTTCGTCCTGCCGCTCCACTCCGACGGTTTTCGCTGCACGCCGGACGGCAGGCTCCGCGTGTACCGGACGAGGAACGGCGGCAAGTCCTGGCAGGCGATGACGCGCGGGCTTCCCCAGAAGGGAGCTCTCGAGACGGTGGTCCGGGATGCGATGTCGGTCGACTCGCTCGAGCCGGCCGGCGTGTACTTCGGGACGCGCAGCGGCCGGCTCTACGCTTCTCGCGACGAGGGCCAGAGCTGGCGGCTCGTCGCGGACGGCTTGCCGCCGATCGTCTGCGTCAAGACGGCCGTCGCCGCCAACTGCGGAGCGAAAAAGGCAGCCGCGAAGAGGCGCATCGTGAAGACGCACGCGAGGAAGCGCGTCGCGGCCGCGCGCGCCAAGAGACGCCGAGCCGCGTGATGCCCGTCGTCTTCCTGATTCCGGGTCCGCTGCGGCCATTCGCCGAGGGCCGCGGCCGCGTGACCCTCGACCGCTCCCCCGCCACAGTCGGCGACGCGCTCGCCGCCCTCGCCGCCCTCTATCCGGGAGTGCGGGACCGCGTCGTGACCGAGCGGGGCGAGGTCCGTCCGCACGTCAACGTCTTCGTGGGCGAGGACAACATCCGCGACGCGCACGGCCTCGCCACGAGCGTTCCGGACGGAGCCGAGATCGCGATCCTGCCCGCCGTCAGCGGCGGATAGAGCCTGGGCCGCGTGCGCCTCCTCGTCCCGAGCTCGCCGGCCTGGGTCGCCGCGGTGCTCGCGGATTTCGACGCGTTCCTGCTCGATCATGCCGCGTGCGAGCGCAAGGCGTCCGCCTCGGCGATGGCGTTCGTGGCGCACTACCCGGACCGGCCCGAGCTCGTGGCAGGCTGCATCGCGCTCGCGCGGGAGGAGCTGGAGCACTTCCAGCGGGTCGCCGAGTGGGTCACGCGGCGCGGCCTGGTGCTCGCGCCGGATCGCAAGGATCCGTACATGCAGGCCCTGGCGCGCATCTTCCGCCGGGGAAGCGAGGCGTACTTCCTCGACCGGCTCCTGACGGCGGGCGTCGCGGAGGCGCGCGGCTGCGAGCGTTTCGGCCTCGTGGCGGCCGGACTCCCCGAAGCGGAGGCGGAGCTCAAGGAGTTCTACCGCGAGCTCGCTCGGGCGGAGGTGCGGCACCAGGAGCTCTACCTCGACCTCGCGCGGAGGTACTTCGACGAGGGCGAGGTGGCCGCCCGGTTCGACGAGATCCTCGAGCACGAGGCGAGCATGCTCGCCGAGCTGCCGATCCGCGCCGCCCTCTATTGACTATGATCCGCGCGTGACCGACAAGGCCGTCTCGAAGTACCTCGCCCGGCACGCCGAGCCCGAGTCCCTCGCCGCCGAGGCCGTGAAGGGAGAGTTCGCGCACGCCCTGGTCATCCCCGCCTACGGCGAGGGGCAGAGCCTGTTCGACACGATCGGATCCGTGCCGCGCGGCCCCGCGGGGGAAACCCTCGTCGTCATCGTCCTGAACGCGCGCGCGGATTCGCCGCGGGAGAAGCACGAGGCGAACGCCGCCGCGCGTGAGCGCCTGCAGGGAGCGGCCTCCGAGGTGCGCGCGCTGCAGGCCGAGCACCCGGTCTCGGTCCTGAGCTTTCCGACCCCGAACCCCAACGGGCGCGTCGTCCTGATCGATCGCGCCGCTCCGGGCCACTACCTCCCGGAGGGCCAGGGCGTCGGCCTCGCGCGAAAGATCGGCAACGACCTGCTGCTCCGCCTCCACACGGACGGCCGCCTCGGCTCGCCCTGGCTCCACAACACCGACGCCGACGTGATCCTCCCCAACGACTACTTCGACCAGACCCGGCCGATCCCGTTGGAGGGCAACGCGGCCGCGCTCTACTTCTTCGAGCATCGCTTCAGCGACGACGCGTCGCTCGCGCTGGCGGCGCGTCTCTACGAGATCTCGCTGCGCTACTACACGCTCGGGCTCGCCTGGTGCGGCTCGCCCTACGCCTACCAGGCCATGGGGAGCTGCCTCGCGATCCGGCCCGGCGCCTATGCGCAAGTCCACGGCTTCCCGGAGCGCAACGCGACCGAGGACTTCTACATCCTCAACAAGCTCGCGAAGGTCGGCACGATCGTCCGCCTCGCGGGGACGCCGGTCGTGCTCGAGGGCCGCCTCTCCGACCGGGTCCCGATCGGCACCGGCAAGGCGCTCTCGAAGCTCGTCACGAGTCGCCGCACGCTCTCGGGCTTCCGGCTCTACCACCCGCTCGTGTTCGCGCACATCGCGGCGTGGCTGCGCGTACTGGCGGCCACGGCGCGCTCCGGCGGACGCATCGAGCTGGCGCTCGAGCAGCTCCCGCGGGACAATCCGTTCTTCCGGACGGACCTGCTGATCGAGGCGCTCGAGAAGATGGGCGCGTTCCCCGCGATCCGCCAGGCGATCGAGCGCTCGAGCCAGCCCGCCGCGATGCTGCGCGCCTTCCACACGTGGTTCGATTCCTTCCGCACGCTGAAGCTGATCCACGCGCTGCGCGAGGCGGGGATCCCGTCGCTCCCCTATGCGGAGTCGCTCGCCGAGGCGCCCTTCACCGGCCTGAGCGCCGCCACCGAGGACGACGCCGAGTGGGCGCGGCACACGCTCGCGGAGCAGGAACGCGCCCTCGCGCAGTCGCCGACGGGGCTGCCGGCGCTGGCCGCGGAGCTGACGGCGGACGCCTAGGCGCCGACGACGGGCGAGCTCAGTTCACCGAACAGGAGCCCGGACCACGCGGATCGCCGCAGGACCCGCAGCCGCCCGGCGCCTCGGAGGCCTTCGCGCTCGTTCCGTTGCCGGCGGCCCCCACCGCGAAGACCGACAGCAGCTTGCGCAGCTTCCGGCTCTCGCAGGCCGGGCACCTCGGCTTCGCATCGCCGAGGACGATCTCCTCGAAGGTCTTCTCGCACGCGAGGCACTGATACTCGAACAGCGGCATTTGCCAATTGTATCCGTTGCCTGAAATCTAAAATCTAAAATCCCTAGAACGGATACCCGATCGACAGGAAGATCCGTCCCGACTCCTTCGTGGTCAGGCCGGTCTGGAGGACGATGGGCTTGCCCTCCTGATCGGTCGTCGTGACCTCGAAGGGAATCGTGCGAGGCTGCAGGGGCAGGCCGTACTCGAGCCGCAGCGGGCCGATGGGGGTCATGTAGTGCAACCCCGCTCCGATCGACTGCCTCAGGCCGTTCGCCCCCTCGATGTGAAAGTTGATGTCGCCGACGTTCTCCCAGACCTGTGCGAGGTCGTAGAAGACCGAGACGCCCAGGTTGCCGAATACCGGCAGGCGATACTCGAAGCTCCACGCCATGAATCCGTTGCCGCCGATGATGCGGGGACCGTCGCTGCAGTCGTAGTCGGCGGCGCCGGTGAAGGTGTACTTCGGAACGCACGACCCCTTTCCCGCGCCGTTGGCTGCGGGCGTCGTCGCCTGCGTGTTGTAGTCGACCGTGACCCCCGGGATGCCCAGCACGTCCGTGTCGAACCCGCGGCCGGTGGCCGAGCCCCCGGAGAAGAAGCGCTCGGCGATCGGGACGCCGGTCTCCGACGGCGGACCGTACGGGAAGATCGCGCCCGCGCGCGCCGAGACGCCGAGAACGCCCCGGAAGAGCGGTGTGAACCAGGCCGCCTGCGACGAGACCTTGCCGTAGCGCGCGTCCGCGGAGAGGAACGGGAACGCGTACTTCCCGGCGAGCGTCAGGTAGTACCCGTGGTGGGGATCCAGGATGTCGTCGCGGCGGTCGTAGAGCAGGCTCGGCCCGATCGCCGACTGCTTGATCGGGAGGTCGGACTTGGGAAACTTCTCGCGTTCGATGGTCGACAGGTCCTCCGGGTTCCTCGGCGCGATCTGCTGGTACTCGTACCGCAGCCCCACGCGCAGGTGCTGGCCGAAGAGACGGACCGACTCGAGGAAGCCGCCGAGGCGGTCGATGTCGATGTCCTGGATGGGCTCGCGCGCGGCGAAGATCACGAGCGTCAGGGGCACGTTCGTGTTGAAGAGGTAGGGCTCGAGGAAGCTCGCGAAGACGTGGCCGCGGCCCGAGATCGGCGCGTACTGCAGCTCGAGCGAGGCCGTCCGCATCGAGCCGAACAGGTTGCGGTAGGTGCCTCCCACGATGCCGAAGACGTCGTTGCGGTTCTCGGTCGCGCCTGTGACGTTCTGGTAGCCGAAGCCGTAGAGCAGCGAGATGCGCCGCGCCTCGGCGAGCTGGAGGTCGACGTTGCGCTCCTGGCTCTCGGGGTCCACCGGCTGCGGCCGGATCTCGATCGTGCGGAACGCGCCGGTGCGCGCCAGGTTCTGCTGGGTCTCGGCGATCTTCGCCTGTGAGAAGGGCTCGCCCTCCTTCCATGCGACCTGGCGCTCGATGCGCGAGATCCGCGTCACGGCGTTGCCGCGGATGATCGTCTTGCCGAAGAAGGTCCGCTCGCCCTCCAGGACGCGGTAGACCACGTCGGCCTTGGTGCGATCCTCCGAGATCGTGGTCCGATCCTGCACGGCGGCCTCGCGCCAGCCCGTGTTCCAGTAGAAGGACGTCAGCGAGCCGACGTCCTGGCGCAGGACCACCGGGTTCAGGGGCTGTCCCACGCGGATCGCGAGGAGCTTGTCGATCTCCTCCGGGGCCAGATGCTCCGCCCCCTCGATGCGCCGGTCGAAGACGTAGGTGCGCGGCCCCTCCACGATCGTTATGCCGATGTCGAGCAAGTCCGGCTTCGACCCCTCGCGGACGGCGGGCTTCTCGACCTTCGCGTCGATCCAGCCGTGCGTCTGGTAGTACCCCAGGATCGAGCTCACGTCGGCGTCGAGGGTCGAGTCCACCAGGCGCCCCTTCTCGAGCACGGGCAGGCCCTTCTTGTGCGTCTCCATGAGGGCGCGCAGCGTCTTCTGGTCGACCGAGCCGTTTCCCGAGATCGAGATGCGCTCGATCGCGTACTTCGGCCCGGGGTCCACGGACAGCGCGACGATCGTCGCGGTGGCTCCGGGGGAGGTCGAGGCGGTGGTCGCGGCATGATAGTGGCCGGCGCGCTGGAGCTCCGCCCGGTGCTCCTCGGCCCACGACTCGAGCAGGTCCTCGTCGAACGGCTGCCCGGCGAGCAGCGCGAGGATCTCCTTGCGCGCGTGCTTGAGCTTGATGCCGGAGACCTGGAGCTGGAACAGCGGGCCCACGTCGATCCGATAGACGGGACGGATCCGGCCGTTTTCCGTGGGCTCGGCCGCGATCAACTCGACCGACGCCTTGAAGTATCCCTGCTCGAGGAGGGCCTTCCGGATGCGCTCCGCCGAGTCCCGCGCCTTCGTTTCTCGATACGGCTTGCCCTCCCGGATCTTGCCCTCGCGCGTCAGGACCTGGGGAGTGAACGGGCTCGTCTCGCCGTCGAAGAATGGCGCGGCGAGGAGCCCGCGCTCCCCCGCCCGGATCTTGTAGACGACCTCGACGGTGAACTTCTGATGGTCGTACTCGACCTCCGGATCCACTTCCGGATGGAGGTAGCCCTCCGTCAGGAGACGGCGCTGGATCGCTCCGGCGCCGGCCGCGAGCGGAGCCGGCGCGAACGGGTCGCCCTCGGCGAAGGGCACCGCCCGCCGCAGGTCCTCGCCCGAGAGCGTGGACTTGCCCTCGAACCGGATCTTGCGGACCGTGAACGCGTGCCACAGGTGGACGGTCACCGCGACGCCCCCGTCGGGAGTCGGAGACGCGTCGATCAGAACGTCCGAGAAGTGGAGCGTGCCGTAGAGGTTGCGGATCGTCTCCGCCGTTGCGCCGTCCGTCAGCGGATGCCCCACCTGCAGCGGGATGAGGCGCTTGAGCTCGCGCGCGTCGACCGGGCCGTCGGAGGTGTAGGCGACCGACTCGATCGTGCGTCCCGCGAGATCGCCGAGGCCCTGGGCCGACAGGACGCCGGTGCCGCCCACGAGACCGCAGAGCGCGAGCAGGAGACGGAGCGCGGCGCCCGGCGATCTTCTCAAGATCCTCGATCTCCTCAATCTCTTCATGTCCTCACAGCCGCTGCCGCTTCCGAAAGGTCAGCGTCAGGATGCCGTTCTCGTCGCGGAGCAAGTCGATCAGGATCGTGTCGGTCGCCTGCCACTCGATCCGGATGAGAGGCTGCTTGCTCGAGTCGACGGAGATCGAGGACGTCACGAGGAGGTCCTGCGTGATCTGCTTGCCGATCGTCGTGCGGAAGGTCGTGAGCGTGCTGCCCTCGAACACGGGATCGATCGCGAAGCGATCCAGCTTGAAGATGCGCTGCGTCGGCTTCGTCAGTGGGCTCGTCACCGCTCCCGACACGATGCCGCCCGCCGCGGAGACGATCTGGCTGGAGGTCTGCGTGGGATTGCGGGTGTCGGGGGGCGAGCCGCTCAGGACCAGGCCGAGGATCTGGTCGTTCGTGAGCGGAGGGTTCGAGGTGAAGCTGGCGTTGACGCGCGGCCAGGTTCCGACGAGCGACACCACGAGGTCGTAGCCCTTGATGTCGGCGCGCGCCCGCAGGTCGATGAAGGGAGCGATCTCCGCCGTGTTCGTGAACGTGATCGTGCCGGCCTCGATCTCGTAGCGGATGTCGGAGAACACGACGCGGCCGCCCTCGTCCAGCAGGACCTGGCCGAGGAGCGTCGGGTTCGCCAGGGTCCCCCGCGCCGTCAGATCCACGGTGCCGGAGAGCCGCGCCAGGTTGTTGCGCACCTCGAGCGCGGCCGCCGACACGATCCGGACGTCGAGCGCCGTGCGTTCCTTCCAGGGCTCCCGCGCCGCGAGCGCGCCGCCCGGACGGCTCCGCGTCAGGAGGTCCGAGACCGTCAGCTGGACGTCCTTCGTGTAGGTGCCGCGCACGAGCGTGACCTCGCCCCGAATCTCGTTGCCGTCCGGACCGCCCGACGCGACCAGGTCCGCGTCGACCGTGAGACGCAACGACGGGATCGCGCGGACCGAGATGCGCCGTCCCTGGAGCGCGAAGCGGAAGTCGCCAATCCCGCGGTTCACGATCCGGAAGCTCCCGGCCAGAAACGCCTCGCCCTCGCCGACCTTGGCCCGCACGCCCTCGAGCTCTCCCGAGGAGCCGATCAGGCGAATGCCGCCCTCGATGTCGTCGAAGGAGTAGCCCGCCGCCCGATAGCGCCCGTTCTCGATGCGGACCGTGCCTCCGAGCGCCGGGTTCTCGAGCGGTCCGTTGGCGGCCACGTCGATCGTGAGCTTGCCGGCGAGTCCGAGATCCGGCACGAGCAGCCCGAGGACCGCGGCATCGGCCGTGCCGGAGACCTTCGCGTCCACCGCCGGCTTGTCGCCGGAGCCGTCGAAGACGCCGCGCAGGCGCAGATCGATGCCGTCGCCGACCGCATGGACCTCGTCGACCGTGACGCGCGCACCGGTGAACCGGGCGCGAACGTCTCCCTCGCTCCGGATCAGGTCAGAGCGGTCGCGGGCATCGAGCCGCAGCCGCGTCAGCACGAGGTCCCCCGAGGCCTTCTCCCCTTCCTTTGCCGGGAGCGTGACGCGGCCGTGGCCCGCGACCGACCCGCCGGCGCCCTCCGGAAGCGCGAGCGGCGTGAAGAGCAGGAGCGTCGCGAGGTCCCCGACGTCGGCGTCGACGTCTAGCGCCGCCGGCGTGGCGGAGACGTCGCCCTTCGCCGCGACGGCGAGCTTCCCGGGCACCGTGATCTTCCCGTCGACGACGCCCGCGGCGATGCGGAGAGCGAGGCTCGGCTCGGCGCCCGCCGGGATCGCGTGCCCGAAGAAGGTCGCGTTCGCGAGCGACGCCGAAAGCGTCAGGTTGGGCTTCTCGAGGGATCCGGAGCCCGAGACGTCGAAGGAGAGTCGGCCCTGGATCTCCTTCGAGAGCCCCCGCACGCTCTGGATCGAGGACAGCGCGATCCCGTCTCCCGCCGCGCGCACCTCGAAGGTCTTCTCCTTGTAGGCGAGACTCGCCCGTCCGCCGGCCGCGCCTCCCTCGAGCTCGGCCCGCACGTCCTCGAAGCTGACGTGCCCCGGCGTGAGACCCAGGCGGCCCGTGACGCGCTCGACCTTCTGGCCCCACAGGACCGCGTCCTCGATCACCGCGAGGCCCTCCCCGGACATGGCGTCCGGGGGGTTGCCGGACAGCGGGAAGCTGCCCGTCACGCGGCCGGTGATCGGGTAGTCGAGGTCGAGGAAATCGAGGAAGCGTTCGACCGGATATTCCTTGGCCGTCAGCGTCAAATCGACGTCGGGATGCTTCGGATCGCGGCGGAACCGCGACGTGCCCTCGAGCGACACCGTCGCGTCGCCTTCGTACACGCGGAGCGGGTGGAAGAGAAACGCGCCGTCGTGCATGTCGACCGATCCCCGGACGCTGCCGAACAGGACGTCGGCGAAGCGGGCGCTCTCCGCCGAGACCTGCGCCGTTACCTCGGGATCGCTCCAGGACTTCGCGATGTGGCCGCTCACCTCGCCGCTGCCGCCGAGCCCCAGGGGCTTGTGCGCGCTGCCGCCCGCCGCCGAAAAGTTCTGGAAGATCCGGTCGAGCTCGGTGAGGTCCCGCGAGCGGATCCGGAAATCGAAGTCCGGCAGCCACTGGCCGATGCGGAGGCCGCCGGTGAGATCCAGGGTCGAAGCCGGGAACCGGAACGCGGCGTTCTCGAAGCCGATGCGCCCATCGACGACCGCGAGCGCCCCGCCGCCGGAGGTCGGCACGCCGAAGCGTCCCTTCACGATCGACGCGGCCGCCCCCGGCTCGATCGCGATCGTTCCGCCGCCGCTCGCGCGCTCGATGCCGCCCTCGGCCCAGTGCAGCGCGACCGAGAGCGCCAGCGTTCCCGAGAGGCCGGTGCCCGGAAGCTTGATGTCGCCGAAGAAGCGCTCGACCGAGACGCCGCGGCCCTCGACCGTCAGGCTCATGGGCGGCGCCTTGGCGCGCGGCCCCTTCGCTCCCAATCCCTCGATCCGGAGGGCTCCGGTGGCCTCGCCTCCCTGGTAGCGCGCCCGAACGATGTGCGCGACGACCGCCTCGGGAGCGGCGACGATCTCCGCCTCCACGCCCTCGAGGGGAAACGCCCGTGCGTCGATCCGCGCCGACGACAGGCGGCCCGCGAAGCGGAAGGCGCCGCCGGCCGGCACACGCAGCTGCCCCGAGAGGCGCGCGTCGCCGCCGAATCCCAGTTCCGATCGGAACACCCGCTCGACCTCGGCGACGTGCAGACTCCCGGAGACCGAGAGCAGAACGAGCGGATGCTGCAGGTTCTCCACGGACCCGGAGAGCGCGAGCTCGCCGAAGCCGCCGGCTACCCGGCACTCCTCCAGCACGACCCCTCGCGCGGGATCCAGACGGAAGCGCAGGTTGAGCGAGCCGAGAATGGGCTCGGTGTCCGGCAGCTCGAGCGTCGCCTTGCGCGCGTCGAGGAGGCCGCGGTAGCGATTGCCCGCGAGGGAGGCGACCTCGATCGTGAGCCCCTCCATCCGTCCGCTGAGCCCCGCCTGGCGGCCCTCGAACTGGAAGAGGCCCTGCTGCACGACGAGTTCGCCGACGCGGACCTTGAGGCCGGCGCCCTTGCCCTGCGGCCCGGTCAGTCCGGGCGGCAGGTTCCAGGATCCGTCCGGGAATTGGACCAGGGCGACGCGCGGGTGGATCGCGCGCACGCGCGCGAGCCGCAGCTCTCCGGTCGTCAACGAGATCCCGCCTCCGACCGTGAGCTCGTCGGCGGTGAAGAGCGGCTCGGCGGGCAGCCTCGGATCGTTGGCGATCGAGACGTCGGCGAGCTGAACCTGCGGCGGGAAGATCCGGAAGCTGACGCGCCGGAAGTGGACGGGCCGCTGGAGGATCTCGGAGAGCCGCTGCTCCGAGACGCCCTGCATGAGCGTCTGGAAGCGGTCGGAGTTCCAGATCGAGTAGGCCGCGAGGATCAGGAAGAGCACGACGATCCCGAACAGACGCGCCGTCGAGAGGCGTTGCGCCTCGCGCGGCGGGGGCGGGTTGCTCGGCTTCTCTCCTTGGCGCTCGGACATGCGCGGTCAGTCGGCCCGGCGGCGGCTTCTTACCGTTTCCTCAGGTCCGTCGCCCGCGGCGCTCCGCGCCGGCACATCTCAGATGCCCCAGGAGAGCTTCTCCGCGAGCTGATCGAAGTGATCCGACTCGGGAGCACGCAGGAGAGTCACGGAGGAGCTGCTCGACTGGACGTCGACGGGGATGCCGGCGAGGATGGGGAATCCCTCCTGGCCGTCGAGGGTCAGGTACACCCCGCCGTCCCGACGCTGCGGGCCCATGACTCCCAGGCGGATGTGGGTGGACGCGGGAACGACCAGCGGCCTCTGGGCGAGCGTGTGCGGACAGATGGGCGTGATCACGATCGCGGCCAGCGCGGGGTGCAGGATGGGCCCCGCCGCCGACAGGTTGTAGGCCGTCGAGCCCGTGGGCGTCGAGACGATGACGCCGTCGGCGCGAAACTCCGAGACCGGGCGCCCGTCGAGCGCGACGGTGAAGGTCGCGATCCGCGCCAGCGCCTCGCGGTTCAGAACGGCGTCGTTCAGGACGCGGTACGTCCCGTGGTGAGGGCCGCGGCCGACGGTGACGTCCAGCCGGCGCCGGCGGTCCTCGCGGAACCGCCCCTCCAGCACCTCGTCCAGGCGCCGGAGGGCCTCCTCCCGGGTGAGTCCCGCCAGGAATCCGAGGAGGCCGACGTTGATGCCGAGCAGCGGCGTCCGCGACGGGGCGCTGCGCGCGACCGATAGCAGGGTGCCGTCGCCGCCCACCACCAGCGCCAGGTCGCAGACCCGGGCGATGCGGTCGCGGGAGACGCCGTCCCGCCGGGACAGCGCCTCGGCCGTCTCCGTGTCGAAGACGACCCGGCGGCCGCGGCGGCGCAGGGCCGCCTCCAGCGAGCGGGTCAGCCGCAGGGCCGGCGCCGAGCCGACCTTGGCCACGAGGCCGACCCGCCGGAACCGGACGCGCGCGCGGGACCCCTTCATTCCGCTCAATTTACACGAAATCCGAGCAGAAACTCGGCGTTCCCGCGAGCGCCCCGGATCGGAGACTCCCGCGCGCCGATCGGCTCGAGGCGCAGCTCGCGCCCCACCTCCTCGATCTCGGACACGACGCGTCGCCGCGTCTCCTCGGACCGGACGACGCCGCCTCGCGGCACCTCCCCGCGTCCCGCCTCGAACTGCGGCTTGACGAGGAGGACCGCGGCGCCGCCGGGCTTCACGCGCGCGAGGACGGCGGGAAGGATCAGGCGCAGCGAGATGAACGACACGTCGACGACCGCGAGGTCCACGGGCTCGGGCACGTCCGCCGCGGAGAGCCGGCGCGCGTTGACGCGCTCGCGCACCACGACGCGCGGATCCGCGCGGAGCCTCGCGTCGAGCTGGCCGTGGCCGACGTCCACGGCATAGACCCTCGCCGCGCCGCGCTGGAGCAGGCAGTCCGTGAATCCCCCGGTCGACGCGCCCACGTCGAGACAGACGAGGCCGGAGGGATCGAGGGAGAACGCGTCGAGCGCCGCGGCGAGCTTGACGCCGCCCCGCGAGACGTAGGGGTGCTCGGGTGCGGCCACGGTGAGTGGCGCGTCCGGATCCACGGCCTCGCCCGCCTTGTCGGCGCGGCGTCCGCCCACCTCGACGCGGCCCGCGAGGATCAGCGCCTGCGCCCGCTCCCGGGTCGGCGCGAGGCCGCGCTCGACGAGGAGCCGGTCGAGCCGCGTGCGGCCGGCGCGCTTCCCGCGCCCCCCGGTTTCCTTCAATCCGCCCGGAACACGACCTTCATCGAGCCCTCCGGCTCCCGGGCGCGCGCGAACGCCGCGGGCGCCTCGGACAGGGCGAAGCGGTGCGACACGAGATCCGCGACCGGGACGCCGCGATCGGCGATCAGTCCGAGCGCTTCCGCGGTGTCGTCGGGGCCGCAGGAGTACGAGGGCACGACCGAGATCTCGTGGAAGTACAGGTCGTGCAGCGGGGCGGACCACGTCTCGCCGGGCGGCGCCATCGTGAAGAGCAGGAGCGTTCCTCCCGGCGCGACGGATTCCGCGGCCTCGCGCACGACGGAGGCCTTGCCCGGGCCGACGAACACCAGGTCGAACCCGCGGCCGCCCGCGATCCGCCGGGCGCCCGCCGCGAGCCCCTCGCGGTCCACGTCGATGACGGCGTCTCCGTGGGCGCCGGTCGCCTCGGCTGTGGCGAGCCGCGAGGCGACCCGATCCGCTCCGGCGGCCCGTGCCGCTCCGCGGGCGCGCGCGAGCCGCAGCGCCAGCTGGCCGGCCGGCCCGAGGCCCACCACGAGGATCGACTGTCCCGCCTCGAAGCGTCCGCGCCGCAACGCCTTGACCACCGTCGCGAGCGGCTCCGTGAACGTCGCCTCTTCGTCGGTGAGCCCGTCGGGAACGTGCCGCGTGTCGCGCGCGAGATTGCCGGCCGGAACGCGCACGAGCTCGGCCATCCCGCCGGGGTCGAGGCGCGACGCCCGCCATTCGGCGCAGTGGACGTAGCGGCCCGCCGCGCAGGCCTCGCAGGCGAGGCACGGAGCGTGGTGATGCGGCACCACGCGGTCGCCCGCGCGAAACGCGGTGACCCCCGCGCCGACCGCGACGACCTCGCCCGCGACCTCGTGGCCCAGCACCGAGTCCGCCTTGCGCCGGACGTACCAGTCGAGCAGGTCCGAGCCGCAGATCCCGGAGGCCCGCATGCGCAGCAGCGCCTCGCCCGGCCCGACCGACGGCTCGGGCACGTCCACCACGGCGACGCCGCCGTCTTCGTCCACGCGAACCGCCTTCATGCCGCGATTATCGGTCAGCGCGAGATCCCGCTGCGATACTCTCTGGCGCGCGAGCTGCGTCCGCCCGAGCGTCCATGCCCGACTCCCTGAACCCGAATCCGAACCCGCACCCGATCACCCACATCAGCGACACCGCGCGCTGGGTCGCCCTGTACCGCGCCATCGAGAGCGAACGTCCCGACGCCCACTTCCGCGATCCCCACGCGCGGAGGCTCGCGGGCGAGCGCGCGGAGGCGATCGTCCGGGGCATGCCCGCGTTCCGTTCGGGAACCTGGCCGATGGTCGTGAGGACGTGCGTCTTCGACGAGCTCGTCCTGCGCGCCGTAAGGAACGAGGGGTTCGACACGGTGATCAACCTCGCCGCGGGACTGGACGCTCGGCCCTGGCGCCTCGACCTCCCCGCGGCGACCCGCTGGCTCGACGTCGATCTGCCGGACATCCTCGAGTACAAGCGCGAGGCGCTCGCCGGGGAGAAGCCGGCCTGCGCCTACTCCGCGGAATCCGTCGACCTGCGCGAGGCGACCCCGCGGAGGGCCCTCTTCGAGCGCGTCGGGCGCGACTCCCGCCGCACGCTCGTCCTGACCGAGGGACTCCTCGTCTACCTAACCGACGCCGAGGTCGCCGCGCTCGCGACCGACCTGCATGCGCCCCGCAGCTTCCGCCGGTGGGTCGTCGACCTCGTCAATCCGCGGCTGCTCCGGATGCTGAACAGGCGCTGGTCGAAGTCGCTCGCCGCCGGCAACGCCACCCTCCAGTTCGCTCCCTCCGAGGGTCCGCGCTTCTTCGAGCCATTCGGCTGGAAGGAGATCGAGTTCCGCTCGACCTGGGACGAGGCCCACCGCCTGCGCCGCCAGATGCGGCTCGCCTGGCTCTGGCGCCTCCTCGCGCGCCTCTCCTCCGAGGAGAAGCGCCGGGAGATCAGCCGGATGGGCGGGATCGTGCTTATGGAGCGGACCTGACGC
>DASXPB010000041.1:0-188188 GCA_036493875.1 Thermoanaerobaculia bacterium
GTGGACTTCTCGAACGCGTCGAAGAAGTCGGACGTGTTCGGGTGGCGGAAGGACCACTGCTGAAAGAAGGCGCGCTGTGCCCGCGTGAACGCGCGTGCGCCGAGATCGCTCTCGAGCTGCGCCATGAAGAGGCCGACCTTCGGGTACGAATTCGTGGCGTAGGAGCGATCCGAGAAGAAGCACCAGGCGCAACGGCGGATCGGGTCCAGGTTCGCGAGCGAGGCGTAGGCGCCGTGCCCGAGCGCGATCGAGCTCATCCCGATGCCGCCCGGGAACTCGGCGAGGTCGCGGGGGCCGTACGCGAGCTGGGTCGTCCGGTACTCCGAGTCCGTGTTGAGGCCCTCGTCGAGCCAGGACTCCTCGAACTCGTTCGAGCCGACCATGCCGTACCAATACTGGTGGCCGAACTCGTGGATCGTGGTGATCTCGACGCCCCGTACCCTGGCGAACGGCCAGCGGGTCTGCCAGGCGGCCGCCTCCCCACCCGTGATGAAGGTCGGGTATTCCATACCCCCGGATCCCTCGGCGTCGTCGGGCGGGTCGACGACCGTGAGCGTCTCGTAGGGATACGCGCCGAACCACAGGCCGTAGAAGGAGATTCCTTCCTTCGTCGAACGGATGTAGCGCTCGCGGGCGCGTTCGTGTCCCGGCTGGAGCAGGAGACGCACGGCGATGGGCTTGAGCGCGATCTCGGCCTCCGTCATGCCGAGCTCGGCGGCGGCCTTCGCGCTCCAGCCGGCCGGGACGTCGCGCGAGGGATCGAACGTGAACTCGGTCACGAGGGTGCGCGGGTCGGCGGTCCAGGCGAAGTCGTGGACGTTCGCCTGGACGTAGCGGTAGCTCGTCCGGTCGCCGTCCTTCGTCTCGGAGACGCGCCTTCCGGTCGCGCCCACGACGAAGCGCGAGGGCACCGTGAAGGTCACGTCGTAGTTCCCGTAGTCGGCGTAGAACTCGGAGTTGGCGTGAAAGGTGTGACAGTTCCAGCCGCCGGACTTCCGCTCGCGCATTCCGGCCGGCTCGTACACGCCGATCTTCGGGAACCATTGGCCGACCAGGAAGTAGTCGCGGACGAAGCCCGTGCGCGCGAAGATCCGGGGAAGCTTGGCGTGGAAGACGACGTCGAGGGCGATCTCGCCGTGCGGTGGAACCGGCGACGGAAGCGGGACGAGGAGGACGGTCTCGTCGCTCGGGTCGTTGCCGTCCGGCTGGATGTAGCGGGCCGCGGGACGCAGCTCGACACCCGAAGGGGACGCCTTCAACGAGGAGACGTCGATCCAGCCCCAGTCGCCCGGACGCGTGCCGGCCTCGTCGCCGCGGAGCTGCCCGCCCGACTCCCGCATGAAGGTCGTGCGGTTGTTCTTGAAGGCGTTGAGGTAGAGGTGGAAGCGGAGCTCCTTCACGGCGTCGCCGGACGGGTTGCGCCAGATCAGGTGCTCCCGGCCGTCGAGCGTCTTCGCCGCCGGGTCGAGCGAGACCGTAATGGCGTACTCGACGACGGGCGGGGAGACGGGTTCGGCGGCGCGCAGCGCCGGCGCGGCGAGCGCGAGCGCGAGCGCGACGATTCCCGCCGCCAGGCCCCGGGACTTTCGCATGGGAGCGGCGGAATGCTGTGCCCTGGCGCCCGCTCGAGTCAATACAATTCCCGCTCCATGGCGACCGCGTTCCTGACCGGCGGTACCGGATTCCTCGGCGGCCACGTCGCACGCGCGCTGTGCGAAGGCGGCTGGACCGTGCGGCTGCTGGCGCGCGATCCGGCGCGGGCGCGAGTTGGTCTCCTCGCCGATCTCCCCGTCGACGTCGTGGCCGGAGACCTCTCGGACGAGAACCGGCTCGCGCGCGCGCTCGATGGCGCCGACGCGATCGTCCACGTCGCCGGGCTGGTGAAGGCGCGGAGTCTCGCCGAGTATCGCGACGTCAACGTCGAGGCGACGCGCAGGCTCGTGCGCGCGGGAGCCACGGCGTCGCCGCGCGCGGTCTGGGTGCACGTCTCCAGCCAGGCGGCCGCGGGTCCGGCGCGCGGCGGTCGGCCGATCGCCGAGGGCGACGAGAGCCGTCCGATCTCCTGGTACGGCGCCTCCAAGCGGGAGGGCGAGATCGCGGTGGCGGAGGGCTGGAAGGGACCGTGGACGATCTTGCGACCCGGGGTCATCTACGGGGCCGCAGATCGAGGCCTCTTCGTCTACTTCCGCATGGCCGCCGCCGGCTGGATCCCGCTGCCCGCGGGACGGTCTCGCATCCAGGTGATCGCCGCGAAGCGCGCCGCGCTCGGCATCGCGCGCGCCCCGTCGCGGCCCGAGCTCTCGGGACGCGTCGGGTTCCTGTGCGACCCGGAGCCGGTGCGCCTCGAGGAGCTCGCGCGCGCGATCGCCGCGCTCCCGCCGCGGCGGGCTCGCGTCTTCCCGGTTCCGGATGCCGCGGTTCGGCTGCTCGGCCTGGGGGAGACCCTTCTCGAGAACTTCACGGGTCATTCACGGCCCTTCAACGCAGACAAGGCCCGAGAGGTTCTCGCCGGCGACTGGCTCTGCGACGGGGCTCCCATGGCGCGGGCGCTGGAGCTCCCGCCGCCCGTCCCCCTCGCCCAGGGCCTCCGGGAGCTGTGGGACTGGTATCGGGCCGCCGGCTGGCTTCGATGAGCCCTGTCCGTCGCGCCAAGGCGTGATTTTGTAAAATTTGCTAAGATCCGCCCGCGGCGAGGATTCTATCCGGAGGGGGGGATCGATGACCAAGGTCGCCCGGGTTGCCAGGGCCGAGTCGGTCGGCATCTCTCCATTCTTCGAGAAGTGCTACCGCTGGGAAGACGCCGAGCGGGTGCGTCAGACCGGCTACTACTCGTTCTTCCGCGTCATCGAGACCGCCCAGGATCCCGAGGTCTCGATCGGCGGCCGCCGGATGGTGATGCTCGGGTCGAACAACTACCTCGGCCTCACCAACGACCCGCGCGTGAAGGAGGCGGCCATCGGCGCGATCCGGAAATACGGATCGGGGTGCGCCGGCAGCCGTTTCCTGAACGGAACGTTGGATCTCCACGTGCGCCTGGAGCAGCAACTCGCCGAGTTCATGCGACAGGAATCGGCGATCACGTTCTCGACCGGCTTCCAGGTCAACCTCGGCGCGATCTCCTGCCTGGTCACCAAGGGCGACACGGTTTACCTCGACAAGCAGGACCACGCCTGCATCATCGACGGGGCGCGCCTCTCCTTCGGCAACGTCAAGAAGTTCAAGCACAACGACCCCGCGGACCTGCGCCGCCAGATGCGCAACGACAGCGAGGCGAAGGGCCGGCTGGTTGTCCTCGACGGCGTCTTCTCGATGGAGGGCGACATCGCGCCGCTGCCGGAGATCCTGGGAGTCGCGCGCGAATTCGCGGCCGGGCTCATGGTCGACGACGCCCACGGCATCGGCGTGCTCGGACGGACGGGCCGGGGAACGTGCGAGCACTTCGGGCTCGAGCACGAGGTCGACCTGATCATGGGCACGTTCTCGAAGTCCATGGCCTCGGTCGGCGGCTTCATCGCGGGCAACGCCGGAGTGATCGACTACATCAAGCACCGCGCGCGGACGCTGATCTTCTCCGCGGCGCCTCCGCCGGCCTCCGCGGCCGCCGCGCTGGCCACGCTCGAGATCATGGACCGGGAGCCGCAGCGGCGCGAGCGTCTCTGGGAGAACACGCGCTTCTTCGCCGAGGGGCTCCGGTCTCTCGGTCTCGACACCGGCGAGTCGCGCACGCCCGTCGTGCCCGTCGTCGTGGGCGAGGACCTCACCGCGCTGCGCCTGGTGCACCGGCTCCAGGAGGAGGGCGTCTTCGTCAACTGCGTCCTCTCGCCGGCGACGCCGCCCGGACGCGCGCTCATCCGCACCTCGCTCATGGCCACGCACACGCAGGAGCAGCTCGCGCGCGCGCTCGATGCGTTCGAGAAGGTCGGCCGCGAGGTCGGACTGGTCCGTACGGGCCGCGCCTGAAGCCTTGAGCGCGGATCCCAAGGCGTCCGTCCAGATCCAGCGCATCGGCCGCTCGAAGGCCGATCTCGGGAAATTCTTCGACGTTGGCGACCGGATCTACGCCGGCGATCCGAACTGGGTCGCGCCCCTGCGCTCGGACGTCGCGAAGGTCTTCCAGGACGAGAACCCCTTCTTCCGCCACGGAGAGATGCAGCTCTTCCTCGCGTTTCGCGGCACGGAGGCCGTCGGCCGCATCGCCGCGATCCTGGATCGCAACCACAACGAGTTCCACGCCGAGAAGGCCGCCTTCTTCGGCTTCTTCGAGTGCACCGACGACGCCGAGGCCGCCGTGAAGCTCGTCGAGGCGGCCGCGAGCTGGGGGCGCGAGCGGAGGATGACCGTCCTGCGCGGCCCGACGAACCCGACCCTGAACGACGAGGCCGGTCTGCTCGTCGAAGGCTTCGACTCGCCGCCGGTCCTCATGATGACCTACAACCCGCGCTACTACGTGCCGATGCTGGAGGCCATGGGCTTCCGCAAGGCGAAGGACCTCCTCGCGTACTGGTTTCCGCTCGAGCAGAAACCGCTCGAACGGCTGGAGAGGGTCGCCGAGCGCTTCCGCAAGCGTGAGCCCGACATCGTCGTGCGCAACGTGACCAAGAAGAGCCTCGCGGAGGACCTCCCGCGCATCCGCGAGGTCTACAACGGAGCGTGGGAGAAGAACTGGGGCTTCGTGCCGATGACGCCCGAGGAGATGGACTTCATGGCGGCGCGGCTGAAGCCGCTGCTCGTCCCGGAGCTCCTCTGGATCGCCGAGGCGCGGCGGCCCGACGGGCGCCTCGACCCGATCGGGTTCATGCTGATGCTGCCCGACTACAACAAGGCGATCGCGCCCACGCGCGGGCGGCTCCTCCCGTTCGGCTGGCTCAAGTTCCTGCTCGCGCAGAAATCGATCCAGACGGTCCGCGTCGTCACGCTCGGCATCACGAAGGAATACCGGATGCGCGGGATCCAGTCGATCATGATGGCCGATTCGCTGCGCTTCCTGCTGAAGAAGGGCTACACGGGCGCCGAGGTGTCCTGGCTCCTGGAGGACAACGAGCTCGTGATCGGCGCCGTCCGACTCTGGGGCGGCAAGCTCTACAAGACCTACCGGATCTACGAGCGGGCGCTGTAGAGCGCGGCCTCGGCCGGGGCGGTCCCGAGCCGCCGCATCCACGCGTCGTACCACCGGTCGCCGAGGGGCACGGTCGCGAACGCGAGAGTGGTCCCCGCGATGACGTCGACGACGTAGTGGTAACGGCAGTACACCGTGGCGATGATCAGCCCGGTCGCCACCGGCAGCAGGCCCCAGAACACGTCCCGCGCCCGCCTCCACGCGACGATCAGCACGGCCACGGAGATCATCGTGTGGCCCGAGGGGAAGACGTCGAACTTGGTCTTCTCCAGGTTGTTGATCGTGTCGTTGATCCAGTGCGCGACCGGCGTGGTCACCAGCGAGACCGTGTACTCGGACGCCTGGGCGAACCGCGGCCCGAGGGCGGGAATGCAGAAATAGCCGGCGTAGGAGACGTAGTAGACGACCATCAGCGTGAACACGAAGCGGCGGGCCGTCCCGCGGTCGCGGAGCCAGAGCACGAGCCCGAGCGTCAGCGCGATGAAGTAATACGTGGAGTAGAAGACATAGAAGATGTCGCTCAAGTGCGGGCGGACGAAGCGTTGGGCCCAGACCGTCACGTCCACGCCGAAGATCGCGCGATCCGCGGCGATCAGGAGGTCGTCACGCGGGCCGCCGCGAAGCGCCTGGATCAGGGGCTCCAGCGTGTTGAACAGGAGCGGCAGGAAGATCGCGGGATAGAAGTCGACGAAGAAGGCCCAGGGCGCCGGGAGCGCATCGACGCGGCGCGCGAGGAGCGTCACGACGACCAGGGCCACCGCCAGCCCGGCATAGCCGAGGAGCATGGCCACCGGCTGCTCCAGGCGGCCCCACAGGAAGAGCGCCAGGACGGTCAGCACGCCGATGGCCGCGAAGTGAATCGATTCCGTCGGCCGGATGCGCACGCGCCTTTATAACCGGTGGCGCGAAGGAAGTCACCGGCGGCGGGAGATAGAATCCCGCCGATGTCTTCGCGGATGCTCACCGCGGCGGTCCTCGTCTTCGCGGCCGCGGCCTTGGGGAGCGCGTCGGCGCCCCTGGTGATCGAGGCCCGGATCGACACCCCGATCCACCCCGCGGCGGCGAATTACCTCTCGGGCGTCCTCTCCCGCGCCGAGAAGGAGGGCGCGGCGCTGGTCGTCCTGACGCTCTCGACGCCGGGCGGCCTGCTCGCCTCCACGCGCGAGATGAGCTCCGCGATCCTCCTCTCGAAGGTCCCGGTCGCGACCTTCGTCGCACCGTCGGGCGCGCAGGCGGCGTCGGCCGGATTCTTCCTGCTCTTGTCCGGCGACGTGGCCGCGATGGCGCCCGGCACCAACACCGGAGCGGCGCACCCCGTGGGCGGCGAGGGTGAGGACCTGCCGAAGAAGATGAACGAGAAGGCCGAGCAGGACGCGCGCGCGTTCGTGCGCACCCTGGCGAAGCAGCGCGGACGCAACGTCGAGAAGGCCGAGGCCGCGGTCGAGAAGAGCCTCTCCTACACGGAGGCCGAGGCGAAGGACGGCGGACTGATCGAGCTCGTCGCGCGCGACGTGCCGGACCTGGTCGGCCAGCTCGACGGCCGCAAGGTCTCACGGGTGGGCGGCGGCCAGACGACCCTCGCCCTCAAGGGGTTCCGCCTCGAGTCGCAGCCGATGGGGGAGCTCGAGCGAGTGCTCGGCGTCGTCTCGCACCCCAACGTGGCCTACGTCCTCTTCCTCGTCGGGCTCGTCGGGCTCTACTTCGAGCTGTCGACGCCCGGGGCCGTCCTGCCGGGGATCGCGGGGGGCATCTCCCTTCTCCTCGCGCTCTACGCCTTCTCCGTGCTCCCCGTGAACCTCGCCGGCCTCGCCCTGATCCTGTTCGCCATCCTGCTGTTCGTGGCCGAGATCAAGGTCGCGAGCCACGGGCTCCTCTCGGTGGGAGGGGCGATCGCCCTGGTGACCGGCTCGCTGCTGCTCTTCTCGGGCAAGGGGGACAGGGCGGGCTATCGCGTGGACCTGGGAATCATCGTCCCGGGGCTGGTGCTCGCGCTCGGGATCGTCGGCCTCCTGACGTGGAAGACCGTGCAGCTGCGGCGCGCCCCCGTTCGCACGGGCCTCCACGCGATGATCGGAGAGACGGCGCGCGTCGCCCGCGGCTTCGGCTCCGAGGGCACGGGCACGGTGCAGGTTCACGGCGAATACTGGAACGCGATCGGGCCGGCGGGGCTCGAGGCCGGCGACGCGGTGCGCGTGGCCCGCGTGTCGGAGGGAACCCTCTACGTCGAACGGAGGAACGCATGAGAGATCTCATCAACGTCCCGGGTCTGCTCGTGGCCCTCTTCGTCGGGCTGATCTTCCTGTTCAAGTGGATCAACGTCCTGAACGAGTACGAGCGCGCGGTGACGTTCTGGCTGGGACGGCTCGGCAAGCGTCCCAAGGGGCCCGGCCTCGTGCTGATCTTCTGGCCCTTCGAGCGGATGGTGCGCATGTCGTTGCGGACGGTCGTGCACGACGTGCCGCCGCAGGACATCATCACGAAGGACAACGTCTCGGTGAAGGTCAACGCGGTCGTCTACTTCCGCGTCGTCGAGCCCGAGAAGGCGGTGGTCCAGGTCGAGAACTACCTCTATGCCACCTCCCAGCTCGCGCAGACCACGCTGCGCAGCGTGCTGGGCCAGGCCCTCATGGACGAGCTCCTGTCCGAACGCGAGAAGCTCAACGTTGACCTCCAGAAGGTCATCGACGAGCACACGCAGCCCTGGGGCATCAAGGTGTCGCTCGTCGAGGTCAAGCAGGTCGACCTCCCGCCCGAGATGCAGCGCGCGATGGCCAAGCAGGCGGAGGCCGAGCGCGAGAAGAGGGCCAAGATCATCCATGCGCAGGGCGAGCTCGAGGCCGCGACCGCGCTCTCGAAGGCGGCGGAGATCATCGACAAGCAGCCGGCCACACTCCAGCTGCGCTACCTCCAGACGCTGACCGAGATCGCCAACGAGAAGAACTCGACGATCGTCTTCCCGCTGCCCATCGACCTGATCCAGATGTTCCTGAATCGGCAAAAGGCCTGAGAATCGGCCGACTCCGGTTACACTCCGCGCCGTGGAGCCGCGCACGCACTACCAGATCTCGCTGACGGCGCGTCAGGCGGTCGGGGTCTTCGTCGGGCTGCTCCTCGCCCTGGGCCTCGCGTTCTTCTTCGGGCTGATGAGCGGACTGTCCGGGCGAGGCCGCACGCGCGACGGCGAGCCGGCCGAGAGGGTCGCCGAGGCCCGTCCCACTCCCGACGCCCTGCCCGCCGTCGAGACCGCGGTGCCGCCCCGCGGGGACGCTGCCCGCGGCGAGTCGCCCAGAGGCTCGGAGCCGGCCGTCTTCTCGGAGAATCCGGCGGCGGCCGCCGTCACGGCGCCGACACCGCCCCAGACGCTGCAGGCGTTCGAGGACGGCGGGGCGGAGGAGCCGACGCCGGCCGCGGCGACATCCGGGCCGACGCCACGGCCGGGCGCCGCGACGAAGCCTGCGCCCCCGCCCTCGGCGCCCTCCGCCTCGGCCTACGCGGGACGGGTCTGGGTCCAGGTCGCGTCCGTCTCCTCGCGGAACGAGGCGGAGACGCTGTCGACCCGTCTCGCGAAGCACGGGTACCACGCCGTGGTCTCGGCCGAGAAGGGCCGGCTGCGCGTGCGGGTCGGACCGTACCGGACCACCGAGGAGGCCCGGCGCGCCGCCGACAAGCTACGCAAGCAGGAGAAGCTCAGGAGCCCGTGGGTCGTGTTCGAGGGGAAGTGAGCGCGGCGTCCCTGCCTCGCGCTCCCGAGTGGATCCGCGAGCGCAAGCTCCGGCTCTCGGAGTTGCACGGCGTGAAGAGCCTGATGCGCGAGCACGGCCTGCACACCGTCTGCGAGGAGGCTCGCTGTCCCAACCGCGGCGAGTGCTTCTCCCGTGGCACGGCGACGTTCCTGCTGCTGGGCGACGTCTGCACGCGCGCCTGCGGGTTCTGCGACATCCGAAACGGAAGGCCCGCGCCGCCGGATCCTCTCGAGCCGTCGCGCATCCGCAGCGCGGTGGAGCGGCTGGGACTCTCGTTCGTCGTGCTGACCTCGGTCGACCGCGACGATCTAGCCGACGGCGGCGCCGCCCATTTCGCCGAGACGATCCGGTCCGTGCGGTCGCTTCAGCCGGTCCCGGGCGTCGAGGTGCTGACCCCGGACTTCCGCGGCCGCCTGGAGTCGCTCGAGACCGTTCTCGCCGCGGGGCCCGACGTCTTCAACCACAACGTCGAGACGGTCCCGCGCCTCTATGCGACGGTCCGACGGGGAGCCCGGCTCGACCGCTCGCTTCTGCTGTTGTCTCGCGCGCGGGAGATCGCGCCGGAGATCACGACCAAGTCGGGGCTCATGCTGGGACTCGGCGAGCGGGAGGAGGAAGTGCGCGAGTTGCTCGTCCGACTCCGGGAGGCCTCGGTCGACATCGTCACGATCGGCCAGTACCTGCGGCCGTCGCTCGAGAACCTTCCGGTCGAGGAGTACGTCGCCCCGGAGGTCTTCGAGCGCCATCGCGAGTTCGGAGAGCGTCTCGGTTTCCGCCACGTCTTCGCCGGCCCGTTCGTGAGGTCCTCGTACAGGGCGGAAGAGGCGCTCCACGCCACGCGGAGCGGGGGCGAGGCGCACGAAGTCTCCGGTAAACGGTAGACGGCGGGCGGGAGGCGTCGATCCAAGACACGAAGCGATCCCGCTGGGCCACTCCGCTGGCCGGCGTCGTCTCGGGACTGCTCTTCGCGCTGGCCTTCCCGCCGTTCGGCTGGGCGGTCCTGCTGCCCCTCGCGCTGACGCCCTGGCTCGTCGCGCTCCGGCGCGAGGAGCGCGCGGGGCGGGCGCTTTTTTCCGGGTTCCTCTTCGGCCTCGCGTACTGGTGCGCCTCGATTCCGTGGATCTTCTACGTCGTCACGCACTACGGCGGGCAGAGTCCCGCCCTGGGCGTCCTCAGCCTCGTGATCCTCGCGGCGATCCTGGCCGAGTGGCCCGCGCTCGTGGCGTGGGCGACCGTGCGCGCGGCCCCGGCCGGCTCCGCGTGGCGCCTCGCCGTCTTCCCGCTCCTCTGGATGGCCTCCGAGCACGCGCGCTCCTACGTCTACAAGGGCTTCCCCTGGAACCTGACCGCGCACGCCCTGTATCGCCACCCCATCTGGCTGCAGACCGCGTCGGTGTGGGGCGCGTTCGGCGTGGGGGCCCTCGTCATGGCCTTGACGGCGTTGCTGGCCGCCGCGGCGTCGCGCCCCCCGACGGCGCGCAGCGGAGAGCGACGCCTCAGCCTCCGCCCGCTCGCGTCGGCGGCCGGTCTCGTGCTCGCCGCCGGAGGGCTCGGCGCCGTCCGGCTCGCGCGGCCCCCGGCGAACGGAACCGCGGCGTCGGTCGTCCTCCTGCAGCCGAACCTGACCGAAGAGGGCCGGATGACTCCCGAGGGCGCGGTATCGCGCTACGAGACGGTTCTCGGCCAGGCGGATGCCGCGCTGGCCGAGGTCCGGGACCCTTCGTCGCCTTCGCTCCTCCTGATCCCGGAGTCCTCGCTGCCGGCCTACTGGGACCGAAGCCCGACGCTGCGCCACGACCTGACGGCGCTGACCCGGGCGGGCTCCTCGATCCTCTTCAACGACGTCGACGAGGTCGCGGACGGCCGCTATTACAACGCCGCGCGCCTCCTGACGCCGGAGGGGCTCGCGCGGCGGGCGTACCACAAGGTCCACCTCGTGCCCTTCGGCGAGTACGTGCCCCTGCCGCGGATCTTCTTCTTCGTGCGGCGCATCTCGCAGACCACGATCGGCGAGTTCTCGGCGGCAGACGAGCCCACGGTCCTGCGCGGCGGCCCGTTCGCGATCGGCGTCGGGATCTGCTACGAGATCATCTACCCGTCGCTGTCGCGTCGGGAGGTCGCGGACGGCGCGAATCTCCTCGCCACGATCTCGAACGACTCGTGGTACGGCCGCGCCGGCGCCCAGGAGCAGCACTTCGCGGGCGCGGTGCTCCGGGCCGTGGAGAACGAGCGGGACCTCGTCCGTGCGGCGATCACCGGGATCTCGGGGATCGTGGACGCACGCGGGAGGATCGTGGCCAGGACGGCGCCCGACGAGCGCGCGATCCTGTCCGGGACCGTTCGACTCCGCGAGGGGACGACGGCGTGGACGCGATGGGGGTTCTGGATTCCGCGGGCCGCCGACCTCGCGGGCGTCTGCGTGCTACTCTTCGGGCTCGCCCGACGGGGCCGGACTCGCCAGAGCGCGGCTCCCGCCTAGGGGACCAAAACGAACCCGTCATGACCGAACGCGACGATCTCCTCGCCTCGCTGGATTCGGCCTCGGAGCGCCTGTCGGCGCTTCGGGGCTATCTTTGATCTGGACGCCGCGCGGAGCGCGCTCACCCGGCTGCAGGAGCAATCCGCGGCCCCCGATTTCTGGTCGAGGCCCGAGGCCGCCCAGGACGTCCTCCGGGAGACCAAGACGTACGAGCGCCGGCTCGCGACGGCGGAGCGCCTCGACGAGCTGAAGGGCGAGCTCGAGACCCTGGCCGAGCTCCTCCGCGAGGGCGAGCCGGCCGACGCCGAGGCGCGCGAGACGCTCCGGAGCGCGACCGCGTTCGCCGACGAGCTGGAGCTCGCGGTCAAGATGGGCGCTCCCGAGGATCCCAACAACGCCTGGCTCGCGATTCACGCCGGAGCCGGCGGCACCGAATCGCAGGACTGGGCGGAGATGCTGCTGCGCATGTACACGCGCTTCGCCGAGGCCCGCGGGTGGAAGGCCGAGCTCATCGACCGCCAGGACGGCGAGGAGGCGGGCATCAAGAGCGCGACGCTGCACGTCGTCGGCGACCACGCGTACGGCTACCTCAAGACGGAGATGGGCGTCCACCGGCTCGTGCGAATCTCGCCCTTCGACGCGGCCCAGCGGCGGCACACCTCGTTCGCGTCGGTCTACGTCGCGCCCGAGATCGACGAGGACATCGCGATCGAGATCGCCGACAAGGACCTCCGGATCGACACCTACCGCTCGAGCGGCGCCGGGGGCCAGCACGTCAACGTCACCGACTCGGCGGTGCGGATCACCCACCTCCCGACCAACATCGTCGTGACCTGCCAGAACGAGCGCAGCCAGGGCCGCAACCGCGACATGGCGATGCGCGTGCTGCGCGCCCGGCTCTACCAGCGGGCGCTGGACGAGCGCCGCGCCGAGGAAGACAAGCGCGTCGGCGAGAAGAAATCGATTGAATGGGGGAGCCAGATCCGCTCGTACGTGCTGCACCCCTACCGCATGGTCAAGGACCACCGCACCGGATTCGAGACGGGCGACACGGACCGCGTGCTCGACGGCGGGCTCGCGCCCTTCATCGAGGCGTCGCTGCGGTCCGCCGCGGAAGGGGGGCGGGCGCCTGCCTCCTCCTGACGCGCCTCGCGCGAATTCCGGGGACCTGCCCTGGATGGACGAGATCCGCGAGCGCCTCGCCGCCCGCCGCGAGCAGAGGCCCGAGGAGCCGGAGCCGCCGCTCGGCATCCGCCGCGCCGCCGTCCTGATTCCGCTCTTCGTCCGGGACGGCGCTCTCTGGATCCTCTTCACGCTCCGCACGGAGACCGTCGAGCACCACCGCGGTCAGATCTCGTTTCCGGGAGGCAGCGAGGAGGAGGACGACGACTCGCTTCTCGAGACCGCGTTGCGCGAGACGCGGGAGGAGATCGGCGTCGACGAGACCGACGTGCGCTACCTGGGCGCCCTGTCCCCGCTCACCACGGTCACGGACTTCTACGTGGAGCCGTTCGTGGGCGCGATCCCGAGCCCCTATGCGTTCCGCCTCGCCGAGTCCGAGATCGCGGAGCTGATCGAGGCTCCCGTGGCCGCGCTGCTCGATCCGAGGATTCTCGAGCGCAAGGTCCTGCCCGGGCGAGAGGAGCCGACGCTCTTCTACCGCCACGGCCGACACGTCATCTGGGGGGCGACGGCGAGGATGCTGTGGGAGCTGTTGGAGGCGCTGAAGTGAAATCGAGATTCTGTTCCCCCGCCTCCACGGCGAATTGCAGCCGATTCCGGGGAAGCGGGAGGGGACAGGTCGAGTACTGCGTGAACACGCAGGGTGGGTTGTAGGCCTTGTTGAAGTCGACCACGGTGCCGCCGTCGATCGGCGGGGGAGCGTAGACGAATCGGCCCCCGCCGTAGGTCTCGCGGCCGTTCGTCGCGTCGCCGAACACGATCCAGTAGTCGGTCTCGCCTTTCTCGGCGATGACGTCCAGGCGGTGCTCGGCGCCCCCGCGGGCGAAGACGACCGCGCCCGGGAAGATCTCCGTATCCGAAGTTCCGGCCACGCTCCCGATGGGACTCCGGCGCGGCGGCTCATAGGCCTCGAACCGCGCCGGGATGCGCCAGGAGGGGTCGATCGGAAAGGACGGGATCTGCGGAGGCGCGAAGCGCGCCGGCGCCTCACGGTCGCGCACCCGGACACCGAATCGCCCGCCGCGGCGAATGAGGGAGTACGCGAGGCCGCCGTGGGTCAGGAAGGGGCGCTCGCCGTCGAGGTCAGGCTGGAGCGGCGTCGCCTCGGCGCCCTGCCAGAGCGTCGCCGAGTCCCCGGACACGACGACGACGGCCGCGGACGGAATGGTGACGCTCTCTTCCGCCTCCCGATCGGCGCCGATCCGATTCTCGCCGTCCTCGAGCCATTGGAGCTCGACCACGGAGAGCCAGCCGGTGGGGCCCGTCAGCCTCGCGAGCCGCCTCGCCCGCCAGGCCTCGATCTCGGCGGCGTGGGCGCGATGGTCCGTAGCGGGTTCCGGACCCGTCGCGTTCCCTACGACGCCGCCTTCTCCAGGACCGCGAGCTCGGTGACCCGGGCCTGGTTCGCCTTGGCGGCCTCGAAGGTCGAGTCGAGGTTCAGCGCCTTTCCGAACGCCTCGAGGGCGCCCGGATAGTTGCCGCGCTGCGTCCGAATCACGCCCAGGTTGTTCCATAGCGCGGGCGACTTGGCGTTGTTCTCGATGGCCTTCGTCAACGCGGTCTCCGCCTCCGTGAGCTTCCCGGCGGTGCCGAGGACCGCCGAGAGCCCGGTCGCCGCCTCCTCGCTGAGCGGGTCGAGCGTCAGCGCCGTCGCGTAGGCGGCCGCGGCGTCGTCGGGCTTCTTGAGCTCCCCGCGGACCTGTCCCAGAACGATCCAGGCCGCCGCCTCGTTCGGCGCGAGACGCGTCGCCTCGCCGAGCTCGCGCTCGGCCTCCTTGAGCATTCCCTTCTTGCGGTACGCGCGGCCCAGGTTCTCGTGGTACGCGGGATGATTCACGTCGAGGCGGACCGCCTCGATGAGCTCCTCGACCGATTTGTCGAGCTCGTCGGAGCGATACAGGAAAACGCCGAAGTCGTTGTGCGCGGGAGCCGAGATCGGATCGATCTCGATGGCGCGTCCGAAGGCGAGCCGGGCGGCGCTCTTGTCGCCGAGCGCGCTCATCGATCGCCCCAGGCCGCGCGCCGCGACGACGCTCGCGGGGTCGAGCTCGAGCGCGCGGCGGTAATGGCTCGCCGAGGTGTTCCACTTCTTCTGCGCCTCGGTGACGCGCCCGAGCCCCAGCTGAGCCTTTGCGTTCTGGGAGTCGAGGGCGACGGCGGCCGTGAACTCCCGCTCCGCCTCGCCCTCCTGGCCGCCCTGCAGCGCGGCCTCTCCGGCCAGGCGATGGGCCTCCGGGCTCCTCGGGTCGGCCTCCGACGCCTGCTTCGCGTAGGAGGCGGCGGCGCGGAAGTCTCCGGAGGCGAGGTTGCGCTCCGCGGATTCGAGCAGCGGCGCCACCGCGGCGGCTCCCGCCGGGACTCCCGCAGGAGCCGCGCCCGCGGCGGCGTCGGGTCCTCCGCCGATGGGTGCGGAGCTGACCAGGCCTCGCTCGAGGTCGGAGGCGCGGCGCCGGGCGGCGTCCGCCTCGGCGGTGTGCCCGAGCCTGTCCTGCGCGTCGGCGAGGATCCGGAAGACCTCGGGGTCGTTGGAGTTGGCCGCGCGCTTCAAGTCGTAGACGACCTCCTCGGCCTTGCCATCCGCGAGCTTCGCGCGCGCCGAGCGCTTGAGCTCCTCCACGTCGATCGGAGGGACGCGCGCGCCGGCCACCTCGCTGCGCACCTGCGCGGCGAGGTTCGCGAAGTCCGGGCTGTAGAAGTCGGGAACGACCTGGAGGTCGGGACGCGCGGCGATCGCCAGCTTGAGCTGCTCGCGGGCGCTCCGGGAGTTTCCGGCGATGAAGTAGGCCCAGCCGCTCTGGAGGTGGAGGTCCGCGCCCTTGTCGGTCGCGACACCCGGAGACTCCGCCGCCGCCGCGTACTTCTCGCCGGCCACGGCGAAGCGACCGGAGTCGAAGGCCTTCTTCGCGTCGGCCTCGAGCTTCGAGGCGTCCTGGGCCAGGGCCCCGGCGGCGGAAAGGAGGAGGGCGAGCAGCAGGGTGTGCGTCCGCGTCATGGTGCGCCTCCGGAGGCCGCCGGCGAAGGCGGCGGGGGACTCCACGTCTTCTCCGCGCCCTCGGGGACGCGGATCTTCTCGGTGACCGGGCTCGTGCCCTCTCGGGAGAGGGTCAGGCTGTAGGAGCCCGGCGGCAGTCTGAGCGGCGAGACCTCGGGGAGGTTGCCGCGGTACTTCCCGTCGACCAGCAGGCGGGCGCCCTTCCACGCGGGCGCGTCGATCACGAGCATCGAGATCGGGAACTGGTAGTGGACGCGGTTCTCGGCGTCGGAGCCGACCTTGAACGTCTGCTCGTGAACGGGAAAGCCCTTCGCCTCGAAGCGGACCTTGTGGCTTCCCTCCTCGAGCGAGATCGTGCGCGCCGGCACCGAGGGGCCGATCGTCTTCCCATCGACCGACAGCGTGGCCAACGGGACGGAAGAGAACTGGACCTTGTACTTCTTGAGCTGCGCGGGCGGTTTTGTGGGCGCGGCGGCGGCCGCCGGAGCGGCGGGCGCGAGGGCTCCGGCCGCTCCCGTCGCCGCCGAAGGGGCATTCGTGGACGGGGGAGCGGCGGCCGGGCCCCCCGCCGTCGAGGTCACAGGCGCCGTTTCGGTCGAGGTTCCCTGCGCGGCTGCGGGTACCCCGGCTGCGGCTGCGGAGGCGGCCGTGGGGACGGGTAGCGACTGCTGAGCCTGCGTCTGCGAGCCGGCCGGCGCGGCGGCCTCGCCGGGGGCCCCCCCGACTCCCGCCCCCGCCCCCAATTTTGGCTCCGGGAACTCGAGCGCAGGCGTCGGCGCCGCCGCGGCCGGGGGAGGAGGAGGAGCCTTCGGCGCCGCCTGCTCGCTGCGCCGCATCCACAGAAACACTCCCGCGGCGACCGAGACGACGAGCGCCACGATGCTCAGGATCTTCGAGTCGCCCTTCTTCTGCGTCCTGACCGCCGACGGCGAGCTGCGGCGGACGGTGGGGGCGGCCTCGTCCACGATCGTGTCGGCGAGCGGGTCGCGAAAGTTCACGAGCTCGAGAGGCGGCCGCATGCCTCCCGACGTCGGCGTCTTGTCGGAGGAGGCCGCGGGCTGGCGCGCCAGGGCGCCGGAGGGCGGCGTGATGTGGGCCGGGGGCGGGATCCCGACGCCGCTCGAGGGCGTCGCGAGCGTCGTGTCGGTCTCGTCGGCCCCGGCGCGCGTCGGCCGCGCCGCGTCCAGCATCAGCGAGCGCATGTACATGCCGGAGCTCCCGGTGAGCTCGCGGAACACGGCGTGAAGGTCCTGCCGGTAGTCCTCCATCGTCTGGTAGCGCTCGACGGGACTCTTGGAGATCGCGCGATTGACCGCGGCGATCAGCGCGGGAGGGAGGTCCGGCGACAGGCTCTCGAGCGGCTCCGGCGTGTCGTTCAGGATCTTGTAGAGGACGGTCGAGAGGTGCTCGCCGCGGAACGGCTTGCGGTAGCTGAGGAGCTCGTAGGAGAGCACGCCCATCGAGAAGATGTCGGTCCGCCGGTCGATGGGCTCGCCCCGGATCTGCTCCGGCGCCAGGTACGCGGAGGTCCCGAGAGTGATTCCCGTCTGCGTCAGGTTCGACTCGGTCTGGAGCGACTTCGCGATGCCGAAGTCCATGACCTTGACGGTCCCGTCGTCGAGGACGCGCACGTTGGCCGGCTTGACGTCGCGGTGCACGATGCTGGCGTTGTGGGCGTAGGCGAGCCCGTCCGCGATCGCCATCAGGATCTCGATCTTGCGCGCGACGAGGATCGGGTCTGCCCGCTTGATCTTCTTGTCCAGGTCCTCGCCGGTCAGGAACTCCTGGACGATGTAGGGGATGCCGTTCTCGACTCCGAAGTCGTAGATCGTGGTGATGTTGCGGTGGTGCAGGTTCCCGGCGAGCTCGGCCTCGCGGAAGAAGCGGTGCTTGATCTCGTCGTCGTTGACCTGGCAGGTCTTGATCGCGACGGTACGCTTGATGAACGGGTCCCGGCCACGGTAGACGGCCCCGAAGCCGCCCACGCCGATCTGTTCGGACACCTCGTACTTGCCGATTTTCTCGAGCATCCGCCCCCGGAACCACTAAGTGTAAACGAACCTCATGCAGTCGGAAACCGCTCGCCGTTCGCTCGCCGCGGCTTCCGATGAGTACACTCGTCGCCGTGGGCGAGAGGCGCGGGACCGGGATTCGGATTCGGGCTGGGGCTTCCGTTCGCATCGCCGCGACCGCGATTCTCGTCCTCGCCCCGTGCGGGGCCTGCAAGCGCATCGAGCCCCCGCGTCTGGACGCCCTCCGCGCCTTCCAGCGCGTGGCGCGCCCCGCCCCCGCGTTCCAGCCCCCCGAGGACAATCTCCTGACCGCGGCGCAGGTGGATCTCTTCCTGAGGGTCCGCACCGGCGCACGCGCGGCCTCGCTGGGGGAGGCCCTGACCGCGGCCAAAGCCGATCCGGGCGAGTTCGCGTGGGTGCGGGCGCGCATCCAGGAGGCCCTCCTCGCGCTCGACGCCGACCGCGTCTTCACGGCCTCGGCGGAATCCTACGCGCGCGGCCTCGCGGCTCTCCGCGAGGCCCGCAAGGCGGCCCGGGACCCGAAGACCATCGGGCGTCTGGACGCGGAGATCGCGACGCTCGAGCGCGAGCGCGGCACGCTCCGGCGCCCGGGCCCCGGGATCGCGTCGGTGTCGCACAACGCCGCGCTCGTCTCGCGCCGGCGGGCTGAGATCGAGGCCGCCGGCCTTTGAGGTCGATCCGCGCCTTCCTCGAGGCGGAGATCGCCGAGGGCACGTTTCCGGGCGCGGCCGCCCTGGTCGGTACCGCGGACGCGATCGTCGCGCTCGAGGCCGCCGGATCGGCGGCGGTCGAACCCGTACGCCGCGACCTCACCGCGGAGACTCCGTTCGACCTGGCGAGCCTGACCAAGCCGCTGTGCGTGGGAGCGATCTGCCGGGAGGCGGCGAGGTCGCTGCCGCTCGACGCCGCGCCCGGGCGGTTTTTGCCCGAGTGGAAGAAATCGCGGTTCGAGGGGATCACCCTCGAGCGGTTGTTGACGCACACCTCGGGACTCGACGCCTGGTATCCGCTCTACGCGCGCGGGGAGGGTGCCGCGGCGTACCGCCGCACCCTGGCCGAGATGGAGCCGGTCTCGCCTCCCGGAGAGCGCGTGCTGTACAGCGACCTCAACTCTCTCCTCCTGACCGAGATCCTGGAGATCGCGCTGGCGGCGCCGCTCGACCGCGTTTTCGACGAGCTCGTCGCGCGGCCCGCGCGTTCCGGCGCGCGATTCCTGCCTGACGCGCACGTTCTTCCCGCGGCGACCGAGAAGGGCGACCGCCTCGAGCGCGCGATGACGGAGGCTCGCGGGCTCTCCTACGCGCGGTTCCGCGACGGCGTCGTGTGCGGCGAGGTCCACGACGGCAACGCATTCCGGCGCGGCGGCGTCTCCGGGAACGCGGGACTCTTCGGCACCGCGGAGGACGTCTGGCGTCTGGCGCGCCGCTGGCTCGAGCCGGACGCCGTCGGCTGGGCGCAGGACCGCACGGGAGAGCTCTCCGAGGCGCGGGGCCTCGCCTGGCAGGGCCGCCGCGGCGCGGGGTCCGCGATTCCGGAGATGTCGCCGCGGTCCTTCGGCCACACGGGCTTCACGGGCACCTCACTGTGGATCGATCCGGGCGCGGCGGATGGAGGCGGCGCCGGCGAGCCCGTCGGGCGCGTTGCGATCCTGCTGACCAACCGGATCCACCCGGTGGTCCGCGAGATCGCGTTCAACGAGGTGCGCCAGCGGTTCCACGCGGCGGTCTGGGCCGCTTAGTTTTCGAGTCGTGAGGTAGACTTCGGGGCTTCGTATGGCCGCCGATCCCGCCGACATCGTGATCCTGGAAGGGGCGCGCACCCCCATGGCCGAGTACAACGGCGTGCTTGCCGACGTCACCGCCATCGACCTCGGCGTGCACGCGTCGAAGGCGGCGCTGGAGCGCAGCGGGGTCGACCCGGCCGAGATCGACCACGTGATCTTCGGCAACGTGATGCAGACCTCCGGCGACGCGATCTACGGCGCCCGGCACGTCGGGCTGAAGGCGGGCGTCCCGAAGGAGGTCCCGGCGGTCACCGTCAATCGCCTCTGCGGGTCCGGCTTCGAGTCGATCGTCCAGGGGGCCCAGCGCATCCTCCTCGGCGAGGCGAAGACCGTCCTCGCCGGCGGCATGGAGAACATGTCGCAGGCGCCGCACGTCATTCGCGGCGCGCGGCGCGGGCTGCGGCTGGGCCAGGGGCAGCTCGAGGACTCGCTCATGGTGGCGCTGCTCGACTCCTACTGCGGCCTCTACATGGCGCAGACGTCGGATCGGGTGGCCCAGAGGTACGGCATCTCGCGCGCCGATCAGGACGCCTACGCGCTCTCGTCGCAGAAGCGCGCGGCGGAGGCCTGGGCCGCGTGCCGTCTCTCGGAGGAGGTCGCGCCGATCGAGGTGAAGGCGGGGCGCAAGACCGTCCGCGTCGAGAAGGACGACCACATGCGGCCAGACTCGACGCTCGAGGGACTCGCGGCGCTGCCGCCCTCGTTCGGCAAGGACGGCTCCGTCACCGCGGGCAACGCGTCCGGCATCGTGGACGGCGCCGCGGCGGTGGTCGTGACGTCGGCCGAAAACGCCGCGGCGAAGAAGAGAAAGCCCTTGGGGCGCCTCGTGTCCTGGGGCGTCGTCGGCGTCGAGCCCGAGCTGATGGGTCTCGGCCCCGTGCCCGCGACGCGCATCGCGCTCGAGCGAGCGGGTCTCTCGAAGAGCGACGTCGGACTCTGGGAGATCAACGAGGCCTTCGCGGGACAGATCCTCGGCGTCGTCCGCGAGCTCGGACTCGACACGGAGAAGTTGAACGTCAACGGCGGCGCGATCGCGCTGGGACACCCGCTGGCCGCGAGCGGCACGCGTCTCGTCCTGACGCTCCTCAAGGAGATGCGGCGCCGCGGCGTCCGCTACGGCCTCGCCGGCGCCTGCATCGGCGGAGGACAGGGCATCGCGGTCGTCGTGGAGTCCGCGGCGTAGTCCGCATGCGGGTTTCGACGTTTCTGGCGGTGTCGTTCCTCGGGCTGTCCGCGGCCGCGGGCGCGCTCGGCCGGAGCCTCTCCACCCAATGACCTGGACCGAGCGCATCCTCGAGTTCCCCGTGCGGGCCGCGGCCGTGGACGAGTTCCTGCGCGAGCTCAAGGCGAAGGGGACGGGCGACCTGAACGCGGTGCTGACCACTTTGAACGAGGGCGGCCTGTGCCGCCAGGCCGTGGACCACTGGGTCGGCCACGGCTGGATCGTGCAGGCCCCCAACTCGCCGATGATCGCGCTGCGGGGGCCGACGTTCGGACGCGAGCTCACCCTGCACGATTTCTGCGGCGATTTCGAAGAGGCGGCGGAGGCCGTCGCCGTGACCGAAGGGACGGAAGAGGAGAGCGATACGCATGGCGATTCGTAAGGTGGGCGTCCTCGGCGCGGGCCTGATGGGCTCGGGCATCGCCGAGGTCTGCGCGAAGGCGGGATACGACACGGTGGTGCGCGAGGTCGACGAGGGGCTCGTGAAGAAGGGGCTCTCGCGGATCGAGGGCTCGCTCGGCAAGGCCGTCGAGAAGGGAAAGCTCGCGGCCGCCGACCGCGACGCCGCCTGGAAGCGCGTCTCGTCCACGACGCGGCTCGACGAGCTCGCCGGCTGCGACCTGATCCTCGAGGCGATCGTCGAGAACCTCGAGGTCAAGAAGCAGACCTTCGGAGCGCTCGACGCGATCTGCGGCCCGGCCGCGATCTTCTGCTCGAACACCTCGTCCCTGACGATTACGGAGATCTCCGCGGCGACGAAGCGGCCGGACCGGTTCGCCGGTCTCCACTTCTTCAACCCGGTGCCCGTCATGAAGCTCGTGGAGGTGGTCCGCACGATCGCGACGTCCGAGGAGACCGTCTCCGCGGTCTTCGAGTTCGCGAAGTCGCTCGGCAAGGAGCCGATCCGCACCGGCGACAACTCCGGCTTCGTCGTCAACCGCCTGCTCGTGCCGTACCTGCTGGACGCGGTCCGCGCGCTCGAGGAGGGCGTCGCGACGCGCGAGGACATCGACAAGGGCATGGAGCTGGGTTGCGGGCACCCGATGGGCCCCCTGAGGCTCCTCGATTTTGTGGGCCTGGACACGACCTATGCGATCGCCGAGATCATGTACGACGAGTACCGGGAGAAGCGCTTCGCGCCGCCGCCGCTCCTGAAGCGGATGGTCCTCGCGGGGCGTTTCGGGAAGAAGTCCGGACGGGGGTTCTACGAGTACGGAGGGGCAAAGTGAGCGAGCGTCTTCTCGTCGAGACCGCCGACCGGGTCCGCATCCTGACGGTGAACCGTCCCGACAAGCTCAACGCCCTGAACGCGGAGGTCATGGCCGCGCTCGAGGAGGCGCTCGACGCCGCGCGCGGCGACGAGGCCGTGGGCGTCGTGGTCATCACGGGCGCCGGCGAGAAGTCGTTCATCGCGGGCGCCGACATCGGCGAGCTCGCGAAGCTCTCTCCGGTCGAGGGGCGCGAGCACGCCCTCCGCGGACAGTCGGTCGTCGCCAAGCTCGAACGCCTCGGCAAGCCCGTGATCGCCGCCATCAACGGCTACGCGCTGGGCGGCGGCTGCGAGCTCGCCCTCGCCTGCACGATCCGGATCGCCTCCGAAAACGCCCGCTTCGGCCAGCCCGAGGTCAAGCTCGGGATCATTCCGGGGTACGGCGGGTCGCAACGTCTCGCGCGCGTGGTCGGCGAGGGGCGCGCGATGCAGCTCTGCCTGACGGCCGAGCAGATCGATGCGGCGGAGGCCTATCGCATCGGCCTCGTGAACAAGGTGGTGCCCGCCGGCGGAGCCCTCGCCGCGGCGAAGGACATGGCGAAGGCCATCCTCGCCAACGGGCCCGTCGCCTGCCGTTACGTCCTCGAGGCGGTGCGGCGCGGCCTCGACATGCCCCTCGCCGAGGGCCTCGTGTTCGAGGCGACCCTCTTCGGTCTCTGCGCCGCGACCTCCGACATGAAGGAGGGCATGACGGCGTTCCTCGAGAAGCGGCCCGCCCGCTTCACCGGCCGCTGACGGCGCCGTCGTCCTCCCTAAAACATTCTTAAGCCCGTCCCGGTAGCCCACCGTTTCCGGCGGTGATACGGTCCGCGCGTTCGGTTCCCCACACAGAAAGTCCAGGTGCGTCACGGGCGTCGATCTCGTTACGGCGTGTGTTTTCTGCGCGGGCCTGCTGCTGGGCAGCGATCTGTCCCCGCGGGCCGGGCTGTCGGCGGACGCCGGCGTGTCGTACGCGACGCTCTCTCGCCGATTCGACGGGACTCAGGGAGCGTTCGACGTCTCGGACGTCACCCCGAAGATCCTCCTCGTCGGCGCCGGGGAGGCGTGGCCCGCCGCATCCGGCCTCGGGACGGGGACGCCGGCGGCCGAGTGGCGCGCGCGCTTCGCGGTCGGCCCTTCGCACGACGAACAGCGATTCCTCTTCACGGACCAGACGCCGATCCTGACGACGGGAACGGGCCGCTTTCTCAACTTCGACGCGCTCGGCCGGATCCCGGTGGATTCCCACGACTCCGTGGAGCTCGGCGTCGAGCGGCGCGAGCACGCCATCACGGACTTCTCGAGTTTCGTCTTCCAGAAGCCGCAGGTGTTGTTCCTGCAGCGGAGCCTCACGGCGAGCCGGCTCGACGCGGCCGCCGGCTGGCGCCACCGCTGGGAGAACCTGGAGGCTGCCGCGAGCGTCCGCTGGACGGTGCCGTACGGAAGGACCGAGAACGACGACACGCTGTACCGCTCCCGCGGCTCGCTGTTCGGGGGCGCCGCGGAGGTCCGTTGGCGCCTGGGCCACTGGACGGTCGGCGTGGCCGGCGACCTCGCCTCCGGCTCCCTCGACGTGGAGGAGCACAGCACGCCGGCCTCCGTCGACCGCACCGTTCGCGGCGACGCGCGGCTCGCCTCCGTCCGGCCGAGCGTCTCCTTCGCCTGGAACCGCTGGGATCTCTTCGGCTCGGTCGGCTTCGAACGCCAGCGGCTGCCTTTCGTGGCCCTCGCGGTGCTGTCGGAGGAGAGCGCGGCACTCCAGTCCGGCCGGCACTTCGATTCCGACGTCGACGAGGTGTTCTGGGACGTGCGCGTCCGGCACGCGTTCGCGCCCGCGCTGTCCGCGCTCGTCGCGCTGCGGCTCGGGTACGGCCAGGAAACGGTCACCCTGACGGATACGACGGGAGCGGTCGTCTCGACGCTGCACCTGCGTCGGCGCGGGATCTTCGGAGGAGGCCTCAGCGGTCAGCTCGGCTCGCCCGAGCTGACCTTCTACGTGGGCGCGAACTTCGCGCTCGGGAGTCCTTGAGGTGCGGGAGATGTGCTACGGTTCGACGCGCACTCTTCTGATCCACGGCTAGACGAAAGGCGAGGCTTACGCGCGATGGGCTCCGATCTCGTCAGCGCCTGCATCTTCTGCGGCACTCTCCTTCTCGGCGCGCAGCTCCAGCCGCGGCCGGGACTCTCCGGCGAAATGGGCTTCTCGTACGCGACGCTGGCGCGTCGCTACGACGTGACGGCGGAGCGCGTGGACGGCTCCGACGTGACCCCCAAGTTCCTGCTGATCGGGCTGGGCAACGCATGGCCCGCGGCGGGAGACCTCGGAGCCGGGACACCCGCGTCCGAGTGGCGAGTGCGGATCGCGTTCGCGCCGTCGCACGACGAGCAGGAGCGCAAGGAGGAGGCGGAGGAGGACATCGAGCGCATCCTGACCACTGGAAACGGACGCTACGAGAACTTCGCGGGAGTGGCGCGGTTCGCCCTCGGCCTTGCCGACTCCCTCGAGATCGCCGGGGAGAGGCGCAGCCACAAGGCGACCGACCTGATCAACATCGGCGGCGAAAACCACGTGTTCTCGGAGCAGCGTTCCCTCACCGCGGAGCGGATCGACGTGACCGCCGGGGCCCGCCACCGCTGGAACCACTTCGAGGCGGCGGCCGGCGTCCTTTGGAGCAAGGTCTCCGGATTCAACGCGACGGCGAACGCCTTCCACCACGCGACCGGCAAGCTGTGGGGCTGGAGTGCGGAGGCGCGCTGGAGCAGCGGCTGCTGGAGCGCCCTCGCGAACGCTCAGCGGGTAAGCGGTCACTTCGACGTGCACCGGGAGAGTTTTCCCTCCTTTGCCGCGCGCGACACCGAGGAGCCCGGCGCGCTCGAGCAGTACCGGCTCGGGCTGGGCTATTCCTGGGCGCGCCTCGAGCTGGTCGCGTCGGCGGCGTACGATCGCGAGCACCTCCCGTTCGTGGCGCTGGCAGTGCTCGGGACCGAGACGGTGGCCTTCGATCAGGGGTTCAACCCCGACTCCCATATGAAGGAGTGGTTCTACGAGGCCACCGCTCGCTATTCAGTGAGCGCGGCCTTCCGAATCGTGACGACGCTGCGCCTGGGTTTTGGTAGCGAGACCGTCCAGCTGACCGACTCGGCCGGAGTCCTCGCACCGCAGACGTTTGACGTCAAGCGCCGGGGAATCTTCGGCGCCGGGATCGGCAATGGACTGGGCCAGCCGGAGCCCACGCTCTATATCGGCGCCGATTTCGCCATCGGCGCTCCCCGCTGAGGGCCTCGGCCCAGCCCCGGTGAGCCTGGCTGCGACCTGCTAGACTTCTTCGCTGGAGAACGTGTTTTGCACCCGCCGGACGCAGACCTGATCTACGACTGGAACCGAGCCGGCGGAGCCGTCTTCCCGTCGCGCGGCAAGGTCGAGCTCGACGACGAGACCCTGCGCGACGGCCTCCAGTCCCCCTCGGTCAAGAGCCCGTCGATCGATCAGAAGATCCGCATCCTTCACCTGATGGAGGCCCTGGGGATCGATTCGGCCGACATCGGCCTGCCCGGCGCCGGCCCGCACGTGGTCGAGACGGTCACGCGGCTCGCCCAGGAGATCGTCCGAGCCAAGATGCGCATCCGCCCCAACTGCGCCGCGCGCACGGTGGCGGCGGACATCGTTCCCATCATCGAGATCTCGCAGAAGGTGGGGATCCCGATCGAGGTCTCCTGCTTCATCGGCTCCTCCCCGATCCGCCAGTACGCCGAGGACTGGGACTTCGAACGGATGCTGCGGCTCTCCGAGGACGCGGTCGCCCTCGCGGTCAAGGAAGGCCTGCCGGTCATGTACGTCACGGAGGACACGACCCGCGCGCACCCCGACCACATCCGGGGGATGTACACGGCGGCCATCCGCGCGGGCGCCGGGCGCGTCTGCGTCTGCGACACGGTCGGCCACTCCACGCCCAACGGCGTGACCAACGTCGTCAAGTACGTGGCCGCCCTGGTGGCCGAGGTCAATCCCGAGGTCAAGGTCGACTGGCACGGCCATCAGGACCGCGGATTCGGCGTCACCAACGCGCTCTGGGCCCTCGAGGCCGGCGCGCACCGCGCCCACGCCTGCGGGCTGGGAATCGGCGAGCGCGTCGGCAACACCGCGATGGACCAGCTGCTCGTCAACCTGCAGCTCCTCGGCTGGATCGACCGCGACCTCACCCGGCTCAACGAATATTGCTACGCGGTCTCCGAGGCGACCGGCGTTCCGATCCCGGACAATTATCCGATCGTGGGCCGGGACGCCTTTCGGACGGGCACCGGAGTCCACGCCGCCGCGATCATCAAGGCGCGCAAGAAGGGCGACGAGTGGCTTTCGGATCGCGTCTACTCGGGCGTGCCGGCGAGCATGGTCGGCCGTCACCAGGTGATCGAGGTCGGGCCCATGAGCGGCCTCTCGAACGTGCAGTGCTGGCTGGAGGATCGCGGCCTGGAACCCCGGCCGGAGCTCGTCGACGCGATCTTCCGCAAGGCCAAGGAGAGCGATCACGTCCTGGAGGATCCCGAGATCCTGGAGGTCGTGCAGCGCCTGACGCCGTCGCATGAGCCCGCGTCGGCCTCGCGCCGGTAAGGGGAGTCGGAGTCCGGAGACTCCGGACGGTTTCCCGGCCTCGCCGCTCCCGACCACGCCCTTCCTCATCCGGGAGCTTCCGACCTATCTGGACCACCTCGCGGTCGAGCGCGGTCTCTCCGCGGCGAGCGTCGCGGCCTACCGAACCGACCTGTCCGCCTTCGGCCGCTTCCTCGCCGAGCGGAAGCTGACCGCGGCTCGGGTCTCGCGAGCCGACCTCGGACGCTATCTCTCGAGTCTTCGCGCACGCGGGCTCTCCGCGCGCTCCGCGTCGCGGGCGCTGTCGGCGGTGCGCGGCTTCTACGCGTTCGCCGCGGCGCACCTCGGGTTCGCCGAGGATCCGACCGCGGACGTGGCGAACCCCAAGATCGGGCTCTCTCTGCCGAAAGCGCTGGCCGAGGGAGAGGTCGAGGCGCTCCTCTCCGCTCCCGACACCTCCACGCCGCTCGGCCTGCGCGACCGGGCGATGCTCGAGCTGATGTACGCCTCGGGACTGCGCGTCTCCGAGATCGTGGGTCTGCCCACGGACGCCGTGGATCGCGAGGCCGGCATTCTCCGCGTCACCGGCAAGGGCGGCAAGCAGCGCCTCGTGCCCTTCGGGCGGTCGGCCGGCGGCTGGCTCGCGAAGTACCTCGAGTCCTCGCGCCCCGGCCTCGACAGGAAGCGGTCGCCGCAGCTGTTCCTCTCCGCGCGCGCCAGCGGGATGACGCGGCAACGCTTCTGGCAGCTGATCGAGGGCTATGGGCGCGTCGCGGGGATCCGATCCACGCTGACGCCGCACTCCCTGCGGCATTCCTTCGCGACCCACCTGCTGGAGCACGGGGCGGACCTGCGGGCGCTCCAGATGATGCTCGGGCACGCGGACATCGCGACGACCCAGGTCTACACGCAGGTCTCGCGGTCTCGGCTCCGGCGGGTCTACGACGAGTTCCACCCCCGTGCCGGCGCCCGGAAGCCGGGGTCCCGGACCGGCCCGCCGAAGACTCGTGGGAAAATGGAAGAGTGAAGCCGAAGGCTCGGGTCCAGGAATGCGCCGGCGGGGCGGGGTGTTTGCGCCCCCGCATGACCCGCCCGAGCCCCCTCATTCTCGCGGCCCTCGGCCTGGCCCTGGCCTTCGCCTGCGCGCTTCCCGCCGCCGCCCGCGCCGAGCTGATCGTGTTCGAGGACGGCCGCGTGGTGAAGGCGTCGGGCTACCGGCTCCTGCCCGAGGAGATCGAGGTCGAGCTGCCCGGCGGCGGCAGCTACCGGGTGGCCCTCGAGCGCGTCGAGCGGATCGTCGATGACGAGGTGATCGTCGACACCATCGCCGTCGAAGGGGACCTGGGGCTCGGGACGCGCACGTACGACCTGTCGTACCGGGCCGGCCGCAAGCCGCTCTTCGGCTCGGCGTACGACGCCCTCATCGAGGCCGCCGCGAAACGATCCAACATCGATGCCTCGTTCGTGTCCGCGCTCATCCGGGCGGAATCCAACTTCGAGCCGCGCGCGGTCTCTCGCAAGGGCGCCCGCGGGCTGATGCAGCTGATGCCGGCGACCGCGCGCCGTCTCTCCGTGCATCGGCCCTTCGACCCCGCGTCGAACGTGGACGGAGGCGTTCGCTACCTGCGCGAGCTGGTCGACCGCTTCGGCAACCAGCCGGAGCTCGTGCTGGCGGCCTACAACGCCGGAGAGCAGGCCGTCGAGACCTACGGCGGCGTGCCGCCCTACCGCGAGACCGTGGCGTACGTGAGCCGGATCCTGGGATGGTGGCAGCCCGCGCCCCTGGACGCCGCCGCGTCTCCGTCGAGAGCCGTCGCCGCGAAGCCCGCCGGGCGGAACTAGCTCCTCGCCACTCTCAGTCCGCCGGCGCGACCGATTTCACGAAGATCGTGTCGCCCTGCCGACGTCCCCGGATCCGGACCTTGCGCCCGGCATACGGAGCCGGAGCGTCCTGGTCGTCCAGCTGGGAGAAGCGTCGGCTGTCCGCGTCCACGAACCCGAACGTCGCGCCCTTTCGGACGCAGATAAGCGTGCACTCCCGATCGTCCTTGCCCATGCTGCCCCTGGCGATCATCGGAGCGTGGTTCGCGCCGCACTCGGTGTCGGTGATGAAGCCGACGAACTCGGCATCGGCCGTGCCGGAGGCTGCGGGAGAGCTCGTGCTCGCGCACGCCGACAGAACGACCGGCAGGACGAGGGCGAGTCCCCGATAGGATGACCGCATGATGACGTCGAGCATACTCGGGCTGTTCCTCCAACTGGCGGCCGGACCGGCGGCGGTCCCTCCGCCCCCGACGCCCAACTTCGATGCCGCCACGGCCGAGGCGGTTCCGATTCTGCAGGAGTACCTGCGGATCGACACGACGAATCCTCCGGGCAACGAGCGCGCGGCGGCCGACTTCTTCCAGCGGATCTTCGAGCGGGAGGGAATCGAGAGCCGCGTCTACGATCTCGGCGGCGGAAGGGCGAACGTGTTGGCCCGCCTTCCCGGCCGCGGAGGGAAGCGCCCGATCGTCCTGCTCAACCACATGGACGTCGTGCCCGCCGACTCCGCGCGCTGGACCGTGCCCCCGTTCTCGGGCGAGATCCGTGACGGCTACGTCTGGGGACGCGGCGCGACGGACATGAAGGGGACAGCGGTCTGCCAGCTCATGACGATGCTTCTCCTGAAGCGCTCCGGCGCGCCGCTCGAGCGCGACGTCCTCTTCCTCGGCACGGCCGACGAGGAGGAGGGCGGCGCCGACGGGGTCCAGGCCATGGTCGACCGTTACCGCGCGGACCTGCGCGACGCCGAGTTTGTGCTGACGGAGGGCAACACGCTTTCCGTCGAGGAGGGGAAGACGGTCTCGTGGGACGTGGACGTCACCGAGAAGTCGGCCCTCTGGTTGCGGGTGATCGCGACCGGGAAGGCCGGCCACGCCTCGATCCCCGAGCCGGACGGCGCGGTCGCGCGCCTGGTGCGCGGGCTCTCCCGGATCCTCGCCTGGGAGCCGCCCGTGCGGCTCATCCCGGCGGTGGAGGCGTACTTTCGACAGCTCTCGACATCCTCGAGCGAGACGGGAGACCTGCGGCGTGCCCTCGCCGACCCGCGCCGGGCGCTCCGCGATCCGAAGCTGAGGTCGGTCCTCCTGGCCGATCCCTTTCGGGCGGCGTGCCTGCGCGCGACGATCTCGGTCACGGGGCTGAAGGGGAGCGACAAGACCAACGTGATCCCGGGTGAGGCGTCGGCGTCTCTCGATTGCCGGCTGTTGCCGGGCGACGACCCGCAGGCGTTCGTCGCGGCGCTCGCGAAGGCGGCGGGCGATCCCTCCCTGCGCTTCGAACCCCAGGGCGCGCTGTCGCGCGCCACCGAGTCCTCGATCGATACGGAGCTCTTCCGGGCGATCGTGCGGGCGCGCGACCGTTTCGAGCCGGGTGTCCCCGTCCTCACGCCGCCGCTGACGTCGTCGACGGACGCCACGCTGCTGCGGCAGATCGGCATGGTCGTCTACGGGTTCGAGCCGTTCCACCTCTCGGAGGACGACGACCGGAGCCACGGCGACGACGAGCGCCTGTCGCTCGCGAACGTACGCTTCGGCCTCGAGGTCACCTACGCCGTGGTGTCGGACGTGGCGGGGGCGCGGTAGGGGCGCTCGTCGCTGCGCCCGTCGCGCCGATACGCCGCGCGGCCTCGATCGCGGCGAGGATACGCCGCGCGGCCTCGGTGGCCGCGGCCAACCGCCGATCGAGCCGATCGATTTCGACACGGGTCACCCCGGCGTCGCCGTCGACGAGCGCCTCGCGGATGCCGGGGAGGGTCTCGGCGAGGTAGGACGGGAGCGGCGCGTAGATCAGGTGCTTGAACCAGCCGCGGTGCGGCAGGCCCGCCGGGTCGCACAACGATCTCTCGAGCGAGAGGAGCCACGCATTGGCGCTCGAGAGATCCGCGGCGCCGGCCGGGCCGTCCGGACTCGCCGGACTGCCTCTCAGCCGCGACGTCAACGCCTTCTCGGCCGCGGCCGCCGCCGTGGACCACGACTCGGCCCGCTCCGAGAGTCCCCGCAGCTCCGGGGCGAGAGTACCGGCGCCGGGGAGCCCGGCCAGGCCGCGCGCGTAGCGGGCGATCTCGCGGCCGTAGGCGGAGGCGTCGTAGGGCAGGAGATCCGCGTTGGCGAAGCGCAGCGCCAGGACGCCGGCGAAGCGCGCCATGGCGGCCGTGTAGCGGAATCCGGGATCGCCCTGCGTGGCCATCCAGCGATACGTGTCGTAGACCGAGTGGTACACGCCGTAGGGGCCGTCGAAGGTGAGATCGGTCGAGGCGATCCCGAGGCGATTGAAGAAGACCGTGTAGTCCGAGCCGCTGCCGAGCACGGAGACCGGGAGGTCCGCGCGGCCGCCCGCCGGCGTCGCGTAGCTGCCGACGCCGACGAAGCCGGCGCTCTCCTTCCAGGCGTCCGCCAGGGTCCGGCTCGCGTTGCCGGGATCCGGCAGGTCGCGCGCGAGCTCCCGGAGGGTCTCGAACAGCAGCGGCGACGCGGACGGCGAGAAGTTCTTCCCGTGAGCGCCCTCGTCGACGTTGATGCAGACGACCGCGTTCTCCGCGAGGTCGTAGGCGTTCTCCTCGGCCCACTCGGTCGAGCCCGTCAGCGTGTACTCCTCCGCGTCCCACGCCGCGATCACGATCGTACGGCGCGGCCTCCAGCCCTCGGAGGCGAGGGCGCCGAGTGCGCGGCCCAGCGAGAGCAGGGCGGCCGTTCCCGAGGCGGGGTCCGCGGCGCCGTAGACCCAGGCGTCGTAGTGGTTCGAGAGCAGGATCTTCTGCCTGGGCTCGTCGGTCCCCTCGAGGGTCGCGATCACGTCCGTGATGGTGCGGGTCTCGCGGCTGTTCTCGATCGCGAGGTGCACGCGGGCGGGACCCGGCCCGACGCGGTAGGCCTCGGAGATCGCGCGGCCCTGCCAGTCCGCATCCGGAACGGCCGGGCCGCGCAGGCGCGTCAGGATCTCGGCCGCGTCGCGCGCCGAGAGCGGCATCATCGGGATCTTCGGCAGGATCGGGGAGTCGCGCTGCGCGATGCGCTTCATGCCGGGGCGCGACGGCCAGCCGGGCGTCAGCGGGTCGCCCGGGATCTTGAAGTCGTAGACGTCTGCGCCGCGCTGGAAGTGCGAATCGGGTCCCCAGGGTCCGTCGGGGTACACGGGTCCGCGCGGCGCCCCGTCGTCGGCCGGGTCGGAGAACACCAGGAGGGCGAGAACGCCGCGCTTCTCCGCCTCGAGCGATTTCCCTCCGCGGTACCCGCCAAAGTAGCGCGCGAGCGCGATCCTCCCGCGAACCTCCACGCCCATCTTCGCGAGGCGGTCATAGTCCTCGGGCGCGCCGCGGTTGACGTACACGACGTCGGCCGTGACCTCGCCCGACGGCGCGTAGGCGTTCCAGGGGATCGCCGCCTCCGGAACCGCGGTGTCGGGGTCCGCGGCGATCGGCTCCTCGCCGCGTCCGAGCGTGACGCCGGGCTCGCCGACGAGCTCGATCCTCGCGCTGCGGGGATACGACAGGAGGACGTCGTAGCGCGGCGTCTCCACGGCGAAGCCCGCCCGGCGGTACTCGGTCGCCAGATATTCGGCCACCCGCGCGTTTCCCTCCGTTCCGGCGACGTGCGGCGTCCGGGTCAGCTCGCGCAGGATCGCGCCGCACTCCTCGCCTTTCGGTCGCTCGAGGAAGCGCCGCTCGTACTCGCGCTGCCAGGCGGCGCGCGCCACCGTGAACCCGCGCAGGGGAGACGACGTCGGGGGGCCGGCGGGTGGCGCGATCGTGACGAGGGCGAGCAGCGACGCGAGCGCCGGCGCCTCGAGTCTCACGCGGCGCTCCGCCGCGCCCGCCGGCGCATGGCGAAGTAGACGGGCAGGCCCAACACGAGGATGCCGATTCCCGTCAGGGTCTCCCGGGGCTGCTCGCGGATCGTGTTCGCGGCGAGGGCCAGGGACGTCACGACGAACAGGAGCGGGACGACCGGGTAGCCCCAGCACCTGTAGGGACGCGGCCGGTTCGGAAGGCGTCGCCGGAACAGGAGAAGCGCCACGCCCGTCCCCGCGTAGGCCAGGATCACGGCGAAGATCGCGTAGGTGTAGAGCTGGTCGTAGCGGCCCGAGAAGCACAGGAGCGCGGTCCAGATCGCCTGAATCACGATCGCGAACGAAGGCGTTCGGAATCGCGGGTGGACGCGTCCGAACGCCTTCGGAAACAGGCCGTCCTTGGCGAGCGCGTAAACGACGCGGGGACCGAGAAGCAGACCCGCGGAGACGCAGCCCGCGGCGGCGGCGGTCACGGCGAGCGAGACGACGACCTTCGATCCGGAACCGAAGAGCCGCTCCGCCGCCAGCGCCGCGGGCTGGGAGACCGTCGCCATCTCGGCGGGCGGGATGACCCTCAGGAACACGAAGTTGACGGCGACGTAGAGCAGCATGATCAGTCCCGTTCCGGCGATCAGCGCGAGCGGGAGGTTGCGCTCGGGGCGCTGGACTTCCCCGGCGACGGCGACGATGTCGCTCCAGCCGTAGAAGCACCAGAAGACGCCGATCATCGCGACGCCGAAGCCCACGGCGGTGACCGGTACAGGGTGAAGGGGTGCCGCCGCCGGCACGGGCGAATGGGTGGGGGCGCCGGCAATCAGCCCGCCGCCGACGAGCCACACGAGCGCCAGGACGATCAGCAGCGTGAGGAGACCCTGAATCCGAACGCCCTTCTTGACGCCGACGTAGTGCGTGGCCGACAGCACCACGATCACCACGCCGGCCACGAGCTGGCCCGCGGAAATGGGAAACGGTCCGACGTTGGCCACGATGCGGGAGGTCGAAACCGACGGGACGAAGACCGAGAAGTACGTCGCGAAGCCGACCGCGACGGCGGCATTCGACCCGGCCTGAATGACCCAGTACGCGACCCAGACGTACAGAAACGCCGGCAGCTCGCCGAAGGCTTCGCGGAAGTAGACGTACATGCCGCCGGCCTTCGGGATCATCGCGCCCATCTCGGCGTAGACGAGGCCTCCCACGATCGTGAGAATCCCGCCCACGATCCAGACGACCAGGATGGCCCACTCGGCCGGCAGGGCCTTGGCGATGGCCGCGGGCGTCAGGAAGATGCCGCCGCCGAGGGAGAGGCCGAGCACGACGAGCGTCGTGTCCCAGAGGTTGAGCCCGCGGGCCAGCTCGGGCTCGGCGGTGGCCGGCTTCTCCGAGGCGCTCAAGCGGCCGCCGGCAGATTCAGGATCGCGCGGGCCTCGGGGACCGAAGCCGGCTCGCGTCCGACCTCCCGGGCGATGCGCACGACGCGCTCGACGAAGCGCGCGTTGGAGTCGGCGAGCTCGCCCTTGCGCAGGTAGATGTTGTCCTCGAACCCGACGCGGACGTGTCCGCCCATCGCGATCGCCATCGTCGCCATCGCGGTCTGACGGCGTCCGATTCCCGCCACGGTCCACGTGCAGCCGGCGGGGATGGACCGGGCGAAGTGCAGGAGGTTCTCGGCCGTGGCGGCGGCGGCGCCGGGCACGCCCAGCACGAAGTCGAAGTGGGCCGGCGGCCTCAGGAGTCCCTTCGCGAACAGGACGTCGGCGGTCGCCAGCATGCCGTCGTCGAAGATCTCGAGCTCCGGCGTGATGCCGAACCCGCGGATCCGGTCGAGAATCGTCCGGACCGTGGGGAGCGAGTTCTCGAACACGTCGTCGCCGAAATTGCAGGAGCCCAGCGTCAGCGTCGCCATGTCGGGCCGGAGCGACAGCGCCGCGATGCGCTCCTCGACTCCCATGCCGACGGCCCCGCCCGTGGAGAACTGCTGGAGGATCGGAGACCGCGCGCGGATCGCCTCGGAGTAGGCGCGGAACGTCGCGAGGTCCTGCGTCGGCGCGCCGTCGGGCCGGCGGCCGTGGATGTGGCCGATCGAGGCGCCGGCGTCGCAGCAGCGGCCGTACTCCTCCGCCACCTCGGCGGGCAGGAGGGGGAGCGCCGGCTGCTGCGCGCGGGTGACCTCCGCGCCGACGCCGGCGACCGTGATGACGAGGGCGTCCGTCATTCCTTCGGGTGATCCCGCTGACGGTCGAGGGGGACGACGCAGGTGCCCGTGGCGCGGGCGACGACCTCGGAGGGGTCGAGCAGGCGCGCGGCGGAGCCGCCGACCGAGGAGATGACCCGGCGCGCCTCGAAGCGCATCTGGCGGGAGGTCCTGCCGATCTGGGCGATCTCCGCCTCGATCTCCAGGAAGTCGCCGGCGTGCACGGGCGCGAGAAAGTCCACGGAGCTGTAGGCGCGGAAGAGTCCCTCGTCGCCGTCCAGCCGGATCAGGAGCTCGGTCGCGGCGTCGCCGAAGAGCTTCAGGACGAACGCGCCGTCGACCAGGCCGCCGCCGTAGTGAGCCTGCTCGGCCCCGACCCGGAGTCGCAGGACGACTCGTTCGTTCATGCGTCGTCTCCTCGCCGCGTTTCGTTCATGAGACTCCCTGGTGCCGGGAGATTTCCTCCAGGAGGAAGGCCGCCACGACCGAGGCCGTCGTCCCCGGCCCGAAGCCCGCGTCGTAGCCCAGCTCCTTCGCGAGGGCGTGGTCCACGCGCGCGCCGCCTGCGACCAAGACGACCCGGTCCCGGAGGCGCTCGGCCTCGAGCATGTCGACGAGGTCGGTCAGGTGCCGGACGTGGATCTCGTTCTGGGTCACGGTCGCCGACACGAGCACCGCGTCGGCCGCCGCCTCGCGGACGCGCCGCGCGACTTCGGCCACCGGCACCTGGGCGCCGAGGTTGCGCGCGTCGAACCCGTGGTAGCGCTCGAGACCGTAGTCGCCCGCGAAGCCCTTCATGTTGAAGATCGCGTCGAGACCCACGGTGTGCGCGTCGGACTCCAACGCGCAGCCCAGGACGATCAACCGGCGGCCGAACCGCCGCGCGATCTCCGCGTCGATCTCCTCGCGGGAGAGCGCCCCGGCCGGAGCCTCCTCCGCCGAGATCGCGGAGAGGTCGATCTCGTGCGTCGCACGGCCGTAGACCACGAAGAACGTGAAGTCGGGCGCGATCGACTCGGCCAGGGTCACGTACGGTTCGCGGATCCCCATCTGCGACACGTAGCGCTTGGCGGCCTCGGTCGCGAGCGCGGACTTCGCCATCGGCAGGGTGAAGGACACCTGGACCGCGCCGTCGTTCTTCTTGTCGCCGTAGGGCCGGACGGAGCGTTTCACGCGTGGACTCCGGTGGCCGCGGGAGCGTGGGTGAAGGCCTCGAGGAACGGATTCGCGTACCCGGCGTCCCGTTCCACGACGCCCTCGTAGCCGCGGCCGGCGTCGATCCGGCGCCGCGTGTCGGCGAAGACGCCGTCCGCGAGCGCCGCGAAGAGCCCTCCCGCGGCCACCCGCTCGAGGAGCGCCTCGGCCTCCGCCAGGACGGCGCGGGCGCGCCGCACGATGCGGCCCTCCGGAGCGAACTGGAGCTCCTCCGAGAGATGGCGCGCGTTCGTGCGGATCGTGCGCGCCTGGTCGACCGCGAGCCAGCGGTCGTGCAGGAAGGGGGTGTGCAGCGCCTCGGTCAGCATGCCGAGCAGGTGGATGGACTGGCCGGTCGCGACCGAGGTCAGCACGAAGAGCGCGTTCTGCTGGTAGCCGCGGAAGACGTTTCCGGTCATGTGCTTCGTGGGCGGCATGTACTTCAGCGGCGCGTCCGGGAAGATCTCGCGGGCGGCCTCGGCCTGCGCGATCTCGTAGAGGAGGCCGTCCTCGAGCTCGGGGTCGATCTCGAAGGCGTGGCCGAGGCCGATCTGCCAGTCCTCGAGGCCGGCGTCCTTCGCCAGTCGCTCGTTGATGAACTGGGACGCGAGGACCGCCGGAGCCTGCTCGACGGCGTCCGCCGTGGTCAGGTAGTTGTCCTCTCCCGTGTTGATGACGACTCCCGCGGCCGCGTTGATGCGCCGCGAGAAGTTCTGGTCGATGAGCGTGCGCAGCGGGTTGATGTCCCGGAAGATGATGCCGTAGAGCGCGTCGTTCAGCATCATGTCCAGCCGCTCGAAGGCGCCCATGGCGGCGATCTCGGGCATGCAGAGGCCGGAGCAGTAGTTGACGAGGCGGACGTAGCGGCCGAGCTCGTCCTCGATCGAATCGAGCGCGGCCCGCATCAGGCGGAAGTTTTCCTGCGTGGCGTAGGTGCCGCCGAAGCCGCTCGTCGTGGCGCCGTAGGGAACGTGGTCGAGGAGCGACTGGGCGGTCGAGCGGATGACCGCGATGCACTGGGCCCCGGCGCGCGCCGCGGCCTGTGCCTGAACGAGGTCCTCGTGGATGTTGCCCGTGGCGACGATTGCGTAGAGGAGCGGCCGCTCGTCGGGCGGGTGGGAAGCGAGCCGGCGCTCCCGCTCCGCCCGATTGCCGCGGATGCGCTCGAGGCCCTTTTCGACGTGGGGCAGGAGCGCGTCCCGCCAGCGCGGATGCTCGGTCAGCGCCGCGGCGCCCTTGCGATCCGCCAGACGGGCCGCGGCCTCGGCCACGCCGCCTGAGCCATGCGCGAGCGCGCTGCCCATCCACACCGCGGCGCCACGGTTCATTTTCCCGGCCGCGGCGAGCGACTCGATCGCGCGGTTGGGGATCGGGACCTCCTCCGCGTCGACGCCGTCGACTCCGAGAAGCCGCAGCACGGTGCGCTCGGTCGCGACGGTGGTGTACTTCGCCGTCTCCCGGCGGACGCCGTCCGCCACCTCGCGGGCGAGGCTCCGGCAGCGCGCGATCCGCTCCGCGGAGAGGCCCAGCTTGGAGGCCGCCACGCGAAAAGTATAGCGACTGGTCGCATTCCGAGCCCCGGCAGCCTGACCTGGGGTCACCGGATTCCTGCGACCAGGTCGAAGACCGGAGCCGGGCTCGCCGCCGCCGCGACGGCCTGGTGGAACCGCTCCGCGGGGTAGGGCGGCCGCGCCGGAGCCGTGGGGTTGACGGTCACGGCGAGCAGACGCGCGGGCTCGCGGACGGCGAGCGCGACGCCCTCCTGCCCGAGAGCCCGGCGTTCCTCAGGAGAGAGGAAGATCGCGGTGAAGTCCTGCGCCACGAGGGTCTCTCCTCGTCGCGGAGGCCGGTCGCGGAGCATCGCGCCCGTCAGGGCGCCGTCCACCGCGCGGACCTCGGCGCCGGCGGGGGCTGGGCCTAGGCGGATCAGCTCGAGCGCCCCGCGGGCGGCGGAGAGGACCGCGTCGAGCGACTCGCCCGCCGCCATGCCCACGGCGAGCACGACGCCGTCGGCGAGACGCCCGCAGGCGAACGCGCGCCGGCCGATCGCGCCGTCGAGGAGAACGACCTCCGCCCCCGCGGCCTCGAGCGCGCCGGCCGCCTTCGCGAGCTGCGTGACCGTCGACGGTCCGATGATCTCGAGCTCTCCGTCGCCGTCCGCGCGGCGCAACATGATCGGTCCGAAGCGCGTCGGGAAATCGAGCGTCGCGATCTCGGCTGAGGGGAAGGACGCCGAGTCGAACGTCGACGCCGCGGACGCGACGAGCTGGCCGCGCCAGATCCGGAAGCGGGGCTTCGGCTCGCCGGTGATCGCGTCGTAGGCCTCGCCGTCCCGTCCGGCCGAGGTGGCGCCGGCGGCGATGCCGCGTCGGTGGAGGGAAGCGAGGATCGCGACGAGCGCGGTCGTCTTGCCGACGTTCTTGGCCAGGCCGAGGAACGCGATCCGCCTCGCGCCGGACTCGAGGAGCGTTCGGGCGAGCGCGTCCGACGCGATGCCCTGCGGCGCCTCGGGCGTGTCGGAGATCCCTGCGGTCAAGAGGTCACGCCGTCACGCGGTCGCGTCACGCTGTCGCGCAGAGCGCCGTGAAGGCCCGGCGCAGTCCGTCGTGGCGGCGGAGCAGGGCGAGCGCCGTGGCGTCGTGGCCGGGCACGTAGCCGTTGCCGATCCACAGCGCCGTCGGCTTGGCGAGCCCCTCGGCTCCCAGAGCCGCCGCGGAGAACGACGTCGCCATGCCGAAGAAGAGCACGGCGCCGTCGTCCTTCGCGCAGAGGACGCTCGCCGCCTCGGTCCCTCCGGCGTTGGCCACGTTGACGACGAGGTCGGCGAGGCCCCCCTGCGTCGCCGCCTCGACGGCCGCGAGCATCGCGACCGCGTCGCGCGCGTCGATCGACGCGACCTCGTCGGCGAGGCCCAGGGAGCGGGCGCGCTCCGCCGCGGCCGCGGACGGCTCCACCGCGAGCACGCGTCCGCCCGGGCCCACCGCCTCGCGGGCCGCGGCCAGGCACAGGAGTCCCGCCTTTCCCGTGCCGATGACGAGCACGGTCTGCCCCGGCCGCGCGTGGCGGGCGACGGTCGCCGGGGCGCCCGCCACGTCGAAGACCGCGAGCGCGACGGGCTCGGGGAAGTCCTCCGGCAGGCGGGCCCAGAGTGTCCGCGCGAAGAGGATGGCGGTGCCCCGCGCCTCGACGCGCTCGGTCGAGGAATGGATGGCGCCGACCTCCTCGAGGTGGAGCGGCGTCAGCGTCAGAGAAACGAGGGAGGCGATCGGAGTGCCGGGCGAAAGGCGTAGGGCATCGGGATGCTTGGGCCCGACCCTGGCGACCTCCCCGAGGAGCATTCCGCCCGAGCCGGTCACGGGGTTCTGCATCTTGCCGCGTTCCCGGACAATCCGCAGGATCTGCACGCGAACCGCCTCGCCGGTCTCCTTCTCCACCTGCCTGAGCGCGCGAAAGGAGGCCGAGTCGATCGACAGCGCGCGCACCGAGACCGCGATCTCGTTCTCCAGCGCCTCGGGCGTCGCGTCGAGGCGGCGAGCGAGCTGGGGCAGGACGCCGGGAGGATCGAGCGACCGATGGAGCCCGAGCGGGTGCGGAACGGTCTGGACGGGCATGGATGCGGAGCTTACCGCTTGCAGCTCGTGAGCGCCGAACGCTGAGAGCTCGAGGCCTTTGCTATCGTGGCGCGCGTGCGCCGCACTCGCGTCGTCGCCGGGCTCTTCCTGCTCGTGGCCGTTCTCGCGGGTTGTCGTCGCGCCAGCGGCGTCCCCGAGCGGCCGAACGTCCTGCTCGTCACGATCGACACGATCCGCGCGGACCACGTCGGCGCCTACGGCGGTGCGCAGGGCGCGACCCCCGGCATCGACGCGTTCGCCCGCGAGGGCGTGGTCTTCGAGCAGGCGATCGCGGCGGCGCCTCTGACCCTGCCGTCGCACGTCACTCTCCTCTCGGGCTTCCTCCCGTTCCGCACCGGCGTCCGCGTCAACGGGACGGACCACGTCGGGCAGAGCGTCCCGCTCCTCGCGGAGGCGTTCGCGGACCGGGGCTACCGCACCGGCGCATTCGTCTCCGCGCTGGTCGTGAAGGCCGGCAGCGGCCTGGCGCGGGGCTTCTCGCGCTACGACGACGCGTTCGAGGCCAACCGCGGCAAGGACGAGCGGGTCTTCGAGGTGGAGCGGCGCGGCGAGGAGACCACGGCGAAGGCGCTCGAGTGGATCGCGCAGCAGCGCGCGGCCGGCGCTCCCTTCTTCGCGTGGGTACACCTGTACGACCCGCATGCCCCCTACGCGCCGCCGCCGGCCTTCGCGGCGCGCTTCCCCGGGAGCCCCTACGACGGCGAGATCGCCTACGCCGACTCCTGCTTCACGCGGCTGCTCGCGGGAGTGGACGCGGCGGACACGGCGGTCCTCCTCGCCGGGGACCACGGGGAGTCGCTCGGCGAGCACGGAGAGGCTGGCCACGGCGTCTTCGTGTACGACGCGACGGTTCGCGTGCCGCTTCTCCTCCGGCTGCCGGGACGGCGCCTGGCGGGGACGCGGGTACGTTCGCAGGTCCGGCTCGTCGACGTCGCCCCGACGCTGCGCGGCCTCGCGCGGCTCGCGCCCTCGGAGTGCGACGGCGAGGACCTCGCTCCGCTCCTGCCTTCGGCGGGAGCCTCCTCCGCCCCTCCCGCCGCGGCTGAGGATCGCCCCGCGTTCTCGGAGGCGGACTACGCGACCTTCGTCCTGGGCTGGTCGCCGATGCGCGCCCTGCGCGCCGGCGGACACAAGTACATCGAGGCGCCCAAGCGCGAGCTGTACGACCTGCGCGCGGATCCGGGCGAGCGAGACAACGTCTTCGGGCGCGACGAGGACGCGTCCCGGGACCTGGCGCGCCAGCTCGCCGCGATCGCCGCGCGCAAGCCGCTCGCCGCGGCGACCTCCTCGGCGGTCGATCCCGAGGCCGCTCGCCGCCTCGCCTCGCTCGGCTACATCTCCGGGGCCGCGCGGCCGGTCGACTACGACCGCATCGACGCGACCCGGACGGACCCGAAGGACGGCATCGGCGTCTGGAAGCAGATCGAGGCCGGGCTCCTCGCGCGCCAGACTCGCGACTACGAGAAGGCCGTGGCGATCTTCGAGCGCCTCCTCGCCGCGTACCCCACGCTGAATCCCATCATCCTGCGGGACTATGCGGAGGCGTGCCGCGAGACGGGCCGTCTCGACCGCGCCATCGAGCTCTACGAGCGGGTGCTGAAGACCTCCGAGCCCGACGCCAACGACTTCTTCGGCCTCGGCGTGGCGTGGCACCTCGAGGGCGACGACGCGAAGTCGGCGGTGAACCTGGAGCGCGCCGTGGCGATGAACCCGTCCGACAAGATGGCCTGGGTGGACCTCGGCAGCGTGCGGCTGACGCTGCGGGACGTGCCGCGAGCGGGCGAGGCGTTCGCGAAGGCGGCGGCGCTCGATCCGCAGTCCGCGAAGGCGCTGTCGGGGCTCGCCTCGATCGCGTTCGAGCAGCGCGACTTCGGCAAGTCCGAGGGCCTGCTGCGCTCGGCCATCGCCGCGGCGCCGGAGGACGCCGAGCTGCGCTTCCACCTCGCCCGCGTCAAGCGCGCGATGGGGGACGTCGCCGCCGCGCGCGCGATCTACGCGGAGCTCGCCAAGTCCACCCACGCGGAGGTGGCGTCGGCGGCCGAGCGCGCGCTCGCCACGCTGCGGTAGGGCGGGCTCAGCGCGCTGATAAAAGCGCGACGATCCGGAGCGGACCGCCGGATCCGCCGGCGATCTTCATCGGGAGCGCGATGACCCAGGCGCCGGTCTCGGGCAGCTCCTCGAGGCTCGCGAGGTTCTCGAGGCCGGGGACGTCGGACCCGTTGGCGAGGCGGTGGACGGGGAAGTCCTTCGAGTCGCCGGGGTCGATCGACGCGGTGTCCACGCCTAGGGCGCCGACGTGTCGCTCCTTCACGAGGAGCTCCGCGGCCTCGGGACCGTAGGAGGGGAAGTGCAGGTGCGAGGCGTCGCCGGGCGTGTCGTCGCCGAGGTAGCTCTTCTTGTCGGGCCAGCGGCGTCCCCAGCCGGTGCGCAGGAGCACGATCGTGCCGGCGGCGATCGCTCCGTGGCGCCTCTCCCAGTCCTTCACGTCTGCGGCCGACAGGCGGTAGTCGGCGTTCGCGGCCGACGCGCGCGAGACGTCGATCACGGCGGCCGCGGCGATCAGCTGGCGGGGCGGGACCTGGTCGGCGGTGCGTCCCTTCTCGGCGAAGTGGATCGGCGCGTCCAGGTGCGTACCGCCGTGCTCGGGCGTGCAGAAGGCGTTGGAGCTGTAGAACCACCCTCCGGGGACGACCCCGTACGACAGCGACTTGAGCTCGAACGCGGAGGGAGAGTTGGGCCAGTAGATCGTCTTCGAGTCGAACGGCCAGGTCAGGTCGACGACGCGGGCGGTCGCCAGATTCGGAGGGGGCTCGGCCGCCCGGAGGCGCGCGGAGAGGAGCGTCGTCAACGCGGCCAGGACGAGCGTGGCTCGGAAGCGCATGGGTCCTCCTCTGTCTGAAGGGTCGATTCGCGAATCGCTATTCGTCCGTCGCGCCGCCGGCTCTGGCGAGATGCTCGGGCTTGACCGAGCTCGCCTTGAACCTCTCGGCGGAGTCGAGCATCTTCTCCAGAGTCGCGTCGAAGTCGGGTCGGGAGCCCTTCGCGGACTTCACGAACCGCAGCGGGTTGATGCGCGCGACGACGAAGGGCCGCAGATAGGGACTGTCGAAGCCGCGCTCCTTGAGCGCCTTCATCGCCGCGACGACGGCCTCGTCGAGCGCGAGGAGCTTCGCGGCGCGCTCCTCCCGCGTCTTCAGTGAGCGGGAGAGCCGATCGTCCAGGAAGTCGTCGATCCGCTTCAGGACGGGATGGTAGGCGCCGCCGGCGAAACGGCCGTTCTTCTCGTAGCAGGCGCCGAGAGTCAGGAACGCCGGCTCCTCGAACTCGAGCGCGAAGTCCTTCTCCGTGGCGTCCTGCTGCCCGGCGAGGTCGCGGGCCATGCGGATGACCTCGAGCGACTTCTCGCGCAGGTTGTGCGCCTTCTCGGTGTTGAGGGCCAGGATCTTGTACGCCACCTGCGGGTCGGCCAGGACCAGCGCGAGGATCGAGCGCCCGCCGAGGTTGCGGATCGCGGCGAGCCGGTGGTTCCCGTTGGGCGTCCAGTACCCGCCCTCCGCCCCGCGGACCGCGATGATCGGATCGAGGAAGCGGTCGAGCGCGTCGATGACCGCGGTCAGCCGCTTGACGTGGGACTCGGAGAGGTCGCGCTGGTAGGGCGTCGGCTGGACCTTGTCGATTGGGAGCGCCGCGAGGATCTGCCAGTTCCCGCCGAGCGGGTCGCGAAAGACCGCCAGGACCTGGCCACCGTCCTCCTCCACCGCCCGGCGGAGCGCCTCGGCCGGGGCGGTGGGGGAGCCGGCCGCCACCTGCTCGGGCGTCAGCCCGCGCGACTGCGATTCGGCCTTCTTCTTCCTCTTGCGCGGCGGCACGGAGCGGAATCATATCCGCCGCTTTCGCGCCGAGGGCTGGCAAGGGAGTTGCTCTGAGGATGAGCGGATCGTCAACCGGTATGCCCACGCGCTCGTCTAACGGGCTGGGCAGGCAGAACTTCAACGAGGAGGCTCGATGAGACGCTTTTTGGGTAGCACGCTTCTCGGTGCCACGGTTCTCTCGGGGTTGCTGTACGCCGCGTCGGCGTCCGCCGTTCCGGTCTACGTCAAGATCGCGCCCCCGGTGCCGATCGCCGAGGTCAAGGTCGTGGCGCCGGGACCGGGCTACGTCTGGGTCGGCGGCTATCACCGCTGGGACGGCAGAGCCTACGTCTGGGTGCCGGGGCGGTGGGCGCTTCCGCCGCACGGACACAAAGTCTGGGTGGCCGGCCATTGGAAGCACCACCACGCCAACGGCTACTACTGGGTCGACGGACACTGGAGATGAGAAGTCTCCGCATCCTCGCGCTCGGCGCCGCCCTCGCGGTCGGAGCGATGCTGACCGCGGCCTGTCCGCCGGGTCCGCCGCCGGGCGTCGTCTACGTCAAGGCGCGTCCGCCCGTGCCGGTGTCCGAGGTCGTCGTCGCGTCGCCCGGTCCGGACTACGTCTGGGTGCCCGGCTACCACCGGTGGGATGGCGCGACCTACGTCTGGGTCAAGGGAACCTGGCAGCGCCCCCCGCATGCCCACGCGAAGTGGGCCGCCGGCCACTGGGTGGAACACCGGAACGGCTGGTACTGGGTCGAGGGGCGCTGGAAATGATCTTGCGGCATCCCGCAGGGACGCCGCAGGATCATCCTGAGCCGAAGGCGAAGGATCCCGCCTAGACCCGACGACGACCTACCAGACGGCGAGGCCGTCCTTGACCTGCTTCGTCAGGAATTTCTCGACGAGCGTCGGCGTCGTCTTTCCGTAGTACCACCAGCCCGCGGAGAGGGCCTCGGCGCAGACGGCGCGCGCGATGTCCGCCGCGGTGGTCTTCCCGTCGATCCGGTTCATCACCGCGGCCTGCATGAGCGGCGACAGCTTGTCGTCCTCATCCTCCGAAGGCGGGGCGGGAGTCGCGGGCTTCTTGCCCGCCCTGCGAGCCTCCTCTTCCTTCTCCTTCGCGTCACGCCGCGAGCGATCGGCGACGTGACGCTTTTCGGTGACTTGGTGTTCGAGCGCCATCCACTCCGAGAGAGTCGCGACGGGTCGGCGAGGCGTTCGCGTGGCGAGGCGCGAAAGAGCCGGATCCGTGTCGCGATCGGGCACGCTGGGCAGATCCTGGGCGAGCGGGCCGGCGACGGCGCGGAGAGAGGCCAGGGCCCTCGACCGAACGGCGTCCGGCGCGCCCAGGGCACGAGTGGAGTCGACGGCGGCGATCTCCTTGTCGAGCGCGATCAGGAAGAGATCGCCCGCGGCCCGCCGGCGCTCGGCATCGGTCCCTTCTCCATCCCGCAGCCAGGCCTGCGCCGTGACCCGTTCGCGCGAGAGCCGCTCGGCGGCGCGTCCCGAGACGTAGTCCGCAAGCCACGTCGCCTCCGCCTCTCCCGCACCGGCCAGCCACCACGCCGTCGCGGCGATGACGACCGCATTGCGCTTGATCTGTGTGGGATCGATCTGCCAGAGGTCGTCGTCCGAGGAGTGGATGTACTCGTCCGGCCAGTTCGTCAGCGTCGTTCCCGGAATGCCGACCCACGAGTCGTTGAAGACCATGTGGTCGGTCGAATCGAAGTAGGGGACGGCCTTCGCGTGATACGGCTCGCGCGTTCCGAGCTGCGAGAACAGCGGCTTGCTGAACGCGATGCCCGGCGGAATCGACCCCGATCCCCAGGCCGCGAGGTAGGCGTTGTTGCCCTCCACGACCATTTCGAGCACGCTCTCCTGGACGTCGGAGAGGTAGGAGGGCCTCCACCACGGGGTCCTCGCCATGTATTCGGTCCGCGAGCCGAGAGACTGCTTCGCCCCGACCATGTCCTGGTTGAGGTTGGCGAGGATCTTCTTTTCCTCGCCGGGATGGTCGGCGAAGTAGCGGTATTCGGAGTAGATCTCGTCGCACCACCAGAAACGAATGCCGCGGCGAGGACGGGAAAGCTTGCCATCGGCGATCAGCTTCGTGAGCGCGCGGCCGATCTCCAGCATGCTCGCCACTCCCGACTGGTTGTCGTTGGCCGAGATGTTCTCCTGGAGGTGGCTGGTCAGGACGATCTCGGGAAGCGCCGGGTCGGCTCCGGGGATCCGGGCCTCGACCATCGCGGTCTTCTTCTCGGGCAGGGTCGAGGACTCGACGACGACGTGCACGCGGAGTCCCTCGCCCTCCTTCGCCGCTCCGGCGCCCCACCGCCGCGACGCTTCACCGCCCAGGCGATCGGAGAGGGCCTTGCCGTGACGGGGCGAAATCAGGAAGGCAAACGTCGTCTTGTCGCCGTTGGGTCCATCCTCCTCGGGGACACCCGACCACGCGATCTGGTCGGGGTGCTCCGCGAGGGGATTCAGGCGCGAGGACGACCACGAGAGGATCCCCGCCGCTCCGCGTTTCCAGACCGCCTGCTCCGTGACGGTCGTCAGGCTGCCGAACGCGAGGACGATCTTGCCCTTCACGTTCTTGCCGGCGTAGTCGGAGGCCTTCTCTCCGGAGCCCACGTCCACGAGCCCGGCGGTGACGTCGGCGGGGCGCGAGAAATCCGCGATCGACGTCTTGGCGTCGGCGTAGGAGCCCAGACGCGTCTCTTTCGCCTCGGGGCCGTCGCCCTCGATCAGCCACGCCTCGGCGCGCAGCGGCGTCCAGGCGGGGGTCTGCGCGACCTGGTCGATCCATCGCACGTCGGCGAGTCCCGCGGCGCGCGCCCGCTCTTCCACGAGGTGCGCCACGGCGAAGAAGCCCTCGGATCCGGACGGCTTGTGCCACTGCGTCGTGATCCGCTCTGTCTCGAACGCGCGATCGCCGGAGATCTCGTTGGAGAGCAGCCGTTCGACCTTCTCGTCGACGAAGGGCGAGGTCTGGGCGACGAGCGAGGCAGACAGGAGGCAGCCGCCGAGGGCGAGAACCCTGATTCGCATGTCGTCTCCGTGTTTAGGGCGGGACTCTATCGCAGCGTCAGTCGAGAGTGACGATCATCAGCGTCCGGTCGTCGTCCTGCGGCCGCGCGCCCGTGTGCTCGGTGACCGCGGCGAGGATCGCGTCGCGGAGGCCCGGGGCCCCGGAGCCTCCGTGGCTCCTCAGCACGGCCTCGAAGCGGTCGAATCCGAAGGCCTCGTCGGCGCCGTTGACCGCCTCGATGAAGCCGTCCGAGTGAAAGACCACCAGGTCTCCGGCCGCGAAGGCATAGTCCCGTGTCGGGAAGGTCCGGTCGGGAAAGAGACCCAGCGGGAACGCGGGAAGCGCGAGGGACTCGACGCTGCCGTTCGACACCCGGTAGGGCGGCAGCTGGCCCGCATTGGTCAGGGAGCCGCGGCGGGTCCTCGCGTCGTAGGCGAGAAGGCAGAGCGTCATGTAGTGGCGGGGATCGGTCGAGCGCAGCATGACCTCGTTCAGCCGCGCGAACAGCTCGCCGTCCCGCAGCCCGGACTCGATCAGCGTCGCCAGCGCGGACTTGGCCATCGCCACCAGGAGGCCGGTGGGCAGGCCGTGCCCGGAGACGTCGCCGAGCGGCAGCGCCGTCCGGCCGTCCGGCATCGCCAGGTAGTCGTAGTAGTCGCCGCCGATCTCCGCGACCGGGTCGAAGTGCGCGAGCACGGAGAGCCCCTCGAGTCTCGCCTCGGCCGGGGGCAGGAGCTTGTGCTGGATCGTTCGAGCCATCGCGATCTCGCTCTCGAGGCGCTCCTTCTGCGCGGTCTCCCGCAGGAGCCCCTGGATGTTCTCGGCCATGCCGTCGAAGGAGCGGGCGAGGTCGCCGATCTGGTCCCGCGACTTCGAGCCGACCCGGACGGAGAAGTCGCCGCGCCCGACGGCCTGCGCCGCACGCGTCAGACGGTTGACGTTGCGCGCGATCGAGCCGACGAGGACGAGCGCGATGGCGACGGCGACCAGGTACACGAGGAGGAGCAGCGCCGCGATGCTCACGAAGACGATCCAGAAGACGTTCGCCATGCCGGCGACGCCCTGGTGGAAGAGCTGGTCGGCGACCACCTCGGGGGAGGTCGTGGCCTTGAGGATCGCCACGTTGTGCCCCGTCTTCTTCTCGGACTCGGCGGCGTTGGCGAGGGTCTCGAGGTAGAAGGCGTGGATCCACTCGCCCTTCCGGTAGCCCTTGCCGGGTGTCGGGCGGGCGTGCGGCCGGACGGTCGGGGAGGCGGCCGCGCGGTTCTTGGAACGGATTCGGACTCCCTGCTCGCCGTCGTCTCCCGTCTCGATCCGAAGCCCGCGGTTCTCGGTCGAGGCGTCGCCGAGGATGAACTCGACCTCGTAGCCCGTGGCGTCCGCGAGCCGCTGGGCCCAGGGCGCGTCCGCGTCCGAGAGGTCCAGCAGGCGGACCGCCTTCGGACCCTCCGGCACGGCCAGCCAGAGCCCGCCCTCCGCCTCGACGAAGCCCGGGCGCTCGAGGTTCTGGAGCCAGTCCACCCGCGCTCCCGGCGCCAGCCAGGAGACGCCGGAGGACTGCACGGCGCCCTCGTCCGTGAGGGAGACCCGTGGCGGCGGGGGCGTCGAGGACAGGGCGGCGACGCCGATCGCGGTCGTCTCGCGGCGCATCCGGTTCGCCATCACCTGGTGCGCGACGATGTAGGCGGCGGCGAGGGCCAGGGCGGCCGTCAGCGGAATCGGCACGATGCCGATCAGGAAGTGCGAGAACGCGAGGCGCAGCGACAGCCGGCGGATGATCAGCTGGAAGAGGAAGACCCCGGCGCGCCAGAAGAGAATCGTCGCGGCGAGGACCGTCAGGACGCGCAGGAGGCAGCCCGCCTCCGATCCGGTCCGCCGGAGGATCCACGCGGTGATCTCGGCCGCGACGAGGACGCCGAGCCAGATCCAGGTCGATCTTCGCGGGCGCACGCGAGGCCATTCTATCGGCCGCGCTCGCCGATCGGATAGAATCGGTGGGGACGTGAGGTTTCTGAGGCAAGCGGCGCTCCTGCTCCCCTCGGCGTTCCTCCTCGTCGTCCTGATCTTCCTCCTGACGCATGGCCGCAAGGACCCGGGCTTCGGCACCTATCCGTTCTTCCAGCAGTGGGCGGGGGAGCGCGTGGAGTCCGCGGCTCCCGAGGCGAGGTTCCTGGAGCAGGCGCTCGTGTTCTTCGTTCCGGCGTACGTGATGGCCCTCCTCTTCATCGTGAGCGTGGCGGCGGCCGAGCGGGCCCTCTTCGGCCGGCGGAAGCCCCGGGGCTCGGCGTACGGCCGCGCTTTCTCGGTCTCCTTCCCGGTGCTCTTCCTGGTCGGGAGCGTCGCGTTCATGTGGTACGCCGAGCGGGTGTCGCTGCGGCAGGCCCCCGGGACTCTCGTCGCGCCGCTGCTCGCCGCCCTGGCGCCGTTCGCGGGCGCCGCCCTCTCCGTGATCCCGTCGGCCCTCCTCGCGGGACCGCTGGCGCTCTTCACGCAGGCGGGTGAGGCATGAGCGCGCCCGAGTCGATCGTCGTCCTGGACTTCGGCGGCCAGTACACGCAGCTGATCGCGCGGCGCATTCGGGAGGCCCGCGTCTTCTCGGTGGTCCTGCCGCCCGACGCGCCGGAGGCGGAGATCCGCCGCTGGAACCCTCGAGGCATCATCCTCTCGGGAGGGCCCCAGAGCGTCTACGAGGCGGACGCGCCGAAGCCCTCCGGCGACCCCGCGCGCCTCGGCGTGCCCGTCCTCGGACTCTGCTATGGAATGCAGTGGCTCGCGCAGGCGCGCGGCGGCGGCATCGCGAACGAGGGACGCGAGTACGGCCGTGCCGTGGCGCGAATCGAGGTGGACTCGGCGCTCTTCGCGGGACTCGAGCCCGAGCAGACGGTCTGGATGAACCATGGCGATTCGGTCGTCGCGCCGCCCTCGGGCTTTCGTGTCATCGCGTCGACGGGAAGCTCGCCGATCGCGGGCATCGAGGACCCCGAGCATGGGGTGTATGCGGTGCAGTTCCACCCGGAGGTGGGCCACACGACCCACGGCCGCGAGATCCTCGAGAATTTCCTCTTCCACATCTGCCGGGTGAAGCCCGGCTGGACGATGGCCAACTTCCGCCAGGAGAAGGTGGCGGCGATCCGCAAACAGGCGCCGACGGGCGGCGTGATCTGCGCGCTCTCGGGCGGCGTGGACTCGTCCGTGACGGCGATCCTCCTGCGGGAGGCGCTCGGGGAGCGAGTGCATCCGGTCCTCGTGGACCACGGCCTCATGCGCGCGGACGAGCGCCGCCAGGTCGTCGAGGCCTTCTCGCACCTCGGCATCCACGTGCACGCGGTGAACGCCTCGAAGCGCTTCTTCGAGGGCCTCGCGGGCGTGACGGACCCGGAGCAGAAGCGCAAGATCATCGGGCGGACGTTCATCGAGGTGTTCCAGGCGGAGGCGGAGCGCATCCCCCACGTGCGCTACCTCGCCCAGGGCACGCTCTATCCCGACGTCATCGAGTCGGTCTCGATCAAGGGTCCCTCCGCCGTCATCAAGACCCACCACAACGTGGGCGGGTTGCCCGAGCGGCTGGGGTTCGAGCTGATCGAGCCGGTGCGCGAGCTCTTCAAGGACGAGGTGCGTCTGCTCGGCGCGGAGCTCGGGCTGCCCCGGGAGTTCCTGGCGCGGCATCCGTTCCCGGGGCCGGGGCTCGCCGTACGGATCCCGGGAGAGGTGACGCCCGAGAAGGTCGCGCTCCTCCAGAAGGCCGACGTCATCGTGCTCGAGGAGATCCGCAGGGCCGGCCTCTACGACGCGATCTCGCAGGCGTTCGCGGTCCTGCTGCCGGTGCGGTCGGTGGGCGTGATGGGCGACGCGCGCACGCACGAGTTCGTCCTGGCGGTGCGCGCGGTGCAGACGACCGACTTCATGACCGCCGACTGGTTCCGGATGCCGCACGAGGTGCTGGACGCGATCGCGACGCGCGTGGTGCGCGAGGTCCGCGGCATCAATCGCGTGGTCTACGACGTTACGAGCAAGCCGCCCGCGACGATCGAGTGGGAGTGACCGCGCGCCGTAGCGCGCGGTCATCCTGAGGCGCGCGAGCGCCGAGCCGGCCACCGGAGGCAAACCCTCGGCAGTAGGCAACGCCAACCAAAGGTTGGCGGTAACGTTCCCGACCTTTTACGCTTCCTCCAGCTCCTTCCCGATCAGCTCCAGACCCTCCGCGACCTTCGCCGGCTCGCCGCCGAACGCGATGCGGAAGTGCGCCGGCGCTCCGAAGAAGTGGCCCGGCGCGACCGCGACGCCGGTCCGCTTGAAGAGCCGGTCGGCGAACGGCGCCGCATCGTCGACGCCGCGGATGCGCGGAAACGCGAGGGTCGCCCGCGGCACGGCGCACTCGAGGCGCGGGGTCTCCGCGAGCCAGGCCGTCACGCGGCCGAGGTTGGTCTCGACGAGCGCGCGGGCGCGGGCGGCGAGGACGTCGAGGCGATCGAACGCGAGCACGGAGAGGCGGTCCGACGGAATCGGGCTCCAGACGTCCACGACGTCGCGTGACCGCCGGATCTTGCGCGCGAGCTCGGCGGTCGCGAGGACCCATCCGCAGCGCAACGCGGCGAGCCCGTACGCCTTGGTCAGGCTGCTGGTCGAGACGCACGCGGGGGAGAGCGTCGCCGCGGGCGCCGGCCGCGCATCGTGCACGACGTCGCGGTAGACCTCGTCGAAGAGGATCGTGAAACCCTGGCGCTCGGCCAGCCGGACGAGCTCCTGGAGTCGGTCCGGCGAGACGAGCGTCCCGGAGGGATTGTGCGGATTCGTCAGGACGAGCAGACGGGTGCGCGGCGTGACGGCGGCCGCGACGATCCCGGGGTCGACGTCGAAGCCGTCCTCGAGGCGCCGCGGGAAGTACACGATCCGTCCGCCGAGAAGGCGCACGGCCGCGGGGAGCGGGTCGTAGAAGGGGCTCTCCACCAGGACCTCGTCGTTCGCCTCGAGGAGGCCGGCGAGCGCGAGGAAGTTGGCGCCGGAGCAGCCGCCCGCCGTCGCGACGCGGGCGGGGTCGACCCCGTGCGCGCGGGCGATCCGCTCGACCAGCGGCCGCCAGCCCTCGGGGCTCTCGCCCGCGACGTCGACTGCGTCGCGGGCGCCCGGAAGGTCCTCGAGCGTGCACGCGAGCAGGTTGCTCCCGGCGAGGTCGATCCGCGGGCGAGGCCGGGACTTCGCCCATTCCATGTAGGGAGCGCTGGCGCGCATCAGGCCGCCGTTCCTTTCCTCTTCGCGTAGTACGCGTAGACGGGAATCCCGGCCGCGAGGAGGGCCGCGCCCACGGCCGAGCGCTTCGGGTTGCTCTGGATCGCGCTCCCGACGACGAGCAGCGCCGCCGCGACGAAGAGCGCGGGAACGACCGGATGGCCGGGGAGGCGGAACGTGCCGGGATCGCGCGCGCCGATCGGGAAGCGGCCGCGGAACCGGAAGACGGCGGCCACCGTGAGTCCGAAGAAGATCCAGTCCCCGAAGACGACCGAGTCCACCAGGTCGCCGTAGGTGCCGGTGAGCACGAGGACGATGCCCCAGAGCGCCTGGAGGACGATCGCGAGCGCCGGCGTCTGGAATCGGGGATGCAGCCTCCCCAGCGCGGGCAGGAACACGCCGTCGAGCCCCATCGCGTAGTAGATCCGGGTCTGCGCGAGGAGCGTGAGGTCGAGGAACCCGAAGGCGGAGACGGCGATCGCCGCGGAGATGAGGCGATCGGCCCGGGGCCCGAAGATGCGCGACACGGCCGCGGCGGCGGGAGTCGCGGTCGCCGCCAGGCCGGGACGCGACAGGACCGTCAGGTAGACGACGTTGGCGAGGAGGTACACGGCGATCACGATGGCCGTGCCGGCGAGCAGAGCCCTCGGCAGCGTGCGGCGGGGCTCGTTCGTCTCCTCCGCCAGCAGGTTGACGCTCTGCCAGCCGCCGTAGGCGAAGAGGATCGGGACGAGCGCGGTGCCGAACGCGAGCAACGAGAAGGAGACCCCGGGAACGGGCGGCGCCGGAGAGGCGACGGACGCCGGCGGCGCGGGATGCAGCAGGAGACCTCCGCCGATGAGAACGGCGAGCGCGCCGAGCTTCAGGATCACGAGCACGTTGAGCAGCCGGCTCCCGGGTTTCACGCCCACGACGTTGACCGCGGCGACCACCGCGATCGCGATCGCCGCGGCCGCGGGCACGGAGAAGTCCCTCCCGAGCAGCCTCAGCGTGTACTGCGAGAACGTGATCGCCACCGCGCCGAGGCCCCCGCCCTGGATCATCAGCAGCGAGGCCCAGCCGAACAGGAAGGCGACCAGCGGATGGTAGGCCTCCCGGAGGTAGACGTACTCGCCGCCCGCGCGCGGGAAGAGCGTCGCGAGCTCGGCGAACGCGAAGGCTCCCGCCAGCGCGATGCCTCCGCCCGCGAGCCACGCCAGGAGAACGAGGCCGGCGGAGGGCAGCCGCTGGGCCACGATCGACGGGAGGATGAAGATCCCGGAGCCGATGATGCCGCCGACGACGACCATCGTCGCATCGAAGACGTTGAGCGCCCGGCGAAAGGCCATCGCGAGGACCGGATCCGGCTACCGATCGGGGCGCGACCGGACGCGCTGCACGCCGATGCGGACGAAGCGGCCCTCGACGTCGAAGTCCCACCGCAGCTCGAGATCCCCGACGATGCGGCACGCGTGGCAGCCGTCGTGCAGCCTGTAGGGGATCGCGAAGCCCTGTCCACCGTCGCGCAGGAGAACCGCCCTCAGGCTGCGGCCGCCGTAGCGCTTGCCGGGGAAGATGGCCAGGTTCGGATACTTTCGGGAGAGGATGGCGTAGTCCGGGTTGGCGGCGAGCGCGGCGCGGTCGAGCCGCGTCAGGTCGTCGACGTCGAGGAGCGGCGGCTCGCCGTTGACGAGGAAGCAGAGCTGGTTCTCGTTGGCGCGGAACGGGTACTCGGCGAAGGCGAGGTCGACGCGGCCCGCGTCCTCGAAGCCGCTCAGGTAGCCCATGCCGTCGACGCGCCGCGCGAACGCGATCGCCGCGGGCGGTGCGCCGGCCTTCTGCATCGCGGCGATGAAGCAGTCCGTGAAGGCCTTTCCCTCTCGCCCGTCGCACGCCTTGTGGAGGGTCTCGATGAAGTTCGCGGGCGGCGTCCAGACCGCGTCGGCGGCGATCGGCGCCGGCGCGTCCGCGGCGGCGGCGTGCACAAGAACGAGTGCGAGAATCGAGAGCGCGCGCATCGAAAGTTTCAAAATCCTATCTCGGCGGAGTGACGCGGCGCGGTAACATCGAGTTTCGAAATGCCCGGCGACTTCGTTCACCTCCATCTCCACAGCCAATACTCCCTCCTCGACGGCGCGAACCGGCTGCCGGAGCTCTGCCGCCGGGTGTCCGAGCTCGGGATGGGCGCGGTCGCGGTCACGGACCACGGGAACATGTTCGGCGCGTTCCATTTCTTCCACGAGGCGCTCCAGAACGGCGTGCGCCCGATCATCGGCGTCGAGGCGTACATCGCGCCGGCGGATCGCCGCAACCGCGATGCCCAGGCGGCGAGCGAGTCGGGCGAGGGATACGCGTACCACCTGACGATCCTGGCGGCCACCCAGAAGGGCTACCGCAACCTCGTGCGGCTCGTCTCCGAGGCCTACCTAACGGGCTTCTACCACCGTCCTCGCATGGACAAGGCTCTCCTGGCCGAGCACGCGGAGGGCCTGATCGGGCTGTCCGGCTGCCTCAAAGGGGAGGTCGCGGGATCGCTGTCCCGCGGGAACTTCGGCGCCGCCAAGAAGGCGTTCCTCGAGTACGAGGAGATCTTCGGGAAGGGCAACTTCTACGTCGAGCTCATGGACCACGGCCTGCCGCAGCAGACCGCGATCATCCCGGAGCTCCTGCGTCTCGCCTCGGAAACCGGGGCGCCCGCGGTGGCGACCAACGACAGCCACTACCTGCGGCGCGACGACGCCTTCCCGCACGAGGTCCTGCTGTGCATCGGGATGGGCAAGACGCTCGAGGACGAGCGGCGGATGCGGTTCTACAACGACGAGTTCTACGTCAAGGATGCCCAGGAGATGAAGTCGCGCTTCGCCCAGTGGAGCGTCGAGGCGGTGACGAACAGCGTGGCGATCGCCGAGCGTTGCGCGGTGTCCTTCGACACCGACGGGCTGCATCTGCCCACCTTCACCGCGCCCGACGGCCGTCCTCCGGCGGACTACTTCCGCGACCTGGCGCGGGAGGGCCTGGAGCGGCGGCTGTCCGAGGAACCCGTGGCCGGATCGCCGGGCGGAGACATCCCGCGCGAGAAGTATCTCGAGCGGCTGGAGTACGAGATCGGCGTCATCGAGAAGATGGGGTTCCCGTCGTACTTCCTGATCGTCTCCGACTTCATCCGGGAGGCGCGGGAGAAGGGGATCGCGGTCGGTCCGGGCCGCGGGAGCGCCGCGGGCTCGATCGTGTCGTGGGCGCTGCGGATCACCGAGATCGACCCGCTGCGCTACGACCTGCTCTTCGAGCGCTTCCTGAATCCCGAGCGCATCTCGATGCCCGACATCGACATCGACTTCTGCCAGGCGCGCCGCTCGGAGGTCATCGAGTACGTGACCCGGAAGTACGGGCGCGAGAACGTGGCGCAGATCGTGACCTTCTCGCAGCTGAAGCCCAAGCTCGCGGTGCGCGACGTCGCCCGCGTGCTCTCGCTGCCCGTGGCGATCGGCGACCGCATCGCCAAGCTCGTGCCAGACGGCCCCGACGTCAACTTCGAGCGCGCGTTCCGCGACTCGCCGGGCCTGAAGGAGGCGATGGCCTCGGACGAGTCGGTCGCGCGCGTCGTCAAGATCGCGGAGCGCCTGGAGGGCCTGTCCCGGCACGCCGGAATACACGCCGCCGGCGTGGTCATCGCGCCGCGGCCGATCATCGAGTTCCTCCCGCTCTACCGCACCAGCAAGGACGAGATCACGACGCAGTTCGACATGAACGCCGTCGAGAAGATGGGCCTCCTCAAGATCGACTTCCTGGGGTTGATCACGCTCGACGTGCTCGAGGCGACCGTCGAGGCGGTCCGGTCGCGGCTCGGGGTCCCGCTGGAGCTCGACCGCGTGGCCCTGGACGACGAACCGACCTTCGAGCTCTTCCGATCCGGCAAGACGGCGTGCGTCTTCCAGTTCGACTCGGGCGGGATGCGCGATCTGCTGCGCCGGGCGAAGCCGCGAGTGTTCGCCGACCTGGCCGCCCTGAACGCCCTCTACCGGCCGGGCGCGCTGGACGCCGGCACCGTGGAGGACTACGTCCGGCGGCGCAACGGCATGAGCCGCGTGACCTATCCGCTTCCGGAGCTCGAGCCCATCCTGTCCGAGACGCTGGGGATCCTGGTCTACCAGGAGCAGGTCATGCGCATCGCGCAGGTCGTGGCGGGCTACTCGCTCGCCGAGGCGGACCTGCTGCGCAAGGCGATCGGGAAGAAGAAGCGCGAGATCATGGTCGCCGAGGGCGAGAAGTTCATCCGCCGCTGCACCGAGCACGGCACGTCCAAGAAGAAGGCGCAGGAGCTGTGGTCGCTGATCGAGCCCTTCGCGCGGTACGGCTTCAACAAGTCGCACGCCGTCGCCTATGCGCTGGTCGCGTACAAGACGGCCTACCTCAAGGCGCACCACCCGATCGACTTCTTCGCGGCCAACCTCTCAGCCGAGATCGGCTCGACCGACGGCATCGTGAAGGTGCTGGGCGACTGCCAGGAGTCGGGCATCCCCGTGCTCCCGCCCGACATCAACGAGTCGGCCACCAGCTTCGCCGCCGTCGGGGATTCGATCCGCTTCGGCCTCGCCGCGATCAAGGGCGTGGGCGAGGCGGCGGCTCAGGCGATCCTGGAGGAGCGGCGATCGCGCCCCTTCGCGTCCTTCAGCGACTTCGCGATGCGGCTGGATCCCCACCTCGTCAACAAGCGCACCCTCGACGCGCTGATCGCGGCCGGAGCGTTCGACTCCTTCGGCAAGAACCGCGCGACTCTGGCGGGCGCCTCCGAACGCGTGGTCGCCTCCGCGGCCCGCGTCCGCGAGGAGACCGAGCAGGGGCAGACGAACCTCTTCGCCGGCTCCCCGGCCGAGGAGGGCCCGCCGCGGGACGACTTTCCCGAGCAGCCCGACTGGGCGCTCGACCAGCGGCTCAAGGGCGAGAAGGACACGCTCGGTTTCTACGTCACGGGCCATCCGCTGACGCGATTCGCGAGCGAGATCGAGCGCTTCGCCGAGGCGCGGGTGGCGGAGCTTTCGACCCGCGTCGAGCAGACGGTCCGGATCGCCGGGGTCCTCATCAGCCTCAAGAAGCAGAAGATCAAGAAGGGCGTCAACGAGGGCAAGACGATGCTGAAGGCGGTCCTCGAGGACACGAGCGGGAGCGTCTCGGTGTGCGTCTTCGCGAGCGTGTACGAGAAGGTGCAGGGATGGGTGCGAGACGACCTGCCGGTCCTCGCCACGGCGATCGTTCGCGAGTCCGGAGGCGCGCTCGAGCTGACGGTGCAGGACATCACGCCCCTCGAGGGCATCCGCGAGCGCCGCGCCCGCGAGCTCGCGATCAAGATCAACCTCGCCTACGCCGACGAGAACGTGCTGGCTCGCCTCCAGGAGCGTCTGCGCCTCCATCCCGGCACGACGCCCGTTTCCTTCCGGCTCGTCCGGCCGGGCGAGTTCGAGGCCACGCTCAAGGCGGCGGACTCGATGCGCATCAAGCCGTCTCCGAGCCTGACCCACGAGATCCAGGCGCTGGCGGGGGAGGGATCGGTCGAGTACGTCTTCTGAGCTCGGCCCGTGACGGCCAGGCGCTCGCTCGGTTCGTCGCGACTCCCGAGCCCCGCGCGCAGAGCCTGGGCCGCCGCGAGCGCGGTTGCGAAGCGAAGTCACTTGCGCCTGTATCTGGCGGGAGGCGTGGTGCGGGATCTCCTGTCCGGTCAGCCGGTCCGCGACGTGGACCTGGTCGTCGAGGCGGACGCAGCCGCCGTGGCCGCATTCGTCCGTGACCTCGCCCGGGAGCTATCCGCCGCAGCGCACCCTCACGACCGCTTCGGGACGGCGGTGCTGACCCTTCCGGGCGGCGAGCGATTGGACGTCGCCGCGGCCCGGCGCGAGACGTACGCGTCGCCGGGAGCGCTCCCGACCGTCGCCCTCCCGGCGTCGATCGAGGAGGACCTCGCCCGGCGCGACTTCACGGTGAACGCCATGGCGCTCGCCCTCTCGCCGGGGCGCGGGCTTCGGCTCCGGCTCGTGGATCCGTTCGGCGGCGCCCGCGACCTCGTGCGTCGGACGCTGCGGGCTCTGCACCCCGCCTCGTTCGTCGACGATCCGACCCGTGCGCTGCGGGGGGTGCGCTACGCGAATCGCTACGGCCTCCGTCTGGACACCGCGACGCGGCGTGCGATCGCGCGCGCCGTCGCGGAGGGCGCGTTCGACCGGGTCTCGGGGGATCGGCTGCGGCGCGAGCTCGTCAAGATCTTCGGCGAACCGGGGAGGGCCGCGGCCGTGCGGATCCTGCGGCGGCTCGGTCTCGACCGCGCGATCGCCCCGGCGCTCGGGAGGGTGCGGGGCGAGGGCCCGCGTTTGCGGCGCGTCGAGTCTCTCGTATCCGTATCCGAGGAGCCCGAGGCGGGGTGGCTGGCCTACCTGCTCGCCTGGGCCGGGGGACTCCGGCCCGCCGAGCTTCGGAGCGTGGCGGACCGGCTGGGCCTCGCGGGCTCCGAGCGGGCCCGGCTGCTCGGTTGGCCGGCGACGCGGCGAAGGCTCGGCGGCGGTCTCGCGCGGCGTCGCGTCTCGGAGATCGCGCGCCGCATCGGAGGTCTCTCGGCGGAGGAGCACCTCGCGGCAGCCGCCGCCCTGTCTCCGGTGGACCGCCGCGCCCTGGCGAACGCCCGCCGCCGAGTCGCGCAGCGTCCCCTCATCGTGCGCGGCGCGGACCTCATCGCGGCCGGCGTCCCTCCGGGCGAGGCGATCGGACGCGCGCTCGGCCGCACGCAAGACGCGCTGCTCGATCGTCGGATCTCCGACCGCGACGCGCTCGCATACGCTCTGCGCATCGCGCGGCGGGGAGGCCGCCCTTGATCGCGGGCCTCGCGGTGATGCTGCTCGCGCTCCGCGCCGTTCCGCCGCCTTCACCGACGCCGGAGGCGACGCCGACGATCCTGCCCGGGCCGACCTTCTGCATGGAGTGGATCCGCCAGTCCAACGAGGGCTACGACCGGCTGACGTTGTTTCGCGACCGGACTCTCGTCTGGAAGACCTCGCGTCACGGACACGAGGAGGTCAAGCGCGAGCCGCTTCCCGCCGCGGAGGTGGAGTACTACTGCCACTTCTTCGAGCGCACCGAGATCTGGGCCCTCCCCGCGGACCTCCGGACGCGGCTGACCAGCGAGTTCGCGACCGAGTCGGCGGTCACGCTGGCGCGCTCCGACGGATTGCGCAAGACGATCCGCTTCGACGAGCTGTCGAGCCACACGGCGGAGTCGGCCTCGCTCGTCGCGGCGCTCGAGGGCCTCCGGGGCATCTTCCTGAGCCCGCTCTCGCCCGCGTCGCGCTACTCGGCGGAGCTGCTGCCGCCCGGAACGCTGCTCAAGCGCTTCGACGGCGCGATGTTCCGCGTGCAGCGGCTGGTCAAGGAGACCGGCTTCGTCGAGATCATCGGCGTCAACGAGCCGTACTCGCAATGGGTGAAGATCGAGGAGCTCCGCTATCAATTCGCTCCGCCCGACCGCGCGCCGTGAGAAACCGTGAAGCGGTGAAGAGGTGAAGAGGAAGCCCGAGAGATCCGCAGGACCCGCGCGAGCCGGCCGCGTCCGCATTCAGAGCGGCCGGTGGAAGGGGAGGGCGCTTCCGGTGCCCGGCTCGGCGCGGCCGACGTCCGGCCGGGCGCGCGCGGGACTCTTCAGTTCGCTGGGTGAGAGGGTTCAGGGCGCGAGCGTGCTGGACCTCTACGCGGGGTCCGGCGCGGTGGGGCTCGAGGCCGTCTCCCGCGGAGCGGCCCGCGCTGTCCTCGTGGAGGCCGAGCCCGAGGCGGAGACGCTTCTCCGCGAGCTGCTGGCGCGCTGGAAGGTTCCCGAGGACGAGGTGCGGGTGCTGCGCGAGCCCGCGGCCCGCGCCCTCTCCCGGCTCCTCGCGAGCCACGAACGGTTCGACGTCGTGTTCGCCGATCCCCCGTACGCTCACGGAGGCTCCGGGCGGATGGACGAGCTCGCCGGCGTCGCGGGAGTCCTCGCGGAGGGCGGCGTCGTGGTCGTGCAGACCGACGCCCGGTCCGCCGAGCCCGGCCTTCCGGGCCTGGCATCGGCCGGCCGGCGCGAATACGGGCGTAACGTCTTCCATTTCCTGACGTTCTTTGACGCCACGGCCCGGAAATGCTAGCCTTCGCGGTTCTTGGCCGATAGCCCATCGACGCACTAGAGGAGTCGATCCATGCTTCAGAACGGCAGGCACTTCTTCACGTCGGAATCCGTGACCGAGGGGCACCCCGACAAGATCGCCGACCAGATCTCCGACGCGGTTCTCGACGCCGTCATGCGGGACGATCCAACCGGCCGGGTGGCCTGCGAGACCCTCGTCACGACCGGCATCGCCTTCATCGCGGGCGAGATCTCGACCCGGACCTACGTCGACCTGCCCTCGATCGTGCGGCAGACGATCAAGGAGATCGGTTACACGCGCGCCAAGTTCGGGTTCGACTACGAGACGTGCGCGGTCGTCTCCTCGATCGACCCGCAGTCCCCCGACATCGCGCAGGGCGTCGACACGGGCGGCGCGGGCGATCAGGGGATGATGTTCGGCTACGCGGTTCGCGAGACCGAGGAGCTCATGCCGCTGCCGCTGACGCTGGCCCACCGCCTGGTCCAGCGGCTCTCACAGGCCCGGCGTAAGGGCGAGCTCGACTTCCTGCGCCCCGACGGCAAGTCCCAGGTCACCGTCGAGTACGAGGGCAGCCGTGCGATCCGCGTCGAGACGGTCGTGGTCTCGACCCAGCACGCCGAGGCGATCCAGCACGCGGCGCTCAAGGAGGCCGTCATCGAGGAGGTCATCCGGCCCGTCATTCCGGCGGCTCTCCTGACCCCGACGACGAAGTTCCACATCAACCCGACCGGCCGCTTCGTGATCGGCGGGCCACAGGGCGACACCGGCCTGACCGGACGCAAGATCATCGTGGACACCTACGGCGGCAGCGCCCCGCACGGCGGCGGCGCGTTCTCCGGAAAGGATCCGACGAAGGTCGACCGCTCCGCGGCCTACATGGCCCGCTACGTCGCCAAGAACCTGGTCGCGGCGGGCATGGCCGAGCGGGCGCTCATCCAGCTCGCGTACGCGATCGGCGTGCGCGATCCCGTCTCTGTCCACGTCGAGACGTACGGCACGGGCCGCCTGCCGGAAGACAAGATGGTCTCCCTCATCCGGGAGCACTTCGATCTGACGCCCAAGGGAATCATCGAGACGCTGAACCTGCGACGTCCGATCTACAAGCAGACCGCGGCCTTCGGCCACTTCGGCCGGCGGCTGCCCGAATTCACGTGGGAGAGCACGGATCGCGCGGAGGCGCTGGCCAAGGCGGCCGGCGTCGAGATGGCCGCGCCGGTCGGTACGGGTACAGGTACAAGGTAGCTAGGAGGCTTCATGGCGGCGACTGCGGTTTCCTCGAACGTCCAGAACGACGTCCGCGACCTGGCGCTCGCCGGCCGCGGCAAGACGCGAATCGAATGGGCCGATGCGAGCATGCCCGTGCTGCGGCAGATCCGCGAGCGGTTCGAGAAGGAGAAGCCGCTCCGGGGCGTCCGCCTGTCGGCCTGCCTCCACGTGACGAGCGAGACGGCGAACCTGGCGCGCACGCTGACCGCCGGCGGAGCCGACCTCGTCCTGTGTGCCTCGAACCCGCTGTCCACGCAGGACGAGGTCGCCGCGTCACTCGTCGCCGACTACGGCGTCGCCGTCTACGCGATCAAGGGCGAGGACCACGCGACGTATTACGACCACATCCGGGCCGCGCTCGCACACCGGCCCAACATGACCATGGACGACGGCGCCGACCTGGTGTCCTCGCTCCTCTTCCTGGCGCTCGAGCGCGACGCCGAGGTCGACCCGGTCGTCCGCCAGTGGGCTCAGGGCCTCTCGAAGGACGAGCGCAAGGCGCTCTTCGCGGGCATCATCGGCGGGACCGAGGAGACCACGACGGGCGTCATCCGCCTGAAGGCCATGGAGAAGGCGGGCGTCCTGCGCTTCCCGGTCGTCGCGGTCAACGAGGCCAGGACCAAGCACTTCTTCGACAACCGCTACGGCACCGGACAGTCCACGCTGGACGGCATCATCCGCGCCACCAACCTCCTGGTCGCGGGCCTCAACGTCGTCGTCGCCGGCTACGGCTGGTGCGGGCGCGGCGTCGCCATGCGGGCGCGCGGCCTGGGCGCCCAGGTGATCGTGACGGAGCTCGATCCGACGAAGGCGATCGAGGCCGCGCTCGACGGATTCCGCGTGATGACGATGGCCGAGGCCGTGCCCGTGGGCGACATCTTCGTCACGGTCACCGGCAACAAGGGCGTCCTGCGCGAGGAGCACTTCCGCGCCATGAAGGATGGAGCGGTCGTCTGCAACTCCGGACACTTCAACGTCGAGATCGACATCCCCGCGCTGGAGAAGCTCTCGCGCGAGCGGCGGCCGATCCGCGAGTTCGTCGAGGAGTTCCGGCTGCAGGACGGGCGCCGCGTCAACCTCCTGGCGGACGGTCGCCTCATCAACCTCGCCGCGGCCGAGGGGCATCCGGCATCGGTCATGGACATGTCCTTCGCCAACCAGGCGCTGGCGGCGGAGTTCATGGTGCGCAACCACGCGACGCTCGAGAAGAGGGTCTACGGCGTGCCCGACGAGATCGACCGCGAGATCGCCCGCCTGAAGCTTGCGTCCATGGGCGTCACGATCGACACGCCCACCCCCGAGCAGCAGAAGTACATGACCTCCTGGGAAGAGGGCACGTAAGCCTCTCGTCTCCATGCCTCTGGTCGACGTCGACGCGCTGACGGGCCCTCCTGGAGGCGACGGCTCGGGAGATGCCCTCGCGCGCACGCTCGAGGAGGGGAGCATCCTTCTCTTCCGGAGTCCGCCGTTTCCGATCCCGGACGCGGACCGGGATTTCCTGCTGTCCCGCCGGCAGAGCGGCGGCCGGCTGCACAAGAACATCGCGTACCGTCCCGCCCGCGATCGCGTGACCGGGGCCACGGGCGACCGCGCGGAGCGCGAGCGGCTTGGACGAATCCTCCGGGGCTACTCGAAGGCGTCTCTCGAGCTCTTGGCCCGGCTGTTTCCGGCCTACGCGCGATCGTGGCACGTGGACTACGCGAGCTTTCGCCCGATCGAAGAGGAGGGCCGCAGCCTGCCGCAGACCTCGCGCAACGACCTCATGCACGTCGACGCGTTCCCCACCCGTCCGACACACGGGGGGAGGATCCTGCGCTTCTTCAGCAACATCCACCCGACCCGCGCGCGGGAGTGGATCTCCGGCGGGACGTTCGACCGGCTGGCGCCGCGCTACGCCGTGGGCTCGGGGCTGCTCGCGGAGGCCCTGCGGCGCGGGCGGCCTTCGCCGGCGGACCGTCTGCTGCGGGCCCTCGGCGCGAGACGGGAGCTGCCCTCGGCCTACGACGCGTTCATGCTGCGCTTCCACGACTTCCTGAAGAGCAACGCGGAGTTCCAGGGGGGGGAGAGGGAGCGGTTCTCCTTCCCGCCGGGCTCAAGCTGGATCGTCCTGACGGACATGGTCAGCCACGCGGTGCTCTCCGGGCAGTTTGCGCTGGAGCAGACCGTGATCCTCTCGCGCGGTTCCCTGATCGCGCCGGAGAGCGCGCCCATCGCGATCCTCGAGAGGCTCGCGGGCCGGCCGCTGGCCGCGCCGGTCTAGGGCGCCGCGGGGTGGCGTTTCGCCGGGTATCCGGTCGGCCGTTTTGAAGCGGCTACGTCCGCATCCGAAGCAGGAAGTAGAGCGCCGCGAGTCCGAAGAGCACGTTGGGCGACCACGCGGCGAGCGCGGGCGGCAGGGCGCCGACGTCTCCGAGCTTCGTCAGGAACGCCGCGGCGATGAGCGCGAGGATCCCGAGGATGAGCCCGAGGCCGATTCCCGCGAGCGCGCCCCGCCGGCCGACCCGGAAGGCGAAGGGCGCGGCGAGGAGGGCCATGATCGGCAGCATCGCCGGCTGCGCCACCTTCGTCTGGAGGGCCGTCTCGAGACTGCCGGTGGGGTAGCCCCCCGCGCGCAAACGCTGCGTCAGGTGTTCGAGCTCCCGGAACCGCATCTCCTCGGGACGACGCCGGACCGCGCTGACCGCCTGCGGCGGATCTCCCGCGACGTGCTGCTCGAGAAACGGGCGGAACCCGACCGGCTCCTCGTCCCCGAAGTCGCGGCTCCAGCCCTGCCGGAGCAGCCACGACTGGCCGGCCCACGAGGCCTCCCGGGCGGCGGTGCGGCGGACGAGGTGGAAACCGGAATCGAACTGGAAGACGGAGACCGAATAGAGCGTGTTCTGGGAGGCATTGCCCTCCTCGCGGTGCCAGATCTCGCCGTTCGACGCGAGGTACCAGTTCTGGGATCCGACTCCCTTTCCCCCGGTCTCGTGGCCGTAGATCTGGTTCTTGTAGTGGGTCTGCCGCTGCTCGGCGAAGGGCAGGAGGTACTCGGAGAGGGCAAACGCCGCGAGCGCGCCTGCCGCGGCCACGAGGAGCACGGGCGCCGAGAGCCGCTGCAGCGAGACGCCCGAGGCGCGGAACGCGGTGTCCTCGTTGTTCTTGGAGAGCACCCCTAGACCGATGAGCGTCGCGAGCAGAACCGCGAAGGGGGCGATCTGCATCCCGATCGAGAAGAGGAAGTAGCGGTAGTACCCGAGGATCGCCTGCGACGAGGGATGGTTCTTCGCGATCTCGTCGACCTTGTCCGCGTAGTCCACGACGACCGCGAGCACGAGAGCGGAGGCGAAGACGAGCAGGAGCGCCGAGAAGAAGCGGGCCAGGACGTAGCGGTCGCAGGCCGAGGCGATCCGGAGGGCGGCGCGAGGCGACGGCGACGGCCGGGAAGCCGTGGGAGCCGCGGCGGCGCCCTTCTCGCGGGGGATCTCGCGCGCGGGGCGGCGCGGGATCGGCGCGCGCCAGGAACGGGGCCGGAGCGCAGCGAGCGCGCCGATGGCGAGCAGAAAGAGGTTCGCCGCCCACATCGCGAGGCCGGGGGAGACCTTGCCCTGCTGCGCCCAGGTCTCGCCGGTCGTCAGGAAGACGTAGTAGACGACGATGATCCCGAGCGAGAGCGCGAAGCTCGCGCCGCGCCCGCCCCGGCGGAAGGAATCCGCGAGGGGAACGCCCACGAGGGCGAAGGCGAAGCATGCGAAGGGGATGGCGAACTTCTTGTTGAGCTCGACGAGTGCGGTCCGCCGCGTCCCGACGTTCGGCGCCTCGTGGGCGGTCCGCCAGAGCTGGCGGAGGGCCTGGGAGCGAATGCCGCGCTCGGCGCTGACCCGCCCGAGGGGGGTGCCCCCGAACTCGCCAGCCAGGAGCAGCCGCTGCGACTCGTTGCGGCTGATGCGATAGCGCGAGGAGTCCTCGGGGTCGACCTCGTGGACCGTCGATTCGAAGAGGTCGAGCCACAGCTGGTCGCCCTCGAGCGCGAGCGTGCCGCGGCGGGCGACGATGACCCGGTTCGGGGCCTCGGCCGCCTCGCCGAGGATCAGGAAGATCCCCTCGAACGACCGGCCGTCGGGCGCCGTGCGGTCGAAGAAGAGCGTGACACCGGGCCGCGGCTCCCGGAACGTCCTCGGGGCGACCACGTTGACGATGGAGGTCGCGGCGAGTCGGGCCATGGACCGCTCGAGGAGCGTGTTCGCGGGCGGGAGCACGACGTTGTAGAGGAACAGGACTCCCAGAGACAGGACTGCGGCGGCGCCGAGAACCGGACGGTAGAGCGAGGCCGAGCCCACGCCGCAGGAACGCAGGGCGATCAGCTCGGAGTCGGCGCCCAGGCGCCCGAGGCCGACGAGGACGGCCAGGAGAAAGGCCATGGGGATCGTCAGGACGACCATCCACGGCAGCGACAGCACGGCCAGCTTCGCGACGTCCACGAACGAGGCGCTCCGCCGGACCGCGAAGTCGGCGAGGAAGAGGATCGTCCGGATGAGCAGGATGAAGGTGTACGCGGCGAAGCCCAGGAAAAACGGACCGACCAACTCAAGAAGAAGCGCTCTAGAGATCAGCCGCATCGGCGTCCATGGTAAGCCGCCGCGCGCCCGACGGGCGCCCGGCGTCCTCGGGAAGCTCTATCCAGGGGATTATGTAAAGCGCAGGGAAGCACTCCGACTCGCCGTACGGCGCGCGCTTTACATAATCCCCAGCCCACGGCTCACTGATCGGATTTAACATAATATATCTTATCGGACGCTATTGATCTGTGGGCTTCGGCTCCGCGATGATGCCCGCCTGCGCCAGCACCCAGCTCGCGGGCGCCCCGAAGTTGGCGGTCGCCCCTCGAGCCTCGCCATGCAGTGAGTGTGAGTGGGCGCCCGGGAAAGAAGTCGATGAGAGAAGGCGGCGCGCCGGAGACGTGGACGCGGAGTGGCTGCGACGGACCTCGCCGATCTCAGCGTTTCTTGGGAAGCTCCAGCGAGCCGGACTCGAGCTGCTTCAGGACCTGGCGCAGCGCTCCGATCAGCTCGTCGCGATTGACCCGCGACTTGTCGAAGGAGATGGCCAGCTTGTACGGCGCATCTTTGGGGTTGTAGACGAAGTGGAAGGAGCGCGCTCTCCCCTTGCCCGGACCCTCCGCCTTCTTCTGATCGCGGATGTCCTCGCGCGTCGAGCCGTGCAGAACCATCGCGATCGCCGCGCGCATCTTCCTGGGATCTCCGAGGCGAGCGATCTCGAGAAGCACCGAGCGCGCGTCGATGTCGGCGCGCCGACATTCCTCGCGCACGTCCTCGGGGATGTCGAGGAGCGAGAGCGCCTCGGTGATCGCGACGCGCGACTTGCCGATCGAAGAGGCGATCCGCTGCTGGGTGTACCCGTGGGTCTCGGCGAGCATGGAGTACCCCATCGCCTCTTCGAAGGGGTGGAGATCGCGCCGGTGGAGGTTCTCGATCAACGCGATCTCCATCACCTCGTTGTCGGGCACGTCGAGCTCGATGCACGGCACCTCCGCGAGACCCGCCTCGAGGGCCGCGCGGAACCGCCTCTCCCCCGCGATGATCCGAAAGCGGCCGCTCTTGAGCGGTCTGACCAGCAGGGGCTCGAGGACGCCCTTCGATTCGATCGAGGCGGCGAGCTCCTTCAGGTCGCCCACGCTGCGGCGCGGCTGCTCGGGGTTGGTCTCGATCTCCTCGATCGGGATCAGCCGGCCGAGGGAGCCGCCGAAGCGTTCCGAGAGTGTGTCGACGAAGTGCGAGTCGTGCTGCATGCGGGATTCGACGGGCAGGCCACGGCGCTTAGACACGGGATAGGACCTCCTCCGAGAGAGAGTAGTACTCGGCGGCGCCGGAGGAGCGGGGCGCGAAGGTGAAGATCGACTCCCGGTGCGCGGGGCTCTCCTCCAGGCGGACGCTCTTCGAGATCGTGGTCTTGAACACCTTGTCTCCGAAGACCGACACGATCTGGTCGTAGACGTCCTTGCCGATGACGGTGCGTTTGTCGTGCAGGGTGATGACGACGCCCAGGATGCGCAGGCTCGGGTTGGGCCGCGCCTTGATCTTGTCGATCGTCTCGAGGAGGTCGTCGGTGCCCTCGAGGGCGAAGTAGGACGACTGGATTGGAATCAGGATGTGGGACGAGGAGACCATCGCGTTGACCGTGATCATCCCGAGCGTAGGCGGGGTGTCGATCAGGACGGTGTCGTAAGCGTGCCGGACCTCCTCGACCTTGTCCCGCAGCCGGAAGTGCCCGTCGATCTCGCCCGAGAGCTTGGACTCGATCTTGGCGAGCGAGATCCTTGCGGGCGCGACGTCCAGGTTGGGGATCTCCGAGGAGCGGATGACCTCGGGAAGCCGGACGCTGGTGTCGACCAGGACGTCGTACATCGACTTCTCGACCGAACGCCGGTCGACGTAGGACATCGTGCTGTTCCCCTGGGGGTCGAGGTCGATGAGAAGGGTCTTCAGTCCCTTCTGGGCCATGGCGGCCGCGAGATTGATTGCCGTTGTGGTCTTCCCGACACCGCCCTTTTGATTGGTAATCGAGATGATCACGAACCGGAGTATAGCCGCGCATACGCGGCTTGAAACAGAAAGCGCCGCGTCTCGTGCGCGATCTACATCCGGTACTTGCCGAGCTCGTCCGGGCTCGCTTCCTCGAGCCACTTGCGCAGACGGTCGGGGTCCTGCTCGGAGCCCTCGGCGCGCAGGTTGCGGCTCTTCTCGAGGACGAGCTCCTCGACGAAGATCTCGGCGTTCGAGCGGAGGGCCAGCGCGATCGCGTCGCTCGGACGGCTGTCGACGGAGAGCGTCGAGTCGCCGCGCGTCAGGTGGATGCGGGCGAAGAAGGTGTTCTCCTTGAGCTCGTTGATCACGACGCGATCGACGCGGGTTCCCAGCTCGGTCAGCAGGTTCTTCAGGAGGTCGTGGGTCATCGGGCGCGGGGTCGCGACCTTCTCCATCTCCAGGGCGATCGCGTTCGCCTCGAAGATCCCGACCCAGATCGGGAGGAAGAGCCCGTTCTCGGCGTCCCGGAGGATGACCACGGGCATGTTGGAGACCGGATCCATCAGCAGTCCCTTGATTTCCATCTTGACCATGACCGTTGGCTCCCCTGACTGAAAGGCGAAGCGGCGATGCTTTATGCCCCCGACGCGGCCAGAACTCCGATCAGCGAGTTCGCCAGTCCGCGAGTCACCCGCACCCGAGCGTAGGAGCCCACTGGGATGATCGCGCCGGAGCCCGGTCCGTCGGGGATCTCCAGATGGACGATCCGGTTGCAGCCGGTCCGGCCGGTCGCCTGGCCGCGCCGGTTCGTCCCCTCGAGGAGCACCTCGAACTCCCGCCCGACCAGGGCCTCGTTGGTTTCGCGCTGCAGCTCCGTCTGGAGCGCCAGGAGGCGGGAGAGCCGGTCGGCGGCGACCTCCTCCGGGACCTCGCTCTCCCTGCCCCACCGCGCCGAGGCCGTGCCCGGCCGGGGCGAATAGCGGAAGGCGAACAGGTTGGCGAACCGGGCCGCCCGGATGAGCGCGAGGGTCTCTCCGAAGTCGGCCTCGGTCTCCCCCGCGAAACCGACGATGAAGTCGGAGGAGATCGCGATCTCCGGCACGGCACGGCGCACGCGCGCCAGCGTCTCGAGGTACTCGGCCGCCGTGTAGCGCCGCTTCATGCGCCGCAGGACGGAGTCCGAGCCGGCCTGGGCCGGCAGGTGCAGGTAGGGGGCGACGACGGGGGTCTCGGCGAGCGCCGCGATCAGCACGTCGTCGACGAGCCGCGGGTGGGAAGTCAGGAAGCGCAGTCGCCGCAGCCCCTGGACCCCCCCGGCTCGCCGGAGGAGCTCTCCGAGCCCGAAGCCCTCCGCCGGGTCGCGGTAAGCGTTCACGGTCTGACCGAGAAGGGTCACCTCGGTGTAGCCGAGGGAGACGAGGTGGCGCAGCTCCTCCAGGATCTCCTCCGACCGGCGGCTGCGCTCCCGGCCGCGGGTGAAGGGAACGATGCAGAAGGTGCAGAACTGGTCGCAGCCCTCGATGACCGTAACGTACGCCTGGAAAGCCGAGCCACGAGAGATCTCGCGAAACTGGTAGACCGGGTCTTCGTTGGGGAGCTCGAGGGCGAGGGACTGGCGACGCTCCCGGCGCGCGGCGTCGACCATCTCGCCGATCCGCTCGACCTGACCGGTTCCCGCCACGAAGTCGATCCAGGGGGCGCGCTCCAGGATCTCCTGCCCCGAGACCTGGGCGACGCAGCCGGTGACGCCCACGACGAGCTCCGGATGCTCGCGCTTGCGCTCCGCGAGCACTCCGAGCTCCGAGAAGAGCTTGTGCTCGGATTTCTCCCGGACGGCGCAGGTGTTGAGAAGGAGGATCCCAGCGACATCTCCGTCGCCGTCGTCCCCCGCGCGGCGGAACCCGCGCGACTCGAGCTGGCCGGCCATGCGCTCGCCGTCCAGGACGTTCATCTGACAGCCCCAGGTCTGCACCTCGAAGGTCTCCGGATGCAGAGGCAACGGCACGCCGGCCGGTTCCCCGGCGGTCGCGGGGAGTGCTACGGAACGTCCGCTCATTCGCGGATCCATCCGGGCTGCGCTCCGGCGCGTCTCGCCTTCTCGGGGAGGTCGGTCAGCTCCTGCTCGGCGGCGAGGAGTTCGCGCTTCGCGTCTTCCAGCTGGTCGCGGGCACGGTCCCAGGAGGGCTTGATGACGCGGTCGCGATACTGACCGTCGTCCCAGGCGTAGAAGTCGTTCTCGAGCTTCTTCACCGAGGCCGAGAGCTCTTCGACCCGTGCCTTGCCGTCCGAGACGCGCTTGCGCGCGGCCTGCGCCGTGGCGCGCCATTGGGCTTCGTCGCCGCCGTTCGAGGATGCCGCGGCCACCGCGCCGGGGGGCGGGGCAACCTCGGTGACGGGTTCCTGCGAGGATGCCGGCGAAGACGGAGCCGCCGGTACGGCCGCCGGAGCGGGAGCCGCGGGCTTCGCCTTGCCGGACGACGCCTTCGCGGTCGAGATCCGGCCCTTCTCCGGGTTGGTGACGAGCGAGCGGTTGTCGATCGTCAGCGCGCTCTTCTCCCGGCTCGGCTTCTCGCTCGAATCACGGGCCTCCTTGGCCGCGCGGACCGCGTCGGCCAGGGACTGGCCTCCGTCGTCGGCCGGGACCGGCGTGTTGCGCGGACGGCCGAATCCTCCGGAGAGTCGCGGCCGCGGGGTGGGCGTCCTCGCGGGCGCGTTCTGCGTCTGGGCGAGGGCCTCCGGAGCGAGCGAGACGATCGAGACGATCGTCATCGCCAAGACCGCGGCTCCGAGAAGAGTCTTCATGGCGCGGTCGTGCCGGCGCGGCCGTAGGCGTCCTCGAGCCGAACCACGTCGTCGAGCTCGGGCGAGGAAACCTCCAGGATCCGGCAAGGCTGCTCGGCCCGCATGCGGTGCCGCACACCCGGCCGGATGCGATGCGCGTCCCCGGGGCGCAGGGTGAGCTCCCGCAGAACGCCGTCCACCTCGACCGTCAGAAGCATCTCTCCCTCGAGGACGTAGATCGTCTCGTCCTTGCGCTCATGGTACTGCAGCGAAAGGCAGTGCCCCGCCTCGATGTGGAGGATCTTCCCCGCGTAGCGCTCGTTCTCGGCGAAGATGAGCTCGCGGCCCCACGGCTTCGGAACGGTTCTCACGCTCTTACGCTCGCTCCCCCGTGAAGAGGCGCGCGACCTCCGACGCCTCCGACGACTCGAGCGCCTTCTCGGCGAGCGCGCGCAGCCTCTGCGCGTCGACCGCGCAGAGATGCTCCTTGACGCGCGGAATGGCTACCGGCGTCGCGGAGAGGTCCCGGATCCCGAGCCCGACCAGCACGGCGGCGCCCACCGGGTCCCCCGCGAGCTCGCCGCACACGGCCACCGGCTTGTCGGCGGAGCCGCCGGCGTCGATCACCATCGCGATGAGGCGCAGGACCGCGGGATGCAGAGGCCGGTACAGCGGCGAGACGCCGGGGTCGGCGCGATCCACCGCGAGGCAGTACTGGGTCAGGTCGTTGGTCCCGATCGAGAAGAAGTCGGCCTGCTCCGCCAGACGGTCGGCGAGCAGCGCGGCCGACGGCACCTCGACCATCACGCCCATCGGCGGCGTCTGATCGAGCCCCGCGCGGTAGGCGGCCTTCTGCAGCAACGAACGGGCCGCCGCGATCTCCGAGAGCGAGGTGACCATCGGGAGGAGAATTCTAAGCTCGCCTCGGCGGGAGGCCAGGCAGAGCGCCGTCAGCTGCTCGCTGAAGAGATCGGGATGGGCGAGGCAGTACCGCAGACCGCGTAGCCCGAGCGCGGGATTCTCTCCGGGGGCCGGCCCGATCCCCTTCTCGCCGCCGAGGTCGTAGGTCCGGATCACCGCGGGATGGGGGGCCGCGGCCTCGAGGAGCGTCTCGTAGGCGGCCCGCTGCTCCTCGACGCCGGGCGAGCGCGGCAGCGCCCGGAGGTACAGGAATTCCGAGCGGAAGAGCCCGATCCCCTCGGCGTGGAATCGCTCGAGCGCCGGGATCTCCTCGGGAAGCTCGAGGTTCGCGCGGATCGCGATGCGCTCGCCGTCGCGCGTCATCGCGCCCTTGGCGGTGCGTACGCGGACGCGGCGGGAGCGCTCCCGCGACTCCCGGACCTTGAGGAGGCTCGCGCGAAGGCGCTGGCGCGAGGGATGGATCTCGACGACGCCGCGGTCGCCGTCGACGAGGATGGGCCGCTCCGGAGGCACGGCGTCGCAGAGGCCGGGGATCCCGACCACGGCCGGAAGCCCGAAGGATCGCGCGATGATCGAAGAATGGGAGGTGGGCCCGCCGCGCTCCAGGGCGAGGGCGCGCACGCGCCGCGGATCGAGCCGCGCGGCGTCCGCCGGGGAGAGCTCGTCGGCCACCAGGATGGAGCCCCTCGGGAGCTGGCCGGGTCCCGGGCGCACGCCTCCCGACAGGTGCGTCGAGATCTCGCGTCCGACGTCGGCCAGATCGGCCTCGCGCTCGCGCATCGCCGCGGAATCGGCGGCGGCGAGCCGCTCCGAGAGCTCGCGCGTGATCTCGGCCAGAGCCCACTCGGCGTTCACCTTGTCGCGGCGGATCCGTTCCACGATCGCGCCGAGGTAGGTCTCGTCGGTCGCGATCAGGCCATGCGCCTCGAGGATCGCCGCGAGCTCCGATCCGATCGCGCCGGTCGCCTGTTTGGAGTGACGGGCGAAGGTCGCTCCCGCTTCACCGGCCGCGCGGCGGAGCCTCCGCTGCTCGGCGGCGACTTCGTCGGCGCCGATCGCGCGGCGCAGGGCAGGCAGTCCGGCGAACCGGATGATGACCGCGCGGCCGACCGCGAGACCCGGGGAGACCGAGAGGCCCTGCAGCATGATTCGTGATTCGTGATTCGTGAATTCGTGATTGAGCGGGCCAGCGGACGCTCGCCCCAATCACGAATCACGACTTGCGAATCACGAGTTCCCCTTACTCTTCCTCGTCGAAGCTGCGCGCGATGAGGTCCTCGACCGCGGCGAAGGCATCTCTCTCGTCGTCGCCGGAGACCGCCAGCGTGATGTGCGTTCCCTGCGAAGCCGCGAGCAGGAGGATGCCGAGGATGCTCTTGCCGTCGACCTCTTCCCCGTTCTTACGAATCTTGACCTCGGAGCGAAAGCGGCTGGCCGTCTGGACGAACTTGGCCGCGGCGCGCGCGTGAAGCCCGAGGCGATTGCGGATCGACAGCTCCCGTTCGATCACGTTTTCTGTTCTTCGGCGACGGGGACGTCCGGCGGCGCCGACTCCTCCGCCAGCAGGTCCGAGGCCACGTAGATCGAGCGCTGCCCCCGGTCCTTGGCCACGTGCGCCACCTCCGTGACCGGCCGTCCGCTCTTCTGGAGCGAGGCGCACTTCAAGACCATGGGCAGGTTCACTCCCGTCACGATCTCCACGCGATCCTTGCGCAGGAACGGGAGGGTCAGGTTGGTCGGGGTCCCGCCGAACATGTCCGTCAGGATGATCGCCCCGTCCCCCTCGTCGGCCTGGGCGAGGCCCCGGCGGATCTTCTCCCGGGCGTCCTCGCCGGTCTCGCTCCATTCCAGCGCGACGGCCACGATGCGGTCGAGACCGGGCTGGATCGTCAGCGCGGCGGAGCGCAGCTCCTCCGCGAGGCGGCCATGGGTCACCAGCAGCAGGCCAATCATGGGCGGGCGCTCATTATCTCACTCGCGGGTGGCGTCGCGGTGCGAGACCCGGACCGGGTAGCCGCGCTCCTTCAGGACGCGCGCCAGCTGCTCGATGACGTAGACGGAACGGTGCTTTCCGCCGGTACAACCCACGCCGATCGAGAGATAGCTCTTGTGCTCCCGGTCGAATTTCGGCAGCAGATAGTCGAGGAACTGGACCAGCCTCTCGAGGAAGGCGGGCGTCTCGGGGTCCTTCTCGATGTAGGCAGCGACCGCGGGGTCGTGGCCCGTCTTGGACCGCAGCTCCGGCACGAAGTGCGGGTTCGCCAGGAAGCGCACGTCGAAGAGGAGGTCGACGTCGTGCGGGATGCCGAACTTGTAGCCGAACGAGGTCGCCGAGACCACCATGCCGGCGCCCTCGGGGTCTCCGACGAAGGTCTTCTGCATGAACGAACGCAGCTCGTGAACGGTCATGGCGGAGGTGTCGACGACCACGTCCGCGACCGCGCGCACGTCCTCGAGCATCGCGCGCTCCCGGCGCAGCGCTTCGAGCAGGGACGAGGGGCCGGCGAGCGGATGCGGCCGGCGCGTCTCCGAGAAGCGCCGGATCAGCGATTCCTCCGACGCGTCCAGGAACAGCAGGCGCGTGCCGGGGACGCGTTGTCGGACGCGCGCGAGGATCTCGGGAAACCGCGCCGCGAAGTCCGGATTGCGGACGTCCAGGATGATGCCGACCCGCTTCGCGGTCTTGTGCTCGAGGAGCGGCTCGACCAGCTCTAGCGGCAGGTTGTCGACGCAGAAGTAGCCCATGTCCTCCAGGCACTTGTTGACGTAGCTCTTGCCCGAGCCCGAGAGGCCCGTGACGATGACCAGGCTCTCCGGGACCGAGGGCAGAGGCGCCGGGAGGGAGCTCATGTCCGGCGGACGCCCTCCACCTCGGCGTTCTTGGCGATCTCCTCGTCGACGCGGCGCGCGAACTCCTTGGCGGCGTCGTAGCCCTGCGTCTTGAGGAGCTCGTTGCGCGCGGCGATCTCGATCAGCAGGGCGAGGTTGCGGCCCGACGCGACCGGCAGCCGGAGCAGCGGGCGCTCCCGCTCCAGGATCGAATACGTCTCGCCGTCCAGTCCGAGACGGTCGTATTTCTTGGTCGGGTCCCAGCGCTGCAGCTCGATGACGAGCTCCACGGACTTCGACGCGCGGACGGCCGAGACTCCGAAGAGGTGCTTGATGTTGATGATGCCGATGCCGCGCAGCTCCATGTGGTAACGAATCATCTCGGCGGCGCGGCCGACGAGCGCGCCGTTGGGATAACGGCGGATCTCGACCGCGTCGTCGGCCACGAGCCGGTGGCCGCGGTGGACGAGGTCCAGCGCGCACTCGCTCTTGCCGATGCCGGACTCCCCGAGTAGCAGCACGCCCATGCCGTAGACGTCCACGAGCACCCCGTGAAGCGTGGTGGAGGGCGCGAGCTCGTCCTCCAGCACCCGGGTGATCGACTGGATGACGACGGAGGTCGTCTTGTCGGAGACGAGCAGCGGAATGCCGCGCAGGCGGCACTCCCGCACGATGTCCTCCGGGGGCGACTGGCCCTTCGTGATCACCAGGGCCGCGAGAGGCAGGGCGCAGATCGAGGCGATCCGCTCCCGGCGCACCTCGGCCGGCATGGTGTCGAGGTAGTTGAGCTCGCTCTCGCCGATGATCTGGATCCGTCCGGGCTTGATGTAAGGCAGGAAACCGGCCAGCGCGAGCCCCGGACGCTGGATGCGGCCCCAGGAGATCGGTCTCGAGAAGCCCGCCTCCCCCGCCACCACGCGCAGCTCGAGGTCCTCGAGCGCCGGCGAACGCAGGATCTCGGCGGTCAGCTTCGCAGTGCGCGTGAGTGGCGACTTCCCGCTCACTGGGCGACCGCCTGGGGTAGCCCCGCTTCGGCTGCCCGCAGAGTCTCGCGGAGGCCCTCCTCGGAGCTCCCGGCCTCGCGCAGCCGCGGCGCGATCCCGGGCACTCGAAGCAGGCGCGACACGCGGGCCAGGGCCTGGAGGTGCGCGGCCGCACCCTGGGTCGGAGACACCACCAGGAAAATCACGCGGATCGGTTTCCCGTCGGCCGCTCCGAACTCGACCGGCTGCTCCGTCGTCGCCACGGCCACCGCCACGTGGTCGATACCGGGGAGCTTGCAGTGCGGAATCGCGATGCCGTCCCCAAGCCCGGTGCAGCCCAGCTTCTCGCGGTCGAGCAGCCGCGCGGCGAGCTCGTCGGCATCGGGCGCGGCGCCCTGCTTTGCCACGCGACGCGAAAGCTCGGCGAGGACCTCCTCCCGGGTGCGTCCCGGGACCGCCGCGAACACCAGCCTCGGGTCGATGGCGCCCTCGCGGTGTGACGCGGACTCGGCGGTGCCCTCCGTTCCGATCAGCATTCCGGCACGATCAGGCCGAGGTCCCCATCTCCGCGCCGGAAGAGAACGGAGATGCGGTCACTCGTCGCGTCGCGGAAGACCAGCACCTCCTGCCCCGAGGTCTCCAAAGCGAGCGCCGCCTCGTCCACTCCCATCGGCTTCACCGCATGGGCGATCGTGCGCACGATTCGGGCAGAGGACGGCGCGGCGGCCGACGCCGCGGCGGGCGTCCGCCAGCCCTTGGGCAGGAACCGGGTCCAGCCGCGGTGCTTGCGGTCGCGGCGCTTCTCCGAATCCCGCATGGCCTGCGCGTCGATCTTCTCGAACGCGAGGGCAACGGCCGCGCGAGGATCCGCCGTCTCCTCCTGGGCCTTCCAGCGCCTCCGTCTGTGGATCGCGATGATCTCCGCGCCGAATCGGTGTTTCTCGTGGGAAAGCACGACGCGGACGTCGGCCGGGCCGCCGAGATGGCGCTCCAGCCGGTGCGTGCGCTCCTCCGCCAACTGCTTCAACGACGCGGTGACTTCGACGTTGCGTCCCGTGCATTCGACGGCCATTCGTCCCTCCTAAAAGCTTTGTTTTCTCTGGGAGGAAGAGGGGATGCGGAGCTCCTCGCGGTATTTGGCCACCGTCCGCCGCGCGATCTGGATCCCCTCGGCTCTCAGCCGCTGCATGATGCGCGCGTCGGAGAAGGGCCGGCGGGCGTCCTCCTCCTGCACGATCCGAGAGATCTTGTTCTTGATGGACAGGGAAGAGACGTCGTCGCCGGTCGAGGAGTCGATCCCGCTGTGGAAGAAATACTTCATCGGGAAGAGCCCGCGCGGCGTGTGGATGTACTTGTTCGAGACGACGCGGGAGACGGTCGACTCGTGCATGCCGATGTCGTTGGCGACGACCCGGAGCACGAGCGGGCGGAGATGCTCGATGCCGTGATCCAGGAACGCGCGCTGATGCCGGACGATCGAATCGGCGACCTTGTAGATCGTCCGCTGCCGCTGGTCGAGGCTCTTGATGAGCCACACGGCCGACCGCATCTTCTCGCGCAGGTAGTTCGCCGCCTCGGCGCCGATCGCGCCGTTCCCGCCGCGCAGGAGCTTGCGGTAGGCGCCCGAGATGCGGAGCTTTGGAAGTCCGTCCTCGGACAGTTGGATGACGTACTCGTCGCCGATCTTCCGGACGAAGACGTCCGGCTCGACGTAGATGGTCCGCTCGCTCGAGTACTTGCGCCCTGGCTTGGGCTCGAGGTTCTTGATGATCTCGACCGCCGCCTGCACCTCGGAAAGGCCGACGTTGAGCGTCTTCGAGAGCGCCGTGAACTGGCGGTTCAGGAACTCGGGCCAGTGCTTCAGGATGATCGTCTCGATGAGCGCGTTCTCGATCCCGAGCGTCTTCAGCTGCAACATGAGGCAGTCCGGCAGGTCGAACGCGCAGACGCCGGGGGGATCGAAGGAGCGCACGAGCGCGAGGGCGGACTCGACGTCCCCCTCGTTCTCGAGGTGCTCCGCGCGGACCTCCTCGCGCGAGACGCGGAGGTAGCCGTCCTCGTCGATGTTGCCGATCAGGAAGGCCGCGATCTCCCGGATCGCCGGCGACGCCTCCGACATCGAGAGCTGCCAGGTGAGGTGCTCGGGAAGGCCCTCGGGCCGGGTGAGGACGTTCTCGAGCGAGTACTCCTCGGGCTCCTCCTGGTACTGGCGCGGGTTGTAGGCCGAGTCGAGATAGTCCGAGAAGTAGGAGTCGAAGTCGATCTCGTCGAAGGAATCGCGGTCCTTCTCCTCGGCGGGAGTGGCGGCGTCGGCGGGCGGCGCCGCCTCCTCGGTTTCCGGCGTCGACTCGGTCCGCTCGGCCGGTTCGGTCTCCTCCTGGTCCTCCAGGATGGGGTTCTCGACCATCTCCTGGGTGAGGACCTCCTGGAGCTCGAGCCGGGACATCTGCAGGAGCTTGATCGCCTGCTGCAGCGACGGTGTCATCACCAGCCGCTGCGAGAGTCGAAGGTTGAGCTTTTGTTCCAGGGCCATAGAGACGCCGCCCCTCAGTGGAGCCGAAATCCCTCACCGAGATAGATCTTTTTTACGACGGCATCGCTCGATAGTGCAAGGGGCGTGCCGGAGCGCAAAATCTCGCCACCGCTGATTATATAAGCGCGGTCCACGATGCTCAACGTATCGCGGACGTTGTGGTCCGTGATGAGGACGCCGATGCCGGAAGAGGCCAGGCGCCGCACGATTTGCTGCAGATCGAGCACCGCAATGGGGTCGATTCCGGCGAAGGGCTCGTCGAGCAGGACGAAGTAGGGAGACAGGACCAGGCTCCGCGCGATCTCGACGCGCCGACGCTCCCCTCCCGAGAGAGTGTACGCCTTATTGCGCCGCAGCTTCTCCAGTCCAAACTCCGCGAGCAACGCGTCGCACCGCTCCGCTCGCTCCGAGCCCGGGAGATCGAGCGTCTCGAGAATCGCGAGGAGATTCTCTTCGACCGTCATCTTGCGAAACACCGAGGGCTCCTGGGGCAGGTAGGAGATGCCGGCGCGCGCCCGGCGATACATGGCGAGCTCGGTGACGTCCTCCTCGCCGAGACGGACGACGCCGGCGTCCGGCCGCACGAGACCCACGACGATGCCGAAGGTCGTGGTCTTCCCCGCCCCGTTCGGTCCGAGCAGACCGACGATCTCTCCCCCCGAGATCTGCAGCGAGACCTGGCGCACCACCGTTCGCCCCCCATAGGCCTTGACGAGGCCTTCGGCGGAGAGGACCGGTCGGTCTCCGGATCTCGAGAGGCTCTGGTTCAATCTTTGTCGATCCGGTGAATCGTTTCGGTCTTTCCGCCCTCGGGCGCCGTGATCTCGACGCTACGCCCCCGGTCGGTGATCGTCAAGACGGCGCCGGCGATCTGGTTTCCGGCGGCCTCGACCACTCGCGCCGGGTTCCCCCAGAGAACGGTCTTTCCGAGCTTCGGGTAGTCCAGGGCCTTGTCGGCGGTGGCGGAGCGGCCGAGAGTGCGATCCTGCATCTGGACGTTCCCCGTGATCTCGACGCGGTCGACGCCGTGCGCCTGGTCGCCCTCCTTGGAGAGCCACGCGGTGGACGAGCCTCCCGTGGCGTGCAGACCGCCCCGCGTCATCGTGACGCCGCCCTCGAAGTGAGCGGTTCGGTCCGAGTCGCGATAGACCATCTTCTTCGCCAGAATCACGGACGCGGCCTTGTCCTGCTTGTCCTTTCCCGAAGCGTCCGGAGCTCCCGGCGAGGCGGCCGGGACCTTTCCGGCGCCGCCGTCCTTGGAGGGCGCCACCGCTTTCGAGGGACTCAGGACCGCGCGGACGTTTTCGACCGCGGTCACCGTCTTGTCGGCGTCGGAGAGCGTGATGTCTTCGGCGAAGAGGGACGAGGTGTCCTGCCACAGCGACGCGCCGCCCGAGAGCGTCGCCAGGTGGCGCTCGTCATCGAGGGCGATGCGCTCTCCCTGCCCGTACGTCGGCCGGTCGGAGTCGCCGACGAACGTCGGCGTGCGCTCCTTGCGCGCGGGGTCCGGGGAGAAGACCGCCCGCGCCTTGCCCGAGGCGCGGACCTGCTTGAGCGGCTGCTCCATCTCGATCCGCTCGGCCGAGATCCGCGAGCGCCCGCTCTCCACGCGGGCGGCGTGCCCGCCGTCTCCCGTCAGCACCCAGACGCCCCGCGCGTCGAGCTGGGCGGCCCGCGCCGACTGCGCGCGCCGGTCCGGGGGCTCCTCGAGCCGAACGTTGCCGTCCAGCGCGGCGTTCTGCGTTTCCCCGTCCTTCCCGAAGCCGAGGCTCCCCGAGTCCGCCTCGGCGTGGCCGTCCGCCGATTCGATCCGGACGCCGCCGCGGGCGCGCGCGGATTCCGCCTTGCCGTCTGCGAAGAGCACGTCGATCTGCGGCGCCGTCAGCCGCCGCTCCGGCTCCTTCATCATCGCGGGGGAACCGCGCAGGGTGAAGCTCCTCGCCTTCCCGTCCGCGTCGAAGCTGACCAGGCTCTCCTGGCCCTCGTACTGGCGCTCGACTCTTCGACGCTCGCCGGTTGGCGAGGCGCCGTTCGGCGGGGCGGTCTTCGATCCGGAGGCGGACGCCGCGCCCTCGGGCGAGAGGATTCCGCGCACGTTGCCCGTGGCCCGGGCCCACTCGGGGTGGTGCTTGCCGGTCGTGCCGAGCTTGATCACGAGGTTGTCCGACGCGAACCGATCGCCGGACCGCGAGGTGGCGTCGGCGTCCTCGAGCTCGAGGAGTCCGGCGTCGCGGCGGTAGAGCGCGGAGCGAGCGTTCAAGCGCGAGAGCCCGCCGCTCTCGTCGCCGGAGCCGGTCCCCTGGACGGGTCCCGCGAAGTGCACGACGCGCTCCTTGAGGTCGTACTTCGCGGAGGGGGCCGTGATGTCCATCGAGCCCTGCGTGAAGTGGACCGTCTTGGGCGCCTCCAGGATCCGGGCGGCGGGGTGGAACTGCGCCTCCTCGGTCTCGGCGAGCCCGCCGTCCTTGTCGGTCCAGCGGACGTTGCCCGTCAGGCGGGACTCCCGGCTGCGCTCGTCGTACGTCGCGCGATCCGAGAGGACCGTGATCGGCTCGCCGTCCTCGGGGTACGCGGTCAGCGTCACCTTCTCGCCGGAGTAGAGGTTGGGCGGGAGGCCCGCTCCCGGCCCGTACCCGATGGTCCGGTCGGCCTGGATGCGCAGGAGCGACTTGCCCCCGACGGTCTCGGTGAAGTCGAATCCGTCCAGGAGCGTCGTCGGCTCCCCCGCCGCCTCGACGCCAGGCACGTTCGCCGGACGGCCCTTCCCCGCCGAGGCCTCCGGACGCCGCCCCGGACGGAACGAGACCGCCAGGATCGCGACGAAGGCCCCCGCGACCGCCAGCACGACGAGCTCGAGCCGGCGGCCCTTCACGCGCAGAGACTCCGGGCGCGCGCGGCGAGGACTTCCGCCTGGAGGCCCCAGTCTCTCTGCGCCGCGAGGCGGTAGTGGATCTCGAACGGCGCGGTTCCCGAGGCGAGACGGGCGAGCTCGGAGGTGGCGGCCCACGCGATGCCGCGCACGTGTCCGCCGTCGCCGGCGAGTCGAAGCCGGCCGCGCAGTCCGCGCTCGCCGACGGCCGTCCACGGGCCGGACGCCCGGGCGCCTCGGGCGAGGAAGACCGGGCGGGGGTTGCCGGCGCCGTGAGGCTCGAGCAGCGCGAGCTCGCGCAGCAACGACGCGTCGACGGACTCGATCTCGAGCTCGGCCTCGGCCTCCTCGCACGGGGCGAGCGCCTCGGCGGGGACCTCCGAGCGGAAGAGCGCGCGGGCCTCCTCGCGGAACGCCGCGAACCGTTCCGCCGGCAGGGTGGCCCCCACTGCCTGGCTGTGGCCGCCGAATTCGGTGAAGTGGTGTCGCAGCCGCGACATCAGCTCGTGCAGCGCCACGCCCGCAATGCTCCGGCCGGAGCCGCTCACTCGTTCACCCTCTACGCCGAAGAGAAGAACCGGGCGGCGATATTCCCGCGCCAGCCGGGAGGCGGCGATTCCGAGGACGCCGCGGTGCCAGCCGGGATCGGCCTCCACGACCAGGGAGGCCCCCTCCGGCGCCTCGTCCCGCTCGATCCGCTCGCGCGCCTCGGCGACGACGCGTCGCTCCAGCGATTGGCGCTCGGCGTTGCGCAGGGAGAGCTCCCGCGCGGCGAGCCGCGCGCGCTGCGGGTCGCGTTCCTCGAATACCGAGAGCGCCAGCCGCGCGGAGTCGAGTCGTCCGGCGGCGTTGAGGCGCGGCGCGATCCGGAAGGCGACCTCCTCCGCGGTGGGCGCGATTCCCGGCGGAAGACCCGCCTCCTCGAGCAGGGCGCGGAGGCCCGGCGCGCGGGCGCCTGCCAGGGCGGCGAGCCCGGCCGCGGCGATCACGCGGTTCTCCCCGGTCAACGGCACGAGGTCGGCGATCGTGCCGAGACAGGCCGCGCGCAGCAGGGACTCGCGCGAGAGCGAGACTCCGGCGCGGCGCGCGATCGCCTCGGCGATCTTGAGCGCGATCCCGCACGCCGCGAGCTCCTTCTCCGGGTACGCGCAGCCCGGCTGTCGCGGGTTCACCACGACGGCTCCGGCGGGGAGCGCATCGGGCACCAGGTGATGGTCGGTGACGATCACGTCGACCCCCGCCTCGCGCGCCGCGGCGACGCCTTCGATCGCGGTGATGCCGCAGTCCACGGTCACGATCACCGCCGGAGACAGCTCCGCGAGAACGCGCCGCACGGTCTCCGGCTTGAGCCCGTAGCCGTCGCGGAGCCGGTGGGGAATGAAGGCGGCCGCGTCGGCGCCCACGCGAGCGAGCGCCGCACGGAGCTGGGCGACGGCGGTGACGCCGTCCACGTCGTAGTCCCCGAAGACGACGATGCGCCGGCCCCGTCGCGCCGCCGAGACGAGCAGATCGGCCGCGGCCTCGGCGCCCAGGAGGCGGGCGGGATCGTGGAGGCCGTCCACTCCGGGCGCGAGGAACGCGCGCGCCTCGTCCCTCGTGGCGACGCCGCGCCGGAGGAGCAGACCGGCCAGCGTGGCCGAGACTCCCGCCTCTCGCGCGAGCCGCGAGGCGTCGCCGGAATCGGCGGCGGACAGACGCCAGGCGGTCTCCTGTTCCATCGCCTTCAGTGTCCGCGGCGGCACGGACAGACCGCGTCCGCGCGGTTCGAGCGGCGGCTCCGGTCCGAGGAGCTCCGCGCCGCTCACCCGAGGCCGGCGGTGTCGAACTGGCCCATCGCCCGGAAGTGCCGGTACCGGCGCTCGCGTCGCTCCTCGGGAGTCAGCTCCGCGACCTCCCGAAGATGGCGCTCGATCGCCTCGCCCAGGGCCGCGGCCGCGCCGGCCGGATCGGCGTGGGCCCCGCCCGGCGGCTCGGGAACGATCTCGTCGATGACCTTGAACTCCGCCAGGTCCTTGGCGGTCAGCCGCAGCGCCTCGGCCGCGTCCTTCTTCCGCCCCGAGTCCCGCCAGAGGATCGCGGCGCATCCCTCGGGAGTGATGACCGAATAGATCGCGTGCTCGAGCATGAGGATCCGGTCCCCGATCCCGAGCGCGAGCGCTCCTCCCGAGCCGCCCTCCCCCGTCACCGCGACGATGATCGGCACGTGGAAGCGGGCCATCTCGCGGAGGTTCACCGCGATGGCCTCCGCCTGTCCTCGCTCCTCCGCGTCGATGCCGGGATACGCGCCCGCCGTGTCGATGAAAGACAGAATCGGGCGGCCGAACTTCTCGGCCAGGTTCATGACGCGGAGGGACTTTCGGAACCCGTCCGGCCGCGGCATCCCGAAGTTGCGCCGGATCTTCTCCTTGGTGTCCCGTCCCTTCTGGTGGCCCACGACCGCGACGGGGTGTCCGCGGAAGTCGGCGAATCCGGCGACGATGGCGGGGTCGTCCGAGAACGTGCGGTCTCCGTGCAGCTCCACGAAGTCGGTGGTGAGCGCCTGGATGTAATCGAGCGGATAGGGCCGCGCGGGGTGCCGGGCGACGAGCGTCTTCTGCCAGGGCGTCAGGCTCGAGTAGATCTCGCGCGACACCCGCTCGAGCTTCTCCCGGACCTTCTCGATCTCCCGCCGGTGGGCGGCGTCGTCCGGCAGGGCCGCGAGCTCCTCGAGCCGCCGCCTCAGGCGGAGGATCGGCTCTTCGAAGTCGCCGTTCTCGGAGCTCACGAGGGAATTGTAGGCCGAGTCGTCCGGGTCACTCTCACAAGAGATCCTGAGGATCCACGTCCACCGCGATCTGGACGCCGGCGGCAGAGCGCTCGGGGATCGCCGCCTCCAGGGCCGCGAGCACGGCGCGGCGGTCCGGGGCGCGCAGGAGGATCTGGAAGCGCCAGCGCCCCAGGAGGCGCTCGAGGGGCGCCGGCGCGGGCCCCGACATCCGGAGGCCGGCGTGCCGCCCGCCGGCGATCGCCTTGCCGAGCTCCCCCGCGGCTGCCTCCGCGCGGTCCCGCACCGGCGAGGAAACCAGGACGGAGGCCATCTCGCAGAACGGCGGGTAGAAGAAGGCCTTCCGGAACTCGAGCTCCCCCGCCGCGAAGGCGTCGACGTCGTGGTCCGCGGCCAGCCGGATCGCGGGATGGCCGGGGTGAAACGTCTGGACGTGGACCGTGCCCGGCGCATCGCCGCGGCCCGCACGGCCGGCGACCTGAGCGAGCAGCTGGAACGTCTTCTCCGCCGCGCGGAAGTCCGGGAAATGCAGGAGCGAGTCGGCGGACAGGACTCCGACGGCCGTCACCTGCGGAAAGTCGTGGCCCTTCGCGACCATCTGCGTGCCGATCAGGCACTGGATGCGTCCGGTCTGCATGTCGTCGACGACGGCGCCCGCGCCTCGCTTGCGCGCGGTGTCGCGGTCGAGAACGCCGGCCGGAACGCCCGGGAACATCTCGGCGAAGCGCAGCGCGACGCGCTCGGTTCCGGCGCCGATCGCCTCGAGCAGCGCGCCGCCGCAGTCGGGACACCGCGAAGGCCGGAGCGACCGCTGGCCGCAGTAGTGGCAGACGAGCGAGCGCCCGTGGTCGTGGACGGTCCGCGCGACGCTGCACTGACTGCAGCGGAAGTCGTGGCCGCAGTCGCGGCAAAGCAGGAACGGGGCGAAGCCCCGCCGGGGCTGAAGCAGGATCGCCTGCTCTCCGCGCGCGAAGACGGCGGACAGCCGCTCGAGCAGCGGGCGCGAGAAGAGGGGCACGCCCTTCTCGTCGGGACGCGCGGTCTCGTGCCGCAGGTCGACGAGGCAGACCTCGGGCAGAGCGCGCCGCGCCACGCGCTCGGGCAGCCGCAGCAGGGCGACGCGTCCCCGCGCGGCTCCGTGAAGCGCCTCCATCGACGGCGTCGCGGAGCCGAAGAGCAACGCGGCCCGGTTCTCCTTCGCCCGCAGCGCCACGACCTCGCGCGCGTCGTACCGGGGCGACTCGCGCTGCTTGTACGAGGCGTCGTGTTCCTCGTCCACGATGAACAGGCCGGGATCCGCCACGGGGGCGAAGGCCGCGGAGCGCGGTCCGATGACCGCCCGCGCGGCGCCCGCCCGGACGCGGTCCCAGGCCTCCGCGCGCTCGCGCTCCGAGAGCGCGGAGTGGAGGACCGCGGCGCGATCGGGAAACTGGCGGATCAGCTCGCGCGCGAAGACCGGCGTCAGCGCGATCTCCGGGACGAGCCAGATGGCGCCGCGGCCGGCGTCCAGGGCCGCGCGGATCGCGCGCAGGTAGACCTCGGTCTTGCCGCTCCCCGTGACGCCCTGGAGCAGGGCGGCGAAGTACCGTCGCTCGCGCAGCGCCGAGGAGAGAGCCTCGATGGCCTCGGCCTGCGGCGGCGTGGGGACGACGGGAGGACGGGGCGGCGGCGGGACCGCGCCCTCCCCCGTGCGGCGTGACTGCTCGAAGGTCCGGAGTAGCCCCTTCGCCGCCATGCCGCGGAGGATCGCGGGGCTGACCCCGATCGCGTGCCGTGCCTCCGCCGCCGTCGCGGGGCGCCCCAGGCCCTCCAGATACTCGAGCGCCTCCCGCGCGCGGCGGCTGCGTCCGAGCGCCCGCTCGCGCGCGTCGCCCCCGAGGGCGCCGGCCGCGTAGGCCACCTCGACGCGGGCGGTCCGAGGCTTCGCCGCGGAGACGGCGCGGACGAAGCCTCGCTCCTCGAGCGCCCGCAGCGCGTCGCGCCGGACCGCGCCCTCGCCCGGGAGCTCCACGACCCGCACGGATTCGCCTCCGGCGAGCCTCTCCAGGATCGCCCGCTCCGGCGCCGGAGCGGAAGCGCCGCCGAGCGCGCCCTTCTCCGTGATCCGGTAGCGCACCGCGCCGGACGCCGGCAGGCGCGCCGGAAGCACGCTCTTCAGCACCTCGCCGGTCGAGGCGAAGAAGCGATCGGCCACGCGGGCCGCGGTCGTCAGGAGCTCGGCCGGACAGACGGGCGCCTCGTCCAGCACGGCGAGCACGCTCCGGAGCGCACCGGCCACCGGCGTCGCCGTAGGGGGCGTCTCGATGACGACGCCGGTCAGGACGCGCTCGGAGAGCGGCACGCGGACGCGGACCCCGGGCGCGGGCATCGGCAGGGCGTCCGGGACCGCGTAGGTGAACGCACGCCGGAGCGGCAGCGGAAGGGCCACCGTGACCGTGCGGGGATGCGGCGCCTCGGCGGAGACGCTCAAGTCTGCGACGTGGACGGCGTCTCGGACTCCTCGTCCTCGTCGCGCACGAAGACGTGGCGGTGGCGAGCCGGGTCCCAGCGGTAGCGGCGGGTCGCCTCGTCGGAGGTGTCCGGAGTGATCACGATCGCGTCGCGATCGAGCGAGAGGTCGCCGTCCGCGAGCGAGACGTCGCGCTCGAGGAAGACCCCGGTCGAGAAGCCGCCGTCGCCGCGGCCCGAGAAGACCACGATCGAGAACCACGGCGAGTCCCGGTCCGAGTCGCGCCGCACGAAGGCGAGGACGAAGTCGAGGACGCCGTCGTCGTTGACGTCGCCCCGGACGAAGTAGGGGTGGTACACGCCGTAGAGGGTGTTCATGTCGTCGCTGCCGTCGGGAGGGCGTCGATCGTCGTCGGCCGCCAGCCGGAGATCCGGGTTCTGCCGAAGGAACGCCTCGACCGCCGCCTTCTCACCGGGGCGGAAGTCGTAGCCCGCCGAAGAGGCCGACGCGGGCTCCGGGGCGGGACGGGGCGCGCCGGGACGGAAGGGTTCCGCCGGCGCGGCGGGCTGTGTCGGCGCCGAGGCCTTCGCGGGAGCCGGAGGCTCCGGCGCGCGCCGCCGGCACGCGGCCGCGAGACCGAGGACCGTCGCGACCGCCAGGAACGCCGCGGCATGCGCGCCGCGCGTGCGTCGAAGGCTCGATTCCCTCACCCGCGCCGATTCTAAGGCAGCCGCACCGGACTGGCGCGAGGCGCTGTGAGAAGATGTCCGCCGTTTCGATTCGAGAGGAGGATGTCGATGTTCACGTGGCCTCAGGACTTCGCCACCAACTTCCAGTTCCTGCTGCGCTGGATCCATTTTCTCGGCGGGATTATGTGGATCGGATTGCTCTACTTCTTCAACGTCGTCAACGTGCAGTTTCAGAAGGAGATCGACGCGGCGACGAAACTCAAGGTGAATCCGCCCCTGCTGTCGCGGACTCTGTGGTGGTTTCGCTGGGGCGCCGTCGTGACCTGGCTGAGCGGGTTTCTCTATCTCGGGTACTTCGTGACCGCCGGCAAGGAGGTTCCGACGAACTCAGGCCTGTCGATGCTGGTCTTCCTGATCGTGTGGTCCGGCGCGTTCACCATCCTCGCCGGCGTCTACCGCGCGTCCGTCTCGGGGGGCGCCCTCAAGGACGGGCGGCTCGTGGCGCTCCTGGTCGCGATCGTCGTGATCGTGGCCGCCTGGCTGATGGCCACGATCCTGCACAGCTGGGGCGCAAGCAATCGCGCCATCTCGATCATGATCGGCGGCGGCATCGGCACGATCATGCTGATGAACGTGTGGATGATCATCTGGCCGCTCCAGAAGAAGATCATCGCCGCGACGCGCGCGACCGCGGAGAGCGCCACGCCGGCGCCCGCGGATCAGCCGAAGTGGGCGCGGCGAGGCTTCCTGGCCTCGCGTTCGAACTCGTGGCTCTCGGTGCCGATGCTCTTCTTCATGGGAGCCGCGAGCCACTTCCCGATCTTCACGACGCTCAACAAGTAGAAATCCGGATCTCCGGCAGAAGAGGCGGCCTCCTGGCCGCCTCTTCTATTTTCCGGCGAGGAAGTCCCGGACGAGCTTCATGTCCTCCCAGACGTCCTTCTTGCGATCGGGCGAGCGGAGGAGAAACGCGGGATGGAAGGTCGGCATCACGCGGACGCCGCTGGCGTTCCGCCACCGGCCGCGCAGGCGGCCGATGGACTCGTCGGTCTGGAGCAGCGCCTGCGCCGCGAAAGTGCCGAGGGTCACGATCACCCGGGGCGCGATCAGACGGATCTGCTCCTCCAGGAACGGCCGGCACGACGCGACCTCGTCGGGCTCGGGATTGCGGTTGTTGGGAGGGCGGCACTTCAGGACGTTCGCGATGAACACCTGCTCGCGCTTGTAGCCCATGGCCTCGATGATCTTGGTCAGGAGCTGGCCGGCCCTGCCCACGAACGGAAGGCCCTGCTCGTCCTCGTCGCGGCCGGGCGCCTCGCCCACGAACATCAGCTCGGCCTGCGGGTTTCCCTGGCCGAAGACGATGTTCGTCCGGCTCTTCGAGAGCTTGCAGCGCGGGCACCCCTCGAGGAACTTGGAGAGCGCCGTGAGGTCCGGCATCGAGCCGGTGGACACGGACGCGGCGGCCTCGGGGACCGGGGCATCGAGGAAGAGGTCCTCGACTCCGAGGTCGCGGAAGAATTCGAGGTCGGGACGGCCGTCGGCCACCCGCGGAGTCTAGCGGAGTCTCGCCTCGTCTCCGCCTAGCGGTGGGCCGGGGACGGGGCCGCCGCCGTCGCGCGGCGGATCTTCGCGAGCGCGTCCAGGATCCGCTCGGCGATCTCGCGCTTGCCCCGCCGGGAGACGTGCTCGCGGCCGCCGTCCTTCGAGAGGATCAGGACCTCGTTCTCGTCGGCATCGAACCCGATGTCGGGGCGGCCGACGTCGTTGACGACGATCAGGTCGGCGCCCTTGGCCTCGAGCTTCGCCCGGCCGCGCGCCTCGAGCTCCTCGGTCTCGGCCGCGAACGCGACCACGGTCTGGGACCGCTTGAGCGGCCGCAGGCTGGCCAGCACGTCGCGCGCTGGCCGAAGCCGCACGGTCTGCTCTCCGGAGGCGCGATGGAGGCGCGACGCGCAAGCCTCCGGCTGAAAGTCCGCCACGGCCGCCGCCATGATCAGCGCGTCGCACTCCGGAAAGTCTCGGAGGAGCAGGGCGTGGAGCTCGTCGGACGTATCGAACCGCTCGAGGGCCAGCCCGGCGGGGACCGGCACGTCGGCCGCCCCCGTCAGGAGAGTGACCGCGGCGCCCCGGTCCCGCGCCGCCTCGGCGAGCGCGTGGCCCATCTTGCCGCTCGAGCGGTTGGAGACGAAACGGATCGGATCGATAGGCTCGCGCGTCGGTCCGGCGGTCACGAGGACCCGCAGGCCCGCGAGGTCGCGGTGCGCGCCGGTCGCGAGGCGCCAGGCCTCCTCCGCGATCGCGGCCGGCTCCGACATCCGTCCCGGGCCCTCGTGTCCGGACGCGAGGAAGCCGCTGTCGGGTCCGATCGTGCGAATTCCGCGCGCGGCGAGGTCCTCGAGGTTCCGGCGAACCGCCGGGTTGGCCCACATCGCCGATTCCATGGCGGGCGCCAGGAGCACGGGCCCGCGGTGAGCCAGGAAGTACGTCGAGAGGAAATCGTCGGCGAAGCCGTTGGCGAGCTTGGCGAGGGTGTGCGCGGTCGCCGGCGCCACGAGGAGAAGATCGGCCCAGTCGGCCAGGTTCACGTGCTCGGTGCCTGCGGTCCCCGCCGCTCCGTTCGTCCCGGCTTCCGGGGTCGGCGCCGCTCCTCGTGTCGCGGGCCCCCAGACCTCCGTGTAGACGTCGTGCCCCGAGAGGACCTGGAAGGTCAGCGGGGCGACGAACTCGTGCGCGCCGCGGGTCATGGCGACTCGGACGGACGCGCCGCGCTGCACGAGCTCGCGCACGAGTTCGGCGGACTTGTAGGCGGCGATCCCTCCAGAGACGCCCAGAAGAATTTGCGGGGGCCGGTTCATGGCAGCGGCTCCGCGCCGGCGCTGGCCAGGGTCAGGGGCTGCTGGCTGAGGGGCGAGCCCTTAGCCTGCCTCTTCCTCGGTCGCGACCAGTTCCTCGGTCTCCTCGGTCTCCTCGCCCGGCGTCTCCAGCACTCCGCCCTCGGCGCCCAGACCCCAGCGGACCTGGTTCTCCTCGAACTCCACCGCCGCCAGGCGGGTCGGCTTCAGAGGACGATCGGTCTCGAGCTTGGGCCGCGCGCCCCGCATCAGCTGCTCGGCGCGGCGTGCGATGAGCAAAACGAGCCTGAACTTGCTGTCCACCCCTTCGGGCATGCTTTGAATCATTTGTCCTAGCCCCTCTCAATGGAAGTCTTTACGCAGGCGTTCGAGGACCTTGGCCTGCCGCGTAGGCGTCAATCGCGCTGCGCGAACCACGGATTCTAACTCAAGACTGGCCCGTTCGAGATCATCATTCACGATAACGTATTGAAAATCCTGGGCTTGCGCGATCTCTTTGGCGGCGTTGATGAGGCGTTTGCGGATGGCGTCCTCGCCGTCGAGCCCGCGGGTACGGAGCCGCCGCTCGAGCTCCGCTCCCGTCGAGGGGACGATGAAGATCGAGATCGCCTCGGGGTGCGCGGCCCGGACATCGCGCGCGCCCTGGACGTCGATGTCGAGCACCACGTCCTCCCCCGCCGCGAGGCGCGGGAGCACCTCGGACTTGGCGGTTCCGTAGAAGTTGCCGTGGACCTCGTTGTGCTCGAGAAACTCTCCGTGCCGGGCCATTTCCTCGAACTGGGTCGCCGTCAGGAAATGGTATTCGCGCCCGTCGACCTCTCCGTCGCGCCTCGGACGCGTCGTGTGCGAGACGGAGAAGTGAAGGGCCTGACCGGGCGGCCTCGCCATCAGGCGCCGGATGAGCGTCGTCTTTCCGCCGCCCGAGGGCGAGGAAACGATGAAGAGGTTGCCGCGGGCTGCGTTCCCGGCGCTCGTCGAGGTCATTCGATGTTCTGGACCTGCTCGCGGATCTTCTCGGTCTGCGCCTTCATCTCCAGGATCTCGCGCGTCGAGAGGAGGTCGCGGCTCTTGGATGCGAGAGTGTTGAGCTCGCGCAGGATCTCCTGGCTCAGGAAGTCGAGCGTCTTGCCGACCGCCTCCGGCGCCTTCGCGAGGAGCGCGTCGAACTGGTCGAGGTGGCCGCGCAACCGCTGGAGCTCCTCGGCGACGTCCGCCCGATCCGCGGCGAGCGCGGCCTCCTGCTCCAACCGGCCCGGATCGAGCGTGACGTCGGGGAGCAGCGCGCGGACCCGTTCCCGGAGCGTGGAGGCGAGGTTGCGGCCGATCTCCTCACGCCGGGACTCGAGCCCCACCGCCTTCTCGCGCAGGAGCGCGATGCGGGGAGAGATCTCGGCGGCGATGCCGGCGCCCTCCACCTCGCGCATGGCCACGAGCGCGCGCGCGGCCTCGTCGGCCAGAGCCTCGAGCGCGGCCGTCTCCTCGGCCGAGAAGTCCTCGCTCCCCGTCTCGATCGTCATCAGCTGCGGCACGGCGAGGAGGTCGCGGAGGGAGAGCGACGGGTCGATCGGGTATTTCCCCGAGAGTCCCCGGAGCCTCGAGAGCAGGCCCTCGAGCAGCGCCTCGTCGATCACGACGTCCTGAGACCCGCCGTTGATGCGCTTGAGGCGGAGGGCGACCTCGACCTTGCCGCGGTGGACGTGCCTCCCGAAGACCCGCCGGAGCGCCGGCTCGAGGGCGAGCTCGGACTCGCGCGTCTTGACCGTCAGGTCGAGGTGGCGGCTGTTGACGCTGCGCGCGACGATCTCCGCGGTGCGGTCCGCGCCGGCCTGTCCGCGCGCCCGGCCGAAGCCGGTCATGCTGCGCAGGGTCAAGGCTCCGCCGGGGTCGAGAGGGCGGCGGCCCCCTCCGCGAAGTACTGCATCTCGTGGAGCCTGCGATAGAGACCGGGGAGAGTCAAGAGCTGCTGGTGCGTGCCCTCCTCGCGGATCCGGCCCGCCTCGAGCACGACGATGCGGTCCGCCCGCCGCACGGTGGAGAGCCGGTGCGCAATGACGAGCGTGGTGCGCCCCTGCATGAGGTTGGCGAGCGCGCGGGCGATGAGCGCCTCCGACTCGGTGTCGAGCTGGGAGGTGGCCTCGTCGAGGATCAGGATCGGCGCGTCCTTGTAGATGGCGCGTGCGATCGCCAGCCGCTGCCGCTGGCCTCCGGAGAGGCGCGACGCCCCCTCCCCCACCGGCGTCTCATAGCCCTGCGGCAGCTGCTCGATGAACTCGTCGGCGACGGCGGCCCGGGCGGCGGCGCGCAGGCGCTCCGGCGACGGGGAGGCCTCGCCGTAGGCGATGTTCTCGGCCACGGTCGTATCGAAGAGGATCGTGTCCTGGGTCACGAGACCGACCTGCCGGCGCAGCGATCCGAGCGTCGCGTCGCGGAGGTCGATGCCGTCGAAGCGAACCCGGCCCTCGGTCGGGTCGTAGAGCCGCGGCAGGAGGTTGACGAGCGTGGTCTTGCCCGCGCCCGAGGGCCCGACGATCGCCACGGTCTCCCCGCGCCGGATCGCCAGTTCGATCCCGGACAGCGCCGGCGGGGCGTCCGCGCGGTAGGCGAAGGAGACGCCCTCGTAGCGGATCTCCGTCGCGAAGCGTCCGAGGTCGCGCGCGCCGGGGCGCTCCAGGATGTCGTTCTCGGCGTCGAGCACCTCGAAGAGTCGGCCGGCCGAGGCGAGCGCGATCTGGAGGACGATGTTGGTGCGGGTCACGTCCTTCAGCGGCTTGTAGAGCATGAGGATCGCGCTCAGGAAGGAGAGCAGGCCGCCGACGGTCATGAGCCCCTGACGGATCTGCCCCGCCGCGTAGACGAACACGAGGGCGAGCCCGATCCCGGCGAGGATCTCCATCAGCGGAGAGTTGAGCGCCTGGAGCCGGATCGATGCCCGAGTGGCGTCGAAGTAGCGGCGGTTGACCCGGCGAAAGCGCTCCGCCTCGAAGTCCTCCATTGCGTAGGTCTGGATCAGGCGGTGGCCGCGGACGGTCTCGCCGAGGATCGCGCCCATGTCGCCGATGCGCTCGCGGGCGGCGAACGCGGAGCGGCGCAGCTTGCGGAAGTTGCCCACGATCGGCCAGATGAGGAGAGGCGTCACGAGGAGCACGGCGCACGCGAGACGGAAGTGCAGGGAGAAGACGTAGACCAGGACCAGAAGCATGGTCAGGCAGCCCTGCACGAAGTCGGCGAGGCGCGACCCGAAGGCGTTCTGGATCTGCTCCGCGTCGGTCAGCAGCCGGCTGATGAGGTCCCCGGAGGAGCTCTCGGTGGAGAAGCGCGAGGACTGATCCAGGACCGCGCGGTACGCGTCGCGCCGCAGGTCGCGCACCATGGCGAGGCCGATCGAGTTCAGGGCGAACTCCGACAGGAACGCGAAGACGTTCTTGACGACGAGCGCAGCCAGCAGCATCAGCGGCACCGCGAAGCGGGGGCCGAGCCCCGTGGCCACGGCCGCGGCGAGCGCCGCGGAGTAGGCGCCCTCCAGCCAGCGCACGAGCGGCGCCAGGCGCGCGGATCCCGCGGCAGACGTCGTGGCCGCCGCCATCTGACCGGAGGCGCCCTGGCCCAGCACTTCGTCGACGACCTTCTTGACGAGAAAGAGGAGCGCCACGGTCGCGAGCGACACGACCGCCATGCCGAGCAGGGCCAGGATCGCGCGGGCCCGGTAGCGGCCGAAGTACCGGAGCAGCCGAGACAGGGGGCGGCGTGCGCGCTCGGAGCCGCCGGCTCCCGTCGCCGTCACGGGCGCGTCTCCACGGCGGAGAGGACGAGGGCCGCGGCCCTCGCGCTCGCCCCCGGCGGTCCCAGCTCCCGCGCGACGCGTGCGAGCCCCTCGCGCATGGTGGACGTGCGCTCCGGGTCGGAGAGCAGAGCGGCTCCCGCCTCCACGACGCGTTCGGCCGTGAACGCATCCTGGATCAGTTCGGGGACCAGCTCCTCGCGCGCGACGATGTTCACGAGGGAGGCCCACCGGAGCCTCACGAGGGCGCGCGCGATGGTCCAGGTGAACGCCGAGGTCTTGTAGAAAACGACCATGGGGGCGCCGCAGAGCGCGGCCTCGAGGGTCGCGGTTCCCGAGGCGACGAGGGCGAGGTCGGCGGAGGCCAGGATCGGATGCAGGCCCTCGGAGACGAGGCGAATCCCCCGCTCCGCCGCGCCCGGGAAGAGGGACTCGGGAAGGGACGACGCCCGCATGGCCACGACCTCGAGGTCGAATCGCCGTGACAGCGCGGCGGCCGCTTCCGACAGCGTCGCCCAGTGACGGCGCAGCTCCGTGTCGCGACTCCCCGGAAGGAGAACCAGGCGGCGTCGCGTCTTCGGCGGCAGTGGCGAGGGAGCCGCGAGGCCGTCGCGCACGTCTTCGACCAGCGGGTGACCGGCGCAGATGGCGTCGGCACCGAGCTCCCGGTAGATCTCCGCCTCGAACGGGAACAGGGTGATGATGCGGCGCGCGCTCTGGGCAATGCGGCGGGCCCGGTAGCGGCGCCACGCCCAGACCTGCGGCGAGACGTAGTAGATCAGCGGAACGCCGCGCCGGCGAAGACGGCGCGCGAGGAGGCCGTGGAAGTCGGGAAAATCGATCAGAACCGCCGCGGCCGGCGACCGGCTCCGGGCTGCCGCGTCGAGCGACGCGAGCGCCCGGCGCAGCCCCGGCAGCTTCTCGAACACCTCGAGCACCCCGAAGACCGACAGCGCGTCGGCGGACACGATCCGCTGCAATCCCGCCGCCTCCATCCGCGAGCCCCCCATGCCGAAGGCCTGGACGAGAGGCCGCGCCTTCCGGAGGGCCTGCAGCAGCCGCGAGCCGTGCAGGTCGCCGGAGGCCTCGCCGGCGGAGATGAGCAGGTTCATGGAGACAAGGTCGAGAGTTCGGGGCCCGGAGTCAAGAGCAAACGGAGTCCCTCTCCACGCTCGACTCCCGGCTATTTCGGGAACGGATACATCAGCCAGGCGACCGCGAGGCCTCCTCCGACGAGCGCGGCCACGAGGATGCCGAAGAGCTTCCAGCGCTCGCGGCGGTCCTCGCGCCAGAGGATCGCGAAGAACGCCGAGACGAGCACCGCATAGAGCGTCATGATCAGGAAGTGATCCGTCGGAACGAGCGCGAGCATCGCCGGGGAGGCGATCGGCGGCGTCATCGCTTGCGCCCCGTGGCGATGTCCCAAGCGTCCAGGATCAGGAGCAGATTCATCAGCCCGGCGGTCAGGAGGTACGCGCACCCGTATTCGTAGGTCACGGACAGGATCGTGCCGCCGGGATTCTCCGAGAAGAGGCGCGCGGCGATGTTGAGGAGACCGGCGCCCCACACGGCGAAGGTCGCGAGGATGGTCAGCGGCTGACCCTCCTCGATCGAATAGAGGCGGCCCTGGAAGGAGAGGCCGGCCACGAACGCCAGGACCACGATCACCGCGAAGGCGGCCGCGGTGCGCCGCCGGCCCAGGTAGTAGTGGCCGAGCCCAGGGATCAGCCAGGCGAGCGCCATCGCGAGGTAGGGCGAGCGCGCCGTCGCGGGGGCCGACGCTTCCGTCACGCCTGGGCCTCGGCGAAGAGCGGGGAAAGACGCCGTCGCGTGACCGCGAGCTCTTCCGGGACGACGCGCACGTCGGCGGCGACCGACATGAAGTTGGTGTCGCCCGACCAGCGCGGGACGACGTGCACGTGGTAGTGACCCGCGACGCCGGCTCCCGCCGCGGATCCGAAGTTGACGCCCACGTTGAGGCCGTCGGTCCGGAGCTCGCGGACCAGGATCCGCTGCGCCCTCGCGACGACGGAGATCAGCTCGGAGAGCGTCTCTCCGGAGGATTCCGAGAACCAGGCCTCGTGCCCGAACGGCGCGACCATCACGTGGCCGTTGGTGTACGGATACCGGTTGAGCAGGACGAACACTCGCTTTCCCCGGAAGACCACGAGGGAGGCGTCGTCATCCGTCGAGGCGGCGGCGACACAGAAGATGCATTCCACGGACTTGTCCGACACGAGATACTCATAGCGCCAGGGAGCGAAGAGAACGTCCGGCATCACCGCTTACCGGTTGATCAGTTCCTTCAGCTCCTTGCCCGGCTTGAAATAGGGGATCTTCTTGGCGGGGACGGAGACCTTGACTCCGGTCTTCGGATTCCGGCCCATGCGCGCCCCCCGCTCCCGCAGCCGGAACGATCCGAATCCCCGCAGTTCGATCTTCTGGCCATCCTTGAGCGAACGGACGATCGCCTCGAAGACGGTGTCGACGATCGATTCGGCCTGTTTCTTGGTCACGTCGGTCGCGACCGCCACGCGCTCGATCAGTTCGGCCTTCGTCATCGCTTCCTCGTGAACGACGCCTGACTCTCCGGCTCGTCCGTCACTCTTTCGCGGCGGCCTCGTCGGCCTTCTTGCGGGTCCGCTTCTTCTTCGGGGCCGGTTCCTCGGCCTCGGGAGCGGCCTCCTCGGGCGCCGGCGTGGCGGCGGCGGGAGGCTCATCGGCCGAGACGGAAACCGCCGAAGCTTCCGGGGGCGGGGCGGCCGAATCGACGTTGAGGCCGGACAGGCCGACCTTCATCTCGGCGTCCTCGATCCGCAGGATCCGGGCGCGGACCGGGTCCCCTTCCTTGTAGTGCTCCTGGGGCTTCTGGCCCCGGGCGAGTGGCGTCTCGGAGACGTGCATGAGGCCCTCGACGAGCCCCTCGATCTGAACGAACACGCCGAAGTCCGCGACGCGCGTGACGACGCCGTCCACGACGTCCCCGGCCTGGTGCTTCTCCTTGAAGCTCTGCCAGTCGTTGGGCTGAAATTCCTTGATCGAGAGCGAGATCCGCCGGTTGTCCTGATCGATCGACGTGATGATGGCCTCCACGTCGTCGCCCTTCTTCAGCACCTCGGAGGGATGCTTGATCCGGCGGGTCCAGGACATGTCGGAGACGTGAACGAGACCGTCGATGCCCTCCTCGAGCTCGACGAACGCGCCGAAGTCGGTCAGGTTGCGGACCTTCCCGGAGACGCGGCTGCCGACCTGGAACTTCTGGGTCACGCTCTCCCACGGGTCCGGCAGCGTGTCCTTCAGCGAGAGCGAGATACGGCGCGCTTCCGGGTTGACGTCCGAGACGACCGCCTCGACCGTGTCGCCCGGGGAGACCATCTTGGCGGGATTCTTGATCTTCTTGGACCACGACATCTCGGAGACGTGAACGAGACCCTCGACGCCGCCCTCGAGCTCCACGAACGCACCGTAGTCGGTCACGTTGGTGATGCGGCCGGTCACGCGCGAGCCGGCGGGGTACTTCTCCGGGACGTGCGCCCAGGGGTCCTCGGTCAGCTGCTTGGTGCCGAGCGAGACGCGCTCGCTCTCGCGGTCGAACTTGAGCACGACGACGTCGATCTCGTCGCCGACCTTGACGAGGTCCGACGGATGGTTGACGCGGCCCCAGGACATGTCGGTGACGTGGAGCAGGCCGTCGAGGCCGCCGAGGTCCACGAACGCGCCGTAGTCGGTCAGGTTCTTGACGGTGCCGCGCAGGACGCGGCCCTCCTCGAGCAGCTGTAGCGTCTCCTTCTTGCGCGCCTCCTGCTCGACCTCGACGACGGCCTTGCGGGAGAGGACGATGTTGCCGCGCTTCTTGTCGACCGAGATGACCTTGAAGTCCAGGTCCTTCCCGCGCAGCGCCTCCAGGTTCTTGACCGGCTTGACGTCCACGAGGGAGCCCGGCAGGAACGCCTTGACGCCGATGTCGACCGCGAGGCCGCCCTTGATCCGGTCGATCACCCGGCCGCGGACGGTCGAGCCCGAGCGGAAGGACTTCTCGACCTCGTCCCAGACCTTCATCTTCTCGGCCTTGTCCTTGGAGAGGACGACGTAGCCGTTCTGGTCCTCCGTCCTCTCGAGGAGGACGTCGACCGGATCTCCCTGCTTGATGGTGACTTGGCCGGAAAAGTCGGTGAACTCCGACAGGGAGATGATTCCCTCGGACTTGTAGCCGATGTCGACGATCACCTCGGAAGGAGTGATGGCCAGGACGCGCCCCCGGATGATCTGACCCTCCTGCAGGTTCTTGAACGAGTTCTCGTACTGAGCCAGCAGGTGTTCATACTCCTGAGGCGTAAGCTCCTGTTCGGTTTCCATCTTGTCGGTTTCCCGACCTCCTTTGTGTTTTTCACCGGACATCGGAAAAGGGATCCCCTCTCATAAGTCGCTGAGAATCAAGAACGTAATCCTAGTGTGGGGGTCGAGCCGAGTCAAATGGCTTTGCGTACCTTTTCTTCGATCTCGGAGACGACCTCCTCCACGGGGCGGTCGCTGGAGTCCACCAGGGCATAGCGATTGTCGCACGTGAGCGGCGAATCGGCCCGGGAGGCGTCGTCCCGATCCCTCTTTTCCATCTCCCGGAGCACCTTTTCGTAGGGCTCCGGGGTCCCCCGCTCGGCCAGCTCCTGGGTCCGCCGGCGAGCCCGGACCTCGGCCGAGGCCGTCAGAAAGAACTTGTGGGGGGTCTCCGGGAAGACGTGCGTCCCGATGTCCCGGCCCTCCATGACCCCTCCGCGGGAGCGGCCCAGGCGTTGCTGCTCCCGCACGAGCACCCGGCGCACGCCCGGGATCGCGGAGACCGCGGACGCATACAGGGAGATCTCGGGCTGGCGGATCTCGGCGGACACGTCGCGGCCGTCGAGCAGGACCCGGCTTCCCTCGGGGGCGGTCGCCAGCTCGAGCTCCGCCGTCTCGGCGATCGCGGCCACCTTCTCGGGGTCCGTCACCGGGAGCCGGATCCCTCGCTCCTTCGCGGCGAGGCCGATCGCGCGGTACATGGCGCCGGTGTCGATGTACGGGACGCGCAGCCGCACGGCGAGCGCGCGCGCGACCGTGGACTTTCCCGCTCCCGACGGGCCGTCGATCGCGACGATCAAAGAGGTCGTCAGCTTCGCGCTCCCTTTGCGGCCGCGTCCCCCAGCCGCCGCAGCGCCGAGACCTCGGCCTCGGAGAGCCGGCGATAGGCGCCGGGGGGCAGCTTCGCGTCCCGGACCGGTCCGATGGCCACCCGCTTCAACTTGCTGACGGGATGGCCGATCGACTCGAACATGCGGCGGATCTGGCGCGACCGGCCCTCCTGGAGCGTGACGCGGAGCCAGGTGTTGCCCTCCTCCCCGCCCTTGCGCGCCGTGGCCGAGACCCTCTCGATCCGACAGGGCCGCGTGCGGCCGTCCTCCAGGTGCACGCCCTCGCGCAGCCGCGCGAGCTGCGCCTCGGTCGGCTCTCCCGAGACTTTCACCTGGTATTCCTTGGGGCAGCCGGTGGAGGGATGCGTGACGATGCGCGCCAGGGCGCCGTCGTCGGTCAGGAGCAGCAGCCCCTCGGTCTGGACGTCCAGGCGTCCCACCGGCTTGACGCCCCGGCGCAGTCTCCCGGGGATCAGGTCGAGGACGGTGTCCCGGCCCCTCTCGTCCGAGACGGTGGTCACGAACCCGCGCGGCTTGTTGAGAAGCAGGTAGGTGCGCGGCCCGGACGTTGGACGAACGCGCCGGTCATCGAGCTTGATCGAGTCGGTGTCGGGGTCGGCGAGGTCGCCGAGGTGCGCCGTCTGGCCGTTGATCGTGACGCGTCCCTCGCGGATCCAGTCCTCCGCTCCGCGACGCGACGCGAGCCCGGCTCCGGCCAGGATCTTCTGGACGCGAACCCGGGCCAGGGCTACTCCTCGTCGCCGGCGAGATCCTCGCCGTCATCGGCGGCGTCTTTGAGGACGTCGTCATCGGCGTCGACGTCTTGGAGGACGTCGTCATCGCCGTCGTCGAGGGCGTCGTCATCGCCGCCCGCATCGCCCTCGGCCTCCGCGTCCAGGGAAGACTCGACGCGGATCGACGGGGCGAGCGCGGTTGGCGCGGCGATCTCGCGGGCCTCGACCGTCGCGGCGAGGTCGGCGTCGAGGTCCTCGGGACGCGGCAGCTCGTCGAGCTCGTTCAACCCGAAGCGGACCAGGAACTCCTGCGTCGTGCGGTAAAAGAACGGCGTTCCGACCACCGGCTTCTTGCCGGCCGTGGTGATCAGCTTGCGCTCGAAGAGGGTCTTGAGGACGCTCGAGGAATTGACGCCTCGGATGTCCTGGATCTCGGGCAGGGTGATCGGCTGGCGGTACGCGATGATCGCGAGGGTCTCGAGCGCGGCGAGCGAGAGGCGGCTGCGCTCGGTGACCTCGTGAAACTTCCGCAGGAGGCCGTCGAACTCGGGACACGTGACGAAGCGCCAGCCTCCCGCCACCTTCTCGACGCGGACGCCGCGCTCGGGCGCGTCGGTCCGGCTGGCGAGCGCCTGGAGCGCCTCGGCGACCGCCTTCGGTGTCGCCTCCAGGAGATCCGCCAGATCCTTTTCGCGGACTGGCTTGGTCGAGGAGAAGAGGATGGCCTCGACGTCCGGAAGGATCTTCTCCCACGAGGTCACCTTGGGTGCCGGGGTGGTCTCGGGCGGGGCGGGGGCTTCGGTCTCGGTCATTCGGTCATTACCGTCGGCTCACTCGGAGTAAGTATCTCGTATCTGATCGGCCGTGAACGGCAGGTCCGTGCGGCTCGCGTGAATCTCCGAGAAGGCCCGGGGCTGGTAGACGCGGACCACCTGGAGCCGCACGAGCTCCAGGCACGCCAGGAAGGCGGTGACCGCCTCGGCGCGGTACTGCATCTTCCCCAGGAACTCCAGCAACGGCATCGCGCGCGCCTCGTCCAGGCGCGTCAGGAGCTCGATCATCTTGTCGCGCACCGAGAAGCGCAGCTGGTGGATGGCGAGCGACGGCGGATGCGCCAGACGGTACTGGTCGGCGACCCGGCGGAACGTCTCGATGAGGTCGAAGAGCGAGACCTCGAGCGTCTCCTCCGCGCCGTCGGGCCGCGGCAGCGGAACCTCCGGCCGGGGCCAGAGCCCGCTCCGGAGGGTGTCGATCGCGTGCAGGCTCTCGGCGGAGCGCTTGAAGCGTTCGTACTCGAGGAGCCGCTGGGCGAGGTCCGCCCGGGGGTCCTCGACGGGCTCGCCCGGGGCCCGGGGCAGGAGCATCTTGGACTTGATGTAGATCAGCTCGGCGGCGAGGGCGATGTAGTCCGAGGCGACGTCCAGGTCGAGCTCGCGCATCGCGTCGAGGTAGGCCGTGTACTGCTCCGTGACCTCCGCGATGGGGATGTCGGTGATCGAGACCTCGTTGATGCGGATGAGGTGCAGCAGCAGGTCGAGCGGCCCCGAGAAGGCCGGGATCGCGAGGGGCGGGAGCGCGCCGGAGGAGGTCTCGTCGGGCATCGGAAGATCGTGAAACGTTAAGCGCGAAACGTCAAACGCGGTCGTTCATCGAGATGGCTCCGTTTCACGTTTCGCCTTTTACGTTTTACGTTTTACGTTTTACGGCTCGGGCGAGAGTCCGACGGCCGCCCGCACGCGTTCCATCGTCTCCTCGGCCACGGCCCGCGCCTTCTGGTCGCCGGCATGGAGGACGTCGCGGACCACGTCCGACTTCCCGGCGAGCAGCTCCTCGCGCCGGCGGCGGAAGGGCTCCAGGGCGGCGTTCAGGTTTCCGATCAGGTGCTTCTTGCAGTCGACGCATCCGCGCGCCGCGGTCCGGCACTCGACGTCCACGACCGCGACCTCGTCGGGCGGCGAGAAGAGCTCGTGGAACGGGAAGAGATTGCAGCACTCGGGCCGGCCCGGATCCGACCGCCGCGCGCGGGCCGGGTCGGTCACCATCGCCATGACCTTCTCGCGGACCGCGTCGGCGGCCTCCGTGATCCCGATCGTGTTGCCGTAGGACTTCGACATCTTGCGGCCGTCGATGCCATTGACCTTCGGCGTCGCGGTGTGGAGCGCCTTCGGCTCCGGGAAGACGTCGCCGTAGAGGCCGTTGAAGCGGCGGACGATCTCGCGGCAGATCTCGAGGTGACTGGCCTGGTCCTCCCCCACCGGCACCAGGTTCGCCCGGTACACCGCGATGTCGGCCGTCTGGAGGACCGGATACCCCAGGAACCCATGCGTGGCCAGGTCCTTCGAGCGCAGCTGCTCGATCTGGTCCTTGTAGGTCGGCACGCGCTCGAGCCAGCCGAGGGGAGTGATCATCGAGAAGTAGATGGCGAGCTCGGCGTGCTGCGGTACGCGCGACTGGAGGAAGATCGTCGAGCGCGACGGGTCGAGCCCGACGGCCAGCCAGTCGAGCACGGCCTCCCGGGTGTTCGAGGCGAGGCCCCGCGTGTCCGCGTAGTCCGTCGTCAGCGCGTGGAGGTCCGCGACGAAGAAGAAGCAGCGGTAGCTCCCGGTGCGCTCGAGGTCCACCCAGTTCTTGACGGCGCCGAAGTAGTTGCCGAGGTGAACGCGGCCGGTAGGCCTCAGGCCGGAGAGGACGGTCTCGGCCATGGTCAGGACAGCCCGGAGAAGATCAGTATCTGCACCGACCGCTGGATCGGCAGCAGGATCCGGCCGAGGATCGGGCTCATCACGAGCAGCAGCAGGATGATAAATCCGAACGGACGGATGACCTCGAAGACCCGGGCGACGGGGGGTCCTCCCACCGAGAGCAGGACGCCGCTGCCGTCGAGCGGCGGGATCGGGATCAGGTTGAAGACGCCCAGCATGACGTTGACCAGCACGAAGAAGAAGAGGAGGTACGTGATCGGCGCCATGACGCCGCTCCCGAAGTGGCCGAACTGGAGCGCCTCGTAGAGGTCGATCATCGCCTGGCGATTCGTCCGCTTGATCACCTCGAACGCCAGCAGCCCGACCCCCGCCAGCAGGAAGTTCGACAGCGGGCCGGCTGCCGACACCACCAGGTTGGCGAGGCGCGGATTCCGGGTGTTCCGCAGGTCGACCGGCGTCGGCTTGGCCGAGCCGAAGATGAAGCCCGTGGTGAAGTACAGGACGAGGGGAACCACGATGCTGCCCACCGGATCGATGTGGCGGATGGGATTGAGGCTGATCCGGCCCAGGTCCCGGGCGGTCGTGTCGCCGAAGCGAAGCGCCGACCAGGCGTGGGCGGATTCGTGGAACGAGATGGAGAAGAGGATGACCGCCAGCTGGATGGCGAAGTCGATGACCTTGTGTTCCAAGCAGCGGGACTATACAAGGAGCGGGCCTGAGGCCCGACACAAGGTACGCGAGCTCGCCGCAAACGACGAAATGCCGTAGATTGAGGGTGATGCGCGCGAAACCTTCTCGACGGACCGCCGTCTCTCTCCATGGCCGGGCCGAATGGAATTGAGGGCAGCCAACGAGGACCTGGGGCTTCTCGAACGGATACGCCGCGGCGATACCGAAGGCGCGGCCGAGTTGTTCGAGCGGTATGCCCCTGCGCTCCTTCGGTTTACGGACCGGATGCTCTCGGATCGGGGCGCGGCGGAAGAGGTGACTCAGGAGGTGTTCGTCAAAGTGATCTCTCGGGCGCATCAGTACGACGGCCGCGCGGGTGTCGCGTCCTGGCTCTTCGCGATCGCGGCCAACGCGTGCCGGGACCGGCGGCGCCGGGAGCGTCGCGCGTCCGTCGTCCCGCTGGAGGCGGTCGCGGAGCCGCGGGCGCGCGGAGAGGGCATCGAGGCGAGCCTGATGTCGGAGGAGCGTCGCCGCGCGGTCCGCGAGGCCCTGGCCGAGCTCTCGGAGGAACAGCGGGAGGCACTCGTCCTGGCCCGGTATCACGGGATGCCCTACGCGGAGATCGCCCAGACCCTCGGCATCTCGGTGGGCGCCGTCAAGACTCGCATCTTTCGCGCCGTCGAGGCCCTGAAGGCGCGCTTCGGAGAAGGAGAACACTCATGGACTGCCGCGACGTAACGCAGCTGGCGGTGCAGCGACTGACCGGGGAGGCCGGCGTCGAGGGGCGGACGGCCCTGGCCGAGCACCTGGCGACCTGCGAGCGCTGCCGCGAGGAGATGGCCGGGCTCGAGGGCGTCTGGGCGCGCCTCGGAACCGACCCCGACGCCGCGATCCGCCCCGAGTTCCGCCGGCAGACCCTGGAGCTGCTCGAGAGCGAGATGCTTCGCCAGCGGGTCCGCGCGTTCCGCCCCCGGTCGACCTCGCGCCTCGCCTCTCCGCTGCTGCGCGCCGCCGCGCTTCTTCTGGCGGCCGCGACCGGATACTTCGCGGCGCGCGTCCTCCCCGGAAAGGCGGCGCCGGCCGCCGCAGTCGCCGCTGGCGGCGTTCCCGCCGCTGCGAAACCGGCGGCGGCTCCCGCGACGAACGCTTCCTCGACGACTTCCCTCCCCGACCTCCAGGCCGAGCCGCGGCTCTCGAACGTGTCGTACCAGGCGGCCGACAAGGACGGCCGCGTGGGCATCGGGTTCGACGTGACGACGCGCCACACCGTGGTCGGGCGGCCCGACCAGCCCGAGGTCGCGAAGCTGCTCGCCTACATGGTCTCGAAGAACGCGGAGACGGCGGGAGAGAAGTCCCGTGCGATCGAGCTCGTCTCCGAGCACTTCGGCGGCGCCGCCGCGTCGAACACGCCGGTGTCGCCCGAGATCCTCGCCGCCCTGGCGAACACCCTCCGCAAGGACGCGAACCCGGGCGTGCGCAAGAAGGCGGCGGACGCCCTCGCGAGCTTCCCGATGACGCCGGAGATCCGGACCGTCTTCCTCGAGGCGCTGCGCGCGGACAAGAACCCCGCGGTGCGCCTGGTCGCAGTCGATGCGCTCGCCACGGCCGCCAAGCAGTCGCCCGACGCCAACACGATCCAGTCTCTCCGGGAGAAGGCGTCCGACCCGCAGGAAAACGGCTTCGTCCGCGCCAAGGCCGCGAACGCGCTGAAGGGGATCGCGTTCTGACATGCCGATCGAAACTCGCACGGCCGCCGCGCGTCTCTCCTGGGCGATGAACAGCTCACACTTCTCGCCTGCCGGGCGCTCGAACGAGGTCACGCCCTCGGGGCGCGCGAACCGAATCGTCCTCTGGCTGCTCCTGGCGTTGGGCCTCTTGCTCATGCTCGTCTCCGCCTCCGTCGGACAGGCCCAGCCGGCCTCCGTGACCCGCGTCGACCGGTTCAACGGAACGCTCAAGTCGGGCCAGACCCTGCGCGTCGAGAACGTCTTCGGCGACGTCCTCGCCACGCCCGGCAAGGAGTTCTCGGCGGTGGTCACGATCCAGGTCTCGGCGCCCAGCGACAAGAAGGCGCAGCAGCTCCTGGACGCGACGCGAATCGCGACCGACCACGACCAGGACGGCTGGTCCCTCGAGACGCACTGGCCGGGGGCGCGGGGAGGCGGCTCGCACGGAGGCGATCGCCACGGATCGATCTGCTCGGGGTGCAAGGTCGTCGCGAAATACGAGCTCGTGGTCCCCCCGGGCGTGACGGCGGAGCTCCAGACCGTCAACGGCGACGTCCGCGTCCGTGACTGCAACGGCGAGCTCAAGCTCGAGAGCGTCAACGGGGCGGTCGAGGCCCGCGGCGTCCGCGCGTCGCTCGAGGCCAACACCATCAACGGGCGCATCGACGCCGTGGTGGCGGCGATTCCGCGGGACGCGTCGTTCGGGCTGCAGTCGGTCAACGGCGCGCTGGTGCTGACCCTCCCGAAGGACGCGAAGTTCGACCTGTCCGCGTCGACGATGAACGGGACGATCGCGTCGACGTTCGCGCTGCCCGTGCGCAACGAGGTCGTGGAGACTCCCCGCCGCGGGAAGGGCGGCAGCCAGGCCGAGCGCGACCGGCACGTCGTGGTCCACTCCGAGGACGGCGAGACCGAGGTCGATCTGGGACAGCTCGAGGAGGAGCTCCAGTCCACGATGCGGGACGCCGAGGCGGCCATCGAGGAGGGCACGCGCGAGGGCGTCCGGGAGGCGCAGCGCGAAATGCGGCACATCCGGGTCGTCGACCCGCGGCAGGAGTACAGCGGCTCCGTCGGAAACGGCGGAGCCGACGTGAAGCTCGAGACGCTCAACGGCGCGATCGCGGTCCTGGCCGAGGGAACGAAGGAGGCGGACGCCCGGCGACTGGTCACGCGACGCAATACCTTCTCGGTCACGATCCCGGAGGTGAGGGTGCGCGTCGGTCATCCGGCGGCGCCCGCCGCGCCGGCCCCGCCCGCTCCCCCGGCGGCACCCCCGTCGCCGGCGCACCCGATGCCGCCCGAGCCCCCGGAGCCGCCTTCGTTCGACGGAGAGATCGTGCGCGGCGACGTCGCCGGAGACTTCCTGTCGACGACCTCGGGAAGCTACCGCGTCGGACGGGTCTCGGGCCGGGTGAAGATCCTGACCCACTCGGGCGAGATCCGGCTCGGCTCGGCCGGAGGCGGCGCGGACCTGCGGACCTTCGGCGGCGACATCGTCGTGGGCCCCGTCACCGGCGACCTCAAGGCCTCGACCTCGGCGGGCGATATCCGCGTCCAGACGGTGACGGGGTCGTTCCTCGCCGACACGGCGGGGGGCGACGTGCGCGCCGAACGGGTCGGCGCGAGTCTCGACGCGAAGACCGCCGGGGGCGACATCGTCGCGCTGCGCGTGGGCGGCGGCGTCCGCGCGGTCACGGCGGGCGGCGACGTCCGCATCGGAGTGATCTCCCCCGCGATCCCGGGCGGCATCACCGTCCACAACTCGGGGGGCGACGTCACGCTCTGGATTCCGGCGGACTGCAAGGCCGACGTGGACCTGTCGGTGAACGGAGTCGACCAGGACGAGTCGGCGATCCACTCGGACTTTCCCGACGTCACCGTGTCCCGGCGCTCGGATTCGCAGCACGCCGCGGGGAAGCTGAACGGCGGCGGCGAGAAGATCGTCGTCCGGACGAGCTCGGGGACGATCCGACTCCGGAAGGGGACGGCGCCCTAGGATTTTGGATTCTTGGATCGACGCTGGTCTTCTCGAGACCGATCGTCTACCGGTAACGCAGCACTGCCCGGCGCTCCAGTTCGACGTCGCGGCCGATGCCATTGCGCGGGTCGTGGCGGCCGGCCGTGAGGTACTCGCGGATCCCGGGCCCGAAGCGGCGCCAATCGCCGCCGAAGGCCGCGACCGTGGCGGACGTGTCGGCGGCGTTGTCGCGAGACAGGCTTCTCAGCTGGTCGCGGGTCAGCGGCGGATGGCGGAACAGGCCTCGCCGCGCGAGCCATTCGAAGAGCCGCGCCAGCAGGCGGCCGTACCAGAGCGGGAGGTGCAGGAGCGGCTTGCCCGGCTTCCCCACCGCCGCCGCGATCTCCCGATAGACCTCGTTCAACGTGAAGACCTCGGGCCCGCCGACCTCGAAGGTCTGCCGGACGGTCTCGGGCTTCCCGAGCGCCGCGGCGAAGACGCGGGCGACGTCGTGGATCGAGACCGGCTGGAACTTCGTCAGGCCGTCGCCGATGACCGGAACGAACCCGGGATTGCCGCGGACGATCGGAGCGAGCAGCGAGACGAAGCCGTCGCCGGGTCCGAAGATGATCGACGGGCGGAAGATGGTCCAGTCCAGGCCGCTGCCGCGCACCGCCGCCTCACCCGCCGCCTTCGTGCGGCCGTACTCCGACGGCGAGTCCGGGAAGCTCCCCATCGCGCTCATGTGGAGGTAGCGGCGCACGCCCGCCTTGTGGGCGGCGGCGAGCACGTTCTCGACCGCCTCCCGATGCATGCGGTCGAAGGTCTGCCCGCCCCCCTCGTGGATGATGCCGACGAGATGGACGATCGCGTCGCGCCCCGACGCCCCGGCCGCGAGCGAGGCCGGGTCCAGGACGTCGCCGACCACCGCCTCGATCGGCCGGCTGTAGCGGTTCCTCGTGCGCTCGGGGTCGCGCGCCAGCACGGCGACCGCATGCCCCTCCTGCAGGAGCCGGTTGACGAGGTAGGTTCCGACGAAGCCGGTGCCGCCGGTGACGAGGACCTTCATGGCGCGGCAGGTTGTATCACGAGAGGCTTCATGGATATCCGAACAGGTCGCTCTCGAGCCGCTTGCCCTCGGCGCGCATCGCGAGGACGCCTCCGCGCGCCTGCGCGAGTGCGGAGAGGTCGCGAACGGGATCCGCGATGCGCAGAGGCGGCAGGCCGGATTGCCGCGTCCCCATGAGGTCGCCGGGCCCCCGCGCCTCGAGATCCTTCTCGGCGATCACGAACCCGTCGCTCGTGGTCTCGAGCACCGCGAGGCGGCGGCGTGCGTCCTCTGTCGCCGCGGGTCCCGCGATCAGGGCGCACCACGAGCGTCGCGTGCTTCGCCCGACGCGGCCGCGGAGCTGGTGGAGCTGCGCGAGGCCGAAGACCTCGGCGTTCTCGATCACCATCAGCGTGGCTTCGGGCACGTCGACGCCGACCTCGACGACGGTCGTCGACACGAGGATCGGCCGGCGGCCCGCGGCGAAGTCGGCGAGAACGGACTGGCGTTCGGCGGTGGAGAGCCGGCCGTGCAGGATGCCGATCGGAACCTCGGGAAGCACCGCGGCGATCCGCTCCGCGGTCTCGCGCGTCGCGGCGACCTCGCGGGCGGCCTCCTCGATGGCGGGAACGACCACGTAGACGCGCTCTCCCGCCGCGACCCGCTCCCCCGCGAAGCGGTACACGCGTTCGCGGCCGCCCTCCTCGCGCACCCGGGTGACGACCTCCGAACGTCCGGGCGGCTTCTCGTCGAGGACGGAGACGTCCAGCTCTCCGTAGATCGCCCACGCGAGCGAGCGCGGGATCGGCGTCGCGGTCATCACGAGCACGTGGGGGGACTCGCCCTTGCGGAAGAGCCGCGCGCGGTGAGCGACGCCGAAGCGGTGCTGCTCGTCCACGACCACGAGGCCGAGGCGGTGGAACTTGACCCGGCTCTCCGCCAGCGCGTGGGTTCCCACGAGGACGTCGATCGCGCCGGCCTCCAGCTGCTCGAGGAGGCGGCGGCGCGCCGCGCCCTTGACTCGCCCGGTCAGGAGCGCGAGCCGCACGCCCGCGCCGGTCAGCCAGGACGCGAGGCTCTCGGCGTGCTGCTCGGCCAGGATCTCGGTCGGCGCCATCAGCGCGCCCTGGGCGCCGTTCTTGGCGGCGATCAGCAGGGCGAGCCCCGCCACGACCGTCTTCCCCGACCCCACGTCGCCCTGGAGCAGCCGCGCCATCGCGCGGCCCGACTCGAGATCGACGCTGATCTCGCGCACGGCCCTCTTCTGGGCGCTGGTCAGCGGGAACGGGAGCACGTAGCGCCGGAGGGCCTGGAAGGCGGCCTCCGCCTCGAGGCGCGTTCCCTTGCGCTGGCGCAGTTTCGCGCGCCGCTCCTCGATGCGTCCGGCGAGGACGAAGAGCTCCTCTCGTGCGAGCTGCGCGAGCGCCGCGCGCGCGGAATCCACGTGGGTAGGAAAGTGGATCTCCTCGAGCGCCTGCAGGATCTGCGCGGGAGGCGCCGTCATCGCCCGGAAGTCCGGCGCGAGCGCGTCGAGGGTCTTCCGGACGAGCGTCCGCCACGGCCTCGCGGCGATGTCGGCCGCGCGGTGGTAGACGCCGACGATCCGGCCGCTGTGGATGGGGTCGGACTCCTCGCCCTCTCCGAAGAGCTCCGTCTCGGGGTTCTCGATCCGCATCTCGCCGCGCGCGGTGGCCGTGGGCGTCCCGAACAGGGCGGCCCGCCGTCCCTCCAGCGCCTTCGCGAAGGACGGGTAGCGGTTGTGCCAGACGACGCGGACCGCACCGGTGCCGTCGTCGGCGACCGCCTCGATGCGCAGCATCCCGCGCCGCATGCGCGCGGACTTCACGCCGGAGAACCGGACGAGCAGAGTCGACGGCGTGTCCCACGCGAGGGACGCGACCGTGGAGTAGTGACGCCGGTCCTCGTAGCGGAACGGAACGGAGAGCAGGAAGTCGGCGACCGTGGGAAACCCCTCGGCCGAGAGACGCGCCGCGCGGGCGGGTCCGACTCCGGGGATCCGGGCGACGGGGTCGCGGAGGCGGATTCTTCCGGCGCCGGGTGCGGGCTGGGAGGGCGTCAGTGGGATTCGGGCGCGTGGAACGTCAACGAGACGAGCCCGAACTTGAGCACGTCCCCGTTCTGGACGGCGATGGGAACGCCCGTCGCGACGCGGTTCCCGTTGACGTAGGTCCCGTTCATCACGCCAATCTCCTCCATCACGTAGTAGGTGTCGGACATCTGGTAGAGCTTGGCGTGGCGGCGCGAGGTGGAGCGCTGGGCATCGAGCGGCGTCAGGTCGACGTCGGGCGTGATGCCCGTGACCGGATCGCTCCGGCCGACCAGCGTGTCGCCCTCGCGGTTGAGGAAGAACTCGGAGGGCGGGTCCTCCCCGACCAGCCGGCAGGCGGTGCGGTCCGGCTCTGGCTTGCGTGCGGCCGGCCGCTCCTCCTCGATCACGCGGCGGCCCAGCGACTCCTCGAGCATCGTCGTGACTTCCCGCAGGCGGCGCGAGAGCTTGCGCATCATGCGGACCGCGATCTCGGTGTTGCTCTTGAGCATCGCGTCGAAGGTCGCGCCGTTGATGCGGACCAGCTCGACGTCGCTCTTCGCCCGGGCGGAGGCGTTGCGCGGCACGTCCTCGAGGACGCTCATCTCGCCGAAGAAGTCGCCGCGCTCCAGGGTCGACAGCACGCGCGTGTCTCCGCCGATCGCCTTGAGCAGCTCGACCGTGCCGGCCTGGATGATGTACATGTCCGTGCCGATGTCGCCCTCCGAGAAGATGATTTCGCCCATCTGGTGATGGACGATGTACTTCTCGTAGGGGTTCTTGCCGCTGCCCCCGGGGCCGGAGCCCGACTTGAAAACGGCTTTCACGGATCCCATTCTCGCCGCAGGCGGCTAGGCTACCGCGGGCCCGTCGAACGCGAGGACGCCCCGGTCCGCGTCCAGGCGCACGCGCGCTCCCAGCGGCAGGGTCCGGGTCCCGGGGAGATGCCCGGCCGGGAAGCCCCTGACCACCGGAAAGGGCGCTCCCGCGAAGCGATCCCGAAGCCACGCCGAGAGGGCTTCCGAAGAGTCGCCGCCGCCGTTCGCGCCGGTCGAAATCGAGCCGATGAGCATGGCTTGTAGTCCATCGAGGGTACCCGAGCGCTCCAGCTGGGTCAACATTCGATCCAGGCGGTAGGTGGGCTCGCCCACGTCCTCCCAGAAGAGGACCGCCCCGTCGCCGGAAATCGCCTCTGGCGTGCCGGCGAGGGACGCCAGCAGGGAGAGGCAGCCGCCGACCAGCGGCCCCTCGCCCGAGCCGCCGGCGAGGACGTCGTCCGGGCCGAAGGCGTGGCTCGCGGGCACCTGCCCCTGGAGGACGGCCTCCCAGTCGAGCCCGGGCTCGTCGAGGGAGACGGCGACCATGGGCCCGTACATCGCCACGAGGCCGGCGTGGCGGGCGAGGTAGGCGAACAGCGCGGTGACGTCGGATCCGCCGAGGTGGATTCGCGGCCGGACTCGCAGCTCCGCGGCGTCGAGGTGGCGAAGGACGCGCGAGGCGCCGTAGCCGCCGCGCGCGAAGAAGATCGCCTCGACGGCGGGATCGGCCAGCAGCCGGCGGTAGCCCGCGGCGCGCTCGGCGTCCGAGCCCGCCAGAAAATCGCGGCGTGCGAGGACGTTATCCGCGAGCGCCACGCGGTATCCCCGGCGCTCGAGCGCGCGCAGGCCCGCGGCGAGCCGGTCCGGATCGACGGGACCCGAGACCGCGGCGACGCCGATCGTGGCGCCGGGCCGGAGCCGGGGCGGGCGGATGAAGTCACTCAAAGAAGAGCTCCGAGCGGGCCTGTAAGCCGAATTCTGTTCTCCCCGAAGAGAGTCGCGATCATTCCTCTGGGCCCGAGGTCGCCCTCGAGCTCGAGCAGCCGACCCGGAGACGGATCACCTCGCGGTGAAGTGGGACGGGCACCCGCCGTCTCCCTATTTGGCCTTGCTCCGCATGGGGTTTACCGTGCCTCCGCCGTTGCCGCCGGAGCGGTGCGCTCTTACCGCACCGTTTCACCCTTACCGTCCTTTCGGAAGGCGGTTTGTTTTCTGTGGCACTTTCCTTCGCGTCGCCGCGACCGGGGATTACCCGGCATGCCGCCCGTATGGAGTTCGGACTTTCCTCTCCGCGACAAATCGTCGCGGAGCGATCACGTGGCCCGCTCGGAGCCGGACGAAGGTTAACACGGGCCCGGGGCGGATCCGATCCGGGTCCGGGGAGCCCGGCGACCTACTCGCGGTTGCGCGGATCTTCGAAGTAGCGCATCCACTCCTCGACGCTTTGCGTCGTCGAGGCAGCGTCTCGATCCGATCCCCCGCCGGGCGAAGCGGCGCCGAACCGCGCGAAGAAGTCCTCGGGCGTGGCGACCCGGGCCCCCGCGTCGCGCGCGCGGCGCGCGAGCTCCCGGTCCGCGGTGACGACGATGCAGTCGCGCGGCGAGCGGGCGGCGGCGATCTCGCGAAGGATCGCGTCGTCCGCGCTGCTGCCAGCGGTCGAGGGCGTCCGGATGCTGAGACTCCCCAGCTCGCGGCTCCTCTCGCCGGCCGGCCCGTCGAAAAAGAGAATGGCGCGGGCGCGCGTGCGCCTCAGGCGATCGGCGATCTCCGCGACGAGCGCGTCGCGGTCCTGCTCCGAAGGCCGCGCGGTGCGCCGAACGGATCCGATGAGGTTGTTGCCGTCGAGGAGGTAGGGCACCGCCGCCTCACGGCTCGGGAGTCGCCGACGTGGCTGCGGCCGCAGCCTCGCGAAGGGCCCGGCGCGGATGCTTCAGCCGGAAGAAGAGGACCGCCACCGCCTCGCCGACACGGCGCCGCTCCAGGATGAGGAGGATGAGCAGCCCGGCGAGGAAGATCCACGTGAACCACGGCACGAAGAACATCAGCGCGCCGAGCGCGACGGCCACGACGTCCTCGGCGAGCGAGAGCGCGAACTGGGCGAAGCCTCGCGTCGCCGCGGTCGACGTCAGCCGCGTCGTGGACTTGGCGAAGTGCGTGGCGAGCGTGGCGGCGGCGCCGGCAAGGGCCCAGACCGCCCTCGGAGGACCGGGCGACTCCGGCACGCAGCTCAACATGAGGAGCGCGCCGACCACCGGCCGCAGAAGGGTCTGCAGCAGGTTCCAGAGGTGATCGACGATCGGAATCTTGTCCGCCACGAACTCCAGGAGGAAGAGCACGACGGCCGCCGTCAGGACTCCGTGGCTCGAGAGCCATGCGGCGGCGGGGCCCGGGAACTCGAGCGGCAGGAGGAGATACAGGCCGTTGAAGAGGAGCAGGATCACCCAGGCGTTCAGACCGGCCGCGGCGGCGAGCCCGAGGCCCGCGAGGATCGAGGTCAACCGCGGCGCCGGAGGATGCGGGAGAGCAGCCCCGAGGGCTGGGGTGCGGGGGTGGGTGGCTCGCGCTCGACCTCGGGCTTGGGCTCGAGGGGAATGTCGGAGGGCCGCGCCGGCGCCGCGGCGATCACGTCGAGGACCTCCTGGAGGAGCAGCTCGTTCCCCGGTGAGGGATCGAGCGAGACTGCGCGCCGTGCGAAGGGCTCGGCCTCCTGCGGCCGGCGGTGATCGAGCAGGGCGCGGGCCGCCTCGACCGAGAGGCCGACGCGTCGGCTGTCGAGACGCGCCGCCTCCTTGAGGTTGTTGAGCCCCTGATCGGTCCAATTGGGATTCTTCATCTCGACCTGGGACAGCACGTAGCGGAACTCCGCGTTGTCGGGCACGAAGCGGACGGCCTCGCGCAGCATCTCGACGGCCGGGTGATAGTCCTTCTCCTCGATCAGCTGCTTCGCGCGGCGGAAGTTCTGGGTCGCCTGCTTGCGCCGCATCTCCGGATCGACCGCGCTCTCCGGCGCGAGGAGCGGGGCCGGCGCCGCGTCGAGGCCGTGGTCGTACACAGCGCGCTTCTCGGGATCGGAGAGCGCCTCGTAGGCGGTCTTCATCCGCTCGAAGACCGCCGAGAGCTCCCGCTCGAACTTGGCCAGGTCGTCGCGATGCCGCAGATCCGGATGGAAGAGCCGGCTGCGCTCGAAGTAGGCCTCCGAGACCTTCTCCGGCGGCGCGTCCCGCGGTACGCCGAGCAGCTCGTAGTGCGAGAGCCAGTCGATGCGGCGATAGGTGTTCTTGACGAGCTCCGCGTGGCCCGGTGAACGATCGGTCGGCTCGGCCGCGACCTCGACGTTGAGCCCGTGGAAACCGCCGCGGCCGCTGACCGGACGCGCGGCTCCCTCCTGCTTCCACTCGACGATCCCGCAGGAGACGAGGGCGTACAGGATTTTGGCGGTCGCGAGCCTCGAGGCGCCGGCGATCTTCAGCAGCGAATCGACGTCCAGGATTCCGTCGATCCGGGAGAGCAGGTAGGCCTCCTGAGGCGTCAGCGGCAGGTATTGATAGCGGGACATCGGGTCGGTCGCGAGGATGGGAACCCGGTGGCCGTCGCCCATCCGCTCCCGGAACGCGTCGTTCTCCGGCAGCCGGCGGATTCCCTCGACGATGATGGCGGCGGTCGAGAGCGTGAGGGCCACGTCCGGGTCCAGCACGCCCGAGGAGGCCTGGAAGCGGTACTCGCCGTTGTCCCAGGCGAAGGTCGAGAAGACGATCTCCTCGACCAGCCGGCGCATCTCCGCGTCGAGGACGGTGCGCGACACGAGGCCGCGGTCGACCAGGATCTTGCCGAGCCGCGCCCGCCCCTGCTTTGCGATCGTGTCGAGGGCCCAGTTCAGGTCGGTGTCGGTGATCCAGCCCCGGCGCTTCAGGAAGGCGCCGATTCGCTGTCCTTCCCGCGACGAGGTCGCCGTGCGCAGCTCCCCCTTCTCGAAGAACAGGTGGCGGGTCTCGTCGCCGTGGACGAGCGAAAGCGTCCCCTTCAGGCTCTCGAGGAAGATGCGGCGCAGGACCTGCGGCAGGGGCGCCTCGGAGAGAGAGCCCCGGAACCCGACGGCTGTGGGTGGATTGGCCATGCTCGCTTATCCGGACGGTTCCCTTAAGGGTAGCAGAAACGCCTCCTCAAGGGATCGCCGTGACAACGGGTCGGTTGTGGTTCGAGGAGAAGAACGAAGGAACGCCGGCGAGCGCGCGGCGGGCGGCGTCCTTGCTGGGATAGCGGCCCCACAGAACGCGGAAGCAGGTCTTGCCTTCGTACGGCGACGTCAGGACCCACATCGTGCCCGCTGGACGGTCGTGCTTCCAGGCGTCGACGAGAGTCTGCGTCTCGCACGCGAGCTCGAGCTGGATCGTGAAGTGATTCCGGCGATCGGCACTCGCCTTCTGTCGGTCGCGCGCCGCGCGATCGAGCCAGCTCTGGCGCGTGGCTCCGGGAGGCTCCGACGAGGGGGCCGGCGCCGCTTGAGCGGGAGCCGCGCGAGGAGACGCGACGGGCCTCGGCGTCGCCGCGGGTCTCGTGGTCGGACGCGGCGCGGCCGTCGGCGCCTTCGGAGCCGAGGTCGGCGCTCTCGGAGCGACGATGGTGGTCGCGGCGATCTGAGGCCGCGCGGACGTCGGCGCCGCGACTCCAGGCCGCGCGGACGTAGGCGCCGCGACCGGCGCGCCGTTCGGAGTGACGGGCGCGGCTTCCGTCGGAGCCGGCGAGGTCACTGCGGAGAGAGCCATGGGCCCTTCCGTCGGAAACGGCGTCGGAGACTCGCGAGTCGCCGCGATCCGGGTGGTCGGCGCCGCCCCGCGTCCGCGGAGCAGGATCACCGCCCCCACCCCCGCGGCGAGGAGGACCAGCAGCCACAGCCAGCGCGCGCCCGAGAGGGGGCCGGGCCTCTCCGCCGATCCGACGCCGGTGGCGTAGTCGAGCGGGAAACGGCCTTTCGATTCCGGGGCGGTCGTTTCGAGCGGTTCGAGAGTTTCGAGGGAAGTCGGCCCCGGAAGCGCCCGTCCCTCCCCGGCGGCGTCGTCCGTGGACTCTTCGGGCGAGTCGTACTCGAGCGCGGCGCCGGCGTCGCCGGGCTCGCCGGAGGAGGCTGGCCCGGCCGGCTCGGATGCCGCCGCGGCATCCCGGATCTCGTAGTCGCCGATGGCCGATTCCGCAGACTCGTCCTCCGGCGCTTCGGCCCCGCCCAGCTCGTCCTGCTCCGCCTCGAACTCCGTCCCGGTTTCCTCCGGAGCGGTGGGCGATCGCACGTCGAGCTCGCTGTACGGGGCGGGCGATCCGGGCTCTTCTTCCTCTTGTTCTTCTTCCTCTCTCCCTTCGATTTCCTCCTCGCGAACATCCTCGTCCTCGTCGAGGGACTCCGCGTGCTCGTCTCGCGCGCCTTCGGCGACGTCCTCCGGCACGACGGTCAACGGGCCTTCGTGAGCAGCAATCTGCGCGCCTTCCGGGGCGGCGCTTCTAGGCGCGCCTTCCGGGGCGCCTTTGAGCGCGCCCTCCGGCGCGACGAACTCCGGATAGACGAGGCCCAGCGTCACGAGCGCGGCGAGCAGCTTCTCGACCGCGAACGGCTCGGCGGGTCCCTCGCTCGAGATGTGGGCGGCCGTCGCCTTTCCGTCGATCAGCCGCACGACCGCCTCGGCGTCGGCGGTCAGGCCGAACGCCGCGAACTCCGCCTCGAAGTGCGGGCCGCGCGCGAGCGGCACGTCGGCGCCGCCCAGGTAGTGCAGGATGAGGCCGCGGTCGCGCGAGCGCAGGAAGAGCTCTAGGATGAGGCGCGGCACCGTCAAGCGAAACTCCCCCGCCTCGGCATGCGCCCCGCGGTCGAAGACGTAGTCGCCCTCGATCCAGGTGAGCAGCTCCGACAGGACCTCGACGGCGCGGATCTTCTCGCCCCACCGCCATTCGCGCTTGGTCAGGATGCCGGCGTGCAACGCCCCGAGGGCTCGGTCGCCGCCCTGCGGCGTCACGAGGCGATCGATGTTCGCGGCCTCGAGCTTCCCGGCCCGCATCAGGATCGCGGCGGTCTCGAATCGGGCGTCGGAGGAGGTGACGCCGGTCAGCTCCCCCGCGGAGAGCTGGAACCCGGCCGTGGCCCCTGAGCGCGAGAAGTGGAGCGCCCCGCTCGCCCCCTCGCGCCACAGGCCGACGAGCGCGGCGAGGACGTCGACGGAGCGGATGTCTCCCTCTTCGGAAAAGGTCGTCTTCAAGCGTGCGCCTCCGGTCCGCCGAGGTAGGCGGCGACCGCCCGTGCGGTGCTCGGCCCCACCGCGGCCTCGATTTCCCGCGGGTCCGCCCCGCGCAGGGCGGCGACGGAGCCGAAGCGCCGAAGCAGGAGGCGTGCGCGGACGGGGCCGACGCCCGGGATCTCGGTCAGACCGGTCTGCCGCATCCGCTTCCCGCGCCGCTGGCGGTGCCGAGTGATCGCGAAGCGGTGGGCCTCGTCCCGCACGCGCTGGATCCACTGCAGAGCGGGATCCTTGCGCGACAGGCGAATCGGCTCGGGCCGGTCTGGCACCCAGATCTCCTCCTCGCGCTTGGCGAGGCCGACGATCGGAAGCTCGATTCCGAGGCGGTCGAGCGCGGTCAGCGCCGCCTGCAGCTGTCCGCGGCCGCCGTCGACGAGGACCAGGTCCGGCCAGGGCCCGTCCTTCTCCTGGACGCGCCGGTAGCGGCGCTCGACGACCTCCGCCATACTCTTGAAGTCGTCCGGCGCGAGGAGCTCCTGCGAGGCGATGTTGAAGAGCCGGTAGTCCGACTTCTTCGGCTTGCCGCCCTCGAAGACCACCATCGAGGCGACGCTGTCCGTCCCCTGCAGATGCGAGATGTCGAATCCCTCGATGCGGTGGGGAGGGATCGCCAGGCCGATCGCGCGAGACAGGCGCTCGACGGCGAGCGCCTCGTCGCCGCCCATGCGCCGGAAGCGAACCCGGTGCCGCTCGCCCGCGTTGCGCTCGGCGAGCCGCACACGCTCTGCCGCGGGGCCGCGTTGGGGGACGCGGACCGCGACGCGGGCGCCGCGCCGGGCCGCCAGGAACTCCTCGAGGAGACCCGGATTCGTCACGGCCACGGGGAGATGGATCTCGGAGGGCAGGAACGGGTTCGTGTCGTAGAACTGGGGCAGGAACGCCTCCAGGAATCGCGCGGCGTCGAGCTCCTGCGCCTTCTCGAAGAAGAAGTCACGGCGGTCCTGAATGGCGCCGCCCCGCACCACGAGCACGACGACCGCCACGTCCTGGCCGGACTCGAAGAATCCGAAGACGTCGACGTTCTCCCCCTTCATCGACTGCACCACCTGGCGCTCGGCGACGTCGCTCACCGTCCGCAGCGCGTCGCGATACGCGGCCGCCATCTCGAAGTCCTGCGCCTCGGAGGCGGCCAGCATCTTGCGCTCGAGACTGCCCTGGAGCTCCTGGTTGCGGCCCTCCAGGAACAGGACGACGTCGGCCACGGCCGCGGCGTAGGCCTCCCTCGTGGTCAGGCCGGCCACGCACGGCCCCAGGCAGGCGTGGAGGTCGTAGTAGAGACAGGGCCTCGGAAGATTGCCGTCGATCTCGAGCGTGCACGTCCGGATCTGGAAGTGCCGCGTGATCATCCGCATGATCCGCCGGGCGAGGCCGCCCCAGAAGGGGCCGAAGTAGGAGTGTCCGTCCTCCAGGACGCGGCGCGTGATCAGGGCGCGCGGCCAGGGCTCGCCCGTGGTGATCTTGACGGAGGGAGAGGTCTTGTCGTCCCGGAGGCACACGTTGTAGCGGGGGCGGTGCTTCTTGATGAGGGTGTTCTCGAGGAGAAGGGCCTCCAGCTCCGTGTTCGTGACGATCGTCTCGATGTCCTTGAAGTGGCGCAGCAGGGCCCCGGTCTTGGTGTCCTCGCCGCCGCCGAAGTAGGTCGCGATCCGTTTCCTGAGCGAGCGCGCCTTGCCGACGTAGAGGAGCTTCCCTTTGTCGCCCCGAAAGAGATAGACGCCAGGGGAATCGGGGAGATTCTCCGGCGCCCGACGCTCGGCCACGACGGGAGTTTAGCAAGAGTCCTCCGAGCCGGTTCGATATGATCGTGTCGTGCCCATGTACGAATGTCCGTACTGCTACACCCCGGTGGAGCCTGGCACGCCGGTGTGTCCAAAGTGCGGTCGCGAGATCGAACGGTGGCAGACCGGCTTCTACACGCGACAGAGGCCGCTCGCCGCCAAGTCGCGGACCGCGGTCTGGGCCGCCGCCTCCGCCGCGCTTCTTCTCGTTCTCGCGGGATTTGCCAGGGCCTGTCACTTGTTATAGCGGGTATGAGGCGTACGGCGCTCCTCGCCGCCTTCGTCTGGGGCCTTCTGATGGCCGTCCCCGATGCCCGTGCGCAGCTGGTGCCCCTCTCCGAGTGCGGTTCCGCGATCCCCTGCAACATCCCGAAAGGGCTCCGCCCGGCGGACGCCGCCGCCCTCTCGCCCTACGGCCGGGTCGGCAACGGGAACGCGCTCGTCGGAGTCGAGCTGAACCCGGCGGATGGCTTCAAGCCGGAGGTCATGACGCGGTCGATCGCCGAGGATCCGTCGGACCGGGCCGCGCGCATCTTCCTCAAGAACAACCCCGGCTTCGCGATGCCCCGAACGGCGCCGACCCCGGCCCCGGCGGCTGCGCCGGGGAAGAAACCCGAGGCGAAGACCGGGACGGCCGGGGCGGCTGGAACCGTGGCCAAATCGGAGGCGCCCATGGCGCCGACGCCGGTGTCACCGGCTCCCGCACAAGCGCCGCAACACTAGGCCCGAAGGTCAGCCCGGGCACACCAGAGCGATCCGGGCAAGTGGGAATTCCTGGGTCGGGGCGCCGGGAGGGTCCGCGTCGTCTGTGGGGAGAAGCCGCCGGGCGGACGGCTCAACGAAAGATCTCCAGCTCTCTCAGGCCCCGGATCTCGTCGCGGATCGCGGCGGCCGTCTCGAAGTCGAGCTCCTTCGCGGCGGCCTTCATCTTCTTCTCGAGGTCGGCGATCCGGCGGTGCAGAGACTCCGCGTCGGGAAGATCCGCCTTCGAGACCTTCGTCGGAATGTCGTAGTAGTCCAGGTTCGCCATGCGCACGAGCGGCGAGCCGATCTCCTTGATGATCGACGCGGGGACGATGCCGTGCTCGAGGTTGTACGCCTCCTGGATGCCTCTCCGCCTGGACGTCTCCTCGATCGCGCGCCGCATCGAGTCGGTCATCGCGTCCGCATAGAACAGCACGCGCCCCCGAAGGTTCCGGGCGGCGCGTCCCGCCGTCTGGATGAGGGAAGTCTCGCTGCGGAGGAAGCCCTCCTTGTCGGCGTCCAGGATGGCGACGACCGCGACCTCGGGCAGGTCGAGGCCCTCGCGGAGCAGGTTGATGCCGATGAGGCAGTCGAAGACGCCCCGCCGGAAGTCCGACAGGATCGTGACCCGGTCGAGGGTCTCGATGTCGGAGTGGAGGTAGCGACAGCGCACGCCGACCTCGGAGAAGTAGTTGGTCAGCTCCTCCGCCATGCGCTTGGTCAGGGTCGTGACCAGGACGCGTTCGCCCGCCGCCGTGGCCTCGCGCACGACCGCGAGGAGGTCGTCGACCTGGCCCTTGACGGGCCGCACCGTGATCTCCGGGTCGAGCAGGCCCGTCGGGCGGATGACCTGCTCGACGATCTCTCCGCCCGCCCGCTCGAGCTCCTCGCGGCCCGGCGTCGCCGACACGTTGATGACCTGGGTGAGACGCGCGCGGAACTCGTCGTAGGTCAGCGGCCGGTTGTCGAGCGCCGAGGGCAGCCGGAACCCGTAGTCCACGAGGACCTGCTTGCGCGACCGGTCGCCGAAGAACATGCCCCGGACCTGCGGCAGGGTCACGTGAGACTCGTCGACCACGAGGACGAAGTCCTTGGGGAAGTAGTCCATCAGCGTCGGCGGCGGCTCCCCCGGAGCGCGGCCGGAGAGGTGCCTCGAGTAGTTCTCGATCCCGTTGCAGAAGCCGAGCTCCTTCATCATCTCGAGGTCGAACATCGTGCGCTGGTGGAGGCGCTGGGCCTCGAGCAGCCGGCCCGCCGCCGTCAGCTCGGCCATCCGCGCGTCGAGCTCCAGGCGGATCGTCCCGATCGCGCGGTCCATCGTCTCGCGCGGCGTGGCGTAGAAGGTGCGGGGATAGAGCGCGAGACGCTGCATCCGCTGGAGTGGCGTGCCGCGCAGCGGGTCGGTGCGCGAGATCTTCTCGATCTCGTCGCCGAAGAACTCGACGCGCACCGCGGTGTCCTCGTAGGCCGGTTGGATCTCGAGCACGTCTCCACGCACCCGAAAGGTCCCGCGCGCGAGGTCCATCGAGGTCCGCTCGTACTGCATCTCCACCAGCCGCGCGAGCAGCGCGGGCATGCCCTGGGCGTCGCCGACCTCCAGGTACGCGAGCATGTCGTAGTACGTCTCGGGCGCGCCGAGTCCGTAGATGCACGACACCGACGACACCACGATCACGTCGCGCCGCTCGAAGAGCGCCTTGGAGGCCGCCAGCCGGAGCTTGTCGATCTCCTCGTTGCGCGAGGCGTCCTTCTCGATGTACGTGTCGGTCTGGGGCACGTACGCCTCGGGCTGGTAGTAGTCGTAGTAGGAGACGAAGTACTCGACCGCGTTCTCGGGGAAGAAGCTCCGGAACTCCTGGTAGAGCTGGGCGGCCAGCGTCTTGTTGTGGGAGAGCACGAGGGTCGGGCGGTTGACCGCCTCGATCGTCTTGGCGATCGTGAATGTCTTCCCCGAGCCCGTGACGCCCAGCAGTACCTGGTCGCCGCGGCCCTCGTTGAGCCCGGCGACGAGCCGGTCGATGGCCTGGGCCTGGTCTCCCTGCGGGGCGAAGTCCGTCACGAGCCGGAACCGGCCGCCCGCGCGCGCCTGGGCGTCGAGATAAGAGGCGGGCTTGGCGAAGGAGTCGGAGGACGCGGGCGGCTTCTCCTTCGAGCCGGGACGCGGACTCACGGCAGCACGCCGGAGCGGGAATCGGGACGCGGGAGAGACGGGAGCGGCTGGCTCACGGAGCAACGGCTTATAGCATAACGGGACCGCTTGCCTCACAATCGGAGCGTGCGGTCCCTGGGGCGCATTCTGGTGGCGATCCTTCCCCTTCCTTTGGTCGCGCTGCTCGGCAGTGTGGCCGGCGGGTACGCCACCGAGTTCGTCCGCGTGCCGCGGGTCTCCCAGCTGGCGACCTACCGTCCCGACATCATCACCGAGATCGTGGCGCGCGACAACTCGACGATCGCCCGCTACGCCATCGAGCGGCGCATCCTCGTGGCGCGATCGGCGATCCCGGCCGTCGTCCGCAACGCGATTGTCGCGACCGAGGACAAGAACTTCTACCGCCACGGCGGCGTGGACCTGCCGCGCACCTTCTCCGCCCTCGTCACGAACGTGCAGGCGGGCGGGTACGCGCAGGGCGGCTCGACGCTCACGCAGCAGCTCGCCCGCGCGATCTTCCTCTCGCCCAACAAGACCCTGTCGCGCAAGATCAACGAGGCCCTCGTGGCGTTCGAGATCGAGCGCCGGTACTCCAAGGACCAGATCCTGACGATGTACCTGAACGAGATCTACCTCGGGCACGGGAACTACGGGGTCGAGGCGGCCTGCCGCTACTACTTCGGCAAGAGCGTCTCGGCCGTGTCGCTGGCCGAGGCGGCGCTCCTCGCGGGCATCGTGCAGCGGCCCGAGGACCAGTCGCCGTTCCGCAACCCGGCGCTCGCGCGGGCGCGGCGCTCGACCGCGCTGCGGCGGATGCGCGCGGCGGGTTTCATCTCGGAGGCCGAGCGCTTGGCGGCGGACGCCGAGCCCCTGCCGAAGTCGCCGTTCCTGCCCGAGTCGATCATCGGTCCCTACTACTGCGAGGAGATCCGGCAGTACCTCGAGCGGACCTACGGCGAGAAGGACCTCTACCGGCGCGGGCTCCGAGTCGAGTCGACGCTCGATCCGGAGATGCAGGCGTGGTCGGAGGAGGCGCTGGGGTGGGGCCTCCGCGCGATCTCGCGCAAGCACGGCTTCCACAAGCCCCGCAACCTCACCGCGGAGGGCTATCGCTCGCTCGACACCTACGTGGACCCGAGCTGGGAGGGCGTCAAGATCGCCGAGGGCGTCAGCCTCCGCGGGGTCGTGACCCGGCTCGCCGCGGCGGGCGCGGAGGTCCGCATCGGCGGACAGTCCTGGTTCCTGCCCAACGCCGGAGTGGCCTGGACCGGCGCGACCGCCGCCGGCAAGATCCTGCACGCGGGCGACCTCGTCACGGTCACCGTGCAGAAGAACAAGGACGGCAGCCTCGTGCTCGGTCTCGATCAGGAGCCGCGCGAGGAGGGCGCGGTGATGATCCTCGAGAACTCGAGCGGCGCCATCCGAGCCATGGTCGGCGGCTCCGACTGGTCGCAGTCCAAGTTCAATCGCGCGACCCAGGCGCTGCGCCAGGCCGGCTCCGCATTCAAGCCGTTCGTCTACCTGACGGCGCTCGAGCAGGGCTACACCGGCGCCGACACGGTCTTCGACGGACCGCTCTCGATCACGATCGATCCCCGGCAGCCGCCGTACCGGCCCATGAACTACGACGGGAAGTTCCACGGGATCGTGACGTTCCGCAAGGCCCTCGAGCACTCGTACAACATTCCGGCCGTGCGCGTCGCGCGGATGGTCGGCCTGTCCAACGTGATCGACACCGCGCACCGGCTGGGTGTGCACCAGGAGCTCCACGCCTACCCCTCGCTCGCGCTGGGCGCGTTCGAGGTCAGTCTCGTCGAGCTCGTGTCGGCCTACTCCGTCTTCGCGAACCAGGGCCTGGCCTTCACGCCCTACCTGATCGAGCGCATCACGGACAGCAACGGCGACGTCCTCGAGCAGGCGCACCCCGACCCGCGCGAGGTCGAGAGTCCGCAGACGTCCTTTCAGCTGCTCCAGATCCTCCGCGGCGTCACGCAGCGCGGGACGGCGGGGCCGGCCATCGGGCGCGCCGGACTCAAGCTGAACATCGCCGGCAAGACGGGCACGACGAACGACTACACCGACGCCTGGTTCATCGGAATGACGCCGCGGTACACGATCGGCGTCTGGGTCGGCAACGACCAGAAGACGATCTCGATCGGCAAGGGTGCGGAGGGCGCGAAGGTCGCCCTTCCGATCTGGATCCGCATCCTCGAGAAGATGCGCGACAACGGACGCATCGATCCGCAGGAAGACTTCGAGGTCCCGCCGAACATCGTCTTCACGCCGATCGACTACGACACGGGCCTCAAGGCGACGGCGGACAGCCCGATCCCGGTCCTGGAGGCCTTCGTCAGCGGCTCACAGCCGACCGAGGAATGGACCTCGCGCTCGCAGGACATCTCGAGGCTCCCCTGGTCGCTGCAGCAGCCCTTCTACGTCCCGAAGAAGGGCGAGTCGGGCCAGAACGAGGTCGAGCCGCCCACTCCGGGAGCGGCTCCCGCTTCGGGGGCTCCGGCGTCGGGCGCGATGCCGGGGCCGACCCCTCGGCCTTCGCGCTGAGCGGCGGCGGGAACGCCGCCGAAAGAGTCGCCGCGCCTAGGCGGCGGGGGAAGGCGCCGGGTTCGAGGACTGCACGTCCACCGTCAGCGTCGCGACGACGTCGCGGTGCAGCCGCACGTGGACGGTGTGGGTGCCGATGCGCCGAATGGGCTCCGCGAGCTCCACGCGGCGCCGGTCGACCTCGATGCCGCGTGCGGCCAGGGCATCGGCGATGTCCGACGAGGTGACCGAGCCGTACAGCTGGTCCCCCTCGCCCGCCTTCTTCGTGATGACGAGGGTCGTGCCCTCGACCTTCTTGGCGACTTCCTCGGCCACGCCCTTCTCATGGAGGGTCTTCTGGTCGTACTTCTTCTTGTCCTCGGAGAGCCGGCGCAGGTTCGCGTCCGTCGCCTCGTAGGCCGTGCCCTGCGGGAACAGGAAGTTCCGGGCGTAGCCGGGTTTCACATTGACGGTCTCGCCGCGGTGACCGAGCCCGCGGACGTCGTCGGCCAGAATGACTTTCATGGTGTCTCCTATGACCCCTTCGCGTCGCCGGGGAGGCCCTCGCCGCGCCGGCGAAAATCGACGTACCAATCGAAGAGACCCATCAACGCCACCGCGACGTTGATCGGGAAATAGCCCGCCAGGACGTACAGACCCGCCCGGAGGAACCGAGCCCGGACCCATCTCCGGAGGAAGTGGCAGATGATAGAGAGGCCCGCCACGAAATACAAGGCCAGGAGCGGCAGGAGGAGGTTGCCGGCCGCCCGGCGCAGCTCCCCCGCTCCCACCGCGAAGACGGAGCCGCTCGCGACGAACAGGCCGGCCGCGAGTGGAGGCACGCGCAGCTCGCTGAACCGGACGGTCTCCGCCGTGGCGCTCGGGCGCGCGCCGGCCGCGCCGCCGTAGAAAGCCATGGCGGCTGCGAGCACCCAGAGCGCGCCGAAGACCCCCCAGAGGTAGCGGCTCGCGAGATCCTTCGCTCCGGCCAGCATCGCGCGCACGCTGGCGACCGTCGCGGCGTCGGCGCCGCTCTTCGAGTACGAGTCCACGACCGCCGGCGTCATCCGGTCGAACGACGCCACGGCCTCGGCCGAGATCGAGGGCCCCGGACCGCCCGCCGACGCGGCGAAGAGCGCGCCGAGGATCCCGCACCCCGCGAGGACGACTCCGAGGTAACAGCGGGACGGATCCGAGCCGGCCCGGAGGAACGCGACGGCCGCGGTCGGCAGCAGGGTGACCGCTTCGGCGAGGAGCGCCATCACGACCGACTCCGCCAGATCCCCGATCGCCCACGCGACGCCGAACACGACGGCCGCCGCGAGCGAGCAGGCGAGCGCGCCCGTGAGGAAGCCGCGGCGATGCGCGAGCCGCACGGTCGGCACTGCGGCGAACGCGACGCCGAGGGCGCCGACGAGCGGGATCAGGAAGATCGCCGAGAAGCACGCCGCGGCCGTGAGGGCCGCGAGCGGGAGCTCGAATCGGCCCGTCGAGGGCTGCGGCTCGGCGTGAGCGTCGGAGGTCATGGGGGAAAGGAGTTCCAGGTGAGACGGTCGAGGGAGGGAGTCGAAAGGATCTCGTCTTCTCGACCCCCTCCGAGCGATTTCCCTCTTCCGTCTCCCGCCCGTTCAGTCCGTCGCGTAGGGCAGCAGCGCGATCGAGCGCGCGCGCTTGATCGCCGTCTGGAGCTTCCGCTGGTGGAGCGCGCAGGTTCCCGAGATGCGGCGCGGCAGGATCTTGCCGCGCTCCGGAATGAATCCCTGCAGCAGCTTGACGTCCTTCCAGTCGATGTACTCGAGCTTCTCCGCGCAGAACTTGCAGACCTTGCGCCGGCGGACGAAGAACTTCTTGCGCGGTCCGCCCTTGCCGTCGCGGCCCTTCGCGTCGCGGCTGCCCGAGCGTCCCGATCCCGCTCCCATTCTCATGATTGAATGCTCCTTTCCGAGGCGGGCTCAGCCGGCGCCGCCGGAGCGGCGGCGGTCCCCGCCGGAGGCGCCGCAGGCACCGCGGGCGGCCGTGGCGGACGCTTGATCGCCTTCTTCCGGAGCCGCTCCGCCATCTTGCCAGCGCGCTTCAGCTCCTCGTCGACGCGAACCGCGAGGTGCCGAAGGACCTGGTCCGAAAGACCCATGCGGCGTTCGGCCTCCGCCACCGCGGCCGGAGGAGCGTCCACCTGCCAGTAGACGTAGTGCGCCTCGCGCTTGCGGCCGATCGGGAACGCCAGGCGGCGTCTCCCCCACGGCTCTTCCTTGACCACGGTGGCCCCGCCGTCTGTCAAGATCTTCTTGTATTCGCCCGCGAGCTTGCTCGCGTCCTCGTCGGTCAGGTCCGGGGTGACCAGGACGACGATGTCGTACAGCCTCATGATGTCCTCCTCATGGATATCAATCCGGATCGAGGCGGTCCGGAGAGGAAGGTTGAACATTCGAGTGCCGCATGGCGGCCTCGATTCCGTGCGTGACCCAGATGCGCAGCGCGTCCACGGCGCGGTCGACGGTCTCGTCGAACAGCGCCCGCTCCCCCTTCGCGAAGGGTTCGAGCACGTAGTCGCCGAGATCGCGATCCTGCCGCGAGTAGCGCTCGCCGCGGATGCCGACGCGCAGCCGGGGAAACTCCATCGTGCCGAGGTGGGACACGACCGAGCGGAGCCCCTTCTGCGTGCCGCCGGACCCGCGGGCCCGCATCCGCAGGCTCCCGAGGGCCAGGTCGATCTCGTCGACCACGACGCACAGCGCCGATGGGTCGACGTCATGTTTCTGGCAAAGAGCGCGAACCGCCTCACCCGAGGCATTCATGTACGTCTGCGGCAGCGCGAGCAGGACCCGGTTCTGCCCGACCACCCCGCGTCCCACGCGCGAGGAACATTCGCGCGACCGGATCCGGAATCCCTCCTGCTCCGCGAACTTCTCGACGACCCGAAACCCCGCGTTGTGCCGCGTGTTCTCGTAGTCGCCCCCCGGATTTCCGAGGCCGACGATCGCGTGCAGGGACTACTTCTCCTTTTCCTTCTCCTTCTTCGCCGGGGCGGCTTCCTCGCCGCCCTCCTCCTCCGCGACGGCCTTGCCCTTCTTCAGCACCTCGGGCTCGGCCGTCTCGGCGGCGGCGCCCTCGGCGGCCACGGCGGCGGGCTCCTCCTCGCGCATCATGTGCGTGATGTGGAGGACGACCTTCTCGGGGTTGTCGACGACGGTGACGCCCTCGAGCACCGGCAGCTCGGCGACGCGGATCGCGTCCCCGATCCCGAGCTCCGTCACGTCCACCGCGATGTGGGCGGGGATGTTGCCCGGGAGGCACTCGATCTCGATCTCGCGCGTCACGAGGTCCAGGATGCCCTGGTCGGTCTTGACGCCCTTGGCGACGCCGACGACTTCGATCGGCACCCGGACGGTGACCTTCACGTCCATGAGGACGCGCACGAAGTCGATGTGCACGGGCTTGCGCGACACGGGGTGGCGCTGCAGCTCGCGGATCATGGCGTGCCGGCTCTGGTCCGATCCGGCCAGCTTCAGCAGGAAGATGGCGTTCTCTCCGGCGCCCTCGCGGAACCGGTCCGCCAGCTCCTTGTGGCCCACGGAGATGGACACGTTGGACTTTCCGGCGCCGTAGACAACGCCCGGAATGCGACCGCTCGCCCGGTTGCGTCGGGCCTCGTTCTTTCCGGTCGTCGAGCGATTCTCGACGTTGAGCTCGATGGTCTTCATGGCCTTACTCCGCGGGGGAAACCCCGCGCAAAGAGGCGGATTCTACACAAAAAGCGAAGAAACGGAAGCCCCATCGTGGATTCTCTGGATGGCCTCCCCCAGGAGGGGGGCCACGGACAGGGACCGAATCGAGGGGCACCGGGCCATGGCCGCCTCCACCGGGATCGTGTTGGTGACCAGCAGCTTCTCTAGCCCGGAGGCGTTTATCCGATCCAGGGCGGGGCCCGAGAACACCCCGTGGACCGCGGCCGCGAAGGTCCGCCGGGCCCCCTGGGCCCGAAGCGCGGCCTCGGCCTGGGTCAGCGTGCCGGCGGTGTCCACGATGTCGTCCAGAATCAGGACATCCTTGCCGGCGACCTCGCCGACGACGTTCAGGATCTCGGTCTCGTTCTTTCCGGTCCGCCGCTTGTCGATGACCGCCAGGGACGCGTCCAGGCGCTTCGCGATCGCGCGGGCGCGCGTGAGGCCGCCGACGTCCGGCGAGACGATGACGAGGTCCTCGAGCTCCATCTTGCGGATGGCGTCGAGGAGGACCGGCGCCGCGAACAGGTGGTCCACCGGGATGTTGAAAAACCCCTGGATCTGGGCCGTGTGCAGGTCCATCGTCAGGATCCGGTCGGCGCCCGAGGCCGTCAGGAGATCGGCCATCAGCTTGGCCGCGATCGGCACGCGCGGCTTGTCCTTCTTGTCCTGCCGCGCATAGCCGAAGTACGGCATCACCGCGGTCAGGCGCGAGGCCGACGACCGGCGAAACGCGTCGAGCAGGATGAGGAGCTCCATGACGTGGTCGTTCACCGGCGAGCAGGTCGGCTGGACCACGAACACGTCGGCGCCGCGGACGTTCTCGTCGATCTGGCAGTAGTCCTCGCCGTCCGAGAAGTTGTAGAGCGTCAGCTCGCCCAGCGGAATGCCCAGGTAGGCGCAGATCTCCTGCGCCAGGGCCGGGTGGGCGCGACCCGAGAAGATCTTCAGGTCGCCGTAGTTGAAGGCGTGGGAGCTCAAGCGGTGGCGATTCTAACCAAAACGGGCTTAGACTGGACGAAGAGCTTTTTCCCGGAAGGGAGACTGCCATGCGCCACACTCGACGCCTCCTGGTTCTCCTCGCCATCGTCGTCGTTTCCGGCCGGTGCTCCCACAACGACATGACGACGAACCCCGGGCCCGTTCCGGTCGTCGCCGACATCCAGCCCAGCGCGGAGGTCGTCGGCGGCGTTCTGATCATCGCGGGAACGCATTTCGATCAGACCGCGACATTCGACCTTCGGCAGGGCAGCAACGTCAAGGCGACGCTGACGAACCTGATCCTCGCGAGCGACGATCCCGCAAAGATCCAGATCAACGGGACGATTCCGACCGGGACACCCGTCGGCAAGTACCAGGTCTGCGTCACGACCAAGAACGGGGTCGGCTGCGGGCCGGCTCTGGTCGAAGTGTTCTAGGTCCCAGGCGGGCGGCCCATGCGCCACCCGTTGCCTCTCAGCGCTCGTCTAATGAGCGAGATGCCCTCGCGGCAGCAGCGGTGCTCGATTTCGCTCCTCGTCGCTCTCTGGCCGTTTGCCTATTTCTCCGACTTCGTCTTCCCCAAGAACGGCACGATCCGCGTCGTCGGAAACGATTTCGAGTACCTCTATTTTCGCTACAAGTATTACCTCCTCGACGAGCTCAGCCGCTTTCATCTGCCGCTATGGTCACCGAGCGAAGCGGCGGGCTATCCGTTCCTCGTCAATCCGTTTGCGCAGGTCTTGTACCCGCTCAACGTCCCCTTCGCCGCGTTCTATCGCATCGCGGGAGGGATCCATTTTGCCGATTACCAGGCGTATGCCGTTCTCGGCATCTCGATCTATGCGCTCGGCACCTACCATTGGCTGCGAGCGCTGGGACTGCCGCTCGCCGGATCCGTCGTCTCCTCACTCATCGTGCCGGTCAGCTTCAGGCTGGCGGAGCTGCTTCGCTTCCCGAACGCGATCCACGCCGCGGCCTGGATGCCCTGGACCCTGTGGGCGATCACCAGGCTGGTGAAGACGGGGCGGACGATTCGCTATGGCGCCGCGGTGTCGGGGTTCGTGATCCTTCTGGTGACCGCGGGATACCCCTACTTCGCGTTCTACTCGATTTTTCTCTTCGTTCCGTACGGCCTCATCATCTGGCTGCCCGGGTTTGTCGACTCGGGGAAGGCGCGGTCGCTCTGGGCCGGTGCCTTTGGCGTCCTGGGATGCATTCTCACCGGCCCCTATCTGATCAAGATGCAACAGATGCTGGCGGCGACGACGGATCGGCAAGGAAAGAGCTACGCCTACTCGACGGGGTTTCCGTTCTATCGTCAGGACACCCTGGGATCGCTCGTGTACCCGCCCGCGGCTTCCCCCGAGGGTTGGTACTACTTTGGAGTCGCCGGGCTGCTCCTCATCCTCTACTTCCTCGTTTGGCCGAACAGAGTGCGCTCGCTCCCGCCCTTCTTCACGACGTGGACCTTCAAGCTGGCGATGCTCGGCTGGTTTGCGTTCATCTCCGTGATCACCTACGGCGACCGGTCGCGCCTGTTCCGCTTTCTCTGGACCCGGATGCCGGGGTTCGCGAGCCTGCGCGCCTGGGGGCGGATGAACATCGTCCTGCTTCCCCTGATCGCGTGGCTCCTCGCGGTCGCCTACGAGGCCTTCGCAGAGCGCCTGACGGAGCCACGGAAGAGCCGGACCCGTACCGGGGTCGAACTCCTGATGCTCGTCGTGCCGTATCTCGGCATTCTGATGCTGCAGTTCAGTCTGGCCGACGGAAACCACTTTCACCCCTACTGGGACGTCTACGTACAGATCGCTCATCCCGATGCCCGGTCATTTCTGACCAATGGACTCTGTGCGTTCGCCGCACTCCTCCTCGTCTGGCTGAGCTCGCGCTTCCGGCCGTGGCGGAGTCCCTGGGCGCACGCTGTCTTGGCCGCGCTGGTCGTCGTTCTGTCGATCCGGGACATCAAGCCGGTCGGGAATTTCGCCTGGAGCGGTGGAACGAAGCGCTATCCGTCGTCGCGACAAGAGCTGAACGTGGCGAAGAAGAATCGCGACTCGTTTTCGGTGCCGCGAACCGAAGTCTCCGACTCACTCCCGTTGACCGCGAGCTTCAACGTCGGCGTTATCTCGAACTGGGACTTCGAGCGCTACGTGACGTTCCTCCGCCGGGCGCAAAGCGAACCCGTAGCCAAGCAGCGTCTCCTCGGTATCGCCGACGGCCGCAAGATCTTCTTCTCCCGGTCGATCGCCGGGCGGTCGATTCGCTCCTATCTGGAAACGGAGCTGGAGGGGACGTACCGCGTCGTGAAGTATGACGGGGACCATCTGGTCGTCGACGTGGAGTCTCCCGAGAGCGGGTACGTGAGCTTCATCGACAACTGGGATCCGAATTGGCGGGCATCGGTCGACGGCCAACCGATCCGGATCGAGCTGCTGTTCGGTACCTTCAAGTCGGTCCCCATCGGTGCCGGGAGGCACCGGGTCGTTTTCTCGTACGGATTCTGGTAGCCGTAGGCCGTAGCCTCCTCAAACGAGGAAGAGCCGGGCGAGACGCGTCCATAGCCGTGTTTGCGCGCTCGTCTGGTCGCGAATTAAGGAGTGGCTGGGGCGCTAGGACTCGAACCTAGAAATGCCGGCTCCAAAGGCCGGTGCCTTACCAGTTTGGCGACGCCCCATCCGGCGGAACCGACTCATTGTCGCGGAAACCCGGAGGTTTCACAACGCGAGGCGTCGCCGGATGGGCGCGGCGGGCGGCTCACTTCTCGATCTTGAGCTTGAGTCCCTCGGCGGCGACCTTGATGTTCGCGCCCTTGGTCTCGCTCTTCAAGTTGATGACGACGCCCTTGCTGTTGCGAAGCGAGGAGACGCCGGCGCCTTTGCCGGCCGTGCCCTCGGCTCCCGCCGCGGCGTACACGCCGTCGAAATCGTCGATGCTCTTAAGGTTGTAGACGCTGCCGCTCGCCATCGCCTTGGTGATCCCGACCTCGGCGACGGTGAGCCCGTCGATCTTGACCTTGTACGTCTGGCCCTTGTAGTTGAGCGAGCCGTGGCCCCAGCTCCAGCCGACTCCCGCGGCCACGGTTCCCTCGGAGAGCGAGAGCGTGGCATCGGGCATCTTGTCCTCGGCCCACACCGGCGCCACGAAGGCGGCGACCGCGAGCACCGCCAGAGCCAACCAGCCAATTCGTCCTCGACGCATGACTCCTCCTCGACCCAGACGGCGGCTTGCCGGGTCATTCCGGCGTTCCGACGAGGGCCTCCGGGAGAAGCGCTGCAATATCGAGGCCGGGTTTCGGTGGGATCGCGGGACTCAAGCCCTATCCGGCAGCCTCGGATCCTTCGTCGCGATGCTGCTCCGGCGCCGCGGCGGGCGGCTCCGCAGGGCTCAGCGACTTGGCCTTGTCGTATTCATCGAGGATGCGTCTCTCCATCCGCTCGCGCGTCTCGCGGTTGAGGGGATGGGCGACGTCCTTGAACTCGCCGTTCTTCTTGCGCTTCGACGGCATCGAGATGAAGAGCCCGTTGGGCCCCTGAATCACCTTCAGATCGGAGACCAGAAAACACTCATCGAGCACGATCGAGACGTAGGCCTTGAGCTTCTCCTCGTTGACGGGAAACACCTTCACCTGCGTGATGTTCATGAGAGGTCTCCGGATGTGGGTTGGATGCGCTCTCGATACTCGCGGCGTGAGAGGGTCCGGCAGCGCAGGAGACGCGCCTCCGGATGACGTTCGGCCAGGGAACGGAAGGCCTCCGCGGAGACGCCGTGGAGGGCGATCGTGGATCCGGATCCGCTGATCGCGACATCGCGCGAAGCACGTTGCGCGGACCGCAGGTATTCCTCCATCCTGGGTTCTACCTGTTGCACGGCGGATGCCAAGTCGTTCGGGCCGAAGAATTCGCCCTGTCCGGAGGCGACCGCGAGAGTGCCGGACAAGATCCCTCGACCGGCGTAGGTTCGGTAGACGCCTGCGGTCGAGATCGAGAACGGCGGGACCAGGAGGACCAGGTCGACGGGCTTCGCGCCGGCGCCGTCGGGAAGCGGCAGGACGCTCTCGCCCCGGCCGGCCACGTCGGCCTCGCCGCCCGTGAGGAAGAAAGGAACGTCGCTTCCGAGCTCGGCCGCGAGGGGGGAGAGCGCGTCCGCGTCGTCCGGAACTCTCCAGAGCCGAGCGAGGATGAGAAGCGCCGCGGCCGCATCGCCGCTGCCGCCGCCGAGTCCGCCCCCCATCGGAACGCGCTTCTCCAGGCGAATGCGGGCGCCGGCCGCGATGCCCGCCCGCCGCGCCAGCAGGCGCGCGGCGCGCACGACGAGGTTGTCCTCCCCCGCCGGAACCGCCGGATCGTCGCAGGAGAAGACGAGATCGTCGGCGGGCTCCACCGTCAGGCGATCCGCAACGTCGATCGAGACGATCCGCGAGCGGATCTCGTGGAACCCGTCGGAGCGCAGTCCCCCGACGCGCAGTTCGCGGTTGACCTTGGCCGGGGCCAGGCACGAGAGAGTCATGGCCGGGCGGAAGGAGATGCCGCCGGCGCGCTGCCCAGCGGTTCCGTCGCGATCAGAGACAGCGAGAGGCTCCGTCCGGAGGAGTCCTCCTTGAGTGCGATGCGCTGCGGCCACGGACGGAACTCCCCCGCATAGGAGATCGTGAGCCTTCCGCCGTTGCCGCTCAGCACCAGCGACCGGAGTTGCCGCGCCTGGAGGTCGAGCACCGCCTCCGCGCGGTACGCGTTCGCGCCGCCGCTCCACGTCAGCAGGCAGTCGGCGCCGTCGCGTCCGGCGACCACAGGCGCGTCGGGGGCGCCGCGCCAGACGCCCGCCAGGACCGAACGGAGGGCCACGGGATCCACGACGAAGGCCTTGCGGTCGTCTCCGGTGATCATTCCGTCACCGTAGTTGGCGATTCGGGACCCGAACGGTCCCGTCAGAGACGCGGAGCGGACGCGAGATCCTTCATAGGTGACCGCGAGCGTACCCGGGACCGAGGGCAGTCCCGAGTTGCCCATCTTCGCGTCGTAGAGGAGCCGGGACGCAGAGAGACCGTCCGCGCGCTGCTGCGCCGCGGTCCAGGCGGAGAGCGCCTCGCGGACGTCCTCGGGTCCCGCCGGACCGAAGCGCCGTAGGGCGCCGCCGCCGGAGCAAGCGGAAAGGGAGAGGAGGGTGAAGAGGGAGAAGCCGGCGAGGCCGAAGAACGCGCGCTGTCTCAACGCTGCGTGACGGGAGAACCGGCCCGGCGGAGCTTCTCCCGCACGCGGTCGGGCTCGTCGTGCTTGAGCTCCAGGGCCTTCTCCCAGTGCCGCACGGCGGACTCGACGTTGCCGAGCTTCTGGTCGAGGTCGCCCATGTGCTCCTCGATCGTCGGGTCCGTGGGCTCCCGGCGGTAGGCCTCGCGCAGGTTGCGTTCGGCGCTGTCCATCTTGCCGAGTCGGAAGTACGCCCAGCCGAGAGAATCCAGGTATGCCGCATTGCGCGGCTCGCGGCGGACGGCCCTCTCGAGGAAGTCGCGGGCCTTCTCCAGCTGGACGCCCTTGTCGGCCCACATGTAGCCGAGGTAGTTGAGAGTCGGCGCGTCGTTGGGGCGCATCTCGAGGATCTGCAGGAAGACCTTCTCACCCTCGGCGGGATTGCCGGCTCGCTCGAGGCTCGAGCCCAGCCGGAAGAGCGCCTCGGTGTTCTCCGGATACTTGCGCGACGCCTCGCGCGCGATCCGCGCCGCCGCCTCGTAATCCTTGAGCCGGGCGTAGGCGTCGGCGGCCGCGTTCATCCGGTCTATGTCGTCGGAGGCTCCCAGCTCGTCGAGCTTCGCCTCGGCCGCCTTCTTCTCAGCCGCGTCGGGGGAGTGCGCCTGGAACTCGGACGCGGTCGCGATCCACTCCGGCTCGTTCGGCTCGGCCGCCGCGTACGCGCGGGCGCGTTGCTGGCCGTCCGTCCAATCCTCGGCATCACGGTCCGCCGCGAGCAGGATGCGGGCGGCGCGGGAGTTCACCTGCTTCCCGTTCAGGGCCACCGGACCCAGGATGTGGCGCGCCGAGGCATAGTCGCGCTGAAGGTATGCGATGAAGCCCAGCTCGACGGTCGCGGCCTGCTTGCTCTCGGCCTTGCGCGGGTCGTCGCCCGCCCGGCGAACCAGATCGTCGTAGATCGCCTTCGCCTCGTCGAAGCGGCGCTCGCGCGCGAACTCCGAGGCGAGCGCGCGGCGGGAGGCCGGGTCGTCCGGATCCGCCTCGCTCAGGGCGCGCAAGATCTTCTCGCCCTCCGCCGACTGGGACTGCTCGAAGAGAACGGTCGCGAGGAGCCGCTTGGCGGCCGCGTTCTCGGGCCGCTGCACGACGAGCTCCCGGGCCTTCTTCTCGGACTCGGAAAAGCGCCCCGCCCGCGCGAGGTCCAGCACGATGCGCTCCGTCACGGCGCTGTTGGAGGGGTCCCGCTTCTGAAGCTCCTCGAGGAGCGCCAGGGCCTCGTCCATCTTGTCCTGGTCCTCGTAGAGGTCGACCAGCGCGGCCGAGATCTCGCGATCCGCCGGGTCGAGCTCGTGCAGCGAACGGTAGAGCGCCTCGGCTTCCTTCCAGCGTCCGCTCTTGGCCTTGGCCTCGGCGGTCAGGCGCTGGATGCCGGGCTGACCCGCGACCTCCGGCAAGCCGTCGAGGACCGCGGCGGCCTCGGCCGAGCGGTCGGCCGCGAGCAGCGCCCGCGCCAGACCCACCGCGGTCGCGACGTCGCCCGGAGCGAGCCGCCGGGCCGCGTTGAGCTGCTCGATCGCGGCCGGCAGCCGCGACGGGTCCTTCTCGGCCGCGGACAGCTCGAGAGCGCCCAGGAGGCGCCGCGCCTCGGCCAGATCGGGGTCGATCTCGACCGCCTTGCGCGCCTCCGCCGTCGCCTCGTCGACGACGTTGAGGTCCCGCAGGAGCTGGGCGTACTCCAGGTGAACGACCGGGTCGGACGGCAGCTTGGCGAGGACCTTGCGGTAGAGCCCCAGAGCCTCCTGGAACTTGCCGTCGGCCACGGCCGCGCGCGCCGCCAGGAACATCTTGCGGCTCGCGAGGACCTCGTCCGTTCCGGTTGGCGTCGGGACGGGGCCAGGCGAGCCGGCCTGAGGAACCCCCAGCGCGACGGTTCGGAGCCCGAGGACGAGAACGAGGACGAGCAGGAGCCGTCCGCACGCGAGGACACGCGGTCTCTTCACCAAGGCAATGTAGCACGCCAGGCCCGTGCGAAATTCCGCAGGCGACCCTGCGATCCGCGGCCCGCGCGAAGAAAAAGGGAGGCTCGCGTGGTTTCCGCCGGCGCAAGCATGGCTTGCGACGACCATTTCTGACAGACGCGCCGAGTACGCGATAATCGAGCGTACATGCCTCGACTCGGCGTCCTTCTTCTGCGCGCCGGCGCCCTAACCGAGGAGAGCGTGAACCGCGCGCTCGCCATCCAGGGATTCGCCGGCGGCCGCATCGGCACGCTGCTCATCGAGCGCGGCTCCGTCTCCGAGGACGACGTGGGCAAGGCGCTGGCCGAGCAGCACGGCTGCGAGTACGTCCCGTGGCCGCGCCTCGGCGCCGTGCCGTCGACCATCACGGCCGCGCTGCCCGCGAAGTTCGCGATCCGGCACTCGGCGATTCCCGTCGAGCTCAACGAGAACTATCTGCGCATCGTCCTGCGCGATCCCGCCAACCTGCGCATCCTGGACGAGCTCTTCTTCGTGACCGGCAAGAAGATCGTTCCGGCCACGGCGCCCGAGGTGCGCATCTACCAGGCGCTCGAGAAGTACTACGGCGAGCGGCGCACGCCGCGTTTCGCGATCCTGGCGGAGAAGCTCTCGCGCCCCACGCTCGCCTCGATCATCAAGAAGCCGCTGCCCCCGCCGCCCGACTTCTCGGCGACTCCGATGGCGATGCCCGGCGACCCGGTTCCCAACGCGGAGCTCGATCCGGAGGACGGGACGGCGACGCCCCTGTGGAAGCTCGTCCCCGACGAGCCGCCCGTCGGCTGGAGCGGCCTCGCTCCGCCTCCCGAGGAGGTCGCCGACGAGGAGCTTGAGTCGATTCCGTGGGAGGAGCTTCCTCCGCAGCCGGCCTGGCAGCCCGAACCCTCCCAGTCGCGCGGCGGCCGCGCCACATCTCCATCGGTCCCGATCCCGCCCCGGCGCCCGAATGCGTCGAGCGAGCCCGCGCCGCCGCCTCCGCCCCAGAAGGCGGGGATCCCGTCGCCGGAGGAGTTCGCGTCGATCCTCGCGGCCCGGCAGCGCGACGAGATCTTCGACGCGGTCCTGAAGGTGCTGGCCCGCCGCTTCCGCCGCAGCGCGGTCTTCGCGGTTCGGCCCGAGGGAGTCATCGGCTGGGCCGGCGCCGGCGAGCGCGTCCGCCCCGAGGCCCTCCGCGGACTGGACATCCCCTGGTCCGAGCCCTCTCTCTTCCTGAACGTGAGGATGAGCCGTTCCTTCTATCTGGGTCCGCTGCCGCCGCTGCCCCGGCACAAGGATCTGGCCGACGCGCTCGGCGGGTGGCCCGTCGAGTGCCTGGTGCAGCCCGTCCTGATGCGGGAGAAGACGGTGGCTTTCCTGTACGTCGAGTGCGCCTCGGCCCAGGGGGCTTCCCCGGCGGATCTGACCTTCGTCCGGGAGCTCGCCGGGGCGGCGGCCGCGGCGCTCGCGGCGGCCATCCGCTTGAAGAAACAGCGGGTTATATAATCTCGTCAAGTCCGGAGGCACCGTGATCAAAGCCGACATCGTGGATCGTGTCGTCGATCTGGCCCAGATTCCGAGGGCGAAGGCGGCCACCGCCGTGGAGACGGTGATCGAGGCGATGCGCTCGGCCCTCGGGGCCGGCGACCGGATCGAGCTGCGCGGGTTCGGGGTGTTCCAGGTGAAGCGCCGCAAGCGCGGCATCGGCCGCAACCCGAAGACCGGCGTCGAAGTCTCGATCCCGCCCGGGAACACGATTCGGTTCAAGCCCGGCAAGGACCTCCGCGATCTGACCTAGCTCCTCGCCTCGACATAGAATCCGCAGCATGCCGCGCATCGGGGAATTGCTCGTGGCGGAGGGCGTCCTCTCGGAAGTCGCCGTGCAGAGCGCGCTCGGATTCCAGCGTCACACCGGCGAGCCGTTCCGCCTCGGCACGATTCTCCTGGACCGCGACCTGCTCGGCGAGGAGAGCCTCATGCGGGCGCTCTCCGTCATCCACCGCTGCGACTACGTGGCGTGGTCCGAGATCCTGCAGGCGCCTCCCCGCGTCGTGCGCCTGCTTCCCGAGCGCACGGCCGTGCGGCTCGGCGCGGTCCCGTACGGGCTCGAGGGGCGCGGGCTTCGCGTCGCGTTCAAGAATCCCTCGAACCTCGCGGCGGTGGACGAGGTCTCCGCGGTGACGAACCGTCCCGTCATCCCCGCCGTCATCTCCGAGGTGCGCCTCGTCCAGGCGCTGAACCTCTTCTACGGGCGACAGGTGCCGATCGAGTTCCGCAACGTGCTGCTCAAGCTGGAACGCAACGAGGAGCGCCGCCTGTACCGCACGCGCGCCACGCTGCGGGCCGAGGTTCCCTCGCCGGGCTCCGGCGAAGCGCCGTCCGAGGACGTCCGTGCGATTCCGATCGAGGGCGACCCTCCCGCGCCCTCGATCGCCGTGCCGGTGCCTCCCACGGAGTCGCCGCGCTCCGCGAGCTCCTACACCGCGCCGTTCGTTTCCGCCGAGATGCCGACCGCCGATCTCGCCGACGCCTCCGATTTTCTGCCCGGGTATGCGCCGCCGCGCGTGGTGTCTCCCGAGGAACAGGCGCGGCAGATGTGGAAGGACACGCCGTCCGCGACGGAGGCAGGCGAGAGCGCCGGGGTCGACGCCGCGGCCGGAGCGATGTGGGCGCCCGCTTCCGAGAGATCGCCCGCGCCGCCGGAGAGCCCGTCACTCGCCATGGTCCCGCCCGAGCGCGCGAGTGCGCGCGACCAGGTGGCGGAGTCCCTGCTCGAGGGGCTCGCCCAGACGTTCCCCCGAGTCCTCCTCCTGACCTCGGCGCAGGAATCCGTTCAGGGCTGGACCGGCCGCGGCGGCGGCGTCACGCGCGACGGGATCACGCGCGTGCGCATTCCCTGGGGCGAGCCCTCGATCTTCGCGTTCGTGAAGCTCTCGGGGATGCCCCACAAGGGCGCGCTCTCACGCATCCTCCTGCCTCCCGTGCTGACGGAGATGCTGGGGCCCAAGGCCGCGGCGTCGTGCGCGGTCTTTCCGGTGCGCATCAAGGATCGGCTGGTCGCGTTCCTCTATGCCGATCGCGCCGGCGCCCCCCTGTCCGACCAGGACTTCCGCAATCTCGAAATCGCGTCGAGCTCGCTCGGGAGCTCGCTCGCCCGTCTCCTGCTCGAGCTGCGCAGGGGCGTTCCCCCGTCCTAAGAACAGAGACCCCTGAGCGGAACCGAACTGCCCGCGGACTTCGTCGAGCCGCCGCCCGCGCCGGGCCGGTGGAGCCGCGTCGCGTCCCACCCCCTCTTCCATCTGGCGCTCTTCGCCGCGACGTTCTTCACGGCGACGCTCGCGGGCGGCCTCGCCTTCACCGACGGCGGCGGGCTGCTGGCGCGCGGCGGCCACTTCGCGGACGGGCTGCCGTTCTCGATCCCGCTCCTCACGATCCTGGGCATCCACGAGCTGGGTCACTGGGCGATGTGCCGGCGCTACGGGCTTCCCGCGACGCTCCCCTACTTCCTCCCGTCGCCGCTCCTGATTCCGCCCGTGTTCAACTTCGCCGGCACCTTCGGCGCGCTGATCCGAATCAAGGCGCCGATCCGCACGAAGCGCGCTCTCCTCGACGTCGGAGCGGCCGGGCCGCTGGCGGGCTTCGCCGCGTCGATCCCCTTTCTGCTCTACGGCGTCGCGCACCCCCGCCCCAGCACGACTCCGCTGACCGATCAGACCGTGCTCTTTCACTATCCGCTGCTCGTGAGGTGGGCGCAGCACTGGATGCACATCGGTCCCTACACCAGCGCGACGGTTCATGAGCACCCGACGTTCATGGCGGCCTGGTTCGGTCTCCTCGTGACGTCGCTGAACCTCCTGCCGATCGGACAACTCGACGGCGGCCACGTGCTGCGCGCCGCGCTGGGCAGGCGTCAGCCGATCGCCTCGGCATTCGTGGCCGCCATGTGCCTGGTCGCCGGGATCGCCGGGCCCGCCGGATCCGCGACCTGGGCGATCTTCGCGATCCTCGCCCTCGCGATCATGGGCCTTTCCCACCCGCCGGTCGACGACGACGACACGCCGCTCGACTTCGGGCGCCTGCTGGTCGCGCTCGCGTGCCTCGGCGTGTTCCTGCTCTGCTTCTCGCTCTCGCCGATCGGGACTCCCTGAGACCGCTGTCTCTCAGCCCGGCGGCGGCGCAAGCTCCACGAGAAACGTCGCCGGACCCTGGTTGACGAGCGCGACGTCCATGCTTTTGCCAAACGCTCCCGTCTCGACGGCGACGCCGAGCGAACGCAGCGCCGCGACGAAGCCGTCGTAGAGCGGCTCCGCCTGTGGCCCCGGCAGCGCGCGCTCGAATCCCGGTCTCCGCCCGCGCGACAGGTCGGCGGCCAGCGTGAACTGCGAGACCGCGAGGACCGCTCCCCCGACGTCGGCGAGCGCGAGGTTCATCCGGCCCTCCGCGTCCTCGAAAACGCGAAGCCCCGCGACCTTGCGCGCCGCCTCGTCGGCGAGCGCGGCCGTGTCGCCCTTCTCGGCGCCGAAGAGGACGAGGAAGCCTGGGCCGATCTCGCCGACGACCGCGCCGTCGACGCGGACCGAGGCGGTCGAGACCCGCTGGACGACGAGCTTCACGCTCGCGCTCGCTTCCGGCGAGCGACTCTCGCCAGCTCCGCCGGCTCGGGCGCGCCGATCCCGCGCGCGACGAGCCAGTAGAACGCGGTGGCCGACACGATCAGCAGGGTCAGCACTCCCGCGCCCTTCCAGCCCGCGATCCGCGCCGGGTCGACGAAGCGGAACGCGGCCCAGAGGAAGCCTCCCATGAGCGCCGACGCCGCGGCGATGCGAGCGACGGACGCCGAGATCGCCCGGCCGCGCAAGGGTCCCTCCCGCCGCCGCAGCGCGAAGAGCAGGATCGCGACGTCGACTCCCGCGGCCGCCGAGGCCGCGAGGCCGATGCCCGGCAGGCCCATCGGGCGCGTCAGGAACGCGCAGAGCAGGAGGAACGCGGAGGCGTCGGCGAGGGCCGCGAGGACCGGGAGCGTCGTGGACTTGAGCGCGTAGAACGCGGGGACCAGCACGCGGACGCCGGCGAAGAAGAAGAGCCCGGCGGCGAGCGTCGCGAGCGCTCCGGCGGTCGCCTCGGTGTCCTGCGGACCGAATCGCCCTCCCTGGAAGAGCACGCGGACGATCGGCCCGCGCAGGACGATCAGACCGACGCTCGCGGGCACGGTCACGAAGGCGATGAGCCGGAGGGCGAAGGCCAGGCTCTCCTTGAACGGCTCGCGGCTCTCCTCGAGGGCCTGGCGCGAGAGGAGCGGCAGGATGGCCGTGGCGATCGAGACGGCGAAGCCTCCCAGGACCAGCTCCTTGAGGCGGTTGGCGTAGTAGAGGTGCGAGACGCTCGCGTTGCCGAGGCCCGCCGCGAAGCGCGTCGACACGACCGTGTTGACGGTGTTGATGCCGTATGCGAAGAGGCGCGGCGTCATCAACAGGAGGACCGACCGGACCGCCGGGTCGTGCCAGCCGAGCCGCGGCCGCCCAACCGCGCGCAGGCGCAGGAGCTGCGGGATCTGGACGGCGATCTGCAGCAGTCCGCCGACGAGAACCCCCGCGGCGAGGCCGTACGTCGGCTCCGCGAGCCTCGGAGAAAGGAAGAGCGCGGCCAGGATCAGGGCGACGTTCAGGAGGATCGGCGCGGCCGCCGGCAGGGCGAAGCGGTGGTGCGCGTTGAGGATCGCCTGGCAGAGGGCCGACAGCGATACGAGGAAGATGTACGGGAAGAGCCAGCGATTGAGGAGGACGGTCAGCTCGAACTTGCCGGGCACCTGATGGAACTGGCCCGCGAGGAGGTCGACCAGCCACGGCGAGCAGGCGATGCCGAGCACGGTCAGGCCCGCCAGAATCAGGGAGAAGGTCGCCGCGACCCGGGACAGGAACGCCCGGGCCTCCTCCGCGTCCCGGTCGCGGGAGACCTCGGCGTAGACCGGGATCACCGCCGAGGACATCGCGCCCTCTCCGATGATCTCCCGCAGCATGTTGGGGATGCGGAACGCCACAAAGAAGGCGTCCGTCCGCATACCGGCCCCGAGCGTCGCGGCGATGACCTTGTCGCGCAGGTACCCCGTGACGCGGGAGAGCAGGGTGAGGGGCGTGATCGTCGACGCCGAGCGGACCAGTCGCCCGCGATCCTCGGAGTGATCCTGGTCTGGCATTCGCTCGGGACGATTCTAGCCGGTGAAATCCGCCGATCGCTCAGACATCATCTGTCCGAGGCCAAAGTGGAATATCGTCACAGCACCTGAAAGGAGGGCGAACACATGGCCAGCGTCAACAAAGTCATCCTCATCGGAAACCTCGGCAAGGACCCCGAGATCCGCACCACGCCGCAGGGCACCACCCTTGCGCGGTTCTCGGTGGCGACCACCACCGCGTGGAAGGATGCCTCGGGCGCGAAGCAGGAGCGCACCGAGTGGCACGACATCGTCGCGTGGGAGAAGCTCGCGCAGATCTGCGGCGAATATCTGCAGAAGGGCAAGCAGGTCTACGTCGAGGGGAGCCTCCAGACCCGGAGCTGGGAGGACCAGAACGGCCAGAAGCGCTACAAGACCGAGGTCAAGGCGTCCAACGTCGTGATGCTCGGACGCCGCGAGGACGGCGCGCGCGGAAGCTCTGCCGGCGGCGCGGGCGCCCGCGAGGTCGCCGATGCACCGGAGGCGCCTGTGGGCGCCGGGGCCGCCGGCGGCTACGACGACGACGTCCCGTTCTAGGCCGGCGGCCATGCCGGCCTACCGAGGGTGACCGATGCCCGCTTATGGAGGGCACCCATGCCCGCCTATGTAGTCGTCGACGTCGACGTCCTCGACCCGGCGGAGTTCGCACGCTACGCCGAGCTGGCGCCGCCCACGATCGCGCTGTACGGCGGGCGCTACCTCGCACGCGGCGGCCGGACCGTCCTGCTCGACGGTGAACCCGCGCCGAAGCGCGTGGTGATCCTGGAGTTCCCGACGCTCGACCGCGCGCGCGAGTGGGAGGCGTCCCCGGAGTACGCGCCGGCGAGGGCGATTCGCCAGAAGGCCGCGCGAGTGCGGATGGTGGCGGTCGAGGGCGTGAACACCCCGACCTCCTGACTCTCCGGCGACGCCGGACCGCTACGCCTTCAGGGCGTCACCGAAGCGCCGTCATCCTGAGGAGCGGAGCGCAGCGAGCGACGTAAGGATCCCGTGCGTGACCGGAAGGGACGACATTCAGTCACGGGATTCTTCGCCTCGCTCAGGCTGTCGGGTTGCTCGCCAGTGACGTCCGGAGCTCGCCGAGCTCCGCGACGAGCCGTTCGGGCGACGGCGGCGGCTCCTTCGCCGCGGCACGCAGCTGCGTCAGGTGCGCGGCATACGCCTCGAGCCGCTCCGCGGCCTCGGCCCGCCGCTCCGGCGAGACGGACGCCTCGACCGCGGCGACGCACTCCGGATAGCGCTCGATCTGGCGGCAGACGAGAAGCAGATCGCACCCCGCCGCGCACGCCGCGGCGCACCGCTGCGGCAGGTCTCCGAAGGCGTCGAGCGCGCCCATCTCGAGGTCGTCGGAGAATGCGGCGCCGTCGAAGTTGAGGCGGTCGCGCAACAGGCGCGTGGCCCGCTCCGGCGACAGCGAGGCCGGGAGTCCCTCCGGTCCGCCCAGGTGCGAGATCATGACCGCGCGCGCCGCGTGCATGAGTCCGTCGAACGGCGCGAGGTCGAGAGCCTCCTCGTGCAGGTTCGGCTCGAGAACCGGGAACGCCTGATGCGTGTCGATGCGGGCGCGGCCGAGGCCCGGAAAGTGCTTGAGGCAACCGCCGATGCCGCGGGCATGGAGGCCCTCCAGAAAATCTTTCCCCGCCTGCAGGACCTCGTGCGGCTTCTCCGAGGCGCAGCGCTCTCCGAGCACGAGCGCGCCGGCGCCCTCCGCGCAGCGGTCGACGACCGGGGCGAGATCCACGTCGAAGCCGAGCAGCGCGAGCGACGCGCCCGAGAGCTCCCCCAGCCACCTCGCGGCGCCGCCGCGCGCGGCGGCCTGAAGCGACGGCGACGGGGCGAGGACTCCTGAGAGCCGGTCCACCGGACCGCCCTCCTGGTCGACCAGGAGGAAGCGCGCCCCCGCGGCCCGGAGCTCCTCGATCAGGGCCCGCGTCTGCGCGACGTCCTGGAGGTTGCGGCGAAAGAGGATGACGCCGTATGGGGGATGCGCTCGGAGGATCGCGCGCTCGGAGTCCGAGAGGCTCGGCCCGGCGATGCCGACGCCGAAGAGGCCGGCGCTCACTCGCCTAGCGCTCCGGCTTGCCCGAAAGAGGCTGCGGCTTTGCGGGCTTTTCCCCGGTCTTTCCCTTGAGCCGGTCCTGGAGCGTCGCGAGCAGCGAGAGCGCGGCGACCGGGGTCATCTGGTCGACGTCGACGGCGCGCAGCTTGTCGAGTGCGAGCTCCTCCTCGGCCGAGAACAGGAGGAACTGGCCGCTCCCGGCGCTCTCTCCCTGACGGCGGGCGAGGACGGGCGCCCCCTGGACGTCGAGCTCCTGCTTCTCGAGGTTCGAGAGGACCTCGCGGGCCCGGTCCGTGACCTCCGGCGGCAGTCCGGCGAGCTCGGCCACGTGGATCCCGTAGCTGCGGTCGGCCGCGCCGGGCACGACCTTGCGCAGGAAGAGCACGCGGCCCTCGAGCTCCTTCACGGCCATGGTCGCGTTGACGACGGCGGGCTTGACGAGCGCGATCTCCGTGAGCTCGTGGTAGTGCGTGGCGAACAGGACGAACGCGCCCTTTCCCGGCGCGTCGTGGAGGTACTCGAGCAGCGCCCAGGCGATCGACAGGCCGTCGAAGGTCGAGGTGCCGCGGCCGACCTCGTCCAGGATCACGAGGCTCGCCGGCGTGGCCTGGGACAAAATCGAGGCCGACTCCAGCATCTCGACCATGAACGTCGACTCGCCGCGCGAGAGGTAGTCGGCGGCGCCGACCCGCGTGAAGATGCGGTCGATCGGAGACAGCCGGACCCGGGAGGCTGGCACGAACGAGCCGGCCTGGGCGAGCAGCACGATCGTGGCGACCTGCCGCAGGTAGGTCGACTTGCCTCCCATGTTCGGGCCGGTGACCAGGAGGATCCGCCGGTCGGTCGCGAGGTCGCAGTCGTTCGGGATGAACGGCTCCTCGCGCCGCAGGCGTTCGACGAGCGGGTGGCGGCCTTCGACGATCGAGAGGCAGGGCGTCTTCGACAGCTCGGGACGCACCCAACGACCTGATGCGGCATTCTCGGCAAGGCTCGCCGCGACGTCGAGCTGCGCGACCGCGTCGGCGGTCGCCGCGACGCGCTCCCCCGCCTGCGCGAGATCGGCGAGGAGCCCGGCATAGAGCCGGTTCTCGATCGCGGCGATGCGATCCTCGGCGGTCAGGATCTTCTCCTCGAGCTCCTTCAGGGCGGGCGTGATGAAGCGTTCCGCGTTCGCGAGCGACTGCTTGCGGATCCAGTCGGCGGGGACCTTCTCCTTGTGAGCGTTGGAGACCTCGAGCGAGTACCCGAAGACCCGGTTGAAGCGGACACGGACGCCGGAGATCCCGGAGCGCTTCCGCTCCTCGGCCTCGATGGCGAGAAGGGCCTGCTGCGCGCCGCGGCGGAGCGCGCGGAGCTGATCGAGCTCGGCATCGGCGCCGTCCCGAATCACCCCGCCCGCCGACGCCAGGACCGGCGGCTCGGGCGAGAGCGTGGAGGCGATGCGGGCGACGCAGTCGGCGGTGTCGGGCACGCGCTCGCAGAGCGCGCGAAAGCGAAGGGCGGCGAAGGCACCGGCCGCGGCGAGCACGGCCGGCACGGCCTCGAGGCCCGCGGCGAGCGCCGCGACCTCGCGCGGCCCCGCGGTTCCCACGGCCACGCGCGCGAACCGGCGCTCCAGGTCTCCGACCCGCGCGAGCTGCTCCTGCAGAGTCTCCGCGTCGTCCCGCCGCCTCACGAGCTCCTCGACCGCGTCCCAGCGCGCCGTGAGCTCGACAGGATCCCGCGAAGGGTGGCAGAGCGCCTCGCGCAGCGCTCGGGCGCCGAGCGGCGTCCGAGTGCGGTCCAGGATCGCGAAGAGGCTCCGCGCGCTCGAGCCGTCCGAGGACTCGAAGAGCTCGAGCGTCGCGATCGCGGCCGCGTCGAGTCCCATCTGCTCGCCGAACGCCAGCGGCTGCGGAGCGCCCACGTGGAGGAGGGCGCCGGGGCGCATCTGGCGCGCGTAGGCGAGCGCGGCGCCCGCGGCGGTCCGTCCCGCCGCCGGCAGTCCGGCATGGGCCTCTCCGCGCGAGGCCTCCTCCCACCAGGCCGCCCCGCGCCGCGAGACGGCGGCCGCGAACTCGGGGGCCTCCTGGCCCTCCGCCAGGAGGATCTCCCGCGGGCGAAACAGGGCGAGGGCGTCGCCGATCCGGAGCGCCGGGACGAGGCCGGCATGGAAGCGTCCCGTCGAGAGGTCGAGGAACGCGACGCCCCAGTCGGGCTCGGCGCGCGTCAGCGCCGCCAGGTAGCAGGGTGCGTCGGGGACGAGCGATTCGGGGTCCAGCACCGTACCGGGGGTGACCACGCGAGTGATGTCGCGGCGCACCAGGCCCTTGGCCGCGCGCGCGTCCTCGACCTGGTCGCAGATCGCGACCTTTCGGCCCGCGGCGACGAGCCTGGCGACGTGGTGATCCACGCTGTGGTGCGGGACGCCGCACATCGGCGCCTCGATGTCGGAGTCCTTGTGGCGCGCCGTCAGCGCGATGCCGAGCAGGGGCGCGGCGTCCTTCGCGTCGTCGAAGAACATCTCGTAGAAGTCCCCCATCCGATAGAGCAGGATGGCGTCCGGCACGCGATTCTTCATCTCGAAGTACTGCCGGAGCATGGGCGTCACGCGCGAAGGGGACGGGGTGGTGGTGCTCACGCCGAGTGCTAGCATACCCGCGGCGTCCGAGAATCATGCAGATCCTCGCCATCGACACCGCGAGTCCCAGGCCGGCCGTGAGCCTTCTCGCGGGCGGTGCGCTCTTCGAGGAGCCGCTGCCCACGGACCGCCGCTCGTCCGAGGCGCTCCTCCCCGCGATCGCCAGCGTCCTCGCCGCCGCGAAGTCCCGGCTCGAGGACTGCGCCCGCCTCGCCGTCTGCTCCGGCCCCGGCTCGTTCACGGGCATCCGCATCGGACTCGCCACGGCGTGGGGCCTGAGCCGCGCGTCGGGAGTTCCCGTCGAGACGGTCTCGACCCTGGAGTGCATGGCCGAGGCCGCGGCGGAAGAGGTGCGCGGCACCGCGCGCGTCGCGGCGGTTCTCGACGCGGGTCGCGGGGAGTTGATCGTGGAGCGGTTCGCCCTCGGAGGCGCGCGTGCGCTCTCGCTGGCGCCGGCCGTTCGCGTGCCGGTCGGCGCGATCGCCGCGGCCGCCGCGGGAGATCCGCTGGTCGAGCTGCCGGCCGGACTCACGGGTGCGGCAGGACTGGTCATCGAAGCAACGCCCGCGTCCGCGCTGGCCCTGGCCGTCGCCCGCGCGCCGCGGAGCCCGTCGTCCGCACCCGCCGCCGCGACCTATTCGCGTCCGAGCGCCGCCGAGGAGAAGAAGCGTGGCCCTGCGTGAGCCGGCGGCCTCGCCCTACCGTCTGCGCCCGGGCGGACCGTTCGACCTGGACGAGGTGGCGCGCATCGAGGCGGAGTCCTTCTCCGCTCCGTGGAAGCGAGAGTTCTTCGCGAGCGAGCTCGTGGAGCCGCATCGCTACGTGCGGGTGCTCGCGCGCGACTTTGGAGTCGCGCCGCCCAAAGGCGGCGACGGAGGCGCGCCGCCCACCGGCGGCGACGGCGCCGCACCGCGCATCGGCGGCTACCTCTTCGCGGTCTCCCTGTACGAGGAATTTCACGTCAACAAGATCGCGACGGATTTGCGCCTCCGCCATCAGGGCTACGGACGCATGCTCCTGGAGGACGCGCTCGCCCGCGCCCGCTCGATGGGCTCGGCCGCGATGACGCTGGAGGTCCGGGTCTCGAACGCCGCGGCGCGCCAGTTCTACCGTTCCTACGGCTTCGCCGAGGCCTACCGGCGGCGCAACTACTATCAGGACGGAGAGGATGCGTTCGTGCTGATTCTGGCGCTGCCGACGGGCTCTCGGCGCGGTTGAAAGCCGATCCGGCGGGGTTTAGACTTGCGGCGTGATCGGCCTCGTCTCCTTCCTCGTCCACGATCCCAACAAAAGGAGGTCTGACCCGATGGCATACGGGAACACGGAGGTTCAGTCCGATTCGGATCCGGAGTTCCGCCGCCTGCACGACGAGCACCGCGACCACGAGCAACGTCTCTCCGTGCTGGCGGCCAAATCGCGTCTCTCCGAGGAGGAGGAGTTCGAGGAGAAGCGTCTCAAGAAGGAGAAGCTTCTTCTCAAGGATCGCATGGAGGCCATCGCCCGACACCGAGGCGAGGTCGCCAGCTGAGGCTTCCCATCGCCCGGGAAGGGTGGGTGTTCATTCTTCCCACGCTGGCGGTGACCGGAATCGCCGCCGTCGCCGGTCTCCCGATCGCGGCGGCGGTTCTGGCCGCCGCCGGGATCTTCCTGATTCAATTCTTTCGCGACCCCGAGCGCTCCCCGGAGGGAGGCCCCGAGGCGATCGTGTCCCCGGCCGACGGCACCGTGCTCTCGATCACCGAGGCGCCCGAGGCGCCTCCGGGCGCGCGCCGGAGACTCTCGATCTTCATGTCCGTCTTCAACTGTCACGTCAACCGGGCGCCCGTCTCGGGGCGCCTCCAGGAATACGCGTACGTCCCGGGCCGAAAGGACGCCGCGTTCGCCGAGAAGGCCTCGACCGGAAACGAGCAGAACCGGATCACGCTCGCCACGGCCTCCGGCACGGTGACGTTCAAGCAGATCGCGGGCGCGCTCGCGCGCCGCATCGTGTTCTACCCGCGCGTCGGCGACGAGCTCGCGCGCGGGCAGCGCATCGGCCTGATCCGTTTCGGCTCGCGCGTCGACCTCTTCCTGCCCGACGGCGCGGAGCCCCTGGTCAAGGACGGCGACAAGGTCAAGGCGGGCCGCACTCCCGTGGCGCGCTGGCCACGGGGCGCCTGAGGCCGTCGTGGCGGGACTGACTCGCGAGCGCCTCTCGCGCGGCCTGTTCGTCCTGCCGACCCTGTTCACGGTCGGCAACCTCTTCTGCGGATACCTCTCGGTGTGGTGCTCGATCCGCGGCACCTTCGAGATCGCGGCCGTCCTGATCATCGCGGCGGGCGTCCTCGACGGGCTCGACGGGCGCATCGCGCGCATGACGCACTCGACCTCCGCGTTCGGCGAGCAATACGACTCGATGGCGGACCTCGTGTCGTTCGGCGTCGCGCCCGCGGTGCTCGCCTATTCGTGGGGGCTCTCGGACTTCCACCGGCTCGGCTGGCTCGTCTCGTTCCTCTTCGTCGTCTGCGGGTCGATGCGCCTCGCCCGGTTCAACATCCAGACCCACGTCGTCGACAAGCGCTATTTCGTGGGACTTCCGATTCCGGCGGGCGCCGGCTCGGTGGCGACGCTGGTGCTCGCGACGCCGGAGCGGCTGGTCTCACGCGTCTGGATGGGCGGGCTGCTCGTCGTGACCGTGATCCTGTCCTACCTGATGATCTCGACGATCCGCTATCGCTCCTTCAAGGATCTGGACCTTCGACGCAAGCGGCCGGTCTGGATCCTGCCCGCGATCGCGTGCCTCTTCGCGGTCGTCGCCTGGCGGCCCGAGCTCGCGCTGGCCTCGATCGCGCTGGTCTTCGTGTCCTCGGGGCCCATCGGCAAGGTCGTCGGGTATCTCCGGCGCCGCGACGGTGCGCCGGCCTCGTCGCCGCCGGCTCCCTAGGACCCGCTTCGGCCGCGGCGCGCGCCCGGCGGCCAGCGCTAGCGCTTCCTGGTTGCGCGGGGCGTGGGAGGCGGCGGAGCCGGGGGCGAGGTCCAGTCCTGCGCGACCTCCGGACCGGCCGCGGCGATCGTGCGGAGCCGGTACGCGCAGCAGGCCTTCGGCAGCGCGCCGCGGACGACGATGCGCGCCGTCGAGACCGTCTCGCGTGGAGCGAGGAGCGTCTCGTAGAGCCGCACGCGGCTCGCCCGTCCGGGAGTGACGGGCCGGCCGTTGCCGTCGTACACCTCGTAGCGGTCGAAGCCGCCCAGCTGGACGTCGGCCGCATGCGCGGGCGCGAGGTCGACCTCGACCCAGTTCGACAGGCGCGAGACGACCGACGCGTGGGAGGACTTGTTCACGAGGTCCACGGTCACCGCGTTGCGACCCGCCGGCTGCACGGTGACCTGGGGCTGCGGCGCGAGGCTTCTCCCCAGGAGGACGTCCTCGAACGCCGCGAGGGGCAGGAGGCGCTCCGCATCCGATGCCCCCTCGAACTGGATCAGGCGGCCCAGCGCGAAGTGCTTGCCCGCGAGCACGGAGCCGAGCTGATAGAGCATCTCGGTCTGCACCGGCAGGCGGAAGTCGACGCGGTCCCCCGCGTCGAGCGCGAGGCCCTCGAACCGGACGGGCTCGCGGACGGCGAGGTGGAAAGCCTCGATCGCCGCGTCGTTGCGCGAGAGGTCGTTCGAGAAGTCGAGGCGGGGACTCCCCACCAGCGGATCCAGGAACCGCTCCGCAACTCCCTCGGCCGGCCCCCCGTCCGGCGTGGAGCGGACCCCATGGCCGGCGGTTCCGAAGGCCGGCCACCAGGGGCGTCGCAGCGCGTCGATCATCACCGGCGACACGGTCTCGCCGTCGCGGAATGTGAACGCGACGAGCGCGTCGGCCGCGTCGAGCAGCGGCTGGAGCTTCTTTCGGCTCGCCTCGTCGGCCGGAGGATCCCCGATCGCGATCGAGACGAACGTCCCGAGCGGAAGCGCGGCCCGCAGGGACTGCACGAAGGCGGCGTACCCCGGAGCGGCGACGCCCGAGATCGGGAAATCCAGGTGGAGGCCGACGACGCGTCCGTACGGACCGCCGGCTGCGAGAAGGGATCTCAGCGAGGTTGCGATCGAGGCGGCCATGCTCTTCGCGGCGGCGCCGTCTTCTCCCGCGAAGGCCCCCGCGAGATCGGGGCGGGCCCGGAGAACCAGGACGGCCGGCAGCCGCCCGAAGGGGTGCGTCGGCGGCGCGTCGGCATGCAGACCCCACCGGCCGCTCTCGAGCGCGATCTCGCCCGCCGGCAGGAAGACCGCGACCGTTCCGATGCGCTGCAGCGCGTCTTCGATTCCCGCCTCACTCGCCGCGGACGGGTCGGCGAACCAGACCGCATCGCCCTTGGGGGCCCGCGTCGCGCCCGCGGCGGGCCCGGGCGTCTTGCGACAGCCGGAGCCGGAGAGGAGAAGCGCGGCTTCCCCCAGGACGAGGACGAGGGCCACACCGCAGAGTCGGCGGCCGCGCATCAGGCTGCCGCTCCCCCGGCGGCCGCCGGCAGGTCGAAGCGCACGCGCAGGCCGCCCTCCGCGCGGTTCTCCGCTCCGATCGCGCCGCCGTGCTCCTCCACGATCTTCTTGGCGATGGCGAGCCCGAGCCCCGTGCCCCCGCTCTTGGCGGAGAAGTAGGGGTCGAACAGGCGGGGCAGGATGGTCGCCGGGACGCCCGGGCCGTCGTCCTCGACCGTGACGACGATGCGATCGCCGTTGCGTCCCGCCACGGCGCGGATCTCGCCGCCGGCGCCGCTCTTCAGGGCCTCGACCGAGTTGCCGAGGAGGTTCGCGAGGACTCGGGAGAGCAGTCGTGGGTCGCCGTCGGCCGTCAGCCCCGGAGCCGCGTCGACGCTCCAGCGGATGCCGGGCGCGCCCGCATACGCCGCGACAGATTCCCGAAGAAGCACGCCGACGTCGGTGGGGCGAGGCTCGGGTTGAGGCAGGCGCGCGTAGTCCGAGAACTCCGCCGCGGACTGGCGCAGCTCCTCGGTCTGACGCAGGACGTTGCGCACGCAGTCCTCCAACACACGGTCGAAGTCCGGCGACCGGCGTCTCCAGACCTCCCGAAGATGTTCGACCGAGAGGCGGATGGGTGTCAACGGATTCTTGATCTCGTGGGCGATGATCCGCGCCATCTCGGCCCAGGCGGCCAGGCGATTCGAGCGGACGACGTCCGAAACGTCCTCGATCACGGCCATCCGGGCGCCGGCGCCTCCCAGCGGGAGCGGCACGGTGACGATGCGCCAGCGCTCCCCCGGCCGCGGCTCGAGGTCCTCGGAAATCGGGTCGGAACCGAAGCGCGCGAGCACGTCGCGGACCGGCTGCATCGAGGGGCCGGGGAAGACCTCGTCGAGCGTGCCGCCGTCCGAGCGGCCGCCGCCGAGAGCCGCCGCGGCCGGGTTCGCGAGAAGCACGCGGCGGTCGACGCCATACGCGACGACTCCGGCGGCGAGCTGGGAGAGGAGGGTCGCGAGGCGCTCCTTCTCGCGAGAGAGCGCCTCGGTCCGCTCCTTGAGGTCGTGCGACATCGACAGGAACGCGCGGACGAGCTCGCGCAGCTCCGCGTCGGGCGGCTCGGCGAGGTGCGGCGCGAAGTCGCCCCGCGCGACGGCGCGCGTGCCCTCGACGAGGTCCGCGACGGGCCGCGCCACGCGCACCGCGAGACGCCCCGCGACCGCCGCCGAGACGAGGAACACGAGCAGGCTGAACGCGGAGAACGCCGCCGTGAGCTGTGCGGCGTCCTCCTCCGCGATGCGCTGCTGGGGCAGGAGCAGGAGGGCGAGGAGGACCGGGCTCCGCACCCCGGGCACGCCCGGCACCGACACGAGCGCCGTCGTCATCTCCTCGAACGGCGTTCCCTCGAGCAGGCGCACGTCCGTTCGCTGACGGGCGCCGCCGAGACCGATCGCGGCGTAGGCCGCGGCGGAGACCCGCTCGGGCAGGAGCCCCGCGGCATAGAGATCGCGCCGGGAGGTCGCGACGAGGCGGGCCTCCGGCGAGAAGATCGAGAGGTCGTAGCCGACGGCGTTGGCCAGCCACGAGAGGAGCGAGTCGTCGAGCAGGCTGAGGCGGCCGGGAGATTCCACCGACGGCAGATAGTCGTCGAGGACGCGCTGGCCGGTCTCGAGGCCGGTGCGCGCGTGGTCGAGCGTGTCCTGTCCGGTCCGACTCCGCAGCGACGAGCGCAAGTAGACCGTGACGGCGAGCAGCGGAATCATGACCGAGAGCACGAAGAGCGCGATCAGCCGCCCGCGGAAGGTCTGCGCGGGGATCCAGTCGCGGATCCGCCGCGGACTGGTGAGTACCCGCCACAGCAGGACGAGGCCGAAGGCCAGCGGCACCGCCGCGGCGGGCGGAAGCAGCCGCGCGGCCGTCAGGATCCGCTGCAGGAAATCCGGACCCGGAATCGCGATGAGCTGAAAGCCGTCGGTGAGCGGACGAAGCTCCCCGCGCAGCTCCTGGCCGCGGTACCGCAGGCGCACCGGGAGCGGTCGCGCGGCCTCGCGGACGCGTGCGAAGACCCCGGGCGGGAGGTCCGGACCCTCTTCCTGCTTGGTGCCGTCGGCGCCGTAGATCGCGAGGATCGGGCGGGGCGAGGCCGCGGTCGTCGGCTCCGCGCCGGCTCCGACGAGCCGCCGGTAGACCTCGAGGCGCGGCGGCAGCGGATCCCAACCGGGCCAGTCGGCCACCGAGACCAGGACCCGTCCCCAGGGCTCGCCCCCGGCCATCAGCTGCGCCGCACGGCGCACGACGGCGACCTCGTGCCGCTCGATCCGAATGCCGCCGGCCGAGGCGGTGGCCGTCTCGGTCTCCGGAATCAGCGAGAAGCGGCTGCGCAGAAGACCCGCCCCGTCCAGCACCTCGTAGGCGATCAGCGCGGAGGACGGCGCCTGCGTCTCCCCTTCGCGCCAGAGCCGGTACGCGAGGTCCGAGAGGTCCACCTCGGCGACGGGCGCGGGCATCTCCCGCGCGAGGTCGAAGCCCTCGACCCTCTCGACGGCGCGGCGCACCGCGACGACGGCGCCCGCGGAGATCCGGTCCGGCTCCGGCAGCCGGATCGCCGAGGCGGCCCGGAACGCGGCGTCGGCTCGGCGGTGCTCGTGGATCGGCGAGGCGACGAGAATGAAAAGGAGCAGGGCCGCGGCGAGAAGCCGGAAGACCCCGGTGGCGAGGCCGACCGGCGCGGCCACGATCGCGCGCCGGCAGAGCTCGAAGCAGAGGACCGCCGCGGCACCCACGGCGAACGGGTACGCCGGCGACGCCGACACGAGGGCGAGGCTCGCGACCACGGCGGCGGCCGTGAGCACGAGGGCGGTGCCGATGCCGGGGCGAACCCCGGGGGCGCGGGACGCCGCGGCCCCGACCGCCAGCGCGGCGGCGACGAGGGCGGTCAGGCCGACCAGCTCGCAGAAGGCCGCGCCGACGAGCGGCAGCCGCGACCCGAGATCCGGCAGTGCGACCCGCGTCGCGCCGAAGAACGCCAGGGCGAACAGCGCGTACCCGACCCCGAGAAGCCACTGCCCGCTGCGAACGCCGGTCTCGCGGCGCCGCATCCGCTCGAAGGCGAACGGCAGCAGGGCCGCGCCGGCGGCGGGGATCCAGACCTCGGGCCACAGCAGCGACCGCTCGCCGCCGGCGTCCACGTAGCAGAGCGCGGCAAGGAGTCCGAGCGCGAGCCCCGTCCCCATCGCGACCGGATCGGCGCGTCCGGAGATCAGAAAGAGCATGATCACGAGGAGCAGCACCAGGGCGGCGGCCTTCCACCGAGGGTCCTGCGCCGTGGGGGCAGCGGTCCGCCGCGCCGCGATCAGGACCGCGCCTCCCGCACCGGCGCCCGGAGCCGCGGGGCCCGTGCCTATGGGAGCCAGGAGCGGCTCTCCCCTTCCCGGCGCGACCGGTTCCCAGTCGAGCGCCTCGCCCGTGAGGTTGAGGGCCCGCCCGAAATCCGGCGCCTCGACCGGCAGCGACCGCGCGGCGCAGACGAGGCCTCCGAGCGCGCCGCTCCCCACGACGCGCCAGTGCAACAGCTCGAGCCGAGTCGCCGACCAGCGAACCGCGAGCGTAGCGGAAGTCCTCGTCTCCAGGACCTGCGACGGCGCATCGCCCCACCAGGCGTGGACGTCTCCCCGACGGTCCGCCAGGGCGATCCAGGTTCCGGGCGCGGATCCCGCCATCGCGTCCCGCGCCGCGTTGAACAGCGCCTGGCGCCGCACGGCGATGCCTCCCCCCTCGATCGAGCGCGCGACCTCGGGGTCCGCGGCGAGCGCGGCGGCGCGGCGCTGGAGGTCCTCCGCGACGTCGCGGAGGGCGGACACGGCCGCGTCGGGCGGGCGCGTGCTCCGCGCTCCGCGCCAGGAGGGAAACCAGCCGTCCAGCCAGAGGAGAACGGGCGCGGCCAGCAGGATGGCGGCGAGGCTCGCCCGGAATCGCACGGTCACGCCGCGGGCGCCTCTAACCTCGGCCCTAGTCCAGGAACGGCAGGTCCACTCCGCGCTCGCGCGCCGCCCGGACGGCCTCCGCGTAACCCGCGTCCGCGTGCCGCATGACTCCGGTGCCGGGGTCGCTCAAGAGCACTCGCCGCAGCCGGCGGTCGGCATCCGGCGTTCCGTCGGCGACGACCACCATCCCCGCGTGGATCGAGTTGCCGATGCCGACGCCCCCGCCGTGATGCACCGACACCCAGCTCGCGCCGGCCGCCGTGTTGATCAGGGCGTTCAGGATCGGCCAATCGGCGATCGCGTCCGAGCCGTCCTTCATGGCCTCGGTCTCGCGGTTGGGCGACGCGACCGAGCCGGCGTCGAGGTGGTCGCGGCCAATGACGATCGGCGCGCGCACGCGGCCCTCGCGGACCAGCTCGTTGAATCGCAGCCCGGCTCGGTGCCGCTCGCCGTAACCCAGCCAGCAGATCCGCGCGGGCAGCCCCTGGAACGCGATGCGCTCGCGGGCGAGCGTCAGCCAGCGCGCGAGGGAGCGGTCCTCGGGGAACAGCTCGAGCAGGGCGCGGTCGGTCTCGAGTATGTCGTCGGGCTCGCCGGAGAGCGCGGCCCAGCGGAACGGCCCCTTGCCCTCGCAGAACAGCGGACGGATGTAGAGCGGGACGAAGCCGCCGATCGCGAACGCGTCCGCGACTCCCGCCTTCCGCGCCTGGCCGCGGAGGTTGTTGCCGTAGTCGAAGGTCACCGCGCCGCGGCGCTTGAGCTCGAGCAGGGCACGAACGTGATCGGCCATGGTCCGATAGGCGCGCTCGATGTAGCGGGCGGGGTCGGCCGCGCGCAGTCGTTCGAGCTCTTCGAGCGTGCCCCCGCGCGGAACGTACCCGTTGAGCTCGTCGTGCGCCGAGGTCTGGTCGGTCAGGAGGTCCGGCACCACGCCTCGCGCGATGAGACGCTCCAGCAGGTCGACGGCATTGGCCTCGACGCCGATCGAGATCGCCTCGCCGCGCGCCTTCGCGTCGAGCGCGCGGTCGATCGCCGAGTCGAGCTGCGTCTCGCGGGCGTCGAGGTAGCGCGTCTGAAGGCGCTTCTCGATGCGCGTCCGGTCCACCTCGGCCACCAGGGCCACCGCGCCGTTCATCGTGGCGGCGAGGGGCTGGGCGCCTCCCATGCCCCCGAGCCCGGCGGTCACGACGAGGCGGCCGCTCAGGTCGCCGCCGAGATCCTTCGCCGCGGCCGCCGCGAACGTCTCGTAGGTGCCCTGCACGATTCCCTGGCTCCCGATGTAGATCCACGAGCCCGCCGTCATCTGGCCGTACATCGTGAGGCCGAGCCCCTCGAGACGGCGGAACTCCTCGCCCGTGGCCCAGGCGGGGACCAGCATCGAGTTGGAGATCAGGACGCGCGGCGCGTCCTCGTGCGTCTCGAAGACGCCCACGGCCTTACCCGACTGCACCAGCATCGTCTCGTTCGCGCGCAGGCGCCGGAGCGTCGCGACGATCGAGTCGAAAGCCTCCCAGCTGCGCGCGGCGCGGCCGGTCCCGCCGTAGACGATGAGCGCGTCGGGCCTCTCGGCCACCTCGGGGTCGAGGTTGTTCTCGAGCATCCGGAGCGCCGCCTCCTGGATCCAGCCGCGGCAGCGAAGCGTCGAGCCGCGGGCCGCGCGGACGATCCGGGAGCCGGGAGCTCGGGCCGCTCCCCCGCTCGGCCCGGCCGCGACCGTGGCGCTCATGGCGCGGATTCTATCGCGGGCCCGCGCAGGACGGCGGCCTTCACGCGCTCCTCAGGCGAGCGGACGAGTCGAGACTCAGGCGAGCGTTCGAATCGCCCGCGCCATCGCCTCGCTCTCGAGGAAGAGGCGCGAGCGCTCCAGGTCGGGATGGAGCTCGCGGTCGTGGTCCCACGCCTTCACCACGGAGCGGAAGGCGGCGCGGACGCGTTCGATCGGCGCGGAGGAGCGCAGAGGTCGCAGGAATTCCATCGCCTGGAACGCAGTCATGAGCTCGATCGCCAGGACCCGCTCGAGGTTCGCGACGACCGCGGCGAACTTGCGGGCCGCGATGGGCGACATCGAGACGTGGTCCTCCTTGGCGGCGGAGGTCGGGATCGAGTCCACCGAGGCCGGATGCGCCAGGATCTTGCACTCCGAGACCAGCGCGGCGGCGGTGACCTGGGCCATCATCAGGCCCGAGTGCACGCCTCCCTCGCGGACGAGGAAGGCCGGCAGCTCCGACAGCGCGGGGTTGACGAGCTTCTCGATGCGGCGCTCGGAGATCGAGGCCAGGTCCGCAGCAGCGATGGCGGCGTAGTCCAGAACGAGGCCGACGGGCGCGCCGTGGAAATTGCCGCCCGATACGATGTCGCCGGCCCCCGCGCCACCCGCGCCGCGGACGAAGACGAGGGGGTTGTCCGTCGCGCTGTTCATCTCGCGCTCGAGCACATCGCGCGCGTGCGCGAAGGCCTCGCGGGCCGCGCCGTGAACCTGGGGCATGCAGCGCAGGGCGTAGTTGTCCTGGACGCGGCCGCAGCCCCGGTGCGACTCGCGGATGGCGCTCCCCTTCAGGAGCGCGCGCAGGTTGGACGCGCTCTGCGCCGCCCCGGGGTGCGGCCGCGCCGCCACGATCCGCGCGTCGAACGCTGCGTCCGAGCCGCGCGAGGCGTCGAGCGAGGCCGCCCCGACGAAGTCCGCGATGCGGGCGAGGGCGAGCGCTCGCTCGAGGGCGAGGCCTCCCACGGCCACCGACATCTGGACGCCGTTGATGAGCGCGAGGCCCTCCTTGGCCGCGAGAGTGACGGGCCGCAGGCGCGCCCGGCGCAGGGCGGCGGCGGCCGGGCCCTCGCGGCCTCGCACGCGCACGCGTCCCTCGCCGATCAGCCCGAGAGCGAGATGTGCGAGCGGGGCGAGGTCGCCCGATGCCCCGACCGAGCCCTGCTCGGGAACGACCGGAAGCACGTCGGCGGCGAGCATCGCCAGGAGCGCCTCGACGGTCTCGACGCGGATGCCGGAGCATCCCATCGCCAGGGCATTGACCCGCAGCGCGATCATCGCGCGCACGACGCGGTCCGAGAGAGACGTTCCCATTCCGGCCGCGTGGCTGCGAATCAGATTGCGCTGGAGCGCCTCGATGCGCTCGCGCGGGATCGCGACGTCGGCGAACTTTCCGAAGCCGGTCGTGACGCCGTAAACGCGCTCTCCGCTGCGGATCGCGCGATCCACGACGCGTCGAGAGGCCCGCATCGCGCTCCGCGCCGCCGGCGAGAGCGTCAGCCGGACCGTGCGGTCGCCCACGGCCGCCAGCTCGGACAGGCCGAGGCCGCTCCCGTCGAGACGCAAGGTGCGCATTTGTGTGCGATTCTAAGCGAGAGGCATCGGCACCGGACATGCTAGGCTGCGCTGCTTTGCGCAGCGACGCTAGGCTGCGCTGCTCTTGGCGGCGGCTGCCTGATTTCGTCGCCGACGACGAGGAGAGAACGAGTGAAGGTTGTCGCGGTCCTCGGAGGCCAGTGGGGCGACGAGGGCAAGGGGAAGGTCGTCGACCTGCTGTCGAACCGGTTCGACGTGGTCGCTCGCTACCACGGCGGACACAATGCCGGCCATACCGTCAAGTTCGGCGACCGGCACTTCGCCCTGCACCTGCTGCCCGCCGGAGTGATCCGAGGCCGGACGGGGCTCATCGGCACCGGCGTGGTCCTGGCGCTCGACGCGCTGATCACCGAGATCGAGGCCGTCGAAGCGGCCGGCGTCACGATCGGCGAGAACCTGCTGATCTCGGACCGCGCGACGGTCATCCTCCCCTACCACCGGCTCCTGGATGCGGCCCGGGAAAGCGCCGCGGGCGACGCCAAGATCGGCACCACGCTGCGCGGGATCGGACCGGCCTACGAGTCGCTGGCGGCGCGGCGCGCCGTCCGCGTCGCCGAGCTCTACGTCCCCGAGACGCTCGCGGCCCGCGTCGAGGCGCTCGCCGGGGAGACCGGCGCGCTCCTGCGCGCGCTCGGGGTCTCCGACGTTCCCTCGCCGGCCGAGGTGCTCGCCCTGCTCGCGCCCAAGGCGGAACGCATCCGGCGGCACGTCTGTGACACGGGGCGATATCTCCGCGGCCGCCTGAAGGCGGGCGCGACCCTCCTCGCCGAGGGGGCGCACGGAGCGATGCTCGATCTCTCCTCGGGCACGTACCCCTTCGTGACGTCCTCGCACTGCACCTCCGGCGGCGTCGCGACGGGGCTCGAGATCGCGCCGCGGGCGCTCGACGCGAGCCTGCTCGTGCTCAAGGCGTACTCGACGCGCGTCGGCTCCGGCCCGTTTCCCACGGAGCTCTCCGACGCGACCGGCGAGTTCCTGCGCAAGCGCGGCAACGAGTACGGGACCTCCACCGGCCGCCCCCGGCGCACGGGCTGGTTCGACGCGGTCGTCGCCCGCACCGCCGTGGAGCTCTCCGGCGCCGACGCGGTGGCGGTGACGAAGCTCGACTGCCTCGACGAGCTGGACGAGATCCCGGTCTGCCTGGGATACCGGCTGGACGGCAAGCCGGTCTCCGCCCTGCCGGCCCTCGCGGAGGAGATCGCGCGCCTCGAGCCCGAGTACGAGCGCTTCCCGGGCTGGAAGGCCGTCACCACGGGCGTGACGCGCTACGAGGAGCTCCCGGTCGCGGCCCAGCGGTACGTGCGCGCGCTCGAGGACGCGATCGGCGCGCCCGCCGTCATCGTCTCGACGGGGCCGCGGCGGGAGGAGACGATCTGGCGCACCGACACGCCCTTTGTCGCCTCGCTGCCGCCCGTGGCCGACGCCGCCCCGGGCTCGGCGCCTCTGCGCTGAATCCGGCGGCCGGGCTCGGACCGGCCGCCGTCCTCGATGATCCGGAACTCGCTCCCGGTTTCGCCGGCGGCGCTACGGAGCCTCGGTCGGCACGAAGCTCCCGTCGCTCGTCACGATGACGCGATCGAGCCGCGTGTCGACCTCGCGGCCCCGGAAGGTCAGCGTGTGGGACCCCGCGGAGAGCGAGAACGTTCGCGGATTGATCGTCAGGGGGTTCGACGTGCCGCCCCGGCCGTTGAGCCTCGTCCACTGCCAGCTGCTCGACCAGGTTCCCTGTGCGCAGTCGTAGACGTCTTCGCTGCCGGAGTCCATCTTCACGTAGAACGAGTCGTGCACCTCGTCGATGGCGTGCACGCGGGCCCAAACGTAGTAGGTGCCGGTCGAGGGCACGCTGAAGGTCCACGCCCCGCTTCCCGCGTTGGCGGTGTTGGTCTTGACGTACTGTCCGCCGAACGCGGAGGAGTCGCTGACGGTCGTCATCGGAGAGGTGACGGTCGGCGACTCGGCCTCGATCCGGAGAACGAACGGGCCGCCGCCCGGCGCCGTGACGTTGTCAAAGACGGCCGTGCAGAGCGTCGAGTCGTTGTGCGCGGTGACGGCCAGGCCGACGTAGACGCTCGTCGCCATCGGGATCCAGTCCGAGCCGACCTGCGTCCAGCTCGATCCGTTCGTGGAGGCGTAACCGGTGAGAGTGCTCCCGCTGCGGACGAGCTTGACCCAGTAGGGCGCTCCGACCGAAGCACCGCTCGTGTTCACGGTCGGGCCGCCCGTCGCGAGGCGGCGCTGGAACGCGAGGCCGTTGCCCGGCGTGAGGACCATCATCGCCTGCTTTGAATTGGAGGATAGGGTCTCGCGAATCATCACGCCGGCCTTGGCCCACGGGTCCGTGTTCTCGACGCTGCTGACGCGGGCCACGATCGTCCCGTCTCCGCTCAACGACTCATAAACGTAGTGAAACTTGTCCGACGAGCCCTCGATGTCGCTGCCGCCGCCGTTCACCGTGAACGCTCCGCCCGAATCGGTCGCGCTCCCGGAGACGCCCGGCGAGCCGATGTCCTGCTGTTGCCACGGGGCGGGGAGTCCACCGGACCCCGGGGTCGGCGTCCGAGTCGGTGTCGCGGCGGGCGGCGTCGCGGTACGCGTGGGCGTGCGGGTCGGGGTCGGGCCGCCGGGCGTCGGAGTCCTCGTCGCGGTCGGCGCGGGAGCCCCGAGCACGGGGAGAACGACGAAGACGTTGAACTCGGGTCCCGTGACGGACGGAGCGCCCCAGCCGATGGGAGCGGCCACCGAAAGGCCGGTCATCGGAAGCGAGACCGAACCGCCGGAGTACGTGCCGGTCAGCACCGGCGCGCCGAAGAAGTCCTGAGCGTTGCGGACCTCGTACGCGGTGCCGACGCCGAGAACCGAGGAGAGGTCCACGCTGACCGAGCTCTGGTTGGGCCAGTTGAAGACCGTGATGTTGGCGCGGCCCGCCTCGTACGGGCTCGCCCGCACGAAGACCTGCACCCCGGTCGGGCGGCTCGTCGTGTAGGTGTTGCTGGGATAGGAGGAGTGGTTGAATCCCGACGTCGTGCCGTAGAACGTGTTCCCCGTCATGGACGTCGGCAGGCAGCCGCCGTCGAACATGGTGTTGTTCGAGACGTAGTTGCCGGTCACGGTCGTTCCGCTGCAGCCGACGTCGTAACCGAGCTGGAACGCCGAGTCGGGGCTCTCCGCGGTCTGGTAATAGAGGTAGTTGTTCGTGATCGTCAGGTTCTGCGCGGTGCTGTCGCCACCGATGAGGAGGTTTCTCCCGCCGTCGGGGTTCGCGATGATCCCGCTGCTCGAGAACGTGTTCCCCTGGATGTCGTAGTTCTTGAGATACGCCGCCGAAGAACCATAGCCCTGGATGCCGTGGTCGAAGTTCTCGAAGATGATGTTGTTGACGATGTGCTTGGTGCCGGTGTTGTTCTGTGTGTAGATGCCGTGGCCATGGCCGCGGTCGGTCCCGTTCCAGCCGTTGTAATAGACGATGCAGCCGTTGATCTCGGCGTCGATGGCCTCCTGCCAGAAGCTGAACCCCTGCCGCGTGTCGTGGATGATCAGGTCGATGAATTTCAGGCCCGATTCCGTTTGCGTCTGCCAGATCTGGACTCCGTCGCCGCGGTGGATGTCGCTCGGGTTCGACCCGGACTGACTCGATTGCCGATGCGTGTCGGAGTTCTTGATCTCGAAGCCCCAGAACCAGGTGTAGCTGCCGCGTACCGACAGATTCGCGGTGGTGGAGCTCCCGCCGTCGAGCGTTGCCTGCTCGCCGGCGTACTGCCGGACGATGATCGGGCTGGCCGAGGTCCCTTCGAGGTAGCTCACGAAGACCCCGGAGTACGTGCCACCGCGCAACCAGATGGTGTCTCCGGGATGGACCGCCGAAGGCTGGTCCAGAGCGTCCTGGAGGCGCCACGGATTGCTGAAGCTGCCCGTGCCGTTCGCGCTCGCCGTGGGGGAAACGTAGAAATCGGTTGCGTTCGCCGACGCCGCGAGGCAGAGGAGGACCGCGGCTCCGACCAGTCGGAGCAGAGAGGGAAACGGTTTTTCCATGGGGATGGCACCTTTCCGGTTTGAATTTGAGGACGCTGTCGGACTTCGGAGGGTAGTCATCGCGCGCGCGCGTTTCTACTGGCCGCGAGGTCCCGATTTTCGGAAGACAGGATCCGGGCAGGCTTCGGCTGTCCCCGCGATCAGGTTTGCGAGGGGCGGGTGGTATTCTCGATTGCCCGAACGCGGGCCGTTAGCTCAGCTGGTTAGAGCATCGGCCTTTTAAGCCGGTGGTCCTGGGTTCGAGTCCCAGACGGCCCACCAAGAAATCGAAAGCGCGGCGGCCTCGGAGTCGGCAGCCGCGCTTCCCAAAGATCTCGCGAGCTAGGTCGAGGCCGCGGCCTTCTTCGCCTTCGTCCTCACGAACGCCGCGTTCAGCGCCGGCAGCGCGTTGAAATCAGCGGCCTTCGCGGCGAACTCCTTCGCCTTCGCGTGGTCGCCCTTGCCCTGGTATGCGAGCGCGAGCCGGTACAGGTTGTAGGGATCCTGCAGGTTTCCCTGCTGGAGCTCGGCGATGGCCTTGTCCCAGTCCTTCCCGGCGAGCGCGACCATGCCGTTGAGCGCGTGGGCCAGCTTGCTCTGGAAAGGATTGCGCGACGCCTCGGCGAGCTTCTGGAACTCAGCGGCCTCGGACCTCGCCGTCGCGAGGTCCTTCTTCCCGATCGCGACGCGCGCCATGTTGAAGTGATGGAACCGCGCCTGGTTGCCCTTGACCTCGTCGGAGAGGCTCGACTCCTGAATCGTCTTGAGCGCCTGGTCGTAGACGGCCTTGGCCTGGTCGACCTTGCCCTGCTCGATGAGGATGTTCCCCCTGGCCAGGAGGTCGCCCGCCATCCCCGCCGGGTCGTTTCCCTTCTGCGCGACCGCGTACATCTGGTCCATGTCCGCGAGTGCCTTGTCGAGCTTGCCGCCGTCGGCGTGGATGACGCCGAGGACGAAGAGGGCCGTCCTCTTCTCGCCGTCGTTGCGCGCCTTCTCGCTGAACTTCTGAATCTCGGCGACCGCGTCGTCCGGCTTTCCCGAGTAGAGGAGCGCCGCGGCGATGCCTTGGTGCGAGTTGACGAAGGTGGGGTCGATCTCGAGCGCCTTGCGGTACTGGGCGATCGAGTCGTCGAACTTCCCTTCCTTCAGATAGAGCTCGGCGAGCGAGTCGTACGGGTTTGGGTCGCCCGGAATGAGCTCGACGTACTTGCGGAAGGCCAACTCGGCGTTGGGGTAGTCGCCGAGCTGGCGGTACGCGTAGCCAAGAATGTTCCACGCGCCCGAGTAGCTCGGATTGATCTCGACCGATTTCTTGTAGTGCTCGATCGCCTTCGGGTAGTCCTGCTGGCCGAAATAGTAGGCGCCGGCCGTGAAGTGGGCCCGCTCGTCGTTGGGGTAGGCCGCGACCAGCTGCTCGAGGAGGTCCTTCTGCTTGACCGCGTCGCCCTTCGCGCCGGCATCCGCCGCCTGGATCAGAAGCCGCTCGCCGTTCGAGGCGCCGTCGGAGAGGGCGACGGCCTTCTGGAGATGGCCGAAGAATTCCTTTCCGGTCGGCGCCGTATTGGAGAGGCTCAGCTCGGCGAGCGCGAAGTGAGGGTCGAGCTGCGCCGCCTTGGCGAAATGCGCGATCGAATCCGTGACCTTGAGCTTCTCCTGGAGATCGCGGCCCTGGAGAAACTCCGCCCGTGCGGCCTCGGAGGATGTGGTGATCGGAATCTTTCCGGCGTCCTGAGCCTTCGCGGCGGGGGTCGAGGCGGTGGACGCCTCCGGGGCCTGTTCCTTCTTGGCACACCCATCCAGCCCGATGGATACCGCGAGTGCGAGAATCGGAAAAGCGAATCGGTTGGCGCGCATAGCCCTCCTTCGTTTGGGAGGTCTATACGTGCGGCGGGGTGCGAGGTTTGACTGCGCCGGACGAGGTCGTCGTCAGACGCCGGGCATCGCGCGCTTCAACGGCTTGAGCAGCAGGACGAGCACGAACGCGGTCGCGAGCGCCATCGTCCCGAGCACCGCGAAGAAGGTGGAGTGGCGCCATTCCGTCCAGTAGACGCCGATCTGAGTCAGCTTCCCGCCGATCCCGGTCGCCACGAACCAGAGGCCCATCATGAGACTGCGGTACCGCCGGGGCGCGACCTTCGACACGAGCGAGAGGGCCATCGGCGAGAGCGTGATCTCCGCGAGGCCCACCAGCGCATAGCAGCCGATCAGCCACCAGGGCGAGACCTTCCCCGTGTCGCCCCCGGCCTTGCCCGCGAAATACATGACGTAGAACGCGGCCGAGATCAGGAACATCCCGAGCACCATCTTGTGGGTCGTCGGCGGCTCCTTGCCGCGGCGGTCGAGCTCGCGCCAGACCCAGACGAGCGGGAGGGAGAGCGTGATGACGAAGAACGGCTCGATCGCGTTGGAGATGATTCCGGAGAAGTTCCAGTTCGTGTTGTCGTTGGCGAAGTAGGTCAGCGTCGAGCCGTTCTGGAAGAAGATCATCCAGAAGACGACAGACACGAGGTAGATCACGATGAGCGCGAAGACCCGGTTGCGCTCGGGCACGAGGTCGATCGCGGTCGGAGGGCTCGCATCCTCGACGTCCTCCCGTCCCTTCGGGGATCGGTCGCCGGGCTCGATGTCCTTCTTGAAAAAGATCAGCGTGAGGATCGAGATGACCATGCCCCCGGCCGCGACGGCGAAGGCGGGGTGGAACCCCCAGCGCTGGTGCACGAACTCGACGACGATCGGACCGAGCGTCGCGCCGACGTTGAAGCACATGTAGAAGATGTTGTACGCGCGGTCGCGCAGGTGGCTTCCCCTGGGATACAGGTTGCCGACGATGGTGGACACGTTCGGCTTGAAGAAGCCGTTGCCGATCACGAGGCACGTCAGCGCGGCGTACATGACGGGGATGGATCGCACGGCCAGCAGGATGTGGCCGGCGGCGAAGAAGCCACCGCCGATCATGACCGACCGGCGGTAGCCGAGCTTGCGGTCGGCGAGCCAGCCGCCGATCAAGGGGCTGAAGAAGACGAAGAGGAGGTAGTTCGCGCGCAGCGTCGTCGCCTGGGCCGCCGTCCATCCGAACCCCTCGCGCCCGTCCTGGAGGTACAGCGTGAAGAGCGCGAGCATCGTGTAGAAGCTGAAGCGCTCCCACATCTCCGCCGCGGCGAGGACGTACAGTCCGCGCGGATGACGGTCGCCCGCGGCGTGGGCGGCGACGGCCGTTGAAGCGGTGCTCATGGAGGGTGGCGAGAGGCTACCAGAGATCCCGCCGCGATCAGCCGGCGAACGTCTTCTCCAGGCTCTCCCCGGCCGCCCGCGCCGTCCTCCGGAGATCCGCGTCCGTGTGGGCCGTCGAGACGAACCACGCCTCGAACTGCGCCGGCGGCAGGAAGACGCCCCGCTCGCGCATCGCGTGGAAGAACGCGGCGTAGAGGGCGACGTCGCTCGTCTTGACCGACGCGAAGTCGGTCATCGGCCCGGCCGCGAAGAAGAGCGTCAGGAGCGACCCGAGGCGCGTGACGCAGACGCGGTCGCCCAGGACGAGGCGATCGATCTGCGAGCGCAGGAGACCCTCGAGCAGACTCCCCTTCGCCTCGAGCGCGGCGTACGGCGGCCGGTGGGCGATCTCCTGCAGCATCGCGATCCCAGCCGACATCGCGAGCGGATTGCCCGACAGCGTGCCCGCCTGGTACACGGGACCGCTCGGCGCGACGCGCTCCATCAGATCGCGCCGGCCCCCGTAGGCCCCGACGGGCAGCCCGCCGCCCAGGATCTTTCCGAGCGTCGTCAGGTCGGGACGGATGCCGAAGAGCTCCTGCGCGCCTCCCGGCCCGACGCGGAATCCCGAAATGACCTCGTCGAAGATCAGGAGCGCTCCGTGGCGCCGCGTGAGCTCGCGCACGCCCGCGAGGTAGCCCTCGGCCGGAGGGACGAGCCCCATGTTGGCGGCGACGGGCTCGAGGATCAGCGCCGCGATCTCTTCGGGGAAGCGCGTCAGGACGGCCTCCACGGCCGCGAGGTCGTTGTAGGGGACGACGGACGTGAGCGCGGCGAGCTCGTCGGGCACGCCGGGGCTCCCCGCGATGCCGAGCGTCGCGAAGCCGGAGCCGGCGGCGACGAGGAAGGAGTCCGCGTGGCCGTGGTATCCGCCCTCCACCTTGACGAGGCGCCGGCGCCCGGTGGCCGCGCGCGCCAGCCGCACGGCGCTCATTGTGGCCTCGGTTCCGGAGCTGACGAAGCGGACCGCCTCGATCGAGGGCATCAGGCGCACGACCCGCTCGGCCAGCCGGACCTCCAGCTCCGTCGGCGCACCGAAGGAGGTCCCCCTCCGCGCGGCGCGCTGGATTGCGCGGTGCAGGAACCCGGGGACGTGGCCGAAGAGGTGCGGCCCGTACGACATGACGTAGTCGACGTAGCTCCGGCCGTCGGCGTCCCGCAGCCGCGCGCCTTTTCCCGCCACCGCGAAGAACGGCTCCCCGCCGACCGACGCGAAGGAGCGCACCGGCGAGCTCACGCCGCCCGGCATCAGCTGCCTCGCGCGGCGGAAGAGGCGGGAGGAGTGGCGAGACCCTACGCGCCGTCTCTGAGCCACGTGGCCGCGTCCCTGGCGTGATAGGTCAGCACGAAGTCCGCGCCCGCGCGGACGATTCCGGTCAGGATCTCCAGGGCGATGCGGCGCTCGTCGATCCACCCGTTCGCGGCCGCGGCCTTGACCATCGCGTACTCACCCGAGACGTTGTACGCCGCGATCGGAGCGTCGAACCGCCGGCGGGCCTCGTGGATGACATCGAGGTACGCCAGCGCCGGCTTCACCATCACCGCGTCCGCTCCCTCGTCCAGGTCGAGCGCGATCTCCCGCATCGCCTCGCGGCGGTTGGCGGGGTCCATCTGGTAGCCGCGGCGGTCACCGAACTTTGGCGCCGAGTCCGCCGCTTCGCGGAACGGACCGTAGAACGCGGACGCCGACTTGGCGGAGTAGGCCAGGATCGCGACGTGCGGAAGCGCGGCGCCGTCCAGGGCCGCCCGGATCGCGGCCACCCGCCCGTCCATCATGTCGGAGGGGGCGACGACGTCCGTCCCGGCCCGCGCGTGCGACTGGGCGACGCGCGCGAGCAGCGGCAGCGTCGCGTCGTTGTCGACCTCGCCGTCGCGGATCACGCCGCAGTGCCCGTGCGAGGTGTATTCGTCCAGGCAGACGTCCGTCGCCACCAGGAGGTCCGGGACCGCCTGCTTCAGCCGGCGCACCGCCTCCTGCACCGCGGCGCCGTCGTCCCAGGCCTCGCTGCCGGTCTCGTCCTTGCGCTCCGGCAGGCCGAAGAGGAGCACGGCCGGAACGCCGAGGCCGCGCAGCTCCTGCGCCTCCGCCACGGCCTCGTCCGGCGACAAACGCGAGACGCCCGGCAGGGAGGAGATCGGCTCGCGCAGTCCCTTCCCCTTCCGGACGAACAGGGGCGCGATGAGCTGTTCCGCGGAGAGCCGCGTCTCCCGCACGAGCGCCCGAGAGGCCGGGGTGCGCCGCAGGCGGCGCAGGCGGGTACTGGGAAAGCGGGACGGACTCATGGAGGCCGCAGACTATTGCGCCGGTGCTCCCCCCGCAAGCGCCTCCAGCATCTTGGCGGCCGCGTCGAACTGTGCCTCCTCGGTCACGGCGATGCGGACGACGCCGTGCGACTCGAGGTAGCGCCGGGTGTAGGGACCAAGCACGACGGCGGGCGTGTCCCGCAGCCGTTGTGCGGCCTCGGCGGGCAGCCCGTGAAACAGCCAGGTCGCCGCGGACGGCGAGGTCACGCAGAAGGCGCCGAAGGGCCGGTCCACGATCTCGCGTGCGAGCTCGGGATCCGGCGGGGTCGGTACCTTGCGATAGACGGGCACGCGCGTCACGGTGGCGCCTCTCCGGTGGAGGCCTTCCGCCAGCTCCGGAGAGGCGTCCTCGGCGCAGGGGTGAAGGACCTGCGTCCCCTCGAGCCGCCGCGGCAGTCGGGCGAGGACGGACTCGGCGCCACCCCTCGCGACCACGTCCGGGAACAGGCCGTGGCGCCGGAGCGCGCCCTCCGTCGCCGGACCGACCGCGACGAGCCGCGCTCCCCCGATCACCCCGCGGACCGCCGGTGCGAGGGCGGCGTCCGAGAGCAGCCGCTCGACGGTGACCTGGCTCGTGAAGATCACGTAGTCCACGTGGCGCTCAAACACGGCGGGAGGCACGGGAAGCGGGACGATCGAGTGGCTGACCCGCTCGACGATCTCGATCCCGGAGCGCGTGGGCAGCCGCGCGAACGGGTTCGCGCCGGACCGGACGACGAGGACTCGCGGACCTCCCGAACCCCCTGCGGGCCGGCTCTCGGAGGCGTTCGGAACGGGAACTGGGTCGCTCATGCGGGCGGCACCTCGATCAACGCTGCTGCGCCCTTCTCGAGGAGCCCGTGCGCCAGGCCGCGGCCGATCGCGGCGGCGTCCACGGCCGGGCCCTCCGCATCGCCGCGCAGCATTCGGGAGCCATCGACCGCGAAAACCGCGCCCGTGATCGTCAGATTCCCCGCGGCGACCCGGGACCGCGCGGCCACGGGCGCCCGGCACCCCGCCTCGAGCCCGGCGAGGAGGCCGCGCTCGGCCAGAACCTCGGCGTGGGAGTCGCCATGATCCAGTCCCGACACCGCCTGCCGCGTCTCGCGATCGTCCTCGCGGGTGATGACGGCGAGCGCCCCCTGCCCGACCGCGGGCAGCAGGACCTCGTCCGGGAACGCCTCGACGATCTCCTCGAGCCTCCCCAGCCGGGCGAGGCCGGCCCGCGCCAGGACGATCGCGTCCCAGCGCCCCTCGTGGAGCCGCGCGATGCGCGTGTCGACGTTGCCGCGCGCTTCGGCGACCGCCAGGTCGGGCCGCGCCGCGAGGAGCTGGGCGCGACGGCGGGGGCTCGCCGTCCCGACCCGGGCCCCCCTCGGCAGCTCGGAGAAGCGGAGCCGGTCCCGTGAGAGCAGGACGTCGCACGGGTCCTCGCGCCGGGGAACCGCGGCCAGGACGAGGCCGGCCGGGATCGCCGAGGGAACGTCCTTGAGGCTGTGGACCGCGAGGTCGATCCGGCCCTCCAGCAGAGCCTGGTCGAGCTCGCGCGTGAAGTCGCCCTTCCAGCCGATCGGCTGGCCCGACGCCGAGAGCCGGTCGCCGGTGGTCTTGACGGTGACGATCTCGACCGCGGCCTCCGCGGAGAGGGATGCGGCCACCCGCTCGGCCTGCGCCCGGGAGAGCGCGCTCCCCCGGGCGCCGAGCAGCAGCCGCCGTCTCATCGGTCCAGGTCGAAGAGGTGGCGGACCGCCTCGACGCGGTCGAGCCGGCGGGAGGCGTCGGGCTCCGACTTGAGCCTCCGCATCGGCTGATGGAGGAGCTTGGCGGCGATGGCGTCGGCGAACCGGCGGAAGCGTTCGCGCTCCTCCGGCGGCAGCCGGTCGAGCTCGGCGTCCCGCAGCTCGGCGAGGAGCCGCTGCAGGTCGTTCAGAGTCGGCACGACGGCGAGGTTCCCGTACCAGGACAGGAAGCGCGAGAGCTCCTCCTCGAGGATCGCCTCGACGCGCGGTACCTCGCGCAGGCGGCGACGGCGGTTCTCCTCGGCGGCGCCCTCGAGCTCGTCCATGCCGTAGGCGTAGACGTTGTAGATCTCGGCGACGGCCGGATCGACGTTGCGCGGCACGGCGAGGTCCAGGAAGAACATCGGCTTGCCGCGCCGCTGGCGCATGGCCCGCTCGACCGCGTCGCGTCCGACGACGGTGAAGGGGCTCGCCGTGGCGCCCACGACGAGATCCGCCTCGGGGAGCGCGTCCGGGAGCGTCTCCCAGGCGACGGCGGCGCCGCCGACCTCCGCCGCGAGGGCCGCGGCCCGCTCGGGGCTCCGGTTCGCGATCCGGATGTCGCGCACGCCCGCCTCGGCGGCCTGCCGCGTGAAGAGCGAGCCGGTCTCTCCGGCGCCAAGGACGAGCACGGTCTGGGCGGCAATCTCGCCGAAGACCTTGGTCGCGAGCTCGAAGCCGATCGAGGCCACCGACAGGGGGTGGCGCGCGATCTCGGTCTCGGTCCGGGCTCGCTTGCCCGCGGCGACCGCGCTCTCGAAGAGCCGATGCAGAACGGCGCGCGTCGTCCCCGTCTCCCGCGCGAGACGCAGGGCGGACCGGATCTGCCCGAGCACCTCGCTCTCCCCGAGGGCCATCGAATCGAGGCCGGCGGCGACGCGGAACAGGTGGCGCACGGCGTCGGCGCCCTCGAGCGAGAAGCTCGACCGCGCCGCCTCGGCGAAGTCGACGCCGCGCCACTCGGAGATCAGGCGGGTCAGCTCCCGGCCCGCCTCGGATTCCTCGGTGAGCCCGTAGATCTCGCTGCGGTGGCACGTCGCCACGATCACGCCCTCGCTCATGAGACCGCGGCCGCGAATGCGCTCGAGCGCCTCGCGGACCTCGTCGCCGGAGAAGGCGATCCGGTCGCGAACCGAGACCGCGCCGGCACGGAAGTTCCAGCCGAGAAGGAGCAGGCGGGTGTCGGTCGCGGCGCTCATCGCTTAACGGAAACTGTGCGTCCGGGAGAAGTAGAGGTTCACGATCGTGTAGGAGAAGAGCACGACCCCGAAGCCCAGGATCGAGAGGACCGCGACGCGCGGGCCCTCCCAGCCGCGGCGGTCCATCCAGAGCAGGAATCCGTAGACGACCAGGGTCACGACCGCCCACTCGACCTTGGGGTCTGCGAGGCTGGTCCAGACGACCTCCGCCCAGAAGGCGCCCAGCACGAGCGAGACGACGAGAGAGGCGAGGCCGACCGTGACGCTCGTCCGGTTCATGCGGCCGATGACCTCGAGCGCCGGGAGCCGGGAGAAGAGCAGGCCGGTCCGCCGCTGCCGGATCTGCCGGTCCTGGATGAGGTAGAGGATCGACAGCACGAAGGAGAAGGTGAACGCGGCGTACGCCAGGATCGCCAGCGTCACGTGCAGGGCGAAGACGGAACCGTGGGTCCCCTTCGCCGCGACGGAGGCCGAGGCGCTCGCCGATGCGGCCTCGGGCAGGAGGAGTCCCGCCACGGTCGCGACCACGATCATCGGAATGAGGAACGCCCCCATCGCGCGCTCCCGGTGCCGCATCAGCAGGACGAAGTAGGCGATGCCGAGCATCCAGGCGAAGAGCGAGACGGAGCCGCCGAGGGTGCGGTAGGGAACGGATCCGAGGACGTGCGCCCGATGCATCAGATCGGCGAACTGCAGCACGAGGCCGGCCGCGATGGCGAGCGTGGTCAGCCGCGGCCACGCCGGCCGGGGGGCAATCAGGGTGACGACCGCGAGGATCTCCGCGCCCAGGTAACAGAGCAGGGCCAGCCAGCCGAGAGCGTGCGAGGCCATGAAACGACGGATGTTATCAGCGGCTCGTGCCGTGAAAGGCCGTCTTAAGGTCCGGCCGCCCGTGGCGAGAGCGACGTAATACGATTGAGGCGATGAACGCTTTCGACGACGTCCGTCAGGAATTTCCCCTCGGGGGCGGAGGCAAGGGCCGCCTGTACTCCCTCCCGCACCTGGAGGATCGGGCCGGCCCGATCTCGCGGCTCCCGGTCTCCCTCCGCATCGTCCTCGAATCGCTTTTGCGCAACTGCGACGGGAAACGGGTCAAGGAGGAGGACGTCCGGGCGCTCGCGGCGTGGAAGCCCCGGGCCGAGCGGACCGCCGAGGTGCCGTTCGTGGTGGCGCGGATCGTCCTGCAGGACTTCACGGGGGTGCCCCTCCTGGTGGACCTCGCCGCGATGCGGTCCGCGGTCCAGCGCCTGAAGTACGACCCGGCGGTCATCGAGCCGCTCGTCCCGGTCGCGCTCGTCGTGGACCACTCCGTCCAGGTCGACCAGTGGTCGACGCCCGACGCGCTGCACGTCAACATGGACATCGAGTTCCGGCGCAACCGGGCCCGCTACGAGTTCCTCAAGTGGGGCATGAGCGCCTTCCGCGGCTTCGAGGTGGTCCCGCCGGGAATCGGCATCGTGCACCAGGTCAACCTCGAGTACCTGGCGCAGGGGGTCTACCAGAAGGACGGCATCTTCTATCCCGATTCCCTCGTGGGGACCGACTCGCACACCACGATGATCAACGGGCTCGGCATCGTCGGCTGGGGCGTGGGCGGCATCGAGGCGGAGGCCGGAATGCTGGGGCAGCCGGTCTACTTCCTGACCCCCGACGTGGTCGGCGTGCACCTGACCGGCCGGCTGGCCGACGGCGCCACGGCGACCGACCTCGTCCTCGTCATCACGGAGATGCTGCGCAAGGCCAAGGTGGTCGGCAAGTTCGTGGAGTTCTTCGGCGAGGGCGCGGCGACGCTTGCCGTCACCGACCGAGCGACCGTCGCCAACATGGCGCCGGAGTACGGGGCCACCATGGGATTCTTCCCGATCGACGAGGAGACCTGCAAGTACCTGCTCGCGACGGGCCGGACCCGTGAGCACGTCGACACGTTTCGCAACTACTACACCGCGCAGGGCCTCTTCGGCATGCCCCGCGACGGCGCCTGCGAATACTCCGAGCGGCTGGAGCTCGACCTCTCGAAGGTAGGATCGAGCGTCGCGGGCCCCAAGCGCCCGCAGGACCGCATCCCTCTGCCGCAGATGAAGGCGCGATTCCACGAGGTCTTCACCAAACCCCTCGCCGAGAACGGGTACGGGAAGAACGCCGCGGCTCTGACGAAACGCTTTCCCGCCACCCTCGGGCGGTCCGTGGCCGCCGGAGGCGGAAGCCAGAAGCCGGCGAGCATCTCGGGCGCCAACGCGCTCAACATCAACGCCTGGACCGAGAGCGAGATGGCGAACAACCGGCCGACGCCGTATCGCGCCGACGTCTCGCCGGAGTCCCCGGAGTCCTTTGGCCGGGTGGACGTGGGGCACGGCGACGTCCTCATCGCGGCGATCACCTCGTGCACGAACACGTCCAACCCGAGCGTCATGCTGGCCGCGGGACTGCTCGCGAAGAAGGCCGTCGAGCGCGGACTCCGCGTCTCGCCGCGCGTCAAGGCGTCGCTCGCGCCGGGCTCCCGCGTCGTGACCGAGTACCTGGCCCGCACGGCCCTGCAGCCTTACCTGGACCGGCTGGGCTTCAACCTGGTCGGCTACGGCTGCACCACCTGCATCGGCAACTCCGGCCCGCTCGACTCCGGGATCGAGGGCGCGGTCACGGAGAACGACCTCATCACGGCCGCCGTGCTCTCGGGCAACCGCAACTTCGAGGCGCGGATCCACCAGAGCATCAAGGCCAACTTCCTGATGAGCCCGCCGCTCGTCGTCGCGTTCGCGCTGGCGGGCCGGGCCGACATCGACATGTCCAAGGAGCCGCTCGGCTCCGGGAGCGACGGGAAGCCGGTCTTCCTGCGCGAGATCTGGCCGACGTCGGCCGAAGTCGAGCGAGCCCTGCTCGCCTCGGTCGACGCCGCGACGTTCCGCCGCCTCTACAAGGACCTCGCGGAGGCGAACCCGCTCTGGAAGGAGATCCCGAGCCCCCGGGGCGTCGTGTACGACTGGGATCCCTCCTCCACCTATATCCAGGAGCCGCCGTTCTTCGAGGCCTTCGGGCCGCAGCTTCTCCCGGTCGGCGACATCCGCGGCGCACGGGCGCTCGCCGTCTTCGGGGACTCGGTCACGACCGATCACATCTCCCCCGCCGGTGCGATCAAGGCGAACTCGCCGGCCGGGCTCTACCTGCAGTCGCTGGGCGTCAAGCCGGAGGACTTCAACAGCTACGGGTCGCGGCGCGGCAACGACCGCGTCATGACGCGCGGCACCTTCGCCAACGTGCGCATCAAGAACCGCATGGTGCCCGGCGTCGAGGGCGGCGTGACGAGGCATCAGCCCGACGGCGAGACGCTGCCGATCTACGACGCCGCGATGCTCTACATCAAGGAAGGAGTACCGCTCCTCGTCCTCGCCGGGGACGAATACGGCACCGGCAGCTCCCGCGACTGGGCCGCGAAGGGAACGCGCCTCCTGGGGGTCCGCGCCGTCGTCGCGCAGAGCTTCGAGCGGATCCACCGCTCGAACCTGGTCGGCATGGGCGTGCTTCCCCTGCAGTTTCCGGAGGGCGTCGGAACGGAGTCGCTCAAGCTGGACGGCACCGAGATCTACGACCTCCCGGATCTCCAGGCGCGGCTCGCTCCGCGGCAGACGACGCCGCTCGTCATCAAGCGCCAGGACGGCTCCCGCGAGGAGGTGCCGGTGCGGGTCCGCATCGACACGCCGATCGAGGTCGACTACTACCGCCACGGGGGGATCTTGCCGTACGTGTTGCGGCAGCTGATGCGATGACGATCCCCGGTTCTGGCGCCCTTCATCCGTCCGCTCGGAGATTCCTCGACGCCTGCCAGGGAAGGCCGGTCGACCGGCCCCCGGTCTGGATGATGCGGCAGGCCGGCCGCTACCTGCCGGAGTACCGCGAGGTCCGCCGGCGCGTCTCGTTCCTCGAGCTCTGCCGCTCCGTGGAGCTCGCGACGGAGGTCTCGCTGCAGCCGTTCCGACGCTTCGGGCCGGACGGCGTCATCTTCTTCTCCGACATCCTCGTCCCCGTCGCCGCCGCCGGCGCGCGGGTGGAGTTCGGCGACGCGGGACCGGAGCTCCCGGAGCCGGTCCGCGACGCGGCGGCCGTCGGCCGCCTCCATCGCTTCGACCCGTCCGAGGCGATCGGGTTCACGGGCGAGATCCTCGGGGCACTGTCCCGCGAGGTCGGCGACGCCGCCGCGGTCCTCGGCTTCTGCGGAGCGCCGTGGACCCTGGCGTCCTACCTGGTCGAGGGCGGAGGATCGAAGAGCTTCGCCGCCATCAAGGAGATGATGGGCCGGGATCCCGGGACGCTCGAGCGGCTCCTCGCGCTGCTCGCGGACGTCGTCGCCGAGGTGTTGTCGTTCCAGATCGCCTCGGGAGCGCGCGCGGTCCAGATCTTCGACACGTGGGCCGGCGAGCTGACCCGGGAGGACTACCGCGCGTGGGCGCTGCCGGCCGTGGCCCGCGCGATCGCGGGCATCCGGCGCGGGGCCGGCCACGAGGCGCCGGCGCCCGTGATCCTCTACGTGAACGGCTGCGGCCATCTTCTCGAGGCGATGCGGGAGTCCGGCGCCGACGTGCTGTCGATCGACTGGCGCACCCCGCTCTCCGAGGCGCGCAACCGGCTGCCGGGCCTGCCGCTCCAGGGGAACCTCGATCCCGGCCTTCTCCTCGGGACGCCCGAGGAGGTGTCGCGGCGGACCCTCGACGCGATCCGCGAGACCGCAGGCGTCGGGCACGTCGTCAACCTCGGACACGGCGTCCTGCCCGGGGCGCGGCTCGAGTGCGTCGAGGCCTTCTTCGCGGCGGTTCGCGAGCCGGCCTCGATCGGCGCACCGAAGGAAGCGAGCGCGCCCCGATGAGCACCTCGAGCTTCGCCGACGTCTCCGTCGACCTGCTCCGCCGATACAACGTCCAGGGCCCGCGCTACACGTCGTACCCCACCGCCCCCATGTGGCGGCAGGACCTCTCGCCCGCGGACTACGGGACGATCCTCGAGAAGAGCGGCGAGGGGCCGGAGCCGGCGCCCCTTTCGCTCTACGTCCACCTGCCCTTCTGCGAGAAGCTCTGCTACTTCTGCGGCTGCACCGTCGTGATCACCGGCAGCCGGCACGTGCCGGAGTCGGAGTACCTGGACGTCCTCGAGCGCGAGATCGACTGGGTCTCGGAGCGGGTCGACCCGAACCGCGCCGACGGGCGGCGGCGACAGATCGTCCAGCTCCACTGGGGCGGGGGCACGCCGACCTACTTCCCTCCGGAGCTCCTCGAGCGGCTCGCGCGGCGCCTGTTCGACCGCTTCACCTTCGCGTCCGACGCGGAGATCGGAATCGAGGTCGATCCGCGGGTGACCACGCCGCAGCAGCTCGAGACGCTCGCCCGTCTCGGCTTCAACCGGCTGAGCATGGGCGTTCAGGACTTCGATCCGAAGGTCCAGGCGGCGATCAACCGGATCCAGCCTGAGGCCGACACGCGCCGCCTCGTCGAGCAGGCGCGCGGGCTCGGCTTCTCGAGCCTCAACATCGACCTAATCTACGGCCTCCCGCACCAGACCCCGGAGACTTTCGCGGCCACGATCGACCGCGTGCTGTCGATCGGGCCGGACCGGCTCGCCGTCTACTCGTACGCGAACGTCCCCTGGATGAAGAAGCACCAGACCGTCCTCGAGCCGCACCTGCCCGCCGAGCGGACGAAGTTCGAGATCTTCCGCACGGCGCTCTCCCGATTCACCTCCGCGGGTTTCGAGTACATCGGGATGGACCACTTCGCGCGGCCGGAGGACGAGCTCGCGCGGGCGCGGCGCGACCGCACGCTCCACCGCAACTTCCAGGGCTACACGACGAAGGCCGGCACCGACCTGATCGGCTTCGGCATGAGCGCCATCGGTTCGGTCGGCGATCACTACGTCCAGAATCGCCGCGAGCTCCCCGCGTATCGCCAGTCCGTCGACGCGGAGGGCGCGGCGAGCTTCCGCGGGATCCGGCTGAGCCCCGAGGATCGGCTCCGCCGCGCGGTGATCGGGAGCCTCCTCTGTCACGGCGTCGTGGTCAAGTCCGAGATCGAGCGACGCTTCGCGATCGACTTCGACGCGCACTTCGGGGACGCGCTCGAGAAGCTCGAGGGCTGCGCGGCCGACGGCCTCGTGGAGCTCTCCCGCGAGGAGATTCGCGCGACGGAGCTCGGCCGCGTCTTCCTGCGCAACCTGGCGATGCCCTTCGACGCCTACCTGGAGGCCGCCCCGGAGAAGCCCGTGTACTCGCGGACGCTGTGACGGAACGCGCGATCCTCTTCCTCCAGCTCGGAGGGCCCGAGACGCTCGACGACGTTCCCGGCTTTCTCTATCGCCTCTTCTCCGATCCCGACGTCATCCGGGTCCGCCCCGCGATCGTCCGCAAGGCCATCGCCGCGTCGATCGCGCTCGCGCGCAAGAAGGCCTCCCGGGCGCTCTACGCGTCGATCGGGGGCGGCTCTCCGATCCGCCGCCTGACGGACCAGCAGTCCGCGGGGGTCGAGCGGATCCTGCGCGACGAGGGGCGGTCGGTCACGGTGAGCACGGCGATGACCTGCGCGGCGCCGCTCGTCGAGGACGTCGTCCGCGAGCTCGCATCCCGCGGCGTCCGGCGCTTCCTGGCCTTCCCGCTCTACCCGCAATACTCGCTGACGACGACGAAGGGCTCGCTCGAGCGCAGCCGGGCCGCGGTCGAGCGGCTCGCGCCGGGCGCCCGCCTCTTCGAGCTGTCCTCGTGGCCGACGCAGCCGCTCTTCGTCCAGGCCCACGCCGACTCGATCCGGGAGGAGCTCGCCCGGTTTCCCGATCCCCGCGCCGAGGCCACGCAGCTGCTCTTCTCGGCGCACTCGATCCCGAAGAAGCTCGTCACGCGCGAGGGCGACCCGTATCCGACCGAGGTCGAGGCGAGCGTCCGCGCGATCGTCGAGCGGCTCGACTGGAAGGGCCCCGTCACGCTCGCCTACCAGTCGAAGCTCGGGCCGGTGGAATGGCTCGGGCCTCCGACGCTCGAGGTGCTCCGCGAGCTGGGACGAAAGCGCCAGGCGCAGGTGCTCGTCGTGCCGATCGCGTTCGTGACGGATCACGTGGAGACGCTGCAGGAGATCGACCAGCTCTTCGCGCAGGAGGCTCGGGCCGCCGGGATCGCGCACTTCCGCCGGACGCCGGGGCTCAACGACCGCCCCGTCTTCCTGCGCGCCCTCGCGGAGCTCGCGCGCTCCGTCGAGCCGTTCTGGGAAGGATGAGCGGGCGCACCGTCGTCGTCGGCGCCGGGCTCTCGGGGCTCGCCGCCGCCCTCGCGTCGGTGCGGCGCGGCGAAGAAACGGTCCTGCTCGAGGCGTCGGACCGGCCCGGCGGGGTCGTGCGCTCCGAGCGCCGCGACGGGTATCTCCTGGAGCTCGGCCCGAACACGGTGCGGCCGACCCCGGAGATCGTCGCGCTCGTGCGCGAGCTCGGGCTCGAGGCGGAGGCGGTCTACGCGGACGCGCGGCTTCCGCGCTACGTCGACTTCGGCGGGGAGCTCCACGCGGTGCCGATGTCGCCCGGGGCGCTCCTCGCGACCCGACTCCTGTCTCCCGGCGCGAAGCTCCGTCTGCTCGCGGAGCCTCTCATCCGGGCTCGGCGCTACGAAGCAGCGACGGAGGATTCCGACGAGAGCGTCCGCGAATTCGTCGCGCGGCGGCTGGGGCCGCAAGTCGCGGAGCGCCTCGTCGAGCCCTTCGTGGGAGGAGTCTTCGCGGGAAGCGCGGAGAGGCTCTCGGTCGCGGCCGCCTTCCCCTCCCTCGTCGAGTGGGAGCGCAGCCACGGTGGCCTCCTCGCGGGCGCGCTTGCCGCTCGCCGCGCGCGCAAGGCCTCCGCGCCGCTACCCCGGGGTCTCCTCTCCTTTCGCGAGGGGATGGAGGCCCTGCCTCGCGCGCTCGCGGCGCGGCTCGGAGAGACCCTGCGGCTGAAGTGGACCGTCGACTCCCTCGCGCCGCGGAACGACGGCGGAGGCCGCTGGACGCTCTCCGCCGCCGGAGGCACCCTCGAGGCGGACCGAGTCCTCCTGACGCTTCCCGCCGACCGAGCGGGCGCGCTGGTCGCCGGATTCGCGCCGGAGGCCGCTCGCGCCCTCGCCGCGATTCCGTATCCGCCACTCGCGCTGCTCCATCTCGCGTGGGGGGACCACGCCCTGAGGCGGCCGCTCTCCGGCTTCGGCCAGCTCGTCGCCCCGAGCCCCGCGCGGCGGATCCTCGGCGCGGTCTGGAGCTCCAGCCTGTTCTCCGGCCGCGCGCCCGCCGGACGCACCCTGCTCACGGTGTTCCTCGGCGGCACGCGGGACCCGGAGGCGGCGGCCCTCCCGGACGCCGCGCTGGTCGCGGCCGCCGTGAGGGATCTCGAGGCGGAGGGACTCGTCCAGGGCCCTCCCGAGATCGTGCGGATCACCCGCTGGGAGCGCGCGATCCCGCAGTACGAGCACGGCCACGCGCGACGCATCGCGATCCTGGAGGAGGCCGAGCGCCGCTGGCCGGGACTCCGCTTCGGCGGCAACTACCGCGGCGGCATCTCGGTCGGCGACGTCGTGAAGCGGGGCCTGACGGCAGGATCCGGCGCTTCCCCCTGAGGGATCAGTCCTTGTGGTGCTCCTCGGCGTCGTGGTCGGCTCCGGCTCTTCCCGAGGACTTGAGGGCCTTCTCCTCCTCCGGCGTCAGCGACGGCAGGTGGCGCAGGAACGCGACGATCTTCCACACCTCCTCGTCCTTGTGCGTCGGCCCGAACGCGGGCATCCCCGTCATCCGGATGCCGTTCTGCAGGATCCAGAAGAGCTCGCCGTCGGTGCGCGCCTGGACCTTGTTGCCGGAGAGGTCGGGCGCCGGCGGGTTCAGGCCCTCGCCCGCCTCGGACGCGTCGACCCCGGGCGCGCCGTGGCAGAACACGCACATCTCCTTGTAGTGCGCCATGCCGGCGCGGATGGCGTCCGGATTCTTGCCCTGGGGGTTCTCGACCTTCGGCGCGCGGCGCGCCACCGAGCGGTCCAGGGTGAATCCGGCGACCCGCTTCTCCAGGCTGCCCGGAGGCCGGTTGGCCGAGACGTCGTAGGAGCCGGTGAACGCCACGGCCGCCGCGCCGACCCCCAGGAGAACGAGGCACGTGAGGAACCCCGCCAGAAACTTCATGACGCCTCCTCTTTCTTCACATCCTAATCACAGCAGGGGCGACAGCCGCCGTGCGGCCGCGTCGAAGAATCGGTGGAAGGCTCGCCGCCGCCGCCAGGACGGCCGAACGATCTCGACCGAGCGCGTCAGGTCCTCCTGGAACCGCGCCTCCATCACCGCCGCCGTCTCGCGGTCCAGGATCACGTCGTTGCACTCGGCGTTCGCCTCGAACGAGCGCAGGTCGAGGTTGCTCGAGCCGACGACCGACAGGAGCCCGTCGGCGACGACGGTCTTGGCGTGCAGGATCGCGGCCTGGTATTCGAAGATCCGGACGCTCCGGGACAGGAGGGTCGCGAAGAAGCCGTGGCCCGCGTGCCGGACGAGCGGGACGTCGCTCGGTCCCGGAAGGAGAAGCCGCACGTCGACGCCTCGCCGGGCCGTGGCCCCGAGAATTGCGATCGCCCGCCGCCGCGGCGCGAAGTATGCGGTCGTGATCCAGAGAGTCCGGCGCGCCGCCCCCGCGATCGCCGCGAACACCGAGGCGACCTCGTGCGCGCCCCGGCCGGCGCGCGAATCGAGCACGAGAACGCGCGCGCCGTGGGCCGTCGCCGGCGAGAGCGTCAGCGGCGGCAAGCCGAGCGGCTCGCCGCGAGAGTGTCGCCACCCCTCCTCGAAGACCACCGCCATCTCCCAGGCCGCGGTGCCCTCGACCCGGGCGTGCGTGTCGCGCCAGACGCGGAGAGAGGGGCTCGTCGACGTCCGGGCCGGCAGCGCGGACGAGCCGTACTCTTCTCCGATGTTCATACCGCCCGTGTACCCCACCCTCCGGTCGACGACCAGGATCTTGCGGTGGTCGCGGAACGGAAGGTACCGGATCGGGGACCACAGCGGATGGAACAGCCGAACCTCGACGCCGTGGGACCGCAGCGCGTCCCAGAACGCCCGCCGCGTGGCCCAGGATCCGAACCCGTCCGCGAGGACGCGCACCGAGACGCCGCGATCGGCCGCCCGCGAGAGCGCATCGGCGAACTGCTGCCCGGTCGCATCGTGCTTGAAGATGTACGACTCGAGCAGGACCTCCTCGCGCGCCTCCGCCACGGCCGCGAGCATCGAGGCGAACGCGTCGGCGCCGCTGAAGAAGACCTCCACGCGATTCCCGGGGTGGAACGCGCCCGTGTCGATGCGCTCGAGAAGCTCCGGGAATCCGGGATCGTGGATTCCCTGCGGCAGCGCCTCGGCGAGACGACAGGCGCGTCGCGGCGAGAGCTCCTTCGGGAGGCGGCGGCCCGCGCGGGGCCGGAGAACCGGCTCCAGCACCCGTGCGGCCGTCATTCCGTCCATTCGGCGCGCGCCGGCCGGCCCTCGACCCTCAGTGGCCCACGGCCCGGGCGATCGCGAACGCGGCCGCCGCGGCCACGCCGCCGATCAACGTCGTCTGGAGCGCGCTGCGCCAGGGCCTCGCGCCGGTGAAGCGGCCCTTCACGAAGCCGAAGCAAGCGAGCGCGAGGAGCGTGAGGACCACGGAGATCCCGAGCGACGTCTCCACGTTCGGGATGAGCATGTAGGGCGCGAGGGGGATCAGTCCCCCCACGGCGTACGCGCCGCCGATCGTGAGGGCGCTCTGAAGCGCTCTCCTCGGGTTCGGCTTCTCGAGTCCCAGCTCGAAACGCATCATGAAGTCGATCCACTGCTGCGGGCGCTTCTCGAACGCCCTCAGGATCGGCTTCGTCTCTTCGTCGGACAGGCCGTAGGCGTGGAAGATCTCGGCGACCTCGCGGGCCTCGACGGCCGGCTTCTCGTTGACCTCGCGATGCTCTCGGTCCCGCTCGCTGGCGTAGTGCTCGGCGTCGCTGCGCGCCGCGAGGAAGCCTCCGAGTCCCATCGCGATCGAGCCGGCCGCGATCTCGGCGAGGCCGGCGGTCACGATGATCCGGTTCGCGGCGACGGCGCCGGTCAGGCCGGCGGCAAGGGCGAACGGCACGGTCAGGCCGTCGGACATGCCGATGACCACGTCGCGGACCGATGCGCTGGCGGTGAAGTGGTGCTCGACGTGAGGCTTTGGCATCGGCGGCGATTCTCGCCCGAAACGTCAGCGCAGAACCGGCTCGGGCGCGACGCGGGGAGCGGTCTCGGCGCGGCGGCGGGCGGCTTCGACCGCGACGCGCGCCACCGGGAACCACAGCGTCTTCCAGAGCCGCGGCGCGTAGAACCGCCGCAGCCACTCGCGCGCGTCGTGGGTGCGGCCGATGGCGTGGAGCAGGCGCGCGTAGCCCCGGTCGCCCATGCGCTCGTAGAAGTAGCGGTTGACGACGGAGGTGCGGAGGAAGCCCGTGAAGCGCTGGCGGAAGGAGCGGTCGTACTGCGCGGGGCGCTCGGCGAGGAGCGCCTGGCCGGCCATGTGGCCCGACACCAGCGCATAGCGCATGCCGAAGCCCCAGAGCGCGTCCTGGAGCCCCGCCGCCTCGCCTGCGTAGAGGGTGTCTCCGGCGCGGACGAGAGGCCGGGCCCGGACGTTTCCGGTGCCGCCGAACGCGCGGGCGTTCTGCATCTTGAGGCCCGCCTTGCGCTCGAAGAAGCGCCGCGTGCGCTCCCGATACTCGCGCGCGTTGCCGTAGTCCTCGAAGAGGCACGACGCGACGGTCCCCCAGCCCCGGCAGACCAGGAGGTAGGCGTACCCCTTGGGCGCCAGCCGTTCCGACAGGACCGCGAACACGCCGTCGGCCATGTCCGTCTCGAACACGTAGCCGACATCGAGCGCGTCGCAGCGGCCGGGACCCGGCGTCCGGATGCAGGGCGGCGGAAGCTGCGGCGGCGCCTGCCCGAAGCGGATCGTGACGCCCGCGGCGAGGGCCTGCTCCTTGAGACTCTGGTCCAGCGTGCCCGCCCCCGTGCCCCGCCGGACGAGGTAGAACGCGGGCCGGTGCGAGCGGAACATCCGCTCGCGGCCGTCGGAGTCGAAGAAGACGCCCTGCCGGATCGCGGTGAAGTCGAAGGTCGGCTGGATCCCCATCGCGGCCAGCTCCTCGAGCACGTCACCGGCCGTCGTCCAGTTCTCGAGCCCCTGCAGGTCCCCGTGGAACCGCCGGCCCACGTCGGGCGCGCGCTCGTAAAGCGTGACCGCGCGCCCGGCCCGCGCCACCGTCAGCGCCGCGGCGAGGCCCGCGGGTCCGGCTCCGAGGATCTCGATCTCCCGATTCATGCGGGCGTCTCCGGCGGAAGGCCTCACGCGTGCCCCGGAGTGACGTGGCAGACGACCTCCTCGCCCTGCTCCACCTGGATCGTGGCGTGCTCCACACCGGCTCCCTCGCGAAGGACGCGCTGGACGTCGGCGAGGACCTCGGCCCGGGTCGCGGCGGCCGACGCACGGATGTGGACGCTCGCCGAATGCATCCCCGAGGTCAGCGTCCAGCAGTGGAGGTCGTGAATCGCCTCGACGCCGGGGAGCTCCAGGATCCGGCGCCTCAGGAGCGGCATGTCGATCTCGGCGGGCGCCCCCTCGAGCAGGATGTGGGCCGCCTCGCGCAGGATCCCGACCGCCCGCGGGAGGATCAGGAGCGCGATCGCCGCCGAGAGCAGCGCGTCGAGGCCATACCACCGCGTGTAGGACATGACGATCGCGCCCACGATCACGGCGACCGAACCGAGCGCGTCCGTCACGACCTCGAGGTAGGCGGCGCGCAGGCTGAGGCTCCCCCGCCGGCCGCCATGGAGAAGCGCCACCGCGAAGAGGTTGGCGGTGAGGCCGACCGCCGCGACCCACAGCATGAGGCGGGTCTCGATCGCCGACGGCTGGTGGAATCGCCGCCACGCCTCGAAGAGGATGCCCGCGGACGCGACCAGCAGCAGCTGCGCGTTGACGAAGGCCGCGAGGATCTCCGCCCGCGCCAGACCGAAGGTGTGCCGGCCCGTGGGAGCGCGCTCCGACAGCGCGCAGCCGGCGTACGCGAGAGTCAGCGCGGCGACGTCGGTGAAGAGGTGCGCCGCGTCCGCGAGGAGCGCGAGGCTTCCCGAGATCCAGCCGCCCACGAGCTCGACGGCCAGGACCGCGACCGTGATCAGGAGCGCGGACCGAAGCCTTCCCTTCCTCTCGGCCGCCCCGTTTCCGGGCAGGAGGCCGGAGTTCGTGTCGGCCGGCGCGTGGGCGTGGCTCACGCCGGATCGGCCTTCGCGACCTCGACCCGCGAGTCGTTGAAGCACGCGCCCCCGCCGAGGTCGGTCAGCGTCGCGGGCGCGAGGGACGTGGCCGTGGTGCCGGAGTCGGTGTTGTGCCGCCAGAGTCCCTTGGGGAGAAGGACGACGCCGGGACGCAGGTCCGCGTCGAGTCGCAGGCGGCAGCGCACCTCGCCGAGCGCGTTGAACACGCGCACTGCGTCTCCCTCCTCGAGGCCGCGGTCCGCGGCGTCCGCGGGATGCATCGACAGGGGAACGCGGTCGCGGCGGAGCTCGCCGAGGGAGGAGCTGATCGTCTGGTCCGAGGCGGGCGAGATGAGGGCCAGAGGGAACCTCGGAGCCTGACCCTCGGGCTCCGCGCGGTAGTGGTAGAGCCTCTCCGGCGCCTCCCGGTCGAGGTCCTCGGGCACGAGCCGCACCCGGCGGTCCGCGGTGCGCGGGAAGCTGTCGACGAACTGTACGGGAGCCGCGCCCTCGGCCGGCACGGCGTAACCCTTCGCGTCGAGGTCGCGGCGGATCGCCGCGGCGCGCGGGCTGGTCGCGAGGATGGCCTCGATCAGCGCGTCGGCCGTGTCCGGATCGCCCGGGCGCGCGACCCCGGTGCGGCGGCACAGCTCCGCGAAGACCTCGTGGTTCGGCCGCGCCTCGCCCGCGGGTTCCACGACCGCCGCCGCGTCCTGCAGGACGAGCGCGCCATAGCCTCGCGAGAGCTCGCGGCGTTCGAGGAAGGCCGCGGCCGGAAGGACGACGTCCGCGTAGCGCGCCGTGTCGGTCAGCACCGGATCGAAGACGACCGTGAAGAGGTTCTCGCGCGCGAGACCGCGCAGCACCGTCTGCTGATCCGGCATCGTCACCGCCGGGTTGCAGTTGTAGACGAAGAGGAGCTCGACCGCCTCCGCGCCCTCGTGCGCGAGCGCCTCGCCGAGGCGGTTCATGTTGACGACGCGCGTCGCCGGCTCCTCGGCCGCGGCCGCCGCGAGGCCGTCGAGCTCCCGCCAGGCCGGAGAGTTCGACAGCGTGTAGCCGCCGCCGCGGACGCCGAACTTGCCCGCGACCGCCGGCAGCGCGAGGACCGCCGCGACGGCCGAGCCCCCGTTGCGGTTGCGCTCCATACCCCATCCGCAGCGGATGACGGCGGGGCTCGAGTCCGCGTAGAGGAGCGCGAGCCGCTCGATGTCCGCGGCCGGCACGCGGGCCTCCGCCGCCGCGCGCTCCGGCGTCCAGGCCGCGGCCCGGCGCTCGAGCTCCTCGGCACCGGTCGCGTGCGCGGCCAGGAACGCGCGATCCGCGCGGCCGTTCGCGAAGAGCCAGTTCAGGACGGCGAGGGCGACGGGGAGATCGGTGCCCGGATGGATCGGGAGGTGCAGGTCGGCGGACTCGGCGAGGCGGGTGCGGCGTGGGTCCACCACCACGAGCCGCGCGCCGCGCCGGCGCGCCTCGAGGATGTGAGGGACCAGGTGGATCCCGGAGACTGCGGGGTTCATCCCCCACACCACGATCAGCTTCGCGTGCACGTAGTCGGGCAGGGCGACGCCGGTCATCTTCCCGTAGAGCCCGGCGGCGGCCCTCCCCGTGGCCGCCGCGCACACCGTGCGGGCGAGCCGGGAGGCGCCCAGACGAAAGAAGAGGCGGGCGTCGGTCGTGTCCTGCGAGAGGTATCCGTTGGACCCTCCATAGGAGAACGGCAGGATGCCCTCGCCCCGTTTCGCGCTGACGGCGCGGAGCCGCTCGGCGACCAGGCCGAGGGCCTCGTCCCACGAGGCGCGGCGGAACGACCCCTCGCCCTTCCGGCCGGTCCGGACGCCCGGGTACAGGAGGCGCGCCGGTCCATAGAGATGCTCGGGGAGGCGGCGGACCTTGGCGCAGATGTAGCCCTCGGTCATCGGGTTGACGCGGGACCCGCCGACCGCGACCACGCGCCCGTCCGAGACGCTCACGTCGAGGCTGCAAGCGTCCGGGCAGTCGAAGGGGCACGCGCTCGCGACGTGCGCCGTTCCCTCCCGCGGGGAGGGCATCCGGAGGCTCACGCCGACTCCGTCCAGCCCACGATGCGATCCACCGTATCCACCGCAATGGGATGGTACCCCGGGCGCGCGCGCCGATAGATGGCGAGCGCCCGCTCCCGGCCGCTCTCGCTCTTCACGAGCTCTTCGTACAGCGGCTTGATGAACTTGCGCCGCCCGATCGACACCAGGAACTCCTCGAGCCGCGCGCTCGTGGACGCCGGGGAATATCCGCTCTTCAACGCCTGGAACAGCCACTGGAAAGCGATCTCGACGTTCGCGGAGGCCGTCAGCCCGAGCGCGGCATCGAGTTCCCGCATCTGCTCCGTCGAATGGTTCGCCGGAAGGCGGCGGAGGAACTGGAGTCGCTCCTGCGTGCTCCAGCGCGCCCATGGGACGTCGCGCGCCGACAGGCGTCCGGCCGACCAGTCCTCGGCGGCGCGGACCACCTTCTCGAGGGAGACGGAGACCGGGTTCGGCGCGGCCGCGGGCACGCCGGGCTGCTCGATCCACTCCTCGATCACCTCGGGGGGAAACTCCTTCCCGTCGCCCGCGAAGAGCGCGTCGCGCAGGTATCGCAGGAAGTCGGCGGTGACGACGCTCTGGAACGCGAAACGGTCGAAGTAATCGCGAAGGAACGCATCGAAGCGCTCGCGCCCGAACGTGTCCTCCAGGGCCCGCAGGAAGAGACTCCCCTTCTCGTAGGGAAGCCGGGTGGCGGCGTCGTCCGGGTCGCGCCCCGTCAGGTCGATGTGCAGGATCTCGTCCCGATCCTCGAGCCGCTCGATCTCGTCCTTCAGGTCCTGGCGGCCGAGCGAGGCCTCCATCGTCGCGGCCTCGCGCCCGTACACCTCCTCGAGGATGCGGCGCTCGATGTACGTCGTGAATCCCTCATTGAGCCAGAAGTCGCTCCACGTCGCGTTGGTCACCAGGTTGCCCGACCAGGAGTGTGCGAGCTCGTGGGCGATCAGGGCCACGAGGCTCCGGTCGCCCGCCAGAACGGTCGGGGTCGCGAACGTCAGCCGCGGGTTCTCCATGCCGCCGAAGGGGAAGCTCGGGGGCAGGACGAGGATGTCGTAGCGGTCCCAGCGGTACGGCCCGTAGAGACGCTCCGCCGCCTCCATCATCCGCTCGGTGTCGGCGAACTCGTGCGCGGCCTTCGCCAGCACGGACGGCTCCGCGTAGACGCCGGACCGCGGACCGAGCGGCGCGAAGTCGAGATCGCCCACGGCGAGCGCCAGGAGGTACGGCGGGATCCTCTGCGGCATCGTGAAGCGGTAGGTCCCCCGGCGTGGCCCGGTCGAGTTGCCCGCGGCGCTCATCACCGCGCGCAGCGCGGGCGGCGTCCGGATCGTGGCGTCGTAGGTGATGCGCACGCCGGGCGTGTCCTGGATGGGGATCCAGCTGCGCGCGTGGATCGCCTGCGATTGCGAGAACAGGAAGGGATGGGCGCGCCCGGCGGTCTGCGGCGGGCCGAGCCACTGCAGTCCGGACGCCTCGGGCCGCGTGGAGTACCGCACGCGGACGCGGTCGGCGCCCGCCGGCAGCGCCACGGAGAGCGCCGCGCCGAGGATCGGGTCCGGCGGTGCGAGCGTGAACGCGGCAGGCGTCCAGGGTCCGTCGCCCTGCGCCGACTCGGCCGAGGCGATCTCGAGCGCGCGCGTGTCGAGCCGCACCTCGTGGGCCGCCGGATCGAGCCGATCGAGGAGGAGCTCGGCCGTCCCGCCGAGGGACTTGCGGTCGAACGAGACGTCGAGGTCCAGCCGCAGATGGCGGACGCGGACCCGGCCCGGAACCGAGTACGAGTGCTGATCGGGATGCAGAGGCTGAGCCGTCGCCTGGGGCGGGCTGTCGGAGTGTGTCGGCATGGCAGCCCGAGAGATTAGCAATCGGCGGCTCACTTCGGAAGGAGACCGGGACGGGGGCCGCCGCGAGGGTCCTCCCGGGCGGGCCAAAAACGCACAGATTCGGCGGAAGTAAGATTCCGCGCAATGCTCCGCCGGTTCGGGTCTGCGGCCGCTTTCGCGTGGTGGATCGTCTCGGTCCCGGCACTCGCGTCCCCCGCGGCTCTTTCGATCGCGACCGGCGGCGCGCCGCTCGAGCCGGGCGCGACCGTGCTCGTCTCCTGGCGGACGGGCACGGTCGATGCCGATGCCGACGAGATGGAGCTCGTGTTGTCCGTCGACGGAGGCCGGACGTATCCGGTGCGGGTCACCCGCCGAATCGTTCCGACGAACGAGCCCTCCTCCTGGATGTGGACCGTCCCTTCCCTGCCCTCCGCGCGGGCGCGCCTTGCGCTGCGCGCAGGCGTCGACGAGGAGACCGACGCGGAGAGGTTCGTCGCCGTCAGCGCGGAGTTCGCCATCGCGGCGTCGCCCGGCGCCCCCGCCGAGGAGCTTTTCCTCGTCGGCGAGGAGGAGCGAACGCGCGAGGCGCTCGACGGTGTTCCCCCGCCGCGCCTGCCCGACTCGGCATTCGACACCTTGCCCGGCCTGTCCGCCGCCTCCGATCTCCTCGAGCCTCCGGGGCGAGGCCTCTCTCCGCATTCCGGCGCGGCCCGGGCGCACGGCGCCCACCCGGCCCGGCCGCCGCGCGCGACGCCGGGCGACGCCCGGACGCAGCGACTCTCCACGGTCCGCCCGCCGATGCGCCTGTAGGTCGTAGGGCTAGAGCCCCGCCAACCGCTCGGCACTCTTTCATCCCTCGAAAGAAAGG
>DASXPB010000042.1:0-25412 GCA_036493875.1 Thermoanaerobaculia bacterium
ATCTTCCACGACGGTGGAGGGCGTCAGCTCGACGCGCGGCGGGTCAGGAAGGCGTTCTACGTGGCGCTGGAAGCATGCGAGCTGCCCACGGGCAAGGCTGGGTACTGCCTATACGACACGAAGAAGACCGCGACGGGCCTACTCCTCGACTCGGGGCTCTCAGACGCCGAGGCGATGGACTTCTCCGGCCACCGCACCGCCTCGATGCTTCACCGCTACCGCACCAAGACTGCGAAGCGCCACGGAGCGAGCGTGAGGAAGCGCGACGAATACCTTGCGAAGGTGTTCGCTGACAAAAAGCCCGCCGACGCTGACAAAGTTTCGGATTTCCCAATGAATTTGGTGGCGGTGCAGGGATTTGAACCCCGGACCTAGCGGATATGAGCCGCGTGCTCTGACCAGCTGAGCTACACCGCCAAAGGGCGGGAATACTAGCAGGGCGCCGCCCCCGTTGCGAGGGCTCGCGGCGCCCAGCCTGAGGCTCGCGAGTCCGCCTTATACTGATGGCGTGTCGGGCCTTTCGGACAACTGCGGGACCTGCGCGCAACAGTATCCGTACGCCCTGCCGCGCTGCCCGATCTGTCACAAGTCCGTCTGCGAGGAGTGCGCGGTCCGCATGGGGGGCAGCACCTTCTGCGGGACCCAGTGCGCGCATTCGTTCTTCTCCGGCGGCGACGAGGACATCTCCGAGGCCGACACCGCCAAGTACGAAGATGGAGAATGAGCTCGCCTGATCCTCCGGCGCGGCCTTCGCGATTCGGCCGCTTCTTCTGGCGCGATCCCAACACTCAATTCCTGATCCTGGCCGCGGTCGCGGGGCTGCTCGGCGGCGGCGGCGCGATCGTCTTCCGCTACCTGACGCACCGGCTCACGCGCCTCCTCGTGGGCTCGGAGGACATCCTCCGGGGCGCCGAGACACTCGAGCCATGGGTGCGCGTCGTCCTGCCCGCCGCGGGCGGCCTCGTCGGCGGGCTCATCGCGCGCTTCTTCTTCGGCGAGCGCGGCCCGTCCGGGATCTCGCACATGATCGAGGTCGTCTCGCTCGGGAGGCGCAGCGTCCGGCTGAGGCCGTCGCTCGCGCGCGCGGCGTCGTCGCTCGCCGTCATCTCGTCGGGCGGATCGGAGGGCCGTGAGGGCCCGATCATCCAGATCGGCGCGGCCTGCGCGTCCTCGATCGCGCGCCACCTCAAGGTGTCGCCCGAGCGGGTGCGGATCCTGACGGCCTGTGGCATGGCCGCCGGCGTCGCGGGCGCATACAACACGCCCATCGCCGCGACGCTCTTCGTCCTGGAGGTCGTCGTCGGGTCGTTCTCGATGGCGCTCTTCGGCCCGGCGGTGGTCTCGGCCGTCGTCTCGACGCTCCTCGTCCGCTCCGTCCTGGGCGACGAGCCGGTCTACCAGGTCGCGCCGTTCCGCGCCGAGTCGCTCCTCGAGCTGCTGCCCTACGCCGCGATCGGGATCCTGGGCGGGGCCGCGTCCGCGCTGTTCGTGCGGGTGCTCGCGCTCGGCAAGAAGGCCGCGGCCGCGACGAAGCTTCCGATCCCCGCCACGATGGCGCTGGGCGGCGCGGTGGTGGGCGGGATCGCGATCGCCCTGCCGCAGGTCATGGGCAACGGCTTCGAGGCGACCGACCGCATCCTGCACGGCAATCCGACCCTGCTCTTTCTCGCACTCCTCTTCGTCGGAAAGATGGTCGCGACGGGGGCGACGATCGGCTCCGGCGGCGTCGGCGGCGTCTTCACCCCGTCGCTGATGATCGGGGCAACGGTCGGAGGCATGGTGGCTCACCTCGTTCGCCTCGTGTTCCCGCACCTGGCCGCGCCCGTCGGCGGCTACGCGCTGCTCGGGATGGGCGGCCTCATGGCGGGCGTGACGCGCGCGCCGCTGCTCGCCGTCATCATGATCTTCGAGCTGACACAGAACACGGCGGTGCTGCTGCCGATGATGGTCGTGTCGATCCTCGCCGTCACGGTCGCCCGCGTCTTCCAGAAGGAGTCGATGTACCTCGCGAGCCTGCGCTCCGCCGGCATCGTTTGGGAGAAGACCCCGGAGGCGACGGCCCTCGCGAGCCTCAAGGTCGCCGACATCATGCGCCGCGACGTGGCCCTCATCCCGCGGAGGATGCCGCTGCCCGAGATCGTGTCGGCGTTCCTGCGCTCGCGCAGCCTGTTCCTCTACGTCGGGGACGAGGACGGACGCCTGATCGGCGCCGTCGACATCCACGAGATCAAGGAGTCGTTCCAGGAGCGCGAGCTCTCGGGCGTCGTGCTCGCCGAGGATCTCGCCGCGGAGATCCCGTTCGCGACGCCGGAGGAGCCGCTCACCAGCGTCAACGAGAAGCTGTGGTTCCGCGACGTGGGCCAGCTGCCGGTCGTCGACTCACCGGACCGGCGGCGCTTCCTCGGCATCGTCACGCAGCGCGACTTGCTCGGCGCGTTCGACAGCGAGGTCCTGCGGCGAAGCCGCCTCGTGACGCGCGTGCGCACGCTGGGCGACGAGCAGGGCGAGGTCGATTACCTCGAGCTGCCGCAGAACCACCGGTTGATCGAGCTCGACGTGGCGCGGTCGATCGAGGGCCTCACGGTCGCGGAGGCGGCGCTGCGGTCCCGCTACGGCGTCTCGGTGCTCGAGGTGAAGCGTCTCGGCAAGGACGGCGTGGAGCGGCGGTTCGTGCCGGCGCCGTCCGACCGCTTCGAGCACGGCGACGTGCTCGTGCTCCTCGGCAGCGAGGAGGCGATCGCGCGGTTCCAGGAGGACCGCTCGCAGGCCGTCGCCGCCGAGCCGGGGCGCTAGGCCGAAGTCCCGAGTCTCCGGGGCTCCGCCGCATCCCCACGGTGCTATCCTCTTTCCACCCTGGAACGACATCCTCACCCTCCGCCGACGGTGGCCAAGGAGAAGCAGAGCGAGCTCGTCGCGCTGCGCGGGAAGTGGTTTAAGGAGCGGACCCGGCTCTACGACCGCGAAACGGGCCTCCCCACCGTCGCCGTCCTGGTCGACGACCTCAAGGCGATGCTCGAGGAGCGCGGCGCCATTTCGGTCCTCGTGTTCCGTCCGAGCTCGGAAGGGCAGGTCGAAGAGGTGTGGGGCTGGGAGGCCTACGACGACCTCCTGCTCGACTTCGTGCGGCGGCTCAAGGCCTTCCAGACCGACGGCATCGTGCCGAGCGGAACCTTCTGCGTGCCCTACGTCCGCTCCGACGAGATCATCCTGTTCGTCAACGACGAGGGCAGGATTCAGGAGGGACCCACTCCGCTCGGGACGAAGGCGGGGGAGCTCGACCAGCTCATCCGCGGTTACCTCGCCGAGCGCGCCGACGTATCCGCGCGCTTTCGCTCGTTCGTGGGCGCGGCGCGCATCCTGAAGGATCCCAAGCACCGCATCGAGCGGCTCCTCTACCGCGGCATTCAGGAGGCGCGCGACCAGGTCACGCGCCAGACCGTGCGGCAGGAGATCCGGGGCGGCGAGCTGCTCCAGGACGCGATCTCGCGGCGGGACATCTCGCCCGTGTTCCAGCCGGTGTTCGACCTCGCGACCGGCAACATGATCGGCATGGAGGCGCTCTCGCGCGGACCGCGCGGAAGCGAGTTCGAAAGCGGCGAGACCCTCTTCTCGCTGGCGGAGCGCACGGAATTGCTGGTGCCGCTCGAGCGGGTCTGCCGGCAGCGGTCGCTCGAGGCCGCCGCGCAGGGGCACAACCGCCGACAGATCTTCCTGAACCTGTCGCCCGCGGCCGCGTCGGATCCGGAGTTCCTCGGCCCGATCTTCCGCGACCAGGTGCGCGCCCTGGGGCTCGAGCCCGACCGGATCGTCCTCGAGATCACGGAGCGCACGTACGCCGTCTACGAGGGGTTGTTCCGCGAGGTCCTCTCCAAGTTCCGCTCGCAGAACTTCCGTATCGCGGTCGACGACGTGGGCACGGGCTACAGCAACCTCTCCTCGCTCGCCGACATCGAGCCGGACTACCTCAAGTTCGACAACGTGTTCGTGCGCGGCATCGACCGGCGCCAGGTCAAGCAGGACCTGCTCGAGGCGCTCATGTCCTTCGCGCGGAAGATGCACACGAAGGTCATCGCGGAGGGCATCGAGACGCGCGAGGAGCTGCGCGTCCTCCAGTCTCTCGGCGTCCCCTACGGCCAGGGCTTCCTGCTCGCCCGCCCCATGCCGGTGGGCGAGATCGAGCGCTACGCGTCGATCGCCATTTAGAGGCTAGACCCGCGCACAGCGCGGCTCCTTGAAGCCCTCTCCCCACGGGAGAGGGTGGGGTGAGGGGCGTTCTCTGATCCGTACGTATCGAAGAGAACCTGGCCGGGGGGCGCGGCTCCTCGAAGCCCTCTCCCCGCGGGAGAGGGTAGGGTGAGGCCGCTACGCCGCGGGCCACAGCCACGCGAAGATCCCGGCCGTGATCGCGGCGTAGATCAGCGCGTCGAGGTTGGACTTGAGCGTCGTGCTCCACGCGCGTCCGTACCAGATCGAGGCGGGCCAGTACGCGAGCCCGTAGGCGGCGAACGCAACGAGGCCCACGGTGTGGAAGACGACCTTGTGCGAGGCGCCCGGCCGGAGAAGCGGCACGGCGACGCACGCGGCGAAGGCGCCCACGACGAGCAGGTAGACGAACCACTGCGCGAACCGCTTGCCCATCGCGAAGAAACCCGTCATCACGGTCATCATCGCGACCGGACCCCGGTTGACCTTGTTCTTGTACTCCTCCGACCGCATGTGCTCGCGGGATCCCGGATGCGGAACGAGGTAATCGCCGGGAGCGAGGTTCGCCGCGCGGAGGGCATCCATCACGGCGTCCTCCTGCGGCACCTTGCCGTAGTCGCTCTGGTGGTATCCCAGGAACATGTGGATGACCGAGCTCGCGACGAAACACGCTACGGCGGAGAGCAGAATCGGTAGCCAAAGGGCCGTCAGGTGGACCATGTCGTCCTCCTTGCAGAAGGGGATCGCGTTTGGCGGGACGATATCGCGTTCCGCCAGGAGAGAGGTTCGCGGAGGCGCTACGGAGTCCCCCTTCGCCGTAGAATCGAGAGCCGCGGGAGGTTAGCTCAGAGGTAGAGCGCCTGCTTTACACGCAGGATGTCGGGGGTTCGATCCCCTCACCTCCCACCAGACGTAAAGACTTTCCCCGAAGATGCTCGAAATAGACTTGCGCCGAATCTCGTGAAGCGGCCACTCCTGCTCCTCGCGCTCTGCGCCTCGCTTACCGCGTCCTGCAGCCGCAACGCGCCGTACCGCCTCGGCCCCGGTGGCGCCGTCGACGAGGCGCGGATCCGCGCGGACGAGCTCGAGAATTCCGCGCTCCGCGCGCCGCTCGCGACGAGCGGGGTAGAGATCCACGACGATTACCGGCTCCACTTCCTCGAGTTCGACGACCAGGGGCAGCTCTATGCGACCGCCCAGTTCCAGCGGCTCGTGGATTCGCTCGAGCGCGATGCGGCGTCACCGGAGAAGGCTCGCATCGTCCTCGTGCTCTACGTGCACGGCTGGAAGAACAACGCGAGCCTCTGCAACGGCAACGTCTGCTGCTTCCGGACCTTCGTCTCGAGAATCGCCGGGGACCTGAAACTGGTCGGAGGACGCTCGCAAGGCTTCCTCGGCGCGACGCGCGTCGTCGGGATCTACGTCGGCTGGCGCGGCCTCTCGGCGACGGTCCCGCCCTTCAAGGCGCTCTCGTTCTGGGCGCGGAAGAAGGCGGCGGGCAACGTCGGGCAGGGCGAGCTCGTTGAGGTCCTCTCGTTCCTCGACCGCTACCAGAAGCACCTGAACGCGCAGACTCCCAACCGCTGCCGGCTCGTGATGATGGGGCACAGCCTGGGGGGCGCGGTCCTCTACTCCGCGATGGCCAACATCCTGAAGAGTCGCATCACGGAGGCGCGCGTCAAGGGGGTTCTCGACGGCCAGGTTCCGACGATCGAGGGCTTTGGCGACCTGGTGGTGCTCGCCAACCCCGCCTTCGAAGCCTCGCTGTATGCGCCGGTCCACGAGCTCATCGAATCGTTCGCGGCCTTCGCGCCGAGACAGAGCCCGCTCCTGGTGGTCCTCTCGTCCGAGACCGACATGACGACGCGCACGACCTTCCGGATCGGCCGATGGCTCGAAACCCTGTTCCAGCGCACGGGCCCGCGCTCCCCGCGCGACATGATCGTGCGAACGGTCGGCAACTACGATCCCTTCGTCACGCATCGCGCCGCGGTCGCGGCGGACGCCCGCGGCTCGGCCGGCGGATCCTCGCGGGGAGTCGTCGAGAACTGCGAGTGCACGCTTCCCATGTCCGAGATCGACGCCGAGACGGCAGACCGCCTGCTCCGCGTGCTTCGCATGAGCTCCGAGGAGGCGGCGAGGACCCTGACGCCGACCCTCTGCCCGGGTCACGATCGGCTCGGCGTCGTGGAGCTCGACTGCGTCGCTCCCCACGCACCCGGCCTGCCGCTCTGGGTCGTCCGCGCGGACAACGCGGTCGTCAGCGGGCACAGCGGGTTCTTCACGCGGCCGGTGACCGACATCGTCCGCAACCTCGTGGCGCGACGGATCCTCGAGGAGATGATCGCGACGACCGCGGGTTCGGCTTCCGGGACGCGCTGATCCCGCGGCACGGGAATTGCTCGTTCGATCGCCGAAGGAGCGACGATGAACAAGCGTCTCGGCGTCCATTCTCTTCTGGTCGCTGTTTGCGGCCTCGTGTTTCTCCTGAGCGCGGGTTGCGCCTCGGCGCCGCCGGACGGAACGATGTTCGTCGCGAACGGACCGCCGCCTCTGCGATCCGAGGCGGCGGGCGTCGCGCCAGACCCGAACTCCGTCTGGGTCGGCGGCTACTGGAACTGGGCCGAGCCCAACTACGTCTGGGTGCCGGGCGTCTGGCAGCCGGCGCCCCATCCGCACGCGGTCTGGGTCGCACCGGAATGGCGGCATCACAGCAAGGGTTGGTGGCGCGTCGACGGTCACTGGCGCTGAGCGAGTCTCGTTGGCGCATGCGCTAGCATGAGGGCGTGCGCACGCAAGCGATCCGGCTCCTCGCCCTCGCCTTCGGCCTGATCTCCTCGGCGATTCCGGCGTCGACTCTGCCCGCCGCCGACGCGAAGCCGCTCCTCGGGCGCTGGTATTCGGTCGAGAATTCGTCGGTCGGCGTCGCCTCGGTCTTCGAGTTCCACGCCGGCGGCGTCTTCGACTACAGCCCCGCCAACGTCGTCGATATGCCGTATCGGGTCGAGGGCGACGCGCTCTTTCTCCCGTCCGAGACGAAGGGCGGCCCCGAGCACAAGCAGACGATCGACTGGGTCGGCGAGGACCGCATCCGCCTGAGCGCGCCCGGGACGCTGAGCCTCTTCCTGGATCGCAAGGCCGGCTCCGGTCCGAAGAAGTCGATCGCCGGGGAGTGGACCGGTCCCCGCGACATCGGCGGGCGGTCCGTCCAGGCCGTGTACCAGTTCCGTCCGGGCGGACGGCTCCTGCTCGTCATGGTGCTCCTGACCTCGCACGGGGGCTACACACTCGATGGCGACAAGATCCAGATGGCGGTCCCCGGGAAGTGGTCGGCCTCCGGAACGTACAGGGTCGAGGGGGACACGCTGACCCTCTCGATCGTCGGGCAGAAGGGCACGCAGGACTCCAAGTACGCGCGTTACTGATTCGTCGGCTGCCGCTGCGATGAGATGAGGGTCCTCCTGTTCGGCGCGACGGGGATGGTGGGGCAGGGCGTCCTGCGCGAGTGCCTGCTCGACTCGGACGTCCGGGAGGTCCTGGCCGTGGGCCGCAGCGCGCTCGGAAGGAGCGATCCGCGCCTGCGCGAGCTGATCGTTCCAAACGTCGCGGACCTCTCCTCCGTCGAGCACCAGGTGAGCGGATTCGACGCCTGCTTCTTCTGCCTCGGCGTCTCCTCGGTGGGAATGTCGGAGGCGGACTACCGTCGCCTGACCTATGACCTCACGCTCCGAGTCGCGACGACGCTCGCGCGCCTCAATCCGGCGATGACCTTCGTCTACGTCTCGGGTGCGGGCACGGACTCGAGCGAGCGCGGGCGGAGCATGTGGGCGCGCGTCAAGGGCGAGACCGAGAACGCCCTGCTGAGGCTGCCGTTCAAGGCGGTGATGTTTCGTCCCGGCTTCATCGCGCCGCTCCACGGCATTCGCTCGAAGACGCGGCTCTATCGCGTCCTCTACGCGATCGCGCGCCCCCTCACGCCGCTCCTGCGCGCCGTGTTTCCCGATCACGTCACGACGAGCGAGCAGGTCGGGCGGGCGATGCTCCGCGTCGCGAAGGAGGCGGCGCCGAAGCGGATCCTCGAGATGGAGGACATCAACGCGCGCTGAAGGAGCAACGTCGGCGCGCTGAGCGCTTCCGTCACCCCGCCCGCAGCGCGCGGACCGGGTCGATCCGCGTGGCGCGCAGGGCGGGCAGGAGGCTCGCCGCCAGCGCGGCCAGCGCGAGCACAAGGGCCGACTCACACAGGGTCGCCGCGTCGTTCGGGGCCACGCCGACGAGGAGCCCGGAGAGCAGCCGCGAGAGCGCGAGTGCGGCGGCGAGGCCGCCGGCGAGGCCGATCGCGACGGGCCGGAGAGCCTGCCGGACGATCAGGGCCAGGATGCGCCCGCGAGTCGAACCGAGCGAGAGGCGGACGCCGATCTCGCGCGTCCGCTCGATCACCCCGAACGCGGTCAGGGCATAGATGCCGGCGAGGGCGAGCGCGAGCGCGGCGGCGCCGAAGATCTCGAGCAGGAGCGTGTGAAAGCGCCGCTCGGCGAGGGACGTGACGAACGCGTCCTCCATCGGCCGCGCGGCGGAGGTCGCGACGTCGCGGTCGAGCGCGCGGATCTCCCGCTGCACGGCCGGGATCAGCAGCTCGGGCGCGCCCTGCGTGCGGACGGCGAGGCAGAAGATGTTGGCCAGCCACACCGAGACGTCCGGCGGGGCCTGGGCATACGGAACGTACACGTCGGCGGTGGGCTCCGCGTCGAGCCCGGTGGACCTGACGTCCCCGACGACGCCGACGATCTCGACGGTGCGCCACGGCTGGTCGTCGATCTCGAGGCGTTCGCCGATCGGGCTCCGATCCGGGAAGTGACGCTGCGCCAAGGTGCGGCTGATCACGGCCACGGGCGTCGACGCCGCGAGGTCGTGCGCGTCGACGTCGCGGCCCGAGAGCAGCGGGACGCCGAGCGTGCGGAAGTAACCCGGCGCGATCGCACGGTAGTTGGCGGACGGCGCCTTCTCGCGCTCGATGTCGGCGCGGCCGACGATGGTGAACGCGATGTTGGCGCGCCACTGCGTCAGCGGGTTGATCGACGCGGCCGAGACGGCCGCGACGCCGGGCAGCTCGGACAGCCGCGCGCTCGCCTGGTCCGCGAAGCGCGCGATCGCCTCCGGCGTCGCGTAGCGGCCCTTCGGAAGCGAGAGCTGGAGGGTCAGGAGGTGATCGGCCCGGAAGCCCGGGTCGGTCGCCCGGAGCCGGTGGAGCGTGCGCAGTAGGAGGCCCGCGCCGACGAGCAGCACGAGCGACAGACCCACCTCCGCGGCCACGAGGACGGACCGGGCGCGCGCCCGCCGACCGCCGATCGACCCGCGGCCGACCCCGCGGAGGCCGTCGGCCAGTCCCCACCCGCTGCCCTGCAGCGCGGGAGCGAGGCCGAGGCCGAGCGCGGCCGCGAGGGAGAGACCGACCGTGAAGAGGAGCACCGGGAGGTCCATGCCGATCTCGGCGGCGCGCGGCGGCGGCGGTCCCAGCGCGAGGAGCCCGCGGATGCCGGCGACCGCGACGAGGAGCCCGAGCGCGCCGCCCAGGATCGCGAGGGTTACCGTCTCGACGAGAAGCTGGCGCAGGAGATCGCGTCGGCGTGCGCCGAGCGCGGCGCGCAGGGCGAGCTCGGGACGCCGGGCGGCGGTGCGGGCCAGCAGGAGGTTGGCGAGGTTGGTGCAGGCGATGAGGAGCACGATCGCGACGGCGGCCTGGAGGAGGAGGAGCATTCGCCGGTAGTTCCCGACGAGGAGCTCGGCCAGCGGCTCGAGGTGCACTCCCTGTTTGCCGGCGTTGGTGTCGGGATAGGCGGCGCGCAGGCGGGCCACGATCGGGTCGAGCTCGGCCGTCGCCTCCGTCATCCCGACGCCTGGGCGCAGGCGGCCGAGCGCGCGCAGGAAGCCGCTTGCCCGGCGCGCGCGCCGCGGGTCCGTCTCGAGGGAGAGCGGCGAGACGAGCTCCGCGCCCGAGGCGAAGAAGGGGAAGGTCGGGGGCAGCACTCCGATCACCGTGTAGGGCTCGCCGTTCAGGGTCAGGACGCGGCCCAGGACGGCCGGGTCCGCGCCGAACCGCGAGCGCCAGAGCCCGTCTCCGAGCAGAGCGACCCGCGCGGCACCCGGCCGCTCCTCTTCGGCACTCGGCGTTCGTCCCAGCGCCGCCCCGACGCCGAGAGATCCGAAGAACCCGGCGGACGTCCACTGTGCCTTGAGCGCGACGGGCTCGTCCACTCCCGTGAGGTTGGCGCTCCAGCCTCCCCAGGCGATCAGGAACTCGAAGCTCCGCGCGCCGGAGCGGAGGTCCAGGAAGTCGGCGATCGAGAAGGGCTGGCGGTCGCTGCCCGGCTCGACCGAGTAGACCCCCACGAGCCGATCGGCGCCGGTGAAGGGAAGGGGGCGCAGGAGCACGGCGCGGACGACGGTGAAGATCGCCGTGTTGGCGCCGATCCCGAGGGCGAGCGTCGCGACGAAGGCGGCCGCGAATCCGGGGCGGCGCCGCAGCCCGCGAAGCGCGAGGCGCAGGTCCCGAAGAAGGTCCGAGAGCATGGCGGCTACCCCCTGGACCCGACGCTAGGCAAGTTCTATGATATTAGCAATGATGATTTTGCATGATCCAAGCATCAGAATTCCTGATTTTTAACGAGGGAGCCTGACCTTTGGACCTCCGTCATCTCGCGACCTTCCGCGCCGTCCTCCGCGAGGGCAGCTTCCTGCGCGCGGCGCGCGCCCTGGGCCTCGCCCAGCCGACCGTGACCCTCCACATCCAGGAGCTCGAGGCGGAGCTGGGACTCCCGCTCTTCGATCGCCGCGGACGCCGGAGGCCGACCACGCCGGCCGGCACTCATTTCGCCGAGCGGGCGCTCCCGATCCTGGACGCCGTCGAGGGGCTCCGGCAAAGCATGGAGGAGCTGCGCGACGGCAGGAGCGGCTGGATCCGGATCGGCGCGATCGAGCCCTCCGCGAGCGAGCGCGTGATGCCGCTCCTCGCGCGGCTGCGGCGAGAGCGCCCGGCGCTGAGGATCCGCCTCGACGTGACGGGGACGCAGGGAATCAGCCGCGCCGTCGCCGACGGCGAGCTCGACCTGGGCCTCTGTTCCTCGCCGCCCGCCGAGCTCTCCCTCGAGTTCGAGCCGCTCTTCGCGGAGGAGATGGCGCTTCTCGTGCCGCGCGGCCATCGGCTGGCGGGGGCTCGGCCGATCCGGGCGAAGGATTTGGAGGGCGAGCCACTGCTCCTCTCCGAGCAGGGCTGCGCGTACCGCCGGGCGGTCGAGACCGCTCTCGCGGAGCGGGGAGTCCGGCCGCAGTGGGCGCTCGAGAGCGGAAGCACGGCCACGCTGCGGGCCGCGGTGAAGAGCCGGGTGGGGATCGCGATGCTGCCGCGGCGCTCGGCCTCGCCGGCTCCGCCGGGGACGGTGGTGCGCGGGCTCTCGGATCTCGTCATCGCCCTCCCGGTCGGGCTCGTCCGCCGTGCGGGCTCCGCGCCGCCGCCGCCCGCACTCGCGGTCCTGACGGATGCGCTGCGCGGCGAGCTCCGGGAGCCCCCGCGGCGAGGTCGACGCGCGGTCCTTGCGCGATCCTGACAATCCCGCGCGGCGACGATCCGTATCCTGAGCCAGGAGGTCCCCCTCATGAGCGCACCCGCAACGAGCCCACGGCTCGGCTCCCTGTCGCTGGCCCTGGCCGTCCTGCTTGCTTCGGCCGGAGCAGCCGTCGCCGTCGCCCAGGAGGCGAAATGGTCGTGGCCCGAGCACGGCAAGAACCTCCAGGTGCTTCCGAAGGACTTTCCCCCGGAGCGGCTCCGCGCGGTCATGACGGGCTTCTCGCGGTCCCTCGGCGTGCGGTGCCAGTACTGCCACGTCGGTCAGGAGGGGAAGCCGCTCGCGAGCTTCGACTTCGTCTCGGACCAGAACCCCAACAAGGAGCGCGCCCGGGAGATGTATCGCATGCTCGGCGACATCAACGGACACCTGAAGAAGATCCAGCCGAGCGCCGACAAGCGGGTCAACATGTGGTGCCAGACCTGCCACCGCGGAAGGCCGCGCCCGACGACTCTGGCCGAGGAGCTCGACGCCGCGCGCCTCGCGACGCCGGGCGGAGCGGCGGCGGCCGTCGCGCGCTACCGCGAGCTGAAGCAGAAATTCGACGAGAAGGGCACCCTCGACTTCTCCGAGAACGCGCTGAACGACTACGGCTACGAGCGGCTGGAGGCCAGGGACGTCGACGGCGCCGTGGCGTTCATCCGGCTCAACGCCGAAGAGCACCCGTCCTCCGGCAACGCCTGGGACAGCCTGGGAGAGGCCTACGCGGCCGCCGGAAAACGCGAGCTCGCCCGGATCGCCTATTCGAAGTCGCTCGAGCTCGACCCGGGCAACGAGAACGCGGTGACGAAGCTGCGAGAGCTCGAGGCGCCGCATCCGTGAGGCTCTGGCGGCGCGGCCCGGTAGAATCGGGCCGCTCCGAGGGAGGGCTCATGACGGGGATGCACTTGCGCGGCGCCGGACTTCTGACTCTGCTCCTTTCGACGTCTCTCGTGGATGGCCAGGCCTCACCACCCGCGGGTCAGGGAATCCAGGTCTCGGACATAGATCGCTCGGTCGAGCCCTGCACGGACTTCTACGACTACGCCAACGGCGCCTGGCGCGCCGCCAACCCGATTCCCTCCTCCATGCCGCGCTGGAGCCGGCGCTGGGAGGCCGGCGAGAAGAGCAAGGACCGCCTGAAGGGAATTCTCGAGGAGGCCGCCGCGATCAAGAACCCGGAGAAGGGCTCGGTCGATCAGCTGATCGGCGACTTCTACGCCGCCTGCATGGACATGGGGGCGCGCAACGCCGCGGGATTGAGGCCCGTGCAGCCGCTGCTCGCGGAGATCGCCGCCCTGAAGACGGCGGCCGACGTCCAACGTGAGATCGGCCGCCTCCAGCGCCTGCGGATCTTCGTTCCCTTCGCGGTCACCTCGGGGTCCGACAACCACAGCCCGAACGACGTCATCGTGCAGGTCTTCGCCAGCGGCCTCGGCATGCCCGACCGGGACTACTACTGGAAAACCGAGCCGCGCTTCGAGGAGGCGCGCGCGAGGTATTCGAAGCACGTAGCGGCGATCTTCCGCCTCGCCGGCTCGGACGCCGCCTCGGCGAAGTCCGCGGCCGAGACCGTGTTCCGCGTCGAGAAGGCGTTCGCGGGCGAATCCCTCGACAACGTCTCGCTGCGCGATCCCCGGGCGACCGACCACAAGATGACGATGGCGGAGCTCCAGAAGCTGACGCCCCGCTTCGACTGGAGCGCCCTCGCCCGGACGCTCGACCTGCCGGCGAGCGACGTGAACGTCGCCGAGCCGAAGTTCCTGAAGGAGGTCGACCGCCAGCTCGCGGGCAGCCCGGTGGCCGACTGGAGGACGTACCTGAAGTGGCAGCTCCTCGCCTCCGCCGCGCCGTCGCTCTCGGACGACTTCGTCAAGGAGAGCTTCGACTTCAACGTCGCGTACCTCCAAGGCGCGAAGGAGATGAAGCCGCTCTGGAAGCTCTGCGCCGAGTCGACCGACCGGCTGCTCGGCGAGGCGCTCGGCCAGAAGTACGTCGCGAAGTACTTCCCGCCCGAGGCCAAGGCCCGCATGCAGGAGATGGTCAAGAACCTTCGGCTCGCGATGGGGGAGACGATCGAGGGCCTGCAGTGGATGAGCCCGGAGACCAAGAAGAAGGCGCTCGAGAAGCTCTCGACGTTCAACCCGAAGGTCGGCTATCCCGACAAGTGGAAGGACTACGGCCGCGTGTCGATCCGCCGCGACGCGTACTGGGACGACGTCGCCGCGGGCCGCCGATTCGCCTCCGAGGACGATCTCGAGCGGATCGGCAAGCCGGTCGACCGCGGGCGCTGGGGAATGACCCCGCCGACGTCGGACGCGTACTACAACCCGCTCCTGAACGAGATCGTCTTCCCGGCCGGGATCCTTCAGCCGCCCGCCTTTTCGATGGAGGCCAACGACGCGGTCAACTATGGCGCGATCGGCGTCGTCATCGGCCACGAGATCAGCCACGGCTTCGACGACCAGGGCGCGCAGTACGACGCGCAGGGGCGTCTCGAGAACTGGTGGACGGCCGAGGACCTGAAGAAGTTCCAGGACAAGACCGCCTGCGTCGCCGAGCAGTTCGACGGCTACTTCGTCGAGCCCGGCATCCACCACAACGGAAGGCTCGTCCTGGGCGAGAGCATCGGCGACCTCGCCGGCGCGAGGATCGCCTACCGCGCCTTCCAGATCTCGCAGAAGAGTCAGCCGGGCAAGACGCCCGTGCCCACGATCGACGGGTTCACTCCCGACCAGCAGTTCTTCATCGCCTGGGGCCAGTTCCGCGGCGACGCGGTGCGTCCGGAGTTCGCGCGGACGATGGTCCAGGGCGACCCGCATCCCATCGGCAAGTACCGGGTGATCGGGCCGCTGTCGAACCTGCCGGAGTTCCAGAAGGCCTTCGGCTGCAAACCGGACGCGCCGATGGTGCGTCCCGCCGACAAGCGCTGCGACGTCTGGTGAGATCGTCGCCGCGCGACGTCAGCGCATGTTCGCCTTCGGAAACAGGACCTTGTCCGGCATGGCGTTGAGCCGCTCGAGGATCCGCTTGGTCAGGAGCGTCTTCCGGCGTCCCGCCCGTCGCGGTGTCACGAGGTAGCGCACCGTCGCGTCGATCCAGGTGTTCGGGTTGACGCGGAAGAGAACGGACGGCCGTTCGTCGACCTCGAGCTGGTCGACGGGGGTCTCGGCGAGCAGCTTCCGGTAGACGGCGACGCGTTCGGACATCTTCGGCCCCAGCTCCTCCTCGACCGCCGACCTCATGATGTCCGCCACGAATCCGAGATCGGTCTCGTAGGCGACCTGCACGGTGATCTCGTTCCAGATGTACGGAAAGAGCGGCCAGGAGTAGTTGAAGACCATCGAGTTGAAGACCGTCGAGTTCGGGAACCGGATGATGCGTCCGCTCGGGTGGTCGGTCGAGAGAAACTCGCCGCCGAACTCCCAGAGCGTCGTGTCGAGGTAACCGACGTCGATCACGTCGCCGGTCGCCTGGCCGATCCGGATGCGGTCCCCAATGCGATAGGGCGCCCGCGCGAGCAGGTAGATCCAGGCGAAGAAGCTGGTCAGAGGCGCCTGGAGCGCGAACCCGAGGATCAGCGAGAGCAGGCCGAGCGACACCGCGGTGCCGTACCAGCCCACGAACAGGATGGAGATCGTGGAGAAGACGATCAGGAGCGTGACGGCGAGCTGCATCACGCGTCGCACGTTGTAACGGACGGCCCGGTGGCGGACGCGGGCGAGGATCACGACCGAGAGGCCGGCGTAGAGCGCCACGATCCCGGCGACGACGAGCGCCGCGAGGAGTCCCCGCCTCAGCGATTCCGTGCGCGTGAGCCAGGGAAGGAGCACGCCTCGCTCCGAGAGCACGTAGAGCAGCCCGAGGACCGCCGCGAGGAGGCCGAAGGCGAGGCTCCGCCGCAGCGGCGAACGGGCGCGCTCCGGCGCGGCGGCGCGCGAGGCCTCCCGGAGCGCAGCCTGGACGGATTTCTGGTGCGGGATCTCGCCGGGGGCGAGCTCCTCGACGACCGCCTGCGGCTCGGCCTCATCGCCCTCGACCGGCCGGTCGGAGGCTTCCCATGGACGATCGTCCATGGCCTCCCCGGAGTGCAAGATCCGCACCCTCTCGGCCCGAAGACGCGTTCCGCGATGGACCGGCCGGTTCGCTCGCCACATAATCCGCCCAGTGACGAGCACCGGCGCCGATACCCGGGCGTCCAGTCCGGCGACCAGCAAGTTCTCCAGACGTCGCCTGCGCTCGGCGTTCGGACTGTGGCGCGGGTCGGTGCGGCGCACGGACATGCTGATCCTGGGGATCTTCATCGCGCTCTCGCTCGGGATCGCGACCTATGTCTACACGCGCGCCCACGCGGCCGCTCGCCTCGAGTTCGCTCAGCAGGCGCAGATCCTCCAGGCGGCCATCACGAAGAGCCTTAACGATCCGCTGGAGGACCTGAGCGCCCTGCAGAGTTTCCTCCAGGCGTACGGGTCCGTGACGCGCAAGCAGTTCCAGCTGTCCACGGAGCCGTTGCTGGGCAAGCACCTCCACGTCTACGCGTTCGAGTGGCTCCCCGTGGTCCGTGAGGGGGAGCGCGGCGCGCTCGAGGCGGAGGCCAGGGCCGCGGGCCTCACGGACTATCGACTCTGGGAATCGGGACCGGACGGAACGCCGCGCCCCGCGGGCCGGCGTCCGACGTACGTCCCGATCCACTTCATGGAGCCTCCCAATCAGCTCGCCCTCGGCCTCGACATCAGCGCGGCCTCCGATCGGTGGGAGACCGCGGTGAAGGCGCGGGACTCCGGCGTGCCGGCGGCGTCGGCTCCGTTCCGCCTGATCGAGGACGCGACGCGCCAGGACGCCTCCGCCGCGGTCGCGGTGTACGCGCCCGTCTTCCTCGAGCGCGACCCGGGCTCGGAGTCGGCGCGTCGCGCCGCGCTCTTCGGCTTCGTGAGCGCCATCTTCCGGGTATCGCCGCTCGTGTCCCGGGCCGTGTCGAGCATGGCCGCGACGGCCGGGGACGTCTCGGGTCTCGGCTACGTCCTCCGCGACCTCGAGGAGCCGGGCTCGCCCACCCTGGCGGAGCGCCCCTCCAATGCGGGGGCGCTTCCGCGGCGGGCGGGCCTGGAGCTCGCCGCGATGCCCATCGGATTCGCCGACCGGCATCGGTGGAACCTGGACGTCTTCGCGCTTCCGGGCGCGTTCCTGACGACGAAGCGCGGCGCGATCGTGGCGGCGGCGGTCGGCGTGCTGTTCTCGCTGGTGGGCCTCGTCATCCACACCTCGCTGCGCACGATCATTCGTCTGCGCCGCCAGATGGACAAGGTCGGGCCGTACCGCCTCACGGCGCGACTGGGCCGCGGCGCGATGGGCGTCGTCTGGGAGGCGCGCCACGCGCTGCTGCGGCGCCCGACGGCCATCAAGCTCCTCGCGCCCGGCACGGGCGGGGAGCGCGCGCTCGCGCGGTTCGAGCGCGAGGTGCAGCTGACCTCGGGCCTCACGCACCCGAGCACGATCGCAATCTACGACTACGGGCGGACGGGGGAAGGCGTCTTCTACTACGCCATGGAGCTTCTCCAGGGGATCAACCTTCTGCAGCTCGTCTCCTTCGACGGTCCGCTGCCGCCGGCCCGCGTCGTGCACCTGCTGCGCCAGGCATGCGGCGCCCTGGCCGAGGCCCACGCCGCGGGCCTCATCCACCGCGACGTCAAGCCGGCCAACCTGATGGTCTGCGTCTATGGCGGCATCCCCGACTTCCTCAAGGTTCTGGACTTCGGGCTGGTCAAGGACCTCGGCGCCGAGCCGCTGTCCGGGCTGCAGGCCGGCGCCTCGAACCCGAGCGATGCCGAGCTGTCGCAGGACGGGTCCCTGCTGGGCACGCCCCTGTACATGGCGCCCGAGGGCATGAGCGATCCGACCAAGATCGATCCCCGGGCGGACATCTTCGCGCTGGGAGCCGTCGGATACTTCCTCCTGACCGGCAGCTCGCCGTTTCCGGGCCGGACCGCCATCGAGGTGTTCTCGAGGGAGCGGCATGGCCCGCCGCGTCCGTTCGCCGAGGCGGCGCGCCATCCCGTGCCGGAGGAGCTCGCGAGCGCCCTTCTCGCCTGCCTGGCGTTCAAGAAGGAGGACCGGCCCGCCTCGGTCGAGGTTCTCGACGAGCTCCTGGAGAAGTGCTGCGTCGGGCCGGCCTGGACCCGCGAGAACGCCCGGACCTGGTGGCGCGAAAGGGGCACGGCGGCGCTCGAGGCGGCGCGCGCGGAGCGCGAGGAGGGGGGCCGGCTCCTGGTCGTTTCCACGCCCGAGGACACCGAGGCGAGCTCGGGCGGCTAGAAGCGAAAAGGCGCCCGACGGCGAGACAGACGGCGCTTGTGACGCCGGCCCGCCATAGAATGTGCGGCACTAACCGACGAGGTTCGCCATGTTGACCGTCGACGCCGCCTTCGATCGACTCGGTACGGCACTCCGGCAGAGGGGATACACCTTCAGCAAGGAGGAGGCGCCGGAGGAGGTCGGCGACCGGCTCTCCGTCTACACGTCCCCGAATATGTCGGTACGGATCTTCTGGTTCAACAAGGCGCGCCTGCTCATCCTGCAGGTCAAGGTCGAGGGCGAATGGGTCGAGTTCGCGCGGCGCGGCTTCGGACCCAACGGCCTCGAGGACACCGCCGTCGAGGCGCTGGTGCGCGCCGTGTTCAACGAGGTCGCGGAGACCTCCACGGACGCGGGCTGATCGTGGTCCGCCGGATCGCGCCGCTGGCGGTCGTGTTCGGCCGGTCTTCGCGACGGATACGGACCGCCCTGCCGCCGACGTTCTAGGCGTCTCTCTCATGGTCGTCGAGGCCGAGCGGCGACGGAGCGGCCTGCGCGAGCGGTTGCGGCGCCTGCTCCGGAGACCCCCGTCGGACTGGGCCGGTCCCGATCCGGCGACCGAGGCCGTACGCCGGGCGCCGCCGCCGGAGGCCGAGAACCGGCACGAGGTCGTCTGCCTCGGGCAGAGCGCCGACGAGCTCGACCCGCGGCTCGCCTCGCTCGCCGCGGCGGGGCACCGGGTGTTTCTGGCCCGCGCCGGTTCGGACGCGGATTCGGGCCCGGCGGCGGAAGTCGCGCCCTACTCCCTGCGTGAGCGCGCGCCGCGCCTCTTCGAAATTCCTCTCCGGAACGCCGGTGAGGGATTCGAGTCGCTCGACCGCCTCCGCCGGGACCAGGCGCTCGGCGCGACGGTCGCGGTGGTCAAGGAGCGGGAGTGGCTCCCGCTCGCGGAACGCCTCCGCGCGGAGCGCGCGTGGCGCGTCCTGGATCTTTCCGGCGACGTCCGGAGCCTCGGCGAGGCCGCGCTCGCCACGGCGCTCGCGGACGCGTTCCCGAAGATCTCGATAATCGTCGTCACGTACAACAACCGCGAGCTCAATCGGGCCTGCCTCGAGAGTGTCTTCGCGCGCACCGAGTGGCCCCGCTACGAGGTCCTGGCCGTCGACAACGGATCCACCGACGGAACTCCCGAGCTCCTGGCGGAGCTCGCGCGGGCCCACGCCAATCTCCGCGTGATCGCGCTTCCCGAGAACCGCGGCTTCCCGGCCGCCTGCAACGCCGGCCTCGCGGAAGCAGCCGGAGACCCGCTCGTCCTCCTGAACAACGACACGCTCGTGACGCGAGGATGGCTGACCTCCCTCCATCGGCACCTGGCCGTGGACCCGGGGCTCGGGCTGGTCGGTCCGGTCACCAACGCGATCGCCAACGAGGCGAGGATCGAGGTCGGCTACGGGGACCCCGCCGCGCTGCCGCGGTGGGCCTCCGCCTGGGTCCGGCGGCACGACGGCGAGACCTTCCCGATTCCGATGCTCGCATTCTTCTGCGTCGCCCTGCGGCGCGAGGCGTTCGCCGCGATCGGTCCGCTCGACGAGCGGTTCGGGCTGGGACTCTTCGAGGACGGCGACTACTGCCGCCGCCTGCGCGCGAAAGGATGGGACATCCGCTGCGCCCGCGACGCCTTCGTGCACCACTGGCAGAACGCCTCGTTCCGCCGGCTGGGACGGGACGCGTACTTCGCGCTTTACGAGGAGAACCGGAGAAAGTACGAGGCCAAGTGGGGGTCGATGACGGCCAACTCGAAGGAGACGCCGGCGCCTTAGGCGGGGGCCACGGCCTCGAGAGCGCGGCGGAGCGCCGCGGCGGCCTCCACGCCGTGCTCCAGGAAGAAGTCGGCGTGCGACCCCGGAACCCGGACGACCTCGCATCCGCCCCGGGCCAGCCGGCTCCACGCCGCGGAGAACCCACGGCGTTCGCCCTCCTCGCTCTCGATCACGAGCACCCTCCCATCGAAGGGGGCCGGATCCCACGCGGCCGCCGCGGCCACGTAGGAGGAGCGGCGCTCGACGCGTTCCCAGTGGTACCCCTCGGCGAGAAGCCCGTGCGCGCCGACGCGTCCCATGCGGAGCACGTAGGCCGTTCGGCCGCGGGGCATCTTGCGGAGGACGGAGAGGTGATGCGCGAGACGGCGCCGGAAGTACGACGTCCGCTCGAGGAGACGGACGGCGGCCGGCGCGTGGCGGCTCAGCCAGACGCGGCGACGCCTCGCGGGCGTGGGGTACGGCGCATCGAGCAGGGCGACGAGCGCGACCTCTGCGCCCTCCTCCCGGAGCCGCCGAGCCACCTCGAACGCGATCGTTCCCCCGACGCAGTCGCCGACGAGCGCGTAGGGGCCGTCCGGCGCCGTCGCGCGGAGCTCTCGGAGGAAGCGCGCGGCGAGGACGGGAGCCGGCGGATGGGGCGCCGGTCCCGGGCGGAAGCAGAAGAAGGGAAAGTCCCCACCGGTCGACCGGGCGATGCGGCGGGCGCCGAAGACGTTCTCGCGGTCGCCGGCGCCTCCGGGAACGACGAAGACGGGCGTCCGCGTGCCCCCCTCGAGGGCGACCGGAGCGATCTCCGTCGAGCCGCCGCTCCGGCGCGCTCGCGCCGCGAGAGCCGAGGGCGTCGGCGCCTCGAGGAGATCCACGGCGGAGAGCTCGACGCCCAGCGCGTCGGACGCGGCGGAGAGCGCCGTGACCGCGGCGAGAGAGTCGCCGCCGAGCTCGAAGAAATCGTCGTCGGCGCCGACGCGGGCGAGGTCGAGCGCCTCGCGAAACGCGCTGACGGTCGCCTCCTCCATCGGGTCGCGCGGTGCGAGGAAGGGCGTCTCGAGCGGAGGCCGGCCGGCCGGCGGCGTCGGCAGCGCGGCATGATCGACCTTTCCCGACGGCGTGCGCGGCAGCGCGTCCAGGAAAACGAAGGTGGACGGGCACATCGCCGCGGACAGCCGCTGCTCGAGCGACCGCCGGAGCTCGGAGAGCGTCGGCGGATTCTCCGGGCGGCGGACCACCCAGGCGGCGAGGCGCGTTCCCCTCGGCGTCTCGTACCCAGCGGCGGCCGCCTCGCGTACCCCCGCGACCTCGAGCAGCGCGGACTCCACCTCGGCGGTCTCGACGCGGTGGCCGCGCACCTTGAGACGCGAGTCCCGGCGGCCGGCGTGCAGGAGGCAGCCGTCCGGCAGCAGGCGCCCCCGGTCGCCGGTCCGGTAGAGCCGCCAGCCGGGCCGGCCGGGCACCGGGAGGAACGCGGCGGCCGTCGCGGCGGGATCCTTCCAGTATCCGAGCGCGAGGGTACGGGCGCGCACGGCGATCTCGCCCTCGGCTCCTTGTGGGGTCTCGCGGCCCTCCTCGTCGAGCAGCACGACCTCGGTCTCGTCCACGGCGTGGCCGAGCGGCGTGCCGCCGGGCCACGGCGTGTCGTGACCGGCCGACCAGTGGCGGATCACGTTCATCTCGGTCGCGCCGAATCCCAGGTGGAAGGCGCAGGAGCGCGGAAAGCGGTTGCGGAAGAGGTCGAAGTCGGACGCGAAGATGGGCTCGCCCCCCAGCCTGACGATGCGCAGGCTCGGGAACTCCTGGCCTCCGTCGAGGGTCGAGGAGAAGCTGCGAAAGACGCTGGGAACGGAGTGATAGATCGTGATCGCCTCGTCCGCCAGGAAATGCGGCAACCGGCGGAGGCCGTCGCCGGCGAGGGCGTAGGGACACACCGCGGCCCCGTTCAGGAGGGCGCCGAAGACGTCGGAGACCGACGCGCCGACGGAGACCGACGCGAGGAGCGTGAGCCGGTCCTCCGGGCGGATCGAGAGGGCCGTCGCGAGCTTGCGGACGTTGTGGAGGACGTTGCGGTGACTCTGCATCACGCCCTTGGGAGCGCCGGTCGAGCCCGACGTGAACAGGACGTACGCGAGCGCGTCGGGGAAGACGCGGGGACGCGTCGGTGCGGCGGAGCGGGCTCCGTCACCGGACAAGATGTCCTCGGCAACTCGAACCCCAACCCGAACCGCGTCGCCGATGAGAGCGCGCGCGGCGTCCTGCCGGGAGTCTCCCGCGACGAGGATACGAGCGTCGAGGCTCCGCCAGATCGCGCGCAGCCGCGCATCGGGCAACCGCGGGTCCAGCGGAACGTAGAAGCGTCCCGCCTTCAGCGCCCCGAGCATCGCGGCGAACAGCGTGGCGCCGGCGCCGAGCATCAGGGCGACGGGTTCGGACGGATCGCCGCCGGCGAAGGCCGCCGCGAAACGGTTCGCCGCATCGTCGAGCGCCGAGTAGGTCGTGACGCGTCCGTCTTCGCGGACCGCGGGCCGGTCGGGGAGGAGGCCCGCGACGCGCTCGAATCGCTCCCCGAGCGAACGCTCGATCTCGGCCCTCTCGAAAGGGATCGGTCCGTCCATGGCGCGCGACCCTAGGGAGCGCCGTACAGCGCCTGCAGGCGCGAGTAGAACTCGAGGTCGCCCGGTCCGTGCTCGGGCGGTCCGAGTCCGGAGGCCTTCCATCCGCCGAAGGGCGCGCTCGCGTCGGCGTCGGCGGTGGAGAGGTTCCACTTGAGCACGCCGCTCTGTGCCTCGCGCGCGAAGCGCTCGTTCCACGAGCCGGGCCCCGCGAAGAGCGCGGCGACGAGTCCCTGCCGCACGCCGTTGGCGAGCGCGAGCGCCTCGTCGAAGGTCCGCGCCCGCTGGAGCACGAGGACGGGACCGAAGGTCTCCTCCTGGACGATCGCGCTCTCGGGGGCCGCGTCGGCGACGACGGTCGGCGGGTACCAGGCTCGCGGCCCGGCCGGATCCGGAGATGCGCGGTGCGGCGTCGCGGTCTGCGCTCCGCCCGCGGCGGCCTCGGCGACCGCGGCAGCGACGCGGTCCCGCGCCTCGACCGAGACGAGCGGTCCGATCTCGGTCTCGGGATCGAGCGGATCGCCCCAGTGCAGCGACGCGACGGCGGCCAGCACGCGCTCGCGAAACTCCGGGAAGAGCGCGTCCGCCACGATCGCCCTTCGGTTCGCGGTGCACCGCTGTCCCGCGAATGCGAAGGCGCCGCGCGCCACCTGCGAGGCCGCCCGGTCGAGGTCCGCTCCCGTCCAGACGATCGCGGCGTTGTTACCGCCGAGCTCCGCCTGCAGCGGGATCCGGCGCCGGGCGCAGATCTCCTGCGCGGCCCAGCCCGCGGCCGAGGAGCCCGAGAGAGTGACCGCGTCGACGCCCGGATCGCTCATGACGGCGGCCGCGGCGCGGTGGTCTCCCGCGACGAGTCTCACGACGCCGTCCGGGAGGCCCGCGGCGTGCGCCAGCTCCAGGGAGCGCCCGGCGATCGCGGTCGCCGCCGGCGCGGGCTTCCAGACCGCCGTGTTGCCGAGCGCGAGGGCCGGTCCGAGCTTGCCCCACGGGATCGCGAGGGGATTGTTCCAGGGCGTGATCGCGGCGACGACGCCGAGGGGCACGCGGCGGAAGGCCGAGCCGGATCCGGCGGGGACGGGCCCGGGCGGTGCGACTCCCAGCGCCGCCGCGTGCCGGAGGAGTTCGGCGGTCCGGCGCACCTCGGCCTCGCCCTGCGACACCGGCTTGCCGACCTCGACGGCCATGCGGCGGGCGAGCTCCGAACGCTCTCCATCGGCCTCGAGCCGCTCCGCGAGCGCCGCGAGGATGCCGGAGCGTGCGCCGGGCGGGAGCGCGCTCCAACTCACGTTCGCCTCTCTCGCGCGACGGACCGCTTCGTTCACGAGTCGGGGGTCCGCGTCGTCTTCCGGCGCGTGACCCTTCAGCCGCGCGATCAGGCTCGTCACGCTCGCGAAGCGCGCGGCGCGTCCCTCGAGGTAGCGCCGGGTCACGGCGGCGTGCAGCGGGTCGTCGCTCGCGACGGCGTCCTCCGCGATCCAGACCGCGAGGCCCCTCTGGTACGCGTCGAGCACCGTCGCGCGGACGCAGCCGTGCAGGTGCACGCCCGCAACGAGGAGCGTGTCGGCCCGCGCGGCCGCGAGCGCGCGGTCGAGCTCCGTCGCCGAGAACGCGGAGAAGAAGGCCTTCGAGACGGTCTCCTCGCCATCCACGGGCGAGAGCTCCGGCGGCTCAGCGTGGCCCGGAGTGCCGCGGACGCAGCGGAGCCGCGGCTGCGTGCTCCAGTGTGGCATGGCATCGCGGCCCGAGGCGTCGACCGCGGTGATCGCATGGAGGACGGGCACTCCGGCCGCGCGTGCTGCGTCGAGCAGCCGCCGGGCGTTCGCGATCACCACCCGTGCCGCCGGCTCCAGACCCGGGGCGTTCAGGAAGTCGTTTTGCAGGTCGACGAGGAGGAGGACCGGCCTCATTCCGCCCGGCGCGCGCGCTTCGCGACCCTCTCGGCGATGCGGCGGCCCATCTCCTCCGTGCCGACGACGATGACGCCGGGGGAGGCCAGGTCGAAGGTCCGGAAGCCCTGGTCGAGGACTTCCGCGATCGCCTCCTCGATCCAGCCCGCCTCCCGGTGGAGGCCGAAGCTCTCGCGCAGCATCATCGCGAGCGTGGAGATCTGGCCGATGGGGTTGGCGCGTCCGCGGCCGGCGAGGTCCAGCGCGGAGCCGTGGTTGGTCTGGTAGACCGCCGCGCCCGCCTCCGAGAAGTTGCCCGAGAAGGACATCCCGCGCGACGCGAGCAGGACGGCGCCGAGGTCGGCGAGCACGTCGCCGAAGAGGTTCGACGCCGCGATCACGTCGAACTGGAGCGGCTCCTGGATCAGGAGGTACGCGCACAGGTCGATGTCGAGGACGCGCAGCTCGACCCCGGAGGCCGCCGCCGCCTCGCGGGCGAGGTCGCGCCACAGGGCGCTGACCGTCGGGAGGCCCCCGTCCTTGATCACGACCGCGAGCTGGTTGCGCCGGGATGCGGCGAGCTCGGCCGCCACGGAGAGGAGACGGCGGACGTGCTCCTCGGCGTAGTGGAAGGCGTGGCGGCAGAGGCGCCCGCGCTTCGGGTCGAGGATCTCGTCCCACTCTCCGAGGTATTCGCCGCCCGTGTTCTCGCGGACGATCAGGATGTCGGCGCCCTCGACGGTCGATCCTTTGAGGCGGCCGGTCTCCTGGAGCGCCGGGATCGGCCGCAGCGGGGAGAGCTTGCAGAAGAGATCGAACCGCCGGCGGAGGTCGTAGACGAAGCGGCTCCCCCCGGGACCGGTGAGGACCGCGCCGCCGCCGGTGAAGACGTCCTCGCAGAAGCCGGCGACCTCCTCGGTCAGCGCCTTGCCCGACAGGGCCTCGGAGTCGCGCCCGATGGCGCCCCCCGTCCGGAGAGCGAAGCGCGCACCGCCCGTCTCGATGGCC
>DASXPB010000043.1:0-10322 GCA_036493875.1 Thermoanaerobaculia bacterium
CGCCATGAGCGTCGGGAAATCGAGAACGGGCTCGCTCACGCGGATGCCGTAGCGTCCGAACTGCCGCGCCTCGCGCATGAGCCGGGCGGCGTGGGCCAGAGTCCGCACGGGGACGGGGCCGTCGTTGGCCGCCATGCCGCCGAACTCTCCGCTGGTCACGAGAGTCGTCCGCGCGCCGAGATCCGCGGAACGCAGAGCCGCCGCGACACCCGCGGGGCCGGCGCCGATCACGAGGACGTCCATCGGCGTTGCGCCTCAGCGAGCCGCTTCTCGCGATGCGAGGTATCGAAGAGACTTCAGTCCGGGAAGGAAGAAGTAGGCCCCGCCTCTCACCGTCGTGAACGACGGGATGCCGGTGAGCGTCTTCCGGACCGGGCGGCGGGGGATCTTGAACTCGAGCGTGCCGTCGTGGCTGCCGATGATCGGGTCGCGCTCGTTGACGAGCTCATGGAAGCTCTTGTCGTTCACCCACACGTTCTGCGCAAACTCGTACTGGCGGATCAGGCTCGCGCAGATCACGAAGGCGGCGATGCCGCGCTCGACTCCATCCTCCGGGGTGCCCTCGGGCAGTTGCGGGCCATAGGTCGCGCCGCGGCGAATCATCCGGCGCCGGTTCATGTTGTGCGCCGTGTCGCGGGGGTTCATCCGCCGGATGTGAGATCCCAGCGGTACCGCATAACCGTGTGGATCCATCTCTTTGTAGTTAAAGTCGTTGTTTCGCTGCGGATCGGCGCCGAGCGCGGGATCGTCCTTGTCGCGGGCGGACACGAGGGGGGCGCCGCTCCGGAACCGGCCCATGAGCTTCGCCGCGACGAGCTCCTGCTCCTCGGGCGTCTGACCGTTTGCCTTCAGGAAGTCTCGAAACGCACCGACGTGCTCCTCCATCCGGCGATAGGCCATGAAGCTTCCGTTGCGGGAGAGACCCTCGGGCTGCGGCAGATGGGCGGGCGGACCGTCTTCGTCCGGATAGCCCAGGATGAATTCTCCGGGCTTCAGCGGCGCGCCGGAGCCCGGAGTCGGCGCCTCGCCGGAGCCTTCGATGACCGGCTGCGAGAGCCGGTCGCGGTAGCCGAAGTGATCGTGCGCATGGTCGAACGGCGGCGTGGCTTCGAGGTCGAGCGAGGAGAGCACTTCCACCCCTTCGCAGCGCGCGACGAGCTTCTCGTGGTCGCTCTTGCTCACCTCGCGGTCCGCGGCGTCGCGCGCGAAGAGAATCGCGATGGCGTGCAGGTCCGGACTGGCCAGACCTCCCACCCACTTGTCCGGATGATTCGAGCCGTCGTCGCCGAGAACTTCCGCCCGGGCTACCATGCCCTGCTTGAATTCCTCCGGAAAGGTGGCCAGGGAGGCTTCGTCGACCCCCAACGCCCTCAACCCGTTCCAGGTGAAGGCCACGGTCACCCAGCGCCTTTCCTTCTCGACGGACGCGCGGGCCTGTGCGGCCGACTGCACCCTCTCCAGGATTTCGGTCAGCCACGCCCGTCCGCCTGCGGCATTTCGAAACGCCAAGAACTCGTATCGCCCCGTCAGCGCGGGCGCGCGAGTCAGCAGGATGTGCTGAATGTCGTCGAATTCGAGCATTTCATCTCGCACGAAGCCTCACTTCCTCTGGCCAAGTCGCGGCCTCGTCTCCCCGAAAGACCATTTCGCCGGCGCAATCGCTATTTCTGTTTGCCTTTGGACCATGCCCATGCCGCGATGCGCCAGCCCTCCGGGAGCTTGCGAAGTGCCACCGTGAACAACGCGCCGGTCTGTGTCACCTGTTTGCCTTTCAGCTGGAACGTCATGGTCGCGGGAACAACGACGTATGCGCTGTCGCCGGTGACGTTGTTTTGCAGCGGCTCGCCCAGAGTGACGTGATACCCGGAAGCGCCGTGCTGCACACCTTCAATCAATACGTCTCGATACCAATCCTGAGCGGCCGTCGGCCCCATCCAAAGGTGCGGCGGCATGCCGTCGAGGATCGATCCGGGGACAGCGAACGTCGCCGCCATCTCCTTCGCATCACCGCTGTTGAAGGCGTCCATGTAATGACGCACCGCCGCAATCGGTTCGCTCGTGCTCACAGCTTTCGCCCCCGGCATTGCTACCCACAAAGAGGATCAGGAGTCCGCCAGCGAATAGCCGCGTGGCGGATGATTTGAGACGCTTCGCGACCATGATGCAGTTTTCCGGAATCACTGCATCTGATCGAGCGCTTCGGAAAACGCCGCCTTCAGCTTGAGCGCCTTCTTGATCTCGTCGGCGCTCACGAAGGGGTACTCGCCGTATTCGAGAAAGCTCGGACGGTGGTGCTCGCGTGCGAATTTGATGAACGCCGCGGAATTCGTCCGCCAGTCCTTCGGAAATCCCTCGAGATTTTCGAAGACGGTGCTCAGGCCGGTCGCGGAGAAAATGGCGACCGCATCCTCCGTGTACTTGTCGAAGTCGGTGTCGAAGATGCCCATGTACTGGAAGTAGGTGTCGCCCTTGATCTCGAACAGGTTCCAGCGCAGGTAGTGCAGCTTGAGCACGGCGAGGACATCCGGCTGGCCCGCGACGGCCTTTTCGATGTTTCGCGCGTACTCGTAGAACTTCTCCTCGCTACCCGGAATGATCTTGGCGATGACCGAGAAGCCGTAACACGACGGGGTCTTCGGGAAGATCGGACCATACCTGCCCTGCTCGGCCTTGTCCTTGAAGATTCCTCCTTTGGGGATCGCCATCGCGGCGGGCTTCGACCAGTCGTTTTGCTTCGGCGTTTCGGGCATGACGGTTTCCCTTTCTTGTTTCGTGGCTCGCGGGCGCCGTGTTCGCTCAACGCAGTCTAGTCGCTCGGGCGAACGCGAGGGATTGGCCCTTTGGGCGAACCGTGGTGGGAATACTTCCGGACGCGTTCAACTCCCGCCGCCCCCACCGACTCTTCCGCCGGCTGAGGGATCAACGCGGCAAGTGTTTCAGCGCTTCGACGCCCTCGCCGTCCTCGGAGTGAGACGCTCCTTCATCGAGCGGAATCCGGACTAGCCTTCTCCTTCTCGCGCTGCAGCAGGCGATCGAGGGCCTCCTGGTCGCCGCGCTCCATCGCCAGCTCTGCCTCGAGCGAGGCGACGTCCCGATTCACCGTGACGACGGCGAGCGTCCGCGAATCCTTCCGATAGGCGACCAACGCGTCGCGGCGCTCCAGATCGCCCGCGATCTCGACGGCGTCCCATTCCTCCGCGTGTCCCACGTAGTTGAGCGCGACGTCGTAGTGCTGGCTCCAGAAGAACGGCACGGCGGCGTACCGCTCGCCCGCTCCCAGGATGTTCCGGGCGGCCGTCTGGCCCTGCCTCTCCGCGACGACCCAGTGCTCGACGCGGATCGGGCTGCCCGTGTACGGGTCGGGCCATCGCGCGATGTCGCCGGCGGCCCAGATCCCCTCCGCGCTCGTCCGGAGCTGCTCGTCGACCAGGACTCCGCGGTCGGTCCGGAGGCCGGCCTTCTCCGCGAGGGAAACCTCGGGTCGCACGCCGACGCCGAAGACGACGAGCTCGGCCTCGATCCTGGTCCCGTCATTCAGGACGACCGCGTCCTCGCGGATCTCCTCGACCGTGTGTCGCAGATGGAACCGGACGCCGTTCGCCTCGTGCAGGCCTCGGACGAAGAGGCCGACGTCGGCCCCGAGGACGCGCTCCATCGGCACGGAGTCCGGGGCCACGACGTGGACCCGGACCTTGCGCTTGGTGAGCGAGGCCGCGACCTCGAGCCCGATGAAGCTCGCTCCCACGACGACCGCCGTCCGCGCGGACACGGCCCGCGCGATGATGTCGCGGCTGTCCGAAAGCGTGCGGAGCGGCCGGACGTGCGGCAGCCCGGAGCCGGGAACTCCGAGCGGCGCCGGCGAGGCGCCGGTCGCGAGGAGGAGGGCGCCGTAGCGGAGCGAGGCACCGTCCGCGAGCTCGACGCGCCGCTCCGACGGCGCGAGCGCGCGCACCCGCCCGCTCGAACCGAGCCGGACCTCGATCTTCTTCTCCCGATACCAGTCCTCCCCGCGGAGCGGCATCCATTCCTCGGGCGCCGTTCCCGCGAGGTAGTCCTTGGACGCGTTGGGCCGGTCGTACGGCCGCGCGTCGTCGGAGGAGAGCATCGTGATCGGCTTGGAGTAGCCCTGGCGGCGGAGCATCTCGGCCGCGGCGAAGCCCGCCGCGCCTCCGCCGACGATGACGACCGAGTCCGGCTGCGCCCCGCGCGCGACGGAGGGCGCCGCCACGGTGAGCACGCCAGTCACGAAGGCGCGGTCGCCGCGAATCTCGACCGAATAGCCGACCACGGGATCGAAGGCGGGAGCGTGAACGGCCTCCCCCGACTCGGTGCGGAAACACGCGTGGTGCCACGGGCAACGCACGAGCTCGCCGTCGAAGAGTCCCTGTGCGAGCGGACCGCCGTAGTGCGTGCATTTCGCGCCGATCGCGCGGATCGGGCCGCCCTCTTTCCGGACGAGGAGCACGGGCGCGCCCTCGAAGTGCCCCTCCAGCAGGCCGTCGCGAAAGTCCGACAGCGCCGCGCCGTCGCGGGCGAGGTCCGGGCCGGGAGGCTTCTCAGTGGTTTCCATAGACCGGGATCGCGGCGCCGTGGATCAGGCGGGCCGCGTCGCTGCAGAGAAAGAGGATCACGCGGGCGATCTCCTCGGGCCTGGGCCACTTCGAGTGGTCCGCCTTCGGCATCGCCTTGCGGTTCTGCTCCGTGTCGATGACGCTCGGCAGCACGGCGTTCGCGCGCACGCCCGTGCCCCGAAGGTCGGCGGCGAGGGATTCGGTGAGCGCGAGGGCAGCGGCCTTGGACGCCGCGTAGGCGGCCTGGCCCGCCGCGTGCTCGACCGCCGCTTTCGAGACGACGTGCACGATGGCGCCGCGCTTCTGCTCGACCATCCGCGGCGCCGCGGCGCGGGAGAGCGCCCAGCACGGGAGGAGGTTCACGTCGAGCATCTTCCCGAGCTCTCCGGGGTCGGCTTCCCAGATCTTCGCCCCTCCGGCGTAAGCGCCCACGGCGTTGACGAGGACGTCGAGTCGCCCGTGGCGCGCCGCGACTCCGGACACCAGGGTCTCCGCCCCGCTCTCGTCGGTCACGTCGGCCATCGTACCTTCCAGCCGCGAGGCGTCCGGCGCCTCCGCGGTGAGGCGATCGAGCTCCTCCTTCCGGCGGTACGTCGCGACGACCGCCGCGCCCTCCGCGAGAAACGCCAGGCTCACGGCGCGGCCCAGCGCGCCCGTGCCTCCCGCGACGATCGCCACGCGGCCCGAGAACTCGGAGTCGGTCATCGTGCCGCCTCGCGCAGCGCGGCCCTGGCCATGAACCGCGTGGAGTCGAGCGTGGGGAGCGAGGAGTCCGCCTCGCCGACCAGGATCGGAATCTCGGTGCAGCAGAGAGCCGCCGCGTCGCAGCCGTTCCTCCGGCCGCGGTCGATCACGCCCCGGAAGAACTCCCGCGCCGGCTCCTCGAAGCGGCCGGCGACGAGCTCGTCGAAGATGATCGCGTTGATCCGCGCCCGATCCTCGGGCGGAGGGATCTCGAACGCGATGCCCTTCGCCGCGAGCTTCGGCGGGTAGACCGGCCCCTCCATCAGGTAGCGCGTGCCGAGAAGGAGGAGCCGGCGATGGCCGCGCGCGGCGGCCTCGGCCGCGACCTCCTCGGCGATGTGCAGCCAGGGCAGCGGCGAGCGGTCCCGCACGAGGTCGATCCCCTGGTGCGCGGTGTTGTCCGGGCAGATCAGGAAGTCCGCGCCCGTGCTGCGGAGCCTCGCCGCGGAGCACAGGAGGAGCTCGCCGACGGCTCCCCAGTCGCCCGCCTCGATGGGACGCATGTAGTCGGCGAGAGGAATGGTGTGGAGCGTGACCTCCGGGTGGCCGTGCTTCCCGAAGAGCGCGGCCCCCTCGACGCACAGCGTGCGGTAGCAGAGCGCCGCTCCCTCCGCGCTCACACCCACGATTCCGACGTGTTTCGTCATGGCCCTAGAGCGCCGGCCGCCGACCCGGAGCCGCGTCCGGAGACTCGAGCCACGCGTCCGCCTCCTCCAGGGTCGCGAAGACCCGGCTCCGCGTGAAGATCCGCTTCGTGAACATCTCGAAGAGTCGGGCCACGCCGAAGAGATCCTCGGTGTTCGCGACGATCGCGATCGCGCCGAAGGTCACCGTTCTCGCGGCGCTGCCCGCGCGGTCCGCCGCCGAGCGGATCTGTCCCACGTTCGGAAGAGAGGTGATGCGCGTGAGGTCGAGCCGAACGTCCGCGCCGGGCGAAACCGCCGGATCACGCTCGAGCTCGTCGAAGTGCGCGAGGACCTCGGACAGCGAGGTGTCGCCGGTGCAGCGCGTCATGATCCGGCGGCGCTCGAGGTCGATCCGATACGTCACGGGCATATGGACACGCCCGATGATATCGAGCGACGGGAGGTCAGGGGTTCGCGGGGAATCAGGACTTCCCGAGGAGCCGATCCACCAGCCGGGACGCCGAGGCCCCCTCCTCCACGCCCTCGAGCGCCGGGATCGACTCCCGGATCGCGGCGAGCCGCGCGGGATCGCCCGTGAAGTCGTAGGCCAGGAGGACTGGCACGCCGGGCGGAATCGCGGGCGCGAGCGCGGCGGCGACGTAGAAGCCCTGGTGTGAGGCGAGGTAGGCGAGCGCCCGGCCCCGGTCGCCGGAGTAACGCGCGGCCAGGGCCTCCCGGTCCCCGACCAGGGCCTCCTCCGGCGTGCGATCGAAGACGACGTCCACGAAGACGGCGTCGACCTGCCGCTCGGCGAGCAGGCGCCGCGCGGCCGCGGCGTCCGGGGCATGCAGCCAGTCGACCGCCGCTCCCTCGGACGAGAGGCGGCGGAAGGCGTCTCGATACTCGGTGCCGTCCTCGACGATCAGGACGACACGACGCGGGCGTGCGCTCACGCGGTCTCCTCGGATGCGGGCAGGTCGACGGCGATCCCCTTGGTGTACCCGGATCGAGGCGCCGGCACGACCTCGACCGACCCGTCGCTCTTCCGGAGCAGCTCGACGATCACGCCGAGGCCACGCTCGGCGCCGCGCTCCCGGATGCGCGCGGAGTCGATCCCGCCCTCGAGGTCGTCCGCGAGGACGAGACGCAGGCGGGCCTCGCCCGTGACCGGATCGCGCCGCCTCTCGGCGCAGAGGCCGAGTCGGATCGACCCGCCGCGCCGGCGCGCCTCATCGAGCGCGTTGCCGAACAAGTTGCGCCAGACGGTCTCCCAGTCCAGGGCCGAGATGCACACCCCGGGAAGGGCGCCCTCGGCGAGACCGTCGATCAGCTCGAGCACGGGCGCCGGCGTGTCCCGCTCCTCGGCGACGCCGGCGAGGAGGGCGCGCAGCGCGTCCGCGCGAACCGGGAGGACCGCCGCGCGCTCGACCGTCCGCGAGAGCTCGGGACCGGACGAGACCGCGAAGCACGCGGCCGCGCGCCGCAGCAGCCTTCGCGCGAACGCGGCGTCCCGGAGGCGAGTCGGATGGTCCGCCACGCGGCGGAGGCTGCGCCGCGCTCCGCGGAGCACGGCGAGTCCGCGCAGGAGCCACGAGAAGACCGGATCGCGGTGGCGCAGATTGAGCCGGACCCCGCTCTCGCGGGCCAGCGCCGTCAGCTGCGCGATCGCAGCGTCGGCCTCGGCGAGCAGCCCGCGCGCGCCCGACTCTCCGTAGAGGCGGGTCGAGAGCAGCTGCGCCGTGGCGCGGCGGGTCTCCGCGTCGGACTCCTCCAAACGAGAAGCCGAATCCGACAGCAGCATGCCTCCGTGCTTGAGCACCTCGTGGCGGAGGCGGCCGACGACGGGACGCGCCTCCTGCGCCTTTCCCGGGTCCCGCGCCAGCCACTCGGCAAACGTCAGGCCGGCGCGCCGCCGCCACACCAGCCACAGAGCGGCCAGAAGGACGAGCGCAGAGGCGGCGCAGACGACGAGAACGGTCTGCCGCTCGCCCGCCTCGAGACGCCGGACGGCGGCCGCGGCCTCGTCCGCGCCGGGTCCCGCCGGAGCCTCGTTTTCGTAGCGGCGGTACAGGCGAAGCGCCTCGCGGGGAGACCCCGCGTGCTCCGCGGCGCGCGCCAGCAGGATCAGCGCCTCCGTCGAGCCCGCGGCCTCCGCCTTTCGCCAGGCGTCGAGCGCCTCGACGCTTCGGTCCGGGGAACGGTCCAGCAGGCGCGCGAGCTGCTCGTGGTTGGCGACGCGGGACGGATCGAGGCGGATCGACCGCCGCAGCGCGTCCTCCGCCTCGCGCCAGCGCTCGTGGCGCAGATGGATCGAGGCCGCCAATTCGGGCGCGCCCGCGAAGGCGGGGTCGATCCGCTCGGCCTCCTCGAGGAGCCGGAGGGCTTCCTCGTCGGCATCGGCGCCGCCGCGCTCGAGGTAGACCTGCGCCTTCCTCCAGCGGTCGACGGCCGCGGCAGCGGGCCCCTCGGGCACCGCGAGGGAGGACGCCGGCTCCTCGGCGGTCGCGGCGGAGGGCGTCGGCTCCTCGGCCGCGCCCCTTACCCGCCGGGAGAGCGCATCGCGCAGCGCGGCGGCGTCGGCGCGCTCCCCCGGCGAGGCGTGCTCGAGGAATCGGTCCAGCCGCTCGAGCGCCTTCGGCGCGTCTCCGAACTCGGCCCAGCGGCTCGCCGACACGCGCAGCAGGGTCCGGAGGTCCGGCCGCAGGGCCGCGGCGCGGTCCAGCAGCCGCAGCGATTCCTCCTTCGTCCTCCGGTCCGGCTCCTCCCACAGGAGGTTCGCGAGCGCGGTCAGCGCCTCGATGCGTTCGGGCTCGGCCGCGAGCGCGCCGCGGTAGGCGCGAATCGCCGCCGCCGGCCGCCGTGCGCGCGTCTCGACCGCGCCGAGGGCGAGCAGGGCCTCCGTGTATTCGGGCGCGAGGTCGAGCGCGCTCCGCAGGCGCTCGCGCGCTTCCTGGAGCCGGCCGGCGGCGAGCGCGCGCTTGCCGTCGGCCAGCGCGAGGCGCGCCTCGACCGACGGCCCGGCCGAGGGCGGCGCGATCGCGTCCGCGCGGGCCTCGAGCTCGAGCTCCCGGACGCGCGCGGGAACCCAGTCCGCCGCCTCGCCTCCGCGCTCGAGCGCACGGCCCAGGTCACGGTAGCGCGCGATCGCGTCGCGCCACCGGCGGCGTGAATCCGCCCGGCGGGCGAGAAGAAGGAGCTCGGGCGGCGAGAGCCGCGTCGGATCCCTCTCCGCGGCGGCCGCGAGGAGGTCCGCGCCCTCCTCGTCGTCGCCCGCGGCGAACGCGAGGTCCGCGGCCTCGAGATCCAGGCCCGCGCCCGGAGCGGCCTTGCGCGCGCGCCGCACGAGGTCGCGGGCGCGACGCAGCGTGGCGGTCTCGGGTGCGGCGCCCGCGTCGGCGAGCAGCGCCCGCGCCTCCGCGGTCAGCATGGCGGGGTCCGCCGCGCACTCCCCGGCGACGGGAACGTCCGGAGCCACGACGCCTTCCTGCGCGGGGACGCGAACCAGGAGAGACGCGGCGAGGACCGCTTCCAGGATCACTTCTTACTTCTCGTCGCGGGCCGAGAGCCCGAGCTTGTTGAAGCGCAGCCGCACCGCACGCGCCTCGCGAGCGCTACCGGTCATCAGCTCCGCCATGCGCTCGAAATCGCCGCCCGCCTCCCGGAACAGCGCGCGCAGCGTCGACCGCTCGAGCTCGCGGCGAAAACCCGCGACGGTCGACGCGCGCGGCCGGTTCAAGGCGTCGGAGCGGACACCCCCGGAAGCCGCCGTCGGGTCGACGCCGTGCGCCCCGGCGAGAAGATCGAAGAGCAGGCGCGGATCCAGCGCGATCCTCACCCTCCCCCGCTCCCCGCCGCGCTCGATCGTCGCGCCGGGCCCGCCGTACACGGCGGCCGCGAGCGCGTCGGCCAGGACCATCTCGAACTGCCGGAGATTCCCGGGCCACGGGTGCCGCAGCATCGCCGCCCACGCCTTGCCGGGCAGGACGAACACGACCGGGGACTCGGACTCGCGCGCCTCGCGCTCCGAGACGGCCAGCGCGAACGCGCCCTCCGGCTCCGGGTCGGGACCCCCGGCGGCGCGGACCAGCGACGCGATCGCGCGCCGGTGCCGAGGGTTCTCCCAGAATCCGGCGGCGGTCAGACGCGCGAGCTCGGGAAGGTCCTCGCGCCGCTCCGACAAGGACGGCAGCTCCAGCGCGAGCGAAGGGTTCAGGCGCATCAGCAGATCGGAGCGGAAGCTCCCCTCCGCCGCGCGGCGCGCCAGAAGGGCGTTGGAGGCGGCGACCACCCGCGCCGTGTGCGGCGTCTCGGAGGCGCTGCCGAGCCGGCGGATCGTTCCGTCGTTCAACGCGGTCAGCAGCATCTTCTGGGCGTCGGGCGC
>DASXPB010000044.1:0-38926 GCA_036493875.1 Thermoanaerobaculia bacterium
TCGGCGGAGGACGGCCTGCGGCCGGAGGACTACCACCTGGAGGAGCTGACCCGCAGGGCGGCTTCGATCGCGCCGGGCGCGGATCCGGCGACGCGCGCCGAGACCGATCTGCTGGCGACCGATGCCTTCTTCCTGCTGGTCTATCACCTCTATCTCGGCAAGGTCGATCCGAGGTCTCTCGATCCGCACTGGAACTTCGAGCCGCGTCCCGTGGGCGCGCAGGAGGGCGATCGCTTCGTCTTCCAGGCGCTGACGCAGGGCCGCCTGCGGGAGGCGGTCGAGCGGGTCCGGCCCGACCACTGGTGGTACGCCAAGGCGCGAGCCGCGCTCGCCGAGTATCGCGCCGTCGCCGCGCGTGGAGGCTGGCCGTCGGTCCCGGCGGGTCCCGCGCTCAAGCCCGGCGCCCGAGGGCCTCGAGTCCTCGCGCTGCGCCGCCGCCTCGCGGCGACCGGGGATCTCGCGGGACAGCCCGAAGCGCTCGACGACGACGTCTACGATGCTCCAGTCGCAGCCGCCGTCCAGGCGTTCCAGGAGCGCCATCGACTGGAGCGCGACGGGAACGTCGGCGCCGAGACGCTGGCGGAGCTCAACGTGCCGGTCGAGGCGCGCGTGCTCCAGATCCGCATCAATCTCGAGCGCGCCCGGTGGGTCCTTCACGAGATCGGACCCGGCGACCTCGTGATCGTCGACGTGGCGGGCTTCAATACGATTCTGGCGCGGGACGGGAAACCGTTCTGGCGCGCGAAGACCCAGGTCGGCAAGCCGTACCGTCAGACTCCGATCTTCAAGGCGAAGATCGACCACGTCGTCTTCAACCCGACCTGGACCGTGCCGCCCGGAATCCTCGCGAAGGACGTGATCCCGGCCGCGCGAAAGGATCCCGGTTACCTGGGTCGCAAGGGCCTCGACCTGATCGACAAGAACGGCCAGAAGGTCGATCCGGCTCGCGTCGATTGGGCCTCGAAGAGCTTCCCGTACACCGTCCGGCAGGAGCCCGGTCCCGACAACTCGCTCGGCCGGGTCAAGATCATGTTCCCGAACTCGTACCACGTGTACCTGCACGACACGCCGAGCAAGGCGCTCTTCGAGAAGGAGTCCCGCGCGTTCAGCTCGGGCTGCATGCGCGTCGAGCGTCCGCTCGAGCTCGTGGAGCTGCTCCTCGGCGATCCGAAGGCGTGGAACGCGTCGGCAATCGAGGCGGCGGTCGCGACGGGAAAGACGCAGACCGTCCGGCTCAAGCAGCCGGTCCCGGTCCTGATCATGTACTGGACCATCGATCCGACCGTCGAGAACCGCACGGTGTTCAAGCGAGATCCCTACGGGCGCGACCCCCGGCTGGCGCAGGCGCTCGACGAGCCTTTTCTTCTCGCGGGCGCGGCGCACTAGGGGTGGGTTTGACCTCTCCCGCGAATCGGGGATAGCGTGACCTCTCCCGTGAAGCATGGAAACGAGTTGGCCGAGCTCCCGGTTCCGGGACTCGTCGCCGGGATCATCCTGGCCGCGGGAGCCTCGAAGCGGTTCGGCCGAAACAAGCTCCTGCTGTCCTGGAAGGGCGAGTCGCTCGCCCGGCGCGCGTCCCGCGTCGCGCGGGAGGCAGGCCTCGATCCGGTCGTCGTCGTGCTGGGGCACGACGCCGAGCGCGTCCGCGCGGAGCTCGACGGCATCGCCGTCCACGCGGTCGTGAATCCGGAGTACGAGAAGGGCATGAACACCTCGCTGGCGGCTGGCGTCGCGTCCGTGCCCGGGGAGGCCGAGGCCGTCGTGGTCCTCCTCGCCGACATGCCCCGCGTCACCGCGGACATGGTGGCGCGCCTCGTGCGGACCTTCCGGGAGACGGGGGCGCCGCTCGTGGCGTCGGACTACGGAGGCGTTCACGCCCCGCCGACCCTGTACGCGCGGACTCTCTTGCCCGAGCTGGGAGGCCCCGGGGGCGACGGCGCCGGCAAGCGGGTCGTGCGACGACACGAGGGCGAGGTGGTCCGCGTCGAGTGGCCGCCCGCGGCGCTCGTGGACGTGGACCGCGAGGAGGACTGGGAGCGGATGTGCGTCGCGACGCCCTGAGCCCTGCCGCGTGCCTCGCCGAGAAGCGGGAGCCGTCGTGAGGATGGGGACGTTGCGCTTCCTCGGCGCGGCGCTGGCGGTGATCCTCCTCGCGCCGCTCGCTCCGCTCGGCTGCGCGAGCGCGGCGCGCGGAGCCGCGGTGCCCGCGAGCCTCGAGGCCGACGCGGTCGTGGTGGGGTTTCCGAAGTCTATCCGCTACTTCCCCCGGGACGCCGGCCACGTGAAGGACTTCGAGGACGACTACCTCGCGTCGCTCGAGGCCGAGCGCGACTTTCTGAAACTGACGACCAACGAGCTGCCGCCGGCGGCGTACCTGGCCATCTCCGGCGGGGGCGACAACGGCGCCTTCGGGGCGGGGCTGCTCGAGGGCTGGACGAAGGCGGGCACCCGGCCGGAGTTCAAGCTCGTGACGGGTGTGAGCACCGGAGCGCTGATTTCGCCGTTCGCCTTCCTGGGCCCGGCTTACGACGCGACGCTGAAGGCGCTCTACACGGGCATCTCTCTCCACGACATCGCCGAGGAGCGCTCGCTCCTCTCGGTGCTCTACAACGACGCCCTGGCGGACACGACGCCTCTCCGGAAGCTCGTGAAGAAGTACGTGACCCAGGAGGTCCTCGACGCCATCGCCGTCGAGCACACGAAGGGGCGGATCCTGCTGGTCGCGACGGCCAACCTCGACGTGCGGCGGGCCGTCATCTGGAACGTCACGGAGATCGCGGCGACGAGGGCTCCGGGGGCGCTCGATCTGGTGCAGAAGATCCTGATCGCCTCGGCGGCGATCCCGGGAACGTTCCCTCCCGTCATGATCGACGTCGAGGCGAACGGGCACAAATACCAGGAGATGCACGTTGACGGCGGCACCGCGGCGCAGGTGTTCGTCTATCCTGCCGCCCTCCAGCTCCACGAGCTCTTCGAGCGAAACCGGACGCTCTACGTCATCCGCAACGCACGGCTCGATCCGGAGTGGGCGCAGGTGGACCGGCGGACACTTTCGATCGCCTTCCGGGCCATCACCTGCCTGATCCACAGCCAGGGAGTCGGCGACCTCTACCGGATTTTCGCGGTCGCCCAGAGAGATCACGTCGACTTCAACCTCGCGTTCATCCCTCCGACCTTCGATACCCCGCACAACGCCGAGTTCGACCGGGTCTACATGAAGGCCCTCTTCGACGTCGGCTACAAGATGGCGGCGGACACGCAGGACTGGTGGCACAAGCGTCCGCCGGTGCTCGTCTCCGGGGTGGACCAGGATTCTCAGTAGCCGGAAAGGGAGATCCGCGCCCGGTGTCCTGTCTCGTGACGAAGCCGGTGTTCCCGAGTACGAACGGCGCCCGGACGCGGCCGCCGCCCGGTGGGCCGGCTCGCTCCTAGAATCCGTCCCGTGAAACGTCATCTCCTCGCGGCGATCGTGTTGGTAGCCATCGCGGCGTCGACTGCCCTCGGGGCCGACGCCGTTTCCGCCGCCCCCGACTTCCAGCGCCTGCGGGGGCTGGTGGGCCGGTGGCACGGCACCCTCGAGTGGACCGGCGCCCGCACGGACAAGGGCGAGATGGACGCCGAATACTCGCTGACCGGGCACGGGACCGCGGTGGTCGAGAATCTCGTCTCGGAGGGAGAGGTGGTCATGACGAGCGTCTACCACCTCGATGGGTCCACGCTGCGGATGACGCACTACTGCGGCGCGGGCAACCAGCCGCGGCTGCGCGCCGAACCGCGGGGGGACGATCCGCGCCGCATTCGGTTTGCCTTCGTCGACGCCACCAACCTCGCGGATCCCCGCGCTCCGCACGTCGACGGGGTCGAGCTGTTCTTCCGCGATCCGACCCACGTCGACCTCTCGTTTCACTTCACGGCGCCCAAGGGAGACAGCGTCGAGCGCATCGCGCTGACGCGAGTGTCCTAGCCGCGGCGGCGCCAGCGGCGACTTCTCAGGCGCGGAAGCGGAGGCTCTGCGTTCCGAGCTGGATCAGGTCGCCGTCGGCCAGCAGCTGTTCCTTGACCTTCTTGCCGTTGACGTAGACGCCGTTGTTGGAGTTCAGATCCACGATCCGGAACCCCTCGGGGCCGAGGGTGATCTCGGCGTGGCGGCGCGAGACTTCGGTGGACGGGAGCTCGACCTCGCACTTGGGATGGCGTCCGATCGTGTTGGTGTTGGGCCGGAGAGCGAAGACCTTCTCCTCGTTGCCGTCGACGATTCGCACGACGCGCGCCGCCGGAGTCACGACCGTCTCCTGCGACGAGGGCGCGCGGGTCACCTGCGTGGTCACCGGAATGCGCGGGGCGGCCGCGGCCTCCGGCGGCTGGGCCGGAGCGGCCTTGTCGGCGGCCATGATCCGCGTGGCGTCGTCGTCCTCCGTCTCGGCAACGGCCTCGAGCTCCGCCTCGGAGCGGAACGCGCGGCGAAACTGGTCGCGCATGCGCTCGATCTCGTCCGCCCAGGCCTTGCGGTCGGAGAGGTCCTGCGTGCAGGCCGCCAAGCGCGTGGCGAAGTCGCCGTCCGGATACTCGCCGAGCGAGTTCCGGAACTCCAGCTCCTCCTTGGCGAGCCCGATCTCCCGCAGGCTCCGCTCCGCGTCGGACTGGAACACACGCAGCTTGGCGTACTCCGCGCGCGCCCGCTCCCGCAGCGGCCTGGACTGGGCATCGAGCGACTCGAGGCGCGAGGTGTAGTCCCGATGCACGCGCTCGAAGACCGCGGGCGAGACCGTGCCGCGGCTCGACTCCATCTTCTGGAGCCGCTCCTGGAACCGGTCCTCCTCCTCGCGGAGGCGAGCGAGCTCGCCGATCGCGGAGGTGTCGATCTGCTTCAGGTTCAGGTCGTCAGGCATGCGATGCGGCCGGAACGGTCGTCCCTTCCTTCCTCGGGGAGAAGAAAGTAGCAGGCCGCCCCGCGGATCGTCAACGGGCGCGCGTCACCAGATCTGGCACCTCGGCTCGCGGATCATCGCGACGCCCTCGCCGGGAGCGCAGGAGAACGCCTTCGCGAACTCCGGCATGTTGGCGGCCGTTCCGACCGCGCGGTACTTGCCCAGCGGGTGCTCGTTGGTCGCCGCCATCAGGCGCGCGAACTCGGGCCGGTGATTGGAGGCCCAGATTCGTCCCCAGGAGACGAAGAACCGCTGGTCCGGGGTCAGGCCCTCGATGGCGGGCGGGGCCGGCTTGCCCTCGAGGCTGTTCTTGTACGCCCGGTACGCGATCGTCAGCCCGCCGAGGTCGGCGATCGACTCGCCCTGCACGAGCTCGCCCTTCTCGTGGACGTCGGGCTCGATGAAGTAGCCGTCGAACTGGTCGATGATGCACTTCGCCCGGGCGTCGAAATTCTTCGCGTCCTGCTCGGTCCACCAGTCCGTCTGGTTGCCCTTGGCGTCGAACTTGCGGCCCGAGTTGTCGAAGCCGTGCGTGATCTCGTGTCCGATGACGCCGCCGATGCCGCCGTAGTTGATGGCGTCGTCCCCCTCCGGGTAGAAGAAGGGCGGCTGCAGGATCCCCGCCGGGAACGTGATCGCGTTCTTGGCCGAGTTGTAGGACGCATTGACCGTGGGCGGCGTCATGCCCCAGTCGCTCTTGTCGACGGGCTTGCCGATCTTGCCGAGGTCCCGCTTCCACTCGAACTGACTCGCGGCGAGCACGTTCGCCCCGTGCGAGGCGCGTGTGATCGCGAGCGTCGAGTAGTCGCGCCACTTGTTGGGGTAGCCGATCCGGGTGTCGAAGGCGGCGATCTTCACGAGGGCGGCCTTCTTGGTCTCCTCGCCCATCCAGTCGAGCGTCTTCACGTCGTCGGCGAGCGCGGCGAGCAGGTTCCGGACCATCTCGTCGGCCCGCTTCTTGGCCTCGGGCGGAAAGTGCTCCTTGACGTAGATGCGGCCGAGCGCCATCCCCATCGCGTTGTCGGTCGCCGTGACGCAGCGCTTCCAGCGCGGCTGGATCTCGGGCACGCCGGAGAGCGTCTTGCCGAAGAAGGCGAAGTTCTCGTCGACGAATCGCTTGGGGAGGGAGGGCGCCGCGGCGGAGACGAGCCGCCAACGCAGGTAGGCCTTCCACGCGGGAAGAGGCTCCGATCGCATCAGGCGATCCGCGGCCTGGAAGAAGTCGGGCTGCCAGACGTTGACGGCGACGGCCGGATCGACGCCCTGCTCCGCGAAGTATTTCGTCCATTCGAGATTCGGATTCGCCTTCGCGAGTTCGGCGACCGACGTCGGGTGATGCGTCTTGTCCGGGTTGCGGATGTCGACGTTGGTCTGGGAGACCTCCGCGAGCCTCGTCTCGAGTGCGAGGATCGCCTTCGCGTCGCCGGCCGCGTTCGCTGGCTTCTCGCCCGAGAGCTCCAGCATCTTCGCCACGTGCGCGAGGTACTGGTCGCGGAGCTTGACGGACTTCTCGTCTTTCTTGAGGTAGTAGTCGCGCTCGGGCAGTCCGAGCCCGCCCTGGAGCGCGGCGGCGATGACCCTCGAGGAGTCCTTGCGGTCCTCCTCGGAGCCGAACTGGAAGAGGACTCCGACGCCCATCGGCTGGAGGCGGCCGATCTCGGCGCGCAGGGAGGGAACGTCCTTGATCGCGTCGATCCGCGCGAGCTCGGGCTCGATCGGCGCGACGCCCTTCTGCTCGATCGCCGCCTCGTCCATGCAGGCGGCGTAGAAGTCGCCGAGCTTGCGCTCCTCCGACCCGGCCGCCGCCGCCTTGTCGGCGGCGAGCCGCTCGAGGATGTCGCGCAGGTCGCTCTGGTTGCGCTGACGAAGCTCGTCGAACGTGCCCCACCGCGGCCGGTCCGACGGGATGGGGTTCTTCTCCAGCCATCCTCCGTCGGCGTACTGGTAGAAGTCGACGCAGGCCTTGGCGCCCGGGTCCATGTCGGCGACGGAGAGAGTGGTCTGCCGGGAGGACGTGGGCGATGGCTGGGTCGTCTCCGGCGAGGTGCCAAGGACCAGCAGCCCGAGGGCGGCCGCCGACAGCGGACGGAGGGAAAGCAGGGACTGAATTCGCACGCGACCTCCTCTTCGGGCTCTGGGCTCTTCAGGAGCTCCCGGCGGGCACACGCGTGGCGCCGGTTACGAGTTCATACGCAGCGCGAGGGCCTGGGTTTGGGTCTTCGATGCCACGGGTGAGACTGGCGTGCCTGTAGGATTCGTCCGAAGATGTGCCCGCCCGCCGGCCGTCCCGCCAGTCTCCGCACGCTCGCCGGAATGGCCGTCCTCGCGGCCATGATGCTGGCCGCGACGTGGCCGGAGCGGCCCGAGCGCAAGCCCCTGGTCGCCCCAATCGATCGCGCCGAGCTCGCGGGGCGCGTAAAGGCGGATCTCGTGCATTCCTGGAAGGGCTACGAGCGCTACGCCTGGGGCCACGACGAGCTCCAGCCCGTCAGCCGCACCGGACACGACTGGTACGGCGAGTCGCTCCTGATGACGCCGGTCGACGCGCTCGACACGCTCTGGCTGGCCGGGCTGACCGCGGAGGCCGAGCGGGCGAAGCGGCTCATCCTGACGCGCCTCTCGTTCGACCGGAACCTCACGGTCAAGAACTTCGAGGTCACGATCCGGCTCCTCGGCGGACTGCTCTCCGCCTACCAGCTGACCGCCGACCCGGGCCTGCTGCGGCTCGCGGACGACCTCGGAACGCGCCTGCTCCCGGCCTTCGCCTCGCCCACGGGGATGCCGTACATGTTCGTGAACCTGAAGACCGGCAAGGCGAGCGGCGCGCGCTCGAACCCCGCCGAGATCGGCACGCTGCTTCTCGAGTTCGGCACCCTCTCGAAGCTGACGGGGAAGGCCGTCTTCTACGACAAGCCCAAGCGGGCGCTCCTCGAGCTCGCGAAGCGCCGCTCGGCGATCGGGCTCGTCGGCGACGAGATCGACGTGGAGACCGGGGCGTGGATCAGCAAGGCGAGCCATGTCGGAGGCGGCATCGACTCGTACTACGAGTACCTCATCAAGTGCGCGCGTCTCTTCGGCGACGCCGACTGCGCGCGCCTGTGGGGGGAGAGCCGGGTCGCCCTCGATCGGTACCTGGCGGACGACCTGCCGACGGGTCTCTGGTACGGGCAGGCCGACATGGACACGGGCCTGCGCACCGCGACCGAGTTCGGCGCGCTTCACGCCTTCCTGCCCGCGGTCCTGACCCTGGCCGGCGACATGCCGCGCGCGAGCCGCCTCGGCGATTCCTGCTTCCGCATGTGGAACCTGAAGGGGGTCGAGCCGGAGCTGATCGACTATCGGACGATGAAGATCCTCTCGCCCGGCTATCCACTCCGGCCCGAGATCATGGAGTCCACCTTCTTCCTCTACCGGGCCACGGGCAACCAGCGGTACCAGGACATGGGCCGAACCTTCCTCGAGGCCCTCGAGCGCCGCTGCCGCACCGATGCCGGATTCACGGTGTTGACCGACGTCGTGTCGCGCAAGCAGGGCGACCTCATGCCGAGCTATTTCCTGGCCGAGACGCTGAAGTACCTCTACCTGCTGTTCGCGCCGGCCGAGACGCTGGATCTCGAGCACCAGCCGCAACCGATCGTCCTCAACACGGAGGCGCACCCGCTGCGGAAGACGTGGTGAGCGGCTCCCGGGCACGTTCGCGTCCGGGCGTTTTGTCAGCGATTCGTCAGGACTTCGCCGCCGCGCCGCGGCGGGGCTAATCTCTCCCCATGACATCCCGCCGCGCGCGCCGGGAGTGGCGTCCCGCGCTCATCGTCGCCCTGCTGTCGCTCTCCGTCGTGTCGGCGGTCCTCCTCGCCCTGCAGGTGCAACAGGCCGTCTCCGAGCACCGCCGCGCGATGGTCGGGACCCTTCGCGACGACGCGTCCCTCGCCGCGGCGGAATACCTCCGCCGGGCGTGCGTGCAGGTCGGCTACCAGGGGATCGCGTCCGACATGGGGAAGCTCGCCGCGGGCGACTCCTCGAGCCTGCGCATCGCCGGAGCGCTGCTCGCGCGCGACGGGTCTTCGCTGCGCCTCGGCGGAACCCCGCTCGATGGAGACCGTCGAGCGTGGATCGAGGAGCGGCTCGGCCGCGCGCTCGCCGAAGCCAAGGCGCGGGAGCGCGCGTTCACCACGGTGCACGACGTCTTCGAGGGTGCTCCCCGCTCCTTCGTCTTCCTGACGGAGCCCATCCCCGAGAAGGGAGACCCGAAGATCTCCATCCTCGGCTTCGCCCTGCGCCTCGAGGTCCTGCCGTCCTTCTTCGAGAAGCCGCTCGCGCGGGCGCCGCTCCTCCCGGAGTCCCTCGCGAAGGGCAGCGATCCCGTCGGCAACCGGTTCCTCGCGGTCACTGTGCGGGGGCCGAGCGGCGCCGTCGTCTGGAGCTCGCCGGCGGGCCGCTTCGCGAAGAGCGTCATCGTGCACGCGCCCTTCGGAGACACCTACGAGGGCGTCCTCAAGGGATATACGGCCGACGTCGCGCTCGACGAGGCCGCGGCGCCGCTGCTGCTTTCCGGCGGCCTGCCGCGCACGCGCCTGCCCTTCCTGCTCCTGATGCTGCTGCTGTCCGCCGGCGTCACGCTCGCCGCGATCCTGCAGCTGCGTCGGGAGCGCGCGTTCCTGCGGCTGCGCGAGGAGTTCGTCGCGAGCGTCTCCCACGAGCTGCGCACGCCCCTGACGCAGATCCGCATGTTCGCGGAGACGCTGCTGCTCGGGCGGACGCGCTCCGAGGGGGAGGAGGAGCGCGCGCTGGCGGTCATCGACCGCGAGGCCCGGCGGCTCTCGCACCTGGTGGAGAACGTGCTCGTGTCCTCCCGCGCGTCGCGAGGCGCGCTCACGGTGTCGCCGGAGGACCGCGCCGTGGCGCCGCTCCTCCGCGAGGTAGTCGAGGGCTTCGCCTCTGTGGCGGAGACGAGACGGGTCCGGCTGAGCCTCGATCTCGACGAGAGCGCCTTCGCGCGGATCGACGCCGACGCCGTGCGGCACGTGGTGCTCAACCTCCTGGACAACGCGGTCAAGTACGGTCCCGTCGGACAGGAGGTGCGCGTCGGCCTGTCGCGCTCGAACGGCGTCGTCCGGATCACGGTCGAGGACGAGGGCCCGGGCATTCCGGCCGACGCCCGGCAGCGCGTCTTCTCCCGCTTCGAGCGGCTCGAGCGCGAGCGCGAGTCGATCGCCGCGGGCGCGGGGATCGGTCTCGCCGTAGTCCGCGATCTCGTCGTCCGCATGGCGGGCCGGTGCTCGATCGAAGATGGGACCGGCCGGCGCGGAGCGCGGTTCGTCGTCGAAGTGCCGGCGGCGGCCAGAGGGGAGGCGGAGGCCGGGGCGGAGGCGGCCTCGTGACGCGGATCCTGCTCATCGAGGACAACGAGGACCTGGCGTTCGGCCTGCGGAACAATCTGGAGGTCGAGGGCTACGCGGTCGAGGTCGCGCTCGACGGAGAGATCGGATACCGCCGCGCTCGCGAGGAGGACTTCGATCTCGCGATCCTCGACCTGATGCTCCCGGGCATGAGCGGTTTCACGGTGCTCGCTCGGCTCCGTGCAGAGCACCGGGCGCTTCCGGTGCTCGTGCTGACGGCGCGGGGCGAGGAGGCCGACAAGGTCCGGGGCCTGAAGCTGGGAGCCGACGATTACGTGACCAAGCCCTTCGGCCTGCTCGAGCTCCTGGCGCGGGTGGAGGCGATGCTGCGGCGCGTCCGCCCGGCGGCGCCCGAGCCGGAGATCCAGAAGTTTGGAGACGTCGAGCTGCGTGTGGCGCCCCGCGTCCTCCTCCGCAAGGGCTCGCCGGTCGCCGTGACGCCCAAGGAGATGGATCTTCTGCTCTTCCTGTGCCGCCGACGGGGCCGGGTCGTCTCGCGGATGGAGCTCCTGCGCTCCGTGTGGGGCTATGCGGACGCCGCGGTGTCGCGGACGGTCGACACGCACATCGCCGAGCTGCGGCGCAAGCTCGAGCCGGACCCCGCGGCGCCGCGCTACATCGTCACGGTGCGCAAGGCGGGCTATCGGCTGGAGGCGGGCGGCTGATCCTTGCATGAACTTGACGTTCGTCGGGGACGACCTCCGGTAAGGTGGCCGCCAGGAGGTTCCTCATGACGAGAGCACACGTTCCCTGGTCCCTCATTCTCGCTGCGTCGCTGCTCGCGCCCGCGGCGGGACTCGCCGACGGCGGGGCCTCGCTTCCGCGTCCACAAGCGCGCCAGGCCCTGACGCCCGAGCAGGAGGCGGTCGAGCTCTACGACGACGGCAATGCGTACCGGGACAAGGCCGCGTTGCTCGAGAAGGAGGCCGCCTCCGAGACCGACGCGAAGAAGAAGGAGAAGCTCCAGAAGAAGGCGTTCGAGCGGCACGAGGGCTCGATCAAGAAGTTCACGGCGGCGACGGAGAAGAATCCGCGGATGTTCCAGGCGTGGGGCAACCTCGGCTACGCCTATCGCAAGACCGGCAGGTACGCGGAATCGCTCCAGGCGTATGACCGCGCCCTCGAGATCCAGCCGGGATACACGCCCGCGCTCGAGTACCGCGGCGAGGCCTACCTCGGACTCAACCGGCTGGACGACGTGAAGAACTCCTACATGACGCTCTTCAACAACGACCGCGCACGCGCCGACGAGCTCGCCGCCGCCATCGACCAGTGGATCCAGAAGAAGCGGACGGAGCCGGGGGGCGTCGATCCCGCGGACCTCGACCGCTTCTCCGCCTGGGCCGCCGAGCGCAGGCAACTGGCGTCGCAGACGAGCGCGCTCACGCTCCCTCAGCCGCCGCGCTGGTAGACGGAAGACGGGAGATCGAGACGCGATGAGGCGACTCCTGCTCGTCGTCCTGGCGGGCGCCGCGGCGCTCGGGGGTGCGCAACGGGCGCCCGCGCGACAACCTGAACCGGCGTCCGCGTCGTCGGCGGTTGTTCCCGCCTTCGACTGGCGCCTTCCGCCCGGATTCCCGACGCCGTGCGTGCCGGACGACAATCCGATGACCGAGGCCAAGGTCGCGCTCGGACGGCGGCTCTTCTACGAGCCGCGGCTGTCCGCCAACGGGACGCAGTCCTGCGGATCGTGTCACTCGCCCGGGAACGCCTTCACCGACGGGCGCGGCCGGGCCGTCGGGTCGACGGGCATGCGGCACCCGCGCGGCAGCATGAGCCTCGCGAACGTCGCGTACAACTCCTCGTTCACGTGGGTCGACGCGCACCGCGCGACACTCGAGGAGCAGCAGCTCGGGCCGATGCTCAACCGGGCCCCCGTCGAGCTCGGCCTCGCCGGCCGCGAGACCGACGTGACGACGCGACTCGCCGCCGACCCCGCGTATGCGGCGGCGTTCGCGGCCGCCTTCCCCGGGGAGCCCCTCGACCTCACGACCGTGCGGAAGGCGATCGCGAGCTTCGAGAGGACGCTCCTCTCGGGCGAGTCGCCGTACGACCGCTGGCTCTGGAAGGACGACGCGCGCGCGATGTCCGACGCCGCGAGGCGCGGGATGCGGCTCTTCTTCTCGGAGCGGATGGCGTGCGCGCAGTGCCACTCCGGGTTCACGTTCTCCGGTCCCGTGACCTTCGACGGCCTCGCCGCGGGGGAGCCGGAGTTCTTCGACACGGGTCTCGGCGGCCCGTTCCGCGCGCCGACGCTCCGCAACGTCGCGCTCACCGCGCCCTACATGCACGACGGGCGCTTCGCGACGCTCGGAGAGGTCGTCGACTATTACGCTCGCGGCGGCGGCGACAGCTCAGGCAAGAGCGCGCGGATCCGGCCGTTCGCGATCACGACGCGGGAGAAGGCGGATCTGATCGCGTTCCTCGAGAGCCTGACCGACGACGCGTTCCTGTCGGATCCCCGGTTCGCGCCGCCCCGGGAGGGCGGCCGGATCAACTAGTCGGCGCTCGGCCTTTTTACAGCGACGGCCGGGGCCGGGTTCCAGGTTCTTGCCAGGGCCTGCGTCCCGCCTTGAGCGGCCTGCCGCATTTCTGGCAGTGGGTTCGAGTCCGCAGGCTCGGGCTCTGCGGATAGCCGCAGTGCGGGCAGCGCTCGGGCTTTTTTTCCTCGGGCATGTCGGGCCTCCGCCGGTGGCATGCAGCAAGGAGCGTGCCTCGGACGCCTGGACGCGGAGACGATCGGTGTCTGGATGTCGGATGTAGGATGCGCGCCAGATGACTCCCGGCTCCTCGAGGGTTCTCGCGGCGTGACCGAAGGGCTGCGCATCCGCGCCGCCAGGGCGGACGACGCGGCCTGGCTCCTCCCGATGTCTTCTCGGCTGCACGACTTCGGGCCGCCGCCCTTCCGGCCCCGGGATCAGATGGACCGCGCCGTCGCCGCCGACATCGCCGCGAGCCTCGGGTCCTCGGATCCCAGCGTCGCCGTCCTCGTCGTGGAGGACGAGGCGTCCGGCCGCCCGCTGGGGTTCGCGCACGTCAAGACCTTCGCGGACTACTTCACCGCCGAGCCCCACGGCCACGTCTCCGACCTCGTGGTCGCGGCGGACTCCGAGGGCCGCGGGGTCGGCGGGGCGCTCCTGGCCGCCGCGGAGGCCTGGTCGCGCGCCCGGGGCCATCGGCTCCTGACGCTCAACGTCTTCGACGAGAACGACCGCGCGCGGAGGCTCTACGACCGGATCGGCTATCGCCCCGACACGCTCCGCATGGTCAAGGTGCTCGCGCCGTGACCGCATGGACGCGCAGGAGCCTGATCGGAGCCGGGATGACGGCGCTCGCGGGCGGGGCCGCCGCCGCCTCTCTCGTCGCCCGGCAGGAGCAAACGGCCAGGCCGGGCGGCTCGACCCGGTTCGACGTGAACTTCGTCGGCGACGGGCTCGAGCTTTCGCCGTCCGCCTTCTCCGATCTGCTCGCGCGGCTCTCCGGGAACGCAGTCGAATCCGACGAGTACTCGCGCGGGGGCGCGGTCGAGGCCCTCGAGAAGCAGTTCGCGGCGCTCCTCGGCAAGGAGGCGGCCGTCTTCATGCCCTCGGGGACCCTGGCCAACCACCTGGCGGTGCGCACCCTGGCGGGACCGCGCCGGCGCGTGCTCGTGCAGGAGGTCAGCCACCTTTACAACGACTCCGGCGACTGCGCGCAGCAGCTCTCCGGGTTGACGCTCGTGCCGCTCGCGTCCGGGAAGGCCACCTTCTCCTGGGCGGAGGCCGCGGAGGCGATCGACCGCGGCGCTGCGGGCCGAGTCCCGGTGCCCGTCGGCGCGATCTCGATCGAGTCGCCGGTGCGCCGCCTGCACGGGGAGGCCTTCGATCTCGGCGAGATGCGGAGGATCTCTGTCGAGGCGCGCCAGCGCGGCATCGGACTGCACCTCGACGGGGCGCGGCTCTTCGTCGCGAGTGCGTACTCGGGGCATCCGCCCTCCGAGTACGCGGCGCTGTTCGACACGGTCTACGTGTCGCTGTGGAAGTGTTTCAACTCCGGCGGCGGGGCGATCCTCGCGGGCCCGGCGGCGCCGCTGGCGAACCTCTACCAGGTGCGCCGGATGTTCGGCGGCGCGCTGTGGAACGCGTGGCCCTACGCCGTCGTCGCCCGGCACTACGCCGAGGGCTACCTCGACCGGCTGACCGGGGCCGTGAAGCGCTCCGAGGAGCTCATCCGCCGGCTCGATCGATCCCCGGAGAGGCTCGCGGTCGAGCGCGTCCCCAACGGCACGAGCCTGTTCCGCCTGAAGCCGAAGACTCCGAGCCTTCCGGCCTTTCGCCAGAAGCTTGCTGCGCAGGGGATCGTCCTTCCGGAGCCGGACCGCGAGGGCTTCTGGCTGAAGGTCAACGAATCGCTCGCGCAAGGGACTCCGGACTCGCTCGCCGCGGCGTTCCAGGCCGCACTGTAGGAGCAGCGACGTGGATCATCCCGATTACGGCCTGGACGCGCCCAAGGTGGTGCGCAATCTCCTCATCGTCGGCGCCCTCGGATTGTTGATCTGGGGCACCGCATACTTCGGGCTCTGGTCCGGCCAGTGGCGGGGCCGGATTGGGAGCCTCGAGCTCCGCTTTCCCGCGGCCGGCGCGCTGTGGCCGGGCGCCGGCTGCACGGCGATGGCGCTCTGGATGCTGTGGACGAGCAAGGTCGGAAAGGTCCGCGACCGGGAGAAACTGCTGGACCGGATTCCGTGGACCGGCGCGGAGCGGGTGCTCGACGTCGGCTGCGGGCGCGGGCTGATGCTGGTGGGCGCCGCGCGGCGGCTGACCTCGGGCAAGGCCACCGGGATCGACATCTGGCAGGCGGAGGACCTGTCGGGCAACCGGCCCGAGGCGACGCTCGCGAACGCCCGCCGCGAGGGCGTGGCCGACCGCGTCGAGGTCCGGACCGCCGACATGCGGAAGATTCCGTTCCCCGACGGCGCGTTCGACGCCGTCGTGTCCTCGCAGGCGATCCACAACATCTACGACGCGGGCGGGCGAGCCCAGGCGATCGGCGAGATCGCGCGCGTCCTCGCCCCGGGAGGCCGCGCGCTCATCCGGGACATCCGCCACCTTCGCGACTACCGCGCCACATTCGCGGCGCACGGGATCCCGGACGTCCGGTCGCTCGATTCGCGGCTGATGATGGTCTTCCTGGCCATCGTGACGTTCGGCTCGCTGCGCCCCGGAACGCTCCTCGCCCGCAAGCCGGCCTAGAGCGTTCGGGCTTCCCGAGGGAACCTTTCCCCGCGAGGTGCGTAACCGGTCTCTGGAAGGGGACATACCCATGCGTGGATTTTCATCGGCAGGAGCCGGGCTCGTCCTGGCCGGTCTGGCACTGGGAATGACGGCGGCGTCTGCCGCCCGCGGCGAGGAGGTCGTCCGAACGATCCGGGCCGATCTGTCGACGCTGCCCGCGGGCTCGCGCTTCTCGATCGAAAACCTCGTCGGCACGATGCGCGTGCGCGAGGCCGACGTCCCGGCCGTCACCGCCGTGGCGACCGTCTACGCCGAGAGCCAGCAGCTGGCCGACGCGGTCCGCTTCGAGCCGGTCTCCGGCGATGCGGCGACTCTCCGCGTCCGCTATCCGTACGACCGGATCGGCACGTTCCGCTACCGCGAGCCGGGCGACCACGGCGACGGGCTGTGGCTGAACTTCTCCTCGTCGAGCACCTACTCCTACGACGATCGCACCGTGAAGGTGAACCCCGGCCGCGGGACCCGGATCCACGCCGAGGTCGAGGTCCAGGTGCCGCGGGGCGAGGCGACCGGCCGCTTCGTCAACCTCGTGGGCCTTCTCGAGGCCGAGGACCTGCGCGGCCGTCTGCGCTTCGAGGTCGCGAGCGCGGACCTGCGGCTCTCGCGGCTGGAGGGAACGCTCGAGCTGGAGGGCTCCTCGGGAGACATCCGCGCGCGCGACATCAAGGGCACCTGGAAGTCCGACTTCTCGAGCGGGGACTGCCGCCTGGACGGCTTCGACGGAGAGAGCCTGGAGCTCCATGCGAGCTCGGGCGACTTCGCGATCCGCAATGTCAAGGCGGCGAAGATCGTGACCGAGACCAACTCCGGAGACGTGCGCTTCCTGGACGCCGACGTGGAGGAGTTCACCGCGGAGGCGACCTCCGGCGACATCGAGCTCGAGGACGTCGGGGCGCGCCTGCGGTCCGTCGACGTCTCGACGAGCAGTGGGGACGTCACGCTCCGCCTTCCGACTGACGCGAGCTTCGACGCCAGCGCGCGGCAGTCGAGCGGCGGCATGAGCGTCGGCTTCTCGGACGGGGTCTCCGTCGAGAAGCACGACAACCTCGTGGGGTACCGCCGCGGCGATCACGGCGCGCGGATCCGGGTCCGGACCTCGAGCGGCGACCTCTCGATCTCGCCGATCTAGGACGGCGCCAACGCCGTCACGGGACCACGGCGCCGACGACCTCGGCGGCGTGGTCTTCGTAGGACTAGGACGGCGCCAACGCCGTCACGGGACCACGGCGCCGACGACCTCGGCGGCGTGGTCTTCGTTGGACAGCAGTCAGCGGAGAGGCGGCGGCGCGCGCCGGCCGTCCCACCGAGGCCACGAGCGCGCGAATGAACGCGTCGACGGCGGGCGCCGGCCGGCGGCGTTCGAGCTTCGCCGCGCTCCACGCCCGCCTGAGTCCCCGGCGTGTGATCCGGGCGGCGCGCAGCGCGCCCGACGCGAGCTGGGGCGCCACCGCCCAGCGCGCCAGCACGGCGATGCCGAGCCCGGAGCGGGCCATCTCGATCATCGCCTCGGTCAGCTCGATCGGCGACCAGCGCGGCGCGACGCCCGCCGGGCCGAGGACGTGCCGGAACACGTCCAGCTCCTGCTGGGGAGCGTTGTAGGTCAGGAGGGTCTCGCCGGCGAAGTCGCGCGCCGCGAGGACGGGCCGTCCCGCCAGGCGATGCGAGGGGCTCATGACGGCGACGAGCTCGTCTTCGAAGAGTGGCTCGAGCACCACGCGGCGGTTCCGGACCGGCTCGCTCACGATCGCGACGTCGAGGTCTCCGCGCAGGAGCGCCGGGATCGGCCGGCGGGTCGCCTCGACCACGATGCGCAACTCCACGGTGGGGTACTCGGCCTGGAACGCGAGGAGCGTCCGGGGGAGCCAGTGGTAGCACGTGTAGCACTCGGTGGAGAGGCGCACGAGGCCGGCCGGCCCGGTTCCCAGGGCCGCGACGTCGCGGTTCGCCGCCTCCATCTCGCGGGTGACGGCGCGCGCCGCCTCGATCAGCCGAGCGCCCGCGGCCGTCGGCGTCATCCGCCGGTGCCCGCGGTCGAAGAGCGCCGTGCGAAGCGTCCGTTCCGCGTCCGCCAGCTGGTGCGAGAGCGCCGACTGCGAGAGGTGCAGGCGCCGCGCCGCCGCGGTCAGCGTGCCCTCCTCGGAGACCGCGAGGAGAAGCGGGACGTGGCGCAGCGGCAGCGCCGAGGTCGGTGGGTCGGTGTCCATGCCATGAAGATAGCTCATGATCCTCATGAAAACAATTCGCTCGGTAGATGGAGCCGTCCGCGCTAGCCTCGGCAAGAGGAGGCGGCGATGCGCGTCGAGCGGCTCGGCGAGGACCTGTTCCACTTCCGCGGCGAGGCCTACGACTCGGGCTCCCTCGCGATCCTGGATGGGAAGCGCGTGCTCCTCGTGGACGGCCTCGCGTCCGTGGGCGACGCGCAGGCGATGCGCCGGATCCTGGTGGAGGGCTGGGGCACACGCGTCGAGCTCTGCGTCTCGACCCACTTCTTCAGCGACCACATGGCCGCCTGGAACCTCTTTCCCGAGGCCGAGCTGCTGGCGCACGCCGACGCGGTCTCGACGTTCCGGAGCGAGCAGTTCCGCACGCCCGAAGAGGCCGCGCACTTCCGAGAGCCGACGCGCCGGCTCGCCGGGAGCCTCCAAATGACGTGGGGCCGGTACCGCGTCGAGGTGTTCGAGTCCCCGGGCCACACCGCCGACGCGCTCGGCGTCGACGTTCCGGACGCCGATCTGCTCCACGTGGGCGATTCGGCGGTCGGGCGCATGGCCTACCTCTACTACGCGGCGCCGGAGCCGATGGACCGCGCCCTCGAGCGCGCCCTCGGGCGGGGCCGCGGCAGGATCCTCCGCTCGCACGGACCGGTCGCGGGGCCCGAGGCGCTGCGCTCGGCGCGCGGATACCTGCGCGGGTTGGAAGACCGCGTGCGGGGGGCGAGGCAAGCCGGGACCCCGATCGAGGAGATCCCGATCGCCGAGTGCCTGCCGCCCGGCGAGCCGGCCACGGACTTCGAGACCTTCTTCCACGCGCGCAACCTCGAATCGATCCGGACGCGCGGGCTCTTCCCGCGAGAGGCGGCGTCTTGAGGATCGGCGTGCTCGGCACCGGGACGATGGGGATGGCGCTCGGACGGCTCTTCTCGCGCGCGGGCCATGACGTCGTGTTCGGATCGCGCACTCCCGAGCGAGCCCTGACGGCGGCCGCCGCGGTCCGCCGCGCGTCGGGCAGCTCCTACGAGGTCGCGCTCGTCGGCAGCGACCTCGTCGCGCTCGCGCTCGTGTGGAAGGACGTGGGCCCGCTGCTCTCGGGGATCGGCGTCTGGGGCGGGCGGATCCTGCTCGACTGCACCAACCCCGAGCCGGCGTCCGGCCGCGGCCTGCTCGTGGGCCACTCCACCTCCGGCGCCGAGCAGATCGCCCGGACGGCCGCCGGCGCCCGAGTGGTCAAGGCGCTCAACCACATCTACGCGGAGGCCCTGGACGCCCTGCGCGCGAACGGGGCGGTTTCCAGGCCCGTCGCGTTCTTCTGCGGAGACGAAGACACCTCGAAGGAGATCGTCTCGAGCCTGCTCGACGCGGTGGGCCTGCGTGCCGTGGACGCCGGGCCGCTCGCGTCGGCGCGCTACCTGGAGCCGCTGGCCGCGCTGATGGTCGAGCTGGTCCGCGGCCGCGGGAGAGCGCCGGCGGAGGTCGCCCGGATGGTGGACGCTCCGCCGCCGCCGCCGCTACTCGCGCGGGTGTGATCGCGCCGTCTCGGGGGAATCCTCTCGGATCCTCTCCGGTTTGAGTGGTCGCGACCCGCATAAGCGTAAGGAGGATGTCTTGGCCCTGCGACGTTTAGGCACACTCCCGGTGTACCTCGCGATCCTCGCCTCCGCGACCCTGCCCGCCGCCCTCGCGGCGCAGACGATGTCGATCGAGGACTACGAGCCGAAGTCCACGCTGGTCGTGCCCGAGCACCACCCGCAGCACTCGAAGTACTGGTTCATCGACGTGCACAACCACCAGGACACCGACATCTCCGCGTCCGACGCCGCGAAGCTGGTCGCGGACATGGACCGGCTGCACCTGAAGGTGATGGTCAACCTGAGCGGCGGTCAAGGGGCGGAGCTCGAGACGGGGTACCGCAACCTCCCGGGCCGCTACCCCGGCCGCTTCATCGTCTTCGCCAACCTCGACTTCAGCGGGATCGACACTCCCGGCTGGAGCGAGCGGGCGGCGGCGCAGCTCGAGAAAGACGTCCAGCACGGCGCGCACGGGCTCAAGATCTTCAAGAACCTGGGACTGACCGTGAAGGACTCGAAGGGTCAGCGTGTCGCCGTGGACGATCCGAGGCTCGATCCGGTCTGGGAGAAGTGCGCCGCGCTGAACATCCCCGTGCTCATCCACTCCGCGGAGCCGCGCTCCTTCTTCGATCCCTGGGACAAGTACAACGAGCGCTGGCTCGAGCTGAAGCAGATCCCGCAGCGCGCGCGGCCGCCCGACAAATACCCGCCGTGGGAGCAGATCATCGGCGAGCAGCACCGGATGTTCGCGAAGCATCCCCGCACGCGCTACATCGACGCGCACCTCGGCTGGCTGGGCGGGGACCTCGCGCGGCTCGGGAAGCTCTTCGACGAGCTGCCCAACGTCTACACGGAGATTGGCGCCGTGCTCGCCGAGCTCGGCCGCCAACCCCGCTTCGCGCGCGAGTTCCTCATCAAGTACCAGGACCGCGTGATGATGGGCAAGGACACCTGGGCGGCCGACGAGTACCTCGTGTACTTCCGCGTTCTCGAGACCGCGGACGAATACTTCGACTACTACCGCAAGCGCCATGCCTTCTGGAAGATGTACGGGCTCGACCTGCCGGACGAGGTTCTCAAGAAGATCTACTACAAGAACGCACTGCGCGTGATCCCGGCGATCGACCCGTCCGGGTTTCCTCCGTAGATCCGGCCGAGTCGCTCAGCGCGTGGCGCACTTCTTGCTGTCCGTGACGTGCGGAGGGACTGCACCATGACGGAGGAGCGCAAGAAGCTGGAGGAGAAGGTCGAGAATCCCTGGAAGGAGCTCGAGCGGACCGAAGCCGCGGTCTCGAAGTCGGATGCCGACCTCGCCCCGAAGCCGGACCGCAAGCTCCCGAAGGGCAGCTACGGCGAGCTCAACCGCACCGACGAAGAGGGCAACGACCTGAAGGGCGAGTAGCGCGTAGCGGCGCGACGGCCTAAGCCCGCGAAGACAAATCGCGCACGGCGCGCAGCGGCTCCGCGAGGGACTGGCGCTTCGCGAAGAAGCCCGCCCACGGGTCTCCGGCGCGGAGCCGGCGCTCGTAGTTCCCGAGGTTGAACGCGCTCGTCTGGAGCGAGGGCTTGACCTCGGACCAGTCGAGCGGGGCGGAGAACGGGGCGCCCGGCCGGCGACGCACGGAGTACGGCGTCACGACCGTCTGAGCGAATCCGTTGCGGAACGGGTCGAGGTAGACCCGCCCCTTGCGGTTCGCGATGCGGGACTCCATGGTTAGCTCCTTCGGGTAGGCGGCGGCGAGGTGCGACCCGAGGCGCTCCGCGAACTCGAGGACCTCGTCGGTGTCGGGCCCGACACGGATCGGGACGAAGACGTGGAGCCCCTTGCCGCCGGAGGTCTTCGGAAACGAGACGAGCGAGAGTGCGTCGAGCGCGTCCTTGATCCGCCGGGCCGCGCGGATCGCGTCGGCGAGCTCTCCGGAGTCGGGATCGAGATCGAAGCACACCCAGTCCGGTTTGCGCGGAGCGGAGCCGCGCGATCCCCACACGTGCACGGCGATGCAGCCCAGGTTCGCCAGCGCGAGCTGCGTCTGGATGCGTCCGCCCACGACGTAGTTGGTGATTCCCTTGACGTGGCGGATCGGCATCGTCGGAGTGTCCGCAGGGAGTCCCGCGGGCTTCTCCTTCTGGAAGAAGCACTGTCCCTTCATGCCGTCCGGGCAGCGCTCGAGTGAGAGCAGGCGGTCCTCGACGAAGGGCTTCAGGCGCGGAAACGCCGCGACGTAGAAGCGCAAGAGGTCGAGCTTCGTGTAGCCGTCGTCCGGCCAGTAGGCCTTGTCGGGATGGGTGACTCGGACGCCGCGCAGCTCTTCGGCGCTGATGGCGCCGGCCTCTTCGGATGCGGCCGGGGCCGCGGCTCGTCGCTTCGGCTTAGGCTTCGTCGTTCGCCGGACTGCTTTCAAGCCGTCACGCCATCCCGCCCGCCGAGCCGCGGGGCCGGTTCGAGTGCCAGACTTTCTTCTTCCCGCGCGTCTTCGCGGGCTTGATCAGCTTGGGATCGTCGAGCATCTTCCGGAGAAGCGCGGGAGGATCTCCGTCCGCCGCCTTCTTGAGGTTGCCTCCCTCGTCGCGCGCGATCTCGACCAGCAGCCGGTTGGAGACGACCGAGCGCGGCTCCTCCTCGGCGACGTCGCGCGTCGTCGCGTACGCGTCCTTGTGCTTGATGAGCAGCCACGCCGGCTTGGTCTCGCTGCCGCGGCCGCGCGTACGCACGAGGACCCATTCGCCCTGGAGCTTTTCGCCGAGCAGGGCGAACTTGATCTCGCCCTTCCGGAGCGCCGCGTCCACGTCGGGAGATCCCGGCATCCAGAACCCCTGGTCCCAGATCATCACGGTCCCGCCGCCGTACTCGGCCTCGGGGATGATGCCCTCGAACGCGTTGTACTCCATGGGGTGGTCCTCGACCTGCATCGCGAGACGCTTGACCGCGGGGTCGAGCGAGGGGCCTTTGGGGACGGCCCAGGAGAGCATGACGCCCTTCCACTCCAGGCGGAAGTCGTAGTGGAGCGCCGTCGCGCGGTGCTTCTGGATGACGTAGACGAGACTCTTCGCGCGCTTGCGCGCCGCCGGCGTCTTCCCCTTGGGCTCCGGCGTCACGCCGAAGCGGCGTTTCTTGCGGTATTCCTCGAGCGCCATGTCCGCGCCTCCTGCGTCCTCTCCGGAGGCAAGTCCCGGGCCAACCTCGCGACCCGAGCCGGCCACGCCGGGGGCCTCAGCTCGTCCGATGCGGCTCGAAACTCGCCGCCGTCTACTTTATGTCGAAGGGGCTGGCGCTTTCCGCGGAGGAGTGCGTCGCGGTGTCGGTGACCACTACCTTGAGGGCGTAGCGTCCCGGCGGCAGGCCGGAGGGGTGAAATGAGTAGAAGCGCTTCTGGCCGCCGCCGCGCTCGAGGTCCGATGCCTTCTCGGCCTTCGCCGCGGCCGGCATCTCCTTGCCGTCGGCGCCGACGATCCGGAGGTCCACCGCGAGCGGCGCGGGCTTCCCGGAGGATCCGAAGTTGTACGCCACGACGGCGATCCGGGCGTCCGCGCCGTTGTCCAGGCGGGGGAGTGCCGCGGGGATGAACGACTCGCCCGCGAGCGCGAAGGGGTAGTCGGCCGGCCGTGCCGGCGCGTCGGCGCGGGGAGTCGCGCGCACCATGAGCCAGTGGCCGTCCGCCTCCGAGAAGAACGGCGGCAGGACGCTCGGCGGACCGCCCGGAATCGGGGGGACCGTCAATCGCTCCGACGCGATGCCGGCGCGCCCCGTCGACGCGTTGCGCACGAGCACGCGGAGGCCGTACTCGCCGGGCGGCAGATAGAGCGTGCCGTAGAACTTGAGGCCGCTCGCCTCCAGTGAGGCCCGCACTTTCCCGAGGTCCAACGCGAGCTCGGACGCGACGTAGTCCATCAGGTTCCCCTTCGCGTCGTTCGCGTAGGCGTAGATCTGGACCCCGCTCTTCTCGCCCGAGTCGCCCGCGAGGAGCGACGCGCCGGGGACCTCGAGCACGATCGGAACCTGCGGGAGGTCGCTCGGGGACGCGAAGGCCGCCGCCGTGAGGCGGGTCTCGATCTGCTGAGAAGCACCGCCCCCGCCGCTCAACAGATCGCCGGCGGAGAGGACCTGCTCCAGCCTCGACAGCGCGCGATACGGCCGGGGCTCGTAGTAGCCGCTGCGTGCGGCGACCCTGGCGCCGGGAGACTTCACCGTGACCTTCAGGGTGTGGAAGGCCCCCGGCTTCGTCAGTCCCCTGGGGTTGTACACGATCAGGTAGACGAGCGAAGTGCGGTCGACGATCTTCTCGAGCTCGCCCGCGAGCTGGTTGGCGTTGCGCACGAAGTCGCCGCCCGTGTCGGCCGCCATCGTGAAGAGAGTGTCCGTGCCGCCCTCGTTCTTCGGCGCGGGATCGCCCTCGGCTCGCAGGCCGCCGATGTCGACCGCGTCGACGACGGCGTCGGAGCGCGAGAACTGCGCGAGCGCGGAGGAGAGCAGGTCCCGCGAGGAGGAGCTCCCGAAGCGCGCGTCGTTGTCGATCTTCCAGATCTCGCCCGACAGCGAGGCGTCGCCGGCGCCCATGGCGGTCGTGGGATCCTGCGCCGACTGCGCCTGGATCGACCCGTCGTGCGCCTGCGCGAGGGCATTCCCGTTGATCAGGCGCGACTCGAACCCCTCGGAGAAGAACACGACGTGCTTGCGGCCGCGCACCGAGTCGAGGACGCGGCCGATGCCGGCCAGCGAGGCCACTTGCTTCGTCGCGCGTCCCCGAAGCAGCTCGTCGTTGGATTTGCGCCGCATCACCTGCATGTCGCGCATCGCATCCTGGAGCGCCTGGGCGCCCAGACTTCCGTTTGGATTCTGCTCGACGCCGGCCTCCGCCGCGCGCGGGTCCGAGAACGCGAAGACGAGGGGGTCCGGGCTCGGGTGGATGAGCGAGGGGATGCCCGGCGTGTCGACGGCCGCAACGAGCTGGCGCCGGTCTCGGGTGAAGTTGACGAGCAGCCTCCAGCCCGTGTCGACGGAGAGCGTTCCGACCGCGGCCAGGTCGTTCTCCTTCATCGAGCGCGAGACGAAGTCGCGCGCGCCTTCGCGGGCGCGGACCAGGCCCGACGGGCTCGCGTAGCTGAGGTCGAAGACGAGGAGCCAGAGACGCCGTGCGGCGGGGGGGATCGGCGGTGCGGCGGCGACGGCCGGTCCGGCTGCCGGCGGCGCCGGCGAGACCGGCTGCGACAGGTCGATCACGTCGACGCCCGAGATCGCCTGCTTCTTGCCCTCGTCGAAGAGCTCGAAGTCCGCCGCGGTCAGGCCGGTGACGGGCCGGCCGTCCTTGCCGACGACCGTGACCGGAATCTCGACGACGACGGCGGCCGCGGTCTCGTGGACACCGGGGGAGGACGCAGACGAGGTCGTCTGTCCGGACGCGGCGGGCGCGAGGAGCGCGAGGGACGCGAGCAGGATCGTCGCGCGGAGGAGAGAGGCGGACGTCTGGCTCGCGCCGAAGTCGGCGCGCGCGGGGAGGGTCGCGCCCAAGGCGGCGCGCGCCGCGACGGTCGCGCCGAAGCCGGCGCGCGTCACGAGGGCGGACCCCAACATCTCCACAAGAGCCTCCCGATCCGCGACTATGTCCCCGCTCCTGTGGAACCCGCGCTCCGCCCGGACGGATGCCGGCGCGAAGATGCCGAGAGGCAACTCGCGGATGACGAATTCCTGAGACGCGCCTTCCGCGCTCCACGGGCAACGTATGATCCGCGGCAGATGATGATCGCGGCCGGGGCCCGGCTGGGCCCCTACGAGCTGACCTCACGCCTCGGAGCGGGAGGCATGGGGGAGGTCTACCGCGCGCGCGACACGCGGCTCGGCCGCGAGGTGGCCGTGAAGGTCCTCCCCGAGCGCGTCGCGAGCGATCCCCAGGCGCTCGCCCGTTTCGAGCGGGAGGCGCGCGCCGTCGCCTCGCTGTCCCACCCGAACATCCTCGCCCTGCACGACTACGGGCGCGAGAACGACGTGACCTACGCGGTCATGGAGCTCCTCGAGGGCGAGACGCTGCGCGACCGCATGGTCGGCGGAGCGCTTCCGGTCCCGCGCGCGGTGGGCTTCGCGCACCAGATCGCGCAGGGCCTCGCGGCCGCGCACGAGAAGGGCATCGTGCACCGCGACCTGAAGCCCGAGAACGTCTTCGTGAGTCCGGACGGACACGTCAAGATCCTGGACTTCGGCCTCGCCAAGAGCTTCGGCCCTCCGGAGGCCGAGCCGGGCATCACCGCGCTCGAGACGCTCGGGACGCAGGCAGGCGTCATCCTGGGCACGGTCGGCTACATGTCTCCCGAGCAGCTCCGCGGAGAAGACGCCGGTCCCCAGTCCGACATCTTCTCGGCGGGCGTGATCCTCCACGAGATGATCGGCGGTCGCAACCCGTTCCGCCGCGGCACCGTGGCCGAGACGATGGTCGCCCTGCTGCGCGAGGACTCGCCGCCGCTCTCGAACTCCGTGCGGACGGTCTCGCCCGAGCTCGAGGAGATCGTCGCGCACTGCCTCGAGAAGCACGCGGGGGCCCGGTTCCAGTCGGCTCGTGATCTCGCGTTCGCGCTGCGGGTGCTGGACCGCTCCGGCCCGCGCTCCGAGCGGGACGACTCCGGCGGGCGCGCGACGTCCGCGCCACGCGTCAGCGGTCCCGTCGACGGCGTCGCCGAGGCGTCGGTCGCCGTCCTGCCGTTCCGGAACATGAGCGCGGACCCGGAAGCCGAGTACTTCAGCGACGGAGTCACCGAGGAGATCATCAGCGTCCTCGGCCACATTCCCGCTCTCCGCGTCGCGGCGCGGACGTCGTGCTTCGCGTTCAAGGGCAAGGACACCGACGTGCGCCAGATCGGTCGCGAGCTCGGCGTCCGCACGGTGCTCGAGGGCAGCGTCCGTCAGGCCGGCCGGCGGCTCCGCATTCATGCCCAGCTGGTCGACGTGGCCACGGGCTACCATCTCTGGTCCGAGCGATTCGATCGCGAGCTCGAGGACGTGTTCGCGGTCCAGGACGAGATCGCGCGCTCGATCGCCGAGACCCTCGAGCCTCGCCTGACCGGCGGGCGGGCGGCGGCCCTGCCCGAGCGCCCGACCAAGGACGTCGAGGCGTACGACCTCTACCTGAAGGGGCGGCACTTCTGGAAGCTGCGCCGCATGCGCGAGGCGATCGACTGCTTCGAGAGGGCCGCGGCGAGGGACCCCGAGTACGCCGCGGCGTACACGATGATCGCGGACTCCTATGCCATCTGGGGCTTCTACGGCGGCATTTCGACCTGGGAGGCGTACGGGCGCGCGCGCGCCGCCGCGGAGCGCGCTCAGGAACTGATGCCCGATTCCGCGGACGTCCACCTTTCGCTCGGCGTCATCGAGCACTACTACGGATGGGACTCCGGGCGGGAGCAGCGGGAGCTGCGGCTCGCGATCGAGCGCAACCCCAAGCTTGCCGACGCCTACTTCTGGCTGGCGATCTGTCTGGCCGTTGCCGGCCGCTTCGAGGACGCCCTCGAGACCGGGCGTCGGGGCGTCGCGCTCGAGCCGCACTCGGCCAACGCGCAGGCGGCACTGGCCTGGGCCTATGCCGGAAGGCGTCGATTCGAGGAGGCCCTGCCGGAGTTGCGCAAGGCCGTGGCGCACGACTCGGACGCCGCGTTTCCGCTGTGGTCCCTCGGCATGATCCTGCATCAGGTCGGCCAGCTCGACGAGGCGGTCACGACGCTCGAGCGAGCGGTCGCGGTCACGAAACGGGAGCACTGCTACGAGATCGCGCTCCTGGGCGACGCGCTCGTCGCGGCCGGCCGCACGCGCGAGGCTCGCGCCCTCCTCGACGAGCTGCTCGACCGCGCGCGCCGCGAATACGTGCCTCCCTTCGACCTCGCGATCCTTCACTGTGCGCTGGGGGAGCGGGAGCCAGCTCTCGGGGCGCTCGAGAAGGCCTACGATCAGCGCAATGCCCTGCTGTGGTACAGGCTCCACATCCCCAGCCTGGATCCCCTTCGCAACGAGCCTCGCTGGCTTGCCCTTTCCGACAAGCTGGCCCGGACCGCCCCGCTCGAGCCCGCCGTGAGCGAGTCTCGGATACCGGAAACCGACGGGCGGTAGTCCCTCGGGCTGAGCGGCGTTAGGCCCTAGAGCCCGCTTGGGTTACCCTAGGGGTTTAGACGCAGGTCCAATCGGGAAGGGCATGACGGCGCAACCGCCGAATCCGGAGCTCCAAGAGGCGCTTCTCGAGCTCCAGCAATATCTGTCTGACTCCGTTCCGCCCCTCGTGGTGGCGGACTCGGTCCAGCTCTTGATGAAGTACCCGCCGCAGGCGCTCATCCCCACGATCCGCGCCTGGACAGCGGCGCAATATCGCGGCGCGGCCGCGAGCAGCGTTCCGCTCTCGGACTACCTGTTCCATGCGCTGAAGAAGATCCACATGATGGGGGAGTTCCGGCTCGTGGCCCGGGAGCCGCTCGAGGCCTACCTCGGACAGCTCAAACAGGTGGTCCTGGCGCTCTGTCCCGACGAGGACAAGGCGATGCTTCTCGAGAGCCTCGCGCGCCTCGGCGAGGCGGCCGGAGCGACTTCGATCTCCCCGGCCCAGAACATCCACCGCCAGGCGCCCGGCGTGGAGGGGCGGGCCGCTCCGTCCGCCTCCTCCGGGCCGGGGGCTCCCCGCGGAGTGGAGGCCGTCGCTGCCGCGGCGTCCGCGGACGCTCTGCGCCGGTTCTCGGTCCTGCTCGAGCGGCTCGAGGCGCAGGGCGCGATCGGAGCGACGGGCGCCACGGGGCCAGTCCCCGCGGGAGGAGCCGCGGCGGGCGCGGTTCCGGAGGCGGGAGGCGCGGTCGCCGTTCCCGTCCGGGCGCCCGCGGCCCAGGCCGAGGCCCTCGTGTTCGCCGCGAGGAGCGCGCACTCGAACGAGGAGCTCACGCATTACCTGACCCGCTTCCGGGAGATGGGGCTCGACGCCAATACGGACAACCTGTTCCGCGCCCTCGCCCAGAGCCTTCCGGGCTGGGTGCTTCCCGGGGCCGGCGGCACGGCGAGCCCTCTCGCGGGAATGGAGACGGGCGCGCTGGGCGCGATGCGGCGCATCGTCAGCGACGCCGACGACCCGATCGAGGCCGGCAAGCGGTTCCAGGAAATGGTCAAGGCCGGCATCGAGCGGTTCAACGAGGGCTCGCTGCCGCAGGCGGTGGCGATGCTCGAGCTCGCCGACAAGCTGATCACCGAGAAGAAGGTGGACCGCGGCAGCGCGGAGATCGTGCGACGGAAGCTGGGCGACACGCTGGATCCGGAGCAGCTCAAGAAGGTCGCCGAGGTGCCGGAGCAGCACGCGCTCCTGCGCACCGTCCTGCGCTTCTTCACGACGATGACGCCCGAGGGCTTGCTCGAGGAGTTGAAGCACGAGCAGAAGCGGGACCGCCGGCGGCTCATTTTGCTCCTCGCGGAGGTCCACGGTCCACCGACCCGCGCGGCGTCGTACGAGCACCTGACGCATTCGCGGGGACCCGCGACGGGCGAGGAGGAGTGGTTCTTCCGCCGCAACCTGCTCTATCTGCTCCGCCGCATTCCGCGCGACGCGAGCTCGCCGCCCGTCGAGGCCGAGGCCGACGTTTTGCTGCAGCACGCTCAGATGGGGCTTCCCCTCCTGGTCGTCAAGGAGGCCATCGCCGCCCTCGGCCAGCTCAAGGACGAGAAGACCGAGACGGGCCTCGTCCATCTCCTGGGAGACATCGAGGCCATGCTCGCCAAGCCCGAGGAGGCGCCCTACGAGGCCAAGGACCTGCGGATCCTCCTCGACCGCGTCGCCGCGACCATGGCCCGCATGCCGTCGCAGCAGGTGCGCCGCTCGCTGCTCGAGCACGCGGGGAAGCGGCAGACCTACCTGGGCGACACGATGTCCCGCCTGGCGGATCTGGGAACGCAGAACCTCTCCGACGATCCCGGCACGGTCGAGATGCTGCTTGCGGTCGTCAAGGCCAACCTTCCTTTCAAGCTGCTGGGGATGACGCTCCGCCAGAACGACCAGAACCTGGTCCATGCGGTCGAGGCGCTCGGCGGGACGCCGCTGCCTCCGGTCCGCAAGGCGCTGGAGGACATCGCGTCGCGGTTCGCGGGGCAGGACGCGGGGAAGACCGCGACGCGCGTGCTGTCCGGCTTCGACAAGGCCCCGCAGCCCGCGGCCGCGTCGGAGGCTGCGGCGCCGGAGGCGGCGGCGAGCCTGCAGGGCGACCTCGAGGTGTTCGGCCTTCCGGCCCTGCTGCAGAGTCTGTCGGACTCGGCGGCGAGCGGCGTGCTCACGCTGCGCGGTCCCAAGGGAGGCGAGATCTTCGGCATGCTGACGCTCCGCGAGGGCAAGCTGCAGGAGTGCTCGCGCGCGCACCTCAAGGGGGACGACGCGTTCTATCAGCTCCTCGAGAAGCCGAGCCAGGGCCAGTTCGCGTTCGTGAAGGGATCGGTCGCCTCGAAGCCGGGCGTCACGCCGCGAGAGGTCCTGCCCCTGACGCTCGAGGCGATGCGGCGCTACGACGAGTTCCAGGAGATGGCCGCGCTCGTGCCCGACATCGTGCAGCTCGACCCGACCACGACCAAGCCGTCGGCGCATCCGAACGAGAAGGACGGCACGTTCCTGCAGGCGCTCTGGGAGAGGGCGTCGCAGGGCGGAACGCCCGAGGAGATCGAGAAGGCCGTGGCGTCGGACTCCTACCGCATCCGCCGCGTGCTGGCCCACTGGGTCGAGCAGGGCGCGCTCAAGATTCGCGCATCGGCGTAGCCGAGAGCGCCGAAGCTGATAGCTTCAGGCGGCATGGACTTCGAGAAGCTCGGGGTCTTCTACCTCGGGAAGCGCTACGACCTCGGCGCCCGCCGTCGCACCGAGGACCTCGTCCTCTACGACTCGCGCGACCTCGTGACGCACGCCGTGTGCGTGGGGATGACGGGAAGCGGCAAGACCGGCCTGTGCCTCGCGCTGATCGAGGAGGCCGCGATCGACGGCGTGCCGGCGATCCTGATCGATCCCAAGGGCGACCTCGGCAACCTGCTGCTGACCTTCCCGGGCCTCGCGCCGGCGGACTTCCGTCCCTGGATCAACGAGGAGGACGCCGCGCGCAAGGGTCTCTCGCCTGACGAGTACGCGAAGCAGCAGGCCGAGACCTGGAAGAAGGGGCTTTCCGAGTGGGGTGAGGACGGCGACCGGATCCGCCGCCTCCGGGACGCGGCGGACTTCGCCATCTACACGCCCGGGTCGACGGCCGGCCTGCCGGTCTCGATCCTGCGGTCCTTCGCGGCGCCGCCCGAGGCCGTCCGCGGCGACGAGGAGCTCCTCGCCGAGCGCGTCGCCTCGACCGCGACCTCCCTCCTGACGCTCCTCGGGATCGACGCGGATCCGCTGCAGAGCCGGGAGCACATCCTCGTCGCGACGATCCTCGCCGGCGCCTGGTCGAAGGGGGAGGACCTCGACCTCGCCGCGCTGATCGCGCGGATCCAGACTCCGGGGGTCGCTCGGATCGGCGTCGTCGACCTCGAGTCCTTCTTTCCGGCGAAGGACCGCTTCACGCTCGCGATGCGGCTGAATAACCTCCTCGCGGCTCCGGGCTTCGCGGCCTGGCTCCAGGGCGAGGCGCTCGAGGCGGGAGCACTCCTCCGAACGCCGGGCGGTAAGCCGCGGGTCTCGATTCTGTCGATCGCACACCTCTCCGACGCCGAGCGGATGTTCTTCGTGACGCTGCTGCTCAACCAGGTGTTGTCCTGGATGCGGGCGCAGTCGGGCACGACGAGCCTGCGCGCGATCCTCTACATGGACGAGATCGCCGGATACTTTCCGCCGGTCGCCGCGCCGCCCGCGAAGGCGCCGCTCCTCACGCTGCTCAAGCAGGGACGCGCGTTCGGCCTCGGCGTGGTGCTGGCGACGCAGAACCCGGTGGACCTCGACTACAAGGGGCTCTCGAACTGTGGCACCTGGCTCCTTGGCCGGCTGCAGACCGAGCGGGACAAGGCGCGGGTGATCGAGGGGCTCGAAGGAGCGGCGGCCGGAGCCTCGAAGCCATTCGACCGGCGGGCGATGGAGCAGACGCTGGCCGGCCTCGGCAACCGCGTCTTCCTGCTGAACGACGTGCACGAGGACGCGCCCGTGACCTTCGAATCGCGTTGGGCGATGTCGTACCTGCGGGGTCCCCTCACGCGTCCGCAGATCAAGGCGTTGATGCATCCGCGACGGAGCGAATCCGCCGGCGAGCCCGGCGCGGTCGCGGCGAAGAAGCCGGCGGCCTCGAGCCCGGGCCCGTCCGACGGCGGTCCTCGTCCGGTGCTGCCGCCGGGTCTGCCGCAGGCGTTCGTCCCGGTGCGCGGAAGAGTCGGGGCGGGCGCGCCGCCTCTCTACCGCGCCTCGGTGCTCGGGCAGGCCGAGGTGCACTTTTCGGACGCGAAGACGGGGATCGCGACGACCGTGAAGATCGATCGCCTGGCGCCGGTCGCCGATCCGGTGGACTGGGCCGCTGCCGGGGATCCCGGGTTCGCCGTCGAGGACCTCGAGAACGAACCCGAGACCGGCGCGCGGTTCGCCGATCCCGGTGCGGCCGCCGGCCCGAAGAGCGCGGACGGCTGGCGGAAGGACCTCGCCACGTGGCTGTATCGGGAGCAGACACTCGCGATCTTCCGATCGCCCTCCACGCGCGAGGCGTCGCGGCCGGGCGAGACCGAGGCCGACTTCCGCGCGCGCCTCCAACAGGGATCGCGCGAGGCGCGTGACGCGGCGCTCGACGGGCTGCGCCAGAAGTACGCGGCGCGGCAGGCCGCGCTGCAGGAGCGGCTGCGCCGCGCCGAGCAGGCCGTGGCCCGCGAGAAGCAGGACGTCACTGCGGCCGGCATCCAGACCGCGATCTCGGTCGGGGCGACCGTGCTGGGCGCGCTGTTCGGACGCAAGGCGATCTCCGCGACGACGATCGACAAGGCAACGACGGCGGCGCGCTCGGCCGGGCGCACCGCCAAGCAGGCTGGCGACGTCGGGCGCGCGAACGAGACGGTCGAGGCCGTCCAGCAGCAGATCCGCGACCTCGATGCGGAGCTCGAGGGGGAGCTCTCGGCGGCTCGGACGGCCAGCGATCCCGCGGGCGAGAAGCTCGAGACGCTGACGCTCAGGCCGAAGAAGAGCGACGTGACCATCCGTCGGATCGCATTGGTCTGGAAACCCGACTAGGTCGGCGCGACCACCCGGAGTCCGAAGCGTGACGCCGGTGTGGAAGGCGGACTAGCTCTCGACCACCACGCCGAGCCCCGGCGTCTCGGTCGTCCGCATCACCCCGTCGACCAGCGTGAATCCGCCCTCCGCCACGTCCCGGGCGAGGTCCAGGCTGCCGTCGAGATCGAGGTAGCGCGTGGCGGGGGAGGAGAAGGCCGCGTGCAAGGCCGCGGCGATCCCGATCCGGCTCTCGTCCATGCAGCCCCACATGAGGGCGATCCCCGCCGTCTCGGCGACCGAGGCGATCCGCCGGGCCGAGTCGATGCCGCCGGACTTCATCAGCTTGATGTTGAAGATCCCGCAGGCGGGCTCGGGCGAGGCCAGCATCAGGGCGTCGGCCTCGTCGTGGAGGCTCTCGTCCGCAGCGACCCGGCGGCGCTCCTCGGGGCCCAGGGCCCGCGCGAGTTCCCCGAACTGGGCGCGCGGCACGGGCTGCTCCACGAACTCGATCGCGAGCGGCGCGGTTCTCTCGAAGAAGCGCACGGTCTCCGCGGCCGTGTAGCCCTGATTCGCGTCCGCGCGGATCGTGACGCCGGAGCCGCAGCGCTCCCGCAGCCGCGCGAGCCGCTCGAGATCCTCCTCGAGCGCGTCGCCCGTCTTGACCTTGAGCACCCGGAAGCCGCGGCCGAGGTATTCCTCCGCCTCCGCGAGCGTCTCGTCGAGGGGCTTGATGCCGATCGTGATCGAGGTCGGGAGCGCCTCGTGCGCGCGCCCCAGCATCTCGACCAGGGGCACGCCGAGGTGCTGCGCGAGAAGGTCGTGCAGCGCCATGTCCACGGCGGCGCGCGCGGCGGGGGTCGCCGGCATCCGCTCGCGCAGCTCGCGGCAGAGCGCGGGGAGGGCTCGGACGTCGCGGCCGGCGAGCCAGGCGAGCCGCTCGGGCGAGAGGGCCTCGCGGCAGGCGGCGACCGTCTCGCCGGTGACGCCCTCCGCGGGCGACGCGGCGCCCCAGCCGATCGGGCCCGACAGGGCCTCGAGGCGCACGATGACGTTGTCGACGCGCGTCGTGGGCTCCTGCTGCGCGATCGCATAGGGGCGGGTGAGCGGGAACTCCTCGAGCGCGGCCGAGGCGGCGAGGATCCTCATGGCGTCGTCTGCCGCGCTTCCTTCGGTGCGACAGCCTCCTCGGAGAGGAAACCGCGCACGACCGGCACCAGCGCGTCGACGCCTTCCTCGAGCGGCCGGATCACGGGAAGGCCGACCGCCGCCGAGAGGCGACGCTGTTCCGCGCGGAGCGCCTCGGACGAGAGCCTCTCGCCGTTGAGCGTGACCGCGAGGACGTCCGCGCCGAGCGCGCCGATCAGCGCGATCTCGCTCTCGACCGAGGGGATCTTCAGGCCGAGCTCCTCCTCGCCGTCGAAGTAGACGCGTCCCGGGGCGTGCTGGAGGATGACGCCGCGCGCGCGGCCGGAGAGGAGGAACTCGGACCCGCACGGGCCCGAGGGGTTGCGGAGCGCGGACTGGCCCTCGAGCAGGATGAGGTCCGGGCGCGCCTCGTTCCAGCAGGAGACGATGGCGTGCTCGAGCTCTCCCGAGACGAAGTCGTTGGGAATCGAGTCGAAGATGAATCCGTATGGGGCGCCCTGCATCCAGCCCGTCTGTCCCGTGAAGATCAGCTCGGTCCGGATCCCCGCGGCGCGGCACGCGTCGCGCAGGAAGCGGGCGGTCGTGCGCTTGCCGACCGCGCAGTCGGTGCCGAGCACGGCGAGGCGCGGGGCGAGGACGGTCGCGATCCCTCCGCTCCAGAAGTGCAGCTCCGAGCGCGGGGGGGGCCGGCGCACGTCCGTGATCGTCACGCCTCGCTCCGCCGCGGCCCGCGCGAGGCCGGGGTCGTCCGACGCGAGCTGGTGAAGGCCGTTGACGACCGAGAGACCCGCGTCGATCGCCTCGGCGAGCAGCGCGCGCAGACCCGGCGTGACCCGGCCGCCCGACGTCGCCACGCCGACGACGCAGAAGTCGGGCCTGCGCGGCAGCGATGTGAGCGCCTCCGCGATCGACGCGAACACCGGAATGCCGCGCGGCTTTCCATCGAGGACCTCGCCGGCATCGCGTCCCGCGGTCGGCGCGTCGATCACGCCCACGATCTCGTAGCGCTCGGTGCCGCGCACGAGCCCGTGCGCGGTCTTGGCGTCGGCCGTCCCGAAGAACCCGTCGCAAACGACGATGGCGGTGCCGTCCATGGCGGGCGCATTATCCGCCGAATCCCGGACGCGGCGAGGATTCCGCGGGTCACGATAAACTGCGCGGACGCGGAGGAACCTCTTGGCTTCGAAGGACCGTCCGACCCCCGTCGCGCCGCCGCCCGTGGGAGCCTCGCGCCATGACACGTCGCTCCTGACGCCGGACGATCTCTATCTGTTCAACGAGGGCAATCACACGCGCCTCTACGAGAGGCTGGGCTCGCATCCGCGCGTCGTGGACGGGGTGGCCGGGACCTCGTTTGCGGTCTTCGCGCCCAACGCCGAGTCGGTGTGGGTGATGGGCGACTTCAACGGCTGGAGCAAGGACCGCCACCCTCTCGCCCGGATCGGGGACTCCGGAGTCTGGGAAGCGTTCGTGCCCGGCGTCGGGCGCGGGACGATCTACAAGTACCACCTCCTGAGTCGGCTGGCCGGCTACCGGGTCGACAAGGCCGACCCCTTCGCGGTCCGCCAGGAGGTGCCGCCGCGGACGGGCTCGGTCGTCTGGGACCTCGAGTATCGCTGGCGGGACCACGCCTGGATGGAGTCGCGTGCGCTCCGGCAGGACGCCGCCGAGCCGATGTCGATCTACGAGGTGCACCTCGGCTCGTGGCGGCGCGTGCCCGAGGAGAACAATCGGTCCCTGACCTACCGGGAGGCGGCCGGCGCGCTCGCCCAGTACGCGCGGCAGATGCACTTCACGCACGTCGAGCTCCTCCCGATCGCGGAGTATCCGTTCGCCGGGTCGTGGGGATACCAGACCACCGGGTTCTTCGCGCCGACGTCGCGATTCGGAACCCCGCAGGACTTCATGTACCTGGTCGATGCCCTCCACCAGGCGGGGATCGGCATCCTCCTGGACTGGGTTCCGTCGCACTTCCCGTCGGACGAGCACGGGCTCGTCTACTTCGACGGGACGCACCTCTACGAGCACGCCGACTGGCGGCAGGGCTACCAGCCGGACTGGGGCAGCTGCGTCTTCAACTACGACCGCCACGAGGTCCGCAGCTTCCTGCTGTCCTCGGGCCTCTACTGGCTGGACCAGTACCACGTCGACGGCCTCCGGGTCGACGCCGTCGCGTCGATGCTCCATCTCGACTTCTCGCGCAAGGCGGGGGAGTGGGTGCCCAACAAGTACGGGGGCTCGGAGAACCTCGGCGCGATCACGCTGCTTCGCCGCTTCAACGAGGAAGTCGAGGCCCGGCACCCCGGCGTCGTGACGATCGCCGAGGAGTCCACGACGTGGCCCGGCGTCACGCGGCCGACCTACGTCGGCGGCCTCGGGTTCCACATGAAGTGGGACCTCGGCTGGATGCACGACACCCTCGACTACATGGAGCTCGACCCCGTCTTCCGAAAGTTCCACCACACCAACCTGACGTTCCGCCGGATGTACCAGTACTCGGAGAACTTCGTGCTGCCGCTCTCGCACGACGAGGTCGTGCACCTGAAGAAGTCGCTGCTCTCGAAGATGCCGGGCGACGAGTGGCAGAAGTTCGCCGGCCTTCGGCTTCTCCTGGCGTACATGTGGGCCGAGCCCGGCAAGAAGCTGCTCTTCATGGGCGGCGAGATCGGGCAGTGGAAGGAGTGGAACCACGACGCGAGCCTCGACTGGGACCTGCTCGAGCAGCCGCGCCACGCGGGGGTCCAGATGTGGGTCCGGGACCTGAACCGCCTGCTCGCCGACGAGCCCGCCCTCCACGCGCTCGACTTCGATCCGAGGGGTTTCGACTGGATCGACTGCCACGACTCCGACCACAGCGTGGTTTCGCTGATCCGCCGCGGCGCCTCGGGCCGTCCGGACGACGCGATCGTGGCGGCGTTCAACTTCACCCCGGTGCCCCGCTACGGATACCTCGTGGGAGTGGACGTGCCGGGCGACTGGACCGAGGTCGCGAACAGCGACGCGAGCGAGTACGGGGGCTCGGGCGTCGGCAACCGGGGCCGGGCAGTGGCCCTCGCGGTCCCCGCGCACGGCCACCCGCACAGCATCGCGCTCACGCTGCCCCCGCTCGGGGCGGTCTTCCTCAAGCCTCCGGCCGAGCCCGACGACGCGCTCTTCGACGCGGTGGAGGCCGACGCCGAGACGTCGTCCGCCCTCGCCGAGGACTGACGGCCTCCCGCTCTCGATGGAAGCGCCCGCCGACTCGCCGCCGCCGCCCTCTCCGGCCCCGTCGCCATCGGCGAGCCGCTACGTCTGCATCCACGGACACTTCTACCAGCCGCCCCGCGAGAATCCGTGGCTCGAGGCGATCGAGAGCCAGCCCTCGGCGTACCCGTACCACGACTGGAACGAGCGGATCGCCGCCGAATGCTACGCGCCCAATGCGAACGCGCGCATCCTCGACGAGAAGAACCGCATCGTCGCGATCGTCAACAACTACGCGTCGATGAGCTTCAACTTCGGGCCGACGCTGCTCTCGTGGATCGAGGAGAAGGAACCCGAGGTCTACCGGGACATCCTCGCGGCCGACGCCGAGAGCCGCCGCCGCTTCGGCGGGCACGGCTCGGCGCTCGCCCAGCCGTACAACCACATGATCCTTCCCCTAGCGAACGTCCGCGACCGGCGCACCCAGGTGATCTGGGGGCTGGCGGACTTCACCGCGCGGTTCGGCCGCGCGCCCGAGGGGATGTGGCTGCCGGAGACGGCGGTCGACACCGAGACGCTTGAGGTCCTCGCGGAGCAGGGCCTGCGGTTCACGATCCTCTCGCCGCACCAGGCGAGTCACGTGCGCCAGATCGGTGCGCAGGCGTGGGACGAGGCGGCCGGCACGATCGACCCGACGCGGGCCTATCTCTGTCCCCTGCCTTCGGGCCGCTCGATCGCGCTCTTCTTCTACGACGGCCCCGTCTCGCGGGCCGTCGCGTTCGACCGGCTGCTCTCGAAGGGCGAGCTCTTCGCCGAGCGTCTCCTGGGGGCGTTCTCGGATGCCCGGACGTGGCCGCAGCTGGTGCACGTGGCGACCGACGGCGAGACCTTCGGTCACCACCATCGCCACGGGGACATGGCGCTCGCCTACGCGTTGCACACGCTGGAGTCGCAGGGGCTCGCGCGACTCACCAACTACGGCGAGTTCCTGGAGCGCCAGCCGCCGACGCACGAGGCCCGCATCGTCGAGCGCACCTCCTGGAGCTGCGCCCACGGGGTCGAGCGCTGGAGGAGCGACTGCGGATGCCAGTCGGGCGCGCATCCGGGCTGGAGCCAGGCCTGGCGGGGGCCGCTGCGCGATGCGCTCGACTGGCTGCGCGACACGGTGGCGCCTCTCTTCGAGGGCGGCGCGCGGGGACTCCTCCGGGACCCGTGGGCCGCCCGGGATGACTACGTCCGGGTAATACTGGACCGCTCGCCGGATTCCACGCGGCGCTTCCTGCGCGCGCACGCCTCGACGGATCTCGCGGAGGGCGAGCGGGTGACGGTCTGGAGGCTCCTCGAGCTCCAGCGCCACGCCCAGCTCATGTACACGAGCTGCGGCTGGTTCTTCGACGACGTCGGCGGAATCGAGGCGCGTCAGATCGTGCAGTACGCGGGCCGCGTCATCCAGCTCGCCGACGAGCTCTTCGGCGCGGGCCTCGAGGAGCCGTTCCTCGAGCGCCTCTCGCGCGCCCGCAGCAATTCTCCGGACGCCGGCGACGGTCGCCGCATCTACGAGCAGACCGTGCGGCCCGCCATGGTCTCGCTCGACCGCGTCGCGGCGCATTACGCGGTGAGCTCGCTCTTCACCGAGTACGACGACGTCGCGCGCGTGTACTGCTACCGCGTCGAGCGCGAGGATCAGCGCCTGCTGACGAGCGGCCGCGCGCGGCTCTCGCTCGGACGCGCGAGCGTCGCGTCGACGATCACGGGCGAGGCAGCGCGATTCGCCTTCGGCGCGCTGCATCTCGGCGACCACAACATCTCAGCAGGCGTCGTCCCGGATCCCGATCCCTCGGCGTGGAAGGCGCTCGTCGACGATCTCTCGGAGCCGTTCCGCTCCGCCGACCTTACGGAGACGCTGCGCCGGACCGACAGGCATTTCGGCTCCGACCAGTACGCGCTTCGGAGCCTCTTCCGCGACGAGCAGAAGCGCGTGCTCGGGGTCATCCTCGGCTCGGCGCTCGGCGAGGCGGACGCGTCGTATCGCTCGATCTACGAACGGCACGCCCCGCTGCTG
>DASXPB010000045.1:0-42719 GCA_036493875.1 Thermoanaerobaculia bacterium
AGCGCTTCTTCATCGCCTACGCGCAGGGCTGGCGGCGCAACGCCACGCCCGAGAGCCTGCGCGTCATGATCGCCACCGATCCGCATTCCCCGGCGCCCTTCCGCGTGCGCGGGCCCACGGCCGACACGCCGGAGTTCAGCCAAGCGTTCGCGTGCGGCAAAGGCGGCGGCGGAGGAGGCGGAGACACGGGCGGGGGAGCCGCGGCGCAGATCTGGTGAGCGGCGAGGCGCCCGTCGCGGAGGGGTCGGACCAAGCGCCAGCGCGCAGCCGGAGCGGGACTTGGGCATCGTCCCGATCGGCGCTCGATCCCGAACCTCCTCCGCGCCGGGACTGAAGCGATAGACGCGGGCCGCGGGCGCGGGTTTACAGACTCCTTTTTCCGCTCCGATCGTCGTGCTATCGTTCCGCCCTCTCGCGTGGGGCTGTAGCTCAGCTGGGAGAGCGCCTGAATGGCATTCAGGAGGTCGACGGTTCGATCCCGTTCAGCTCCACCATCAACCTCACAGTTTCTTCGAGCCCGAGGCTTGCGATTGCCAGGTCGTCAGGAAGGCGTCCTTCGCTGCCCTCGCGGAGATTCCTCGCGCCGCGGACGATACGGACGGTGCCTTAGAGATAGACCGCCAGTCGCGAAGCCGCCGCCGCGCCTGATCGCGTGACGGCTCGATTCCACTCAGCGCGGCCGCCCCCCGATTCACAGGCGCTGCGACGTATTGATCCAGTGCGACTCGGGGTCACGGTTCGGCGTGCCCCACTGGGCAGGTTGACTTGCGCCCGGCGCCGGTCGTATTAAGGGCGAATCAAGACTTCCGTCGGTGGGCTCCGGGTTTTTTGCGCTTCCGTTGAGGGAGGAGGTCTCTATGCGTAGATCCCGCGTCGCGACTCTCGTTTCGCTCGTCCTGTTCGTGGTTTTCTGGGCCGCCTCGATGAGGGGCCAATCGCCGACGGGAAGAATCGCCGGCACCGTGCGCGACCCGAATGGTGCGCCGATGGCCGGAGCCTCCGTCGCCGTCACGAACCAGGGCGGAGTGACGAGGGTCGTCCGGACCAGCATGGCCGGGACCTACGAGCTGTCGGACGTCCTGCCGGGCTCCTACACGGTGATCGTGGACGTCCAGGGCTTCCGCAAGACGGTCCACACGGATCAGCGGGTCGCCGCGGGCGCGACGACGACCATCGACTTCGCCCTGGAGCTGAGGCTTCTGGAAGACGTCACCGTCACGGCCATGAAGCGGGACCAGACCATCTTCAGCACGCCGGTCTCGGTCGCGGCGCCGACCGAGGAGGACATGCGCGAGCTCGGCATCAACAACATCGAGGGGGTCGCCAACAACGTCGCCGACTTCACCGTGCAGAACCTGGGTCCCGGACAGAGCACGGTGGCGATCCGCGGCGTCTCCTCGGGCCAGATCGCTCGCGACCAGCCGGGCGTCAAGGAGCAGGTGGGCGCGTATCTCGACGAATCGCCCATCTCGCTCTCCCTCTTCACGCCCGACATGGATCTCTTCGACATGAACCGCGTGGAGGTCCTGCGCGGACCCCAGGGCACGCTGTTCGGCTCGGGCTCGGTGGGGGGCACCGTCCGCTACATCAGCAATCAGCCGCAGCTCGGCGCGACGACCGTCTTCGGCGAGGTCGGCGGAGAGGCCATCGACGGGGCGGGCACGGGCGGCAACTTCAAGGCGGGCTTCAACACACCGCTGGGCGACAAGGCGGCGTTCCGGATGGCCGCCTACTACAACCGGCTCGCGGGCTGGGTGGACGCCGTCCAACCCGACCTCAGCCTCAAGACGAACGTCAACGCGGGGGACCGCCTGGGAGCGCGCCTCGCCGTCGACATCGCTCCGACCGAGAACTTCACGATCACGCCACGCTTCGTCTACCAGAAGGTCGGAATGGAAGGCTGGAACCGCGAGGACCAGTACAACATCCTGGCCAACCCGTTCACGACGACCCGGCCGGCCGTCAACCTGGGCGAGAACCAGATCTTCACCCAGATCGACGAGCCGTTCACCGACAAGTTCTACCTGGGCGATCTCAAGATCAACTGGAAGTGCAACAACTGGGAGCTCACGTCGATCACGTCGTACTCGAAGCGCGACATCCTGGTCGTCCGCGACGCCACCGCGCTGACCGGCAGCGTCACCGGCGGCAGCATCGGGGAGCCGGAGAGCGTCTACTCGATCGACTCTCCGCTGAACGACAAGACGCACGCGAGCGCGTGGACCGAGGAGGTCCGCGCCGACGGTTCGGCCATCGACAACCGCCTGCACTGGCTGGTCGGCGCCTTCTACAGCGACGGAAGGCGCGACTACAACCAGGATCTGCCCGTGAAGGGATTCGAGGACCTGGCCTGCAACGTCCCGGGCGGCATCTGCATCCCCACCCAGGGAGAGTTCGCTCCGAAGGATCACCTCTACTTCTCGCTGATCAACTACAAGGACCGGGAGTACGGGATCTTCACGGAGGGGACCTTCGACTTCACCAAGCAGTTCAGCGTGACCGCGGGTCTGCGCTACTACAACTACAAGGTCGACAAGGATCTGATCTTCGACGGCCTGTTCGCTCCCATCTTCCCGGACCCGACGGTGGAAGACGGAAAGAAGACCAAGGCCGACGGCGTCGCGCCGCGCTTCATCGCGAGCTTCAAAGCCACCGACGACATCACGATCAACGCCCAGGCCTCGAAGGGCTTCCGCCTCGGCGGCGTCAACGACCCGATTCTGCTGCCGCTCTGCCAGGGACCGGACGTCGACATTTTCGGCAACATCCCGACCTGGAAGGACGAGACCGCGTGGAACTACGAAGTGGGCGCCAAGATGCGTTTCCTGAACGGCCGCCTGTCGGTCAACCCCACGGCGTTCTACATCGACATCAAGAACCTCCAGACCGTCGTGACCGCGGGGACCTGCTCCTCCCGGCTCGTGTTCAACGCGCCCAAGGCGCGTAGCGTCGGCGGCGAGCTGGAGATGACCTATGCTCCGACCAACAACTTCGACGTCACCTTCTCGGGCAGCTACAACGACTCGAAGGTGACGGAGTCCTTGAGCGACGAGGCCGCCGTCCACGCGACGGGCATCCGCGACGGCAACAGGCTGCCGGGCGTGCCGAAGTTCCAGATGGCCCTCTCCGCGACGTACCAGCAGCCGATCGTTCCGACCTTCTGGGGCTACCTCACCGGCAACTACACTCACATCGGCTCGCGCTACACGCAGCTCGTGGACCAGGAGGCGGGAACCGGCATCATCCCGCTGCAGAACGTGCCGGGCGCTCTGGGGTTCCCGATCGGCGGGCCGCTGACCCAGGACACCTTCACGTTCAATCCGCTGCTGCCGGCGTACGACCTGCTCAACTTCCGCATGGGCGTCCGCCACGGGGTCTGGGACGTCTCGTTCTACGTGAACAACATCACCGACGAGCACGCGCTGCTCTCGCTGGACCGCGAGCGCGGGTTCCGCGCACGCGAGGGGTTCCTGGTGAACCAGCCGCGGACGTTCGGGATCGCGAGCCGGTTCGATTTCTGAGATCCATGGAGACGTGCTTTCACGCCGGAGTTTCCTAGCGCTCGTTCCCGCCGCCTCGGCCGCGCGCGTCCTCGCGCGGCCGGGGCCGGCTGTTCCGAGTGCTGCGTCGGCGCCGCCCTCCGTCGTCGTCGTGGGCGCGGGCGCCTTCGGCGGCTGGACCGCGCTGATGCTGCGGCGCCGCGGCGCGCGGGTGACTCTCGTCGACGCCTGGGGGCCGGGCAACTCCCGCGCGAGCTCGGGCGGCGAGACGCGCGTCATCCGCGGCGTCTACGGCGGCGACCGGATCTACACCGCCATGGCGCGGCGATCCTTCGAGCTCTGGCACGAGAACGAGGCCCGCTGGAAGAAGACGCTGTACACGCGGACCGGAGCCCTCTGGATGGTGGCCGACGAGGGCGAGTTCGTACGCGCCTCGCTCCCGTTTCTGAAGGAGTTCGCCTTCGCGTACGAGGAGCTCACGCCCGCCGAGGCGGGGAAGAGATACCCGCAGATCGCGTTCGACGGGATCCGCTGGGCGCTCCTCGAGAAGGAGGCGGGCTTTCTGCTCGCGCGGCGCTCCTGCGCGGACGTCGTCGACGGGTTCGTGGCGGAGGGCGGCGAGTACCGGCAGGGCCAGGCGACTCCGGGCGACCTCGCGGGCGGCCGCCTTTCCGGCGTCGCGCTCTCGGACGGCACGCGTCTGACCTCCGACGCGTACGTGTTCGCGTGCGGACCCTGGCTTCCGACGGTGTTTCCCGCGCTGCTCGGTTCCCGGATCCAGCCTACGCGCCAGGAGGTCTTCTTCTTCGGCACGCCCGCCGGCGATCCCCGGTTCTCCGACGGCCAGATGCCGGTCTGGGTCGAGACGCCGCGCTTCTTCTACGGAATTCCGGGCAACGAGCGGCGCGGCTTCAAGATCGCGGACGACGCGCGCGGACCCGCCTTCGATCCGACGTCGGGCGATCGGACGGCCTCGGCCGAGGGCCTGCGAAGCGCGCGCGACTACGTCGCCCGCCGGTTTCCGGCCCTCGCGTCCGCGCCGCTCGTCGAGTCACGCGTCTGCCAGTACGAGAACTCGACGGACCACCACTTCATCGTGGACCGCCACCCCGAGGCCGCGAATCTCTGGGTCGTCGGCGGCGGCTCCGGCCACGGCTTCAAGCACGGCCCGGCGGTCGGGGAGCTGGTCGCGCAGAACGTGCTCGGCGAAAAGCCTCCGGAGCCGCTCTTCGCCTTGAAGCGCTTCTCGGCCTGACCGACGCCAGACGCCGCGCGGGCTCGGCTTCTTCGACGTCCGGTTACGGCGCGCCGGCGGGTCGCGCGCTCGGAGTCGTCGAGCTCGCGTTGACGAGCAGACGGCTGCGCGGCCCGTCGAACAGGACCCGAGCTCCGGGGAGCGTGAGGTCACGGCCGCCCAGGACGAACACACGGTCGGCCGAATTCCAACTCTTCTGGAAGGCCGCCTCGGAGAGGAACTCTTTCGGGGAGTCGCCGTGCTCGTACCCGAAGAGCATGTCCGAACCGGGCCCGCGGTAAACCTGAGTAGGGCGCCCGGTGTAGAAGGTGATCCCGCACGACTCCTCGTAGTCGCCCACGACGACGAGCCGGGAGCCCGGAGTCCAGTCTCGCTCCACGACCGCAGCGGCCGCTCGCTGAGAGCGGTCCCCGCCGACGATGCGCATGCCGCCGTCCGCGAGCTCCAGGATCGGCACGATTCCGAGGAGACAGAGGACGAACGCGAGCCGCCGGCGGCGAGCCAGGACCGCGAGAAGCGTCGAGACGCCGAGGAAGAGGAGCACGAACGGGAACGGGCGGGCGAGGCGAAGGATCTCCGACCCGAAGGCCACGGCGGCTCCGGGGCGCGAGGCGAAGTACTCGCGGTAGTAGCCGTCCATGCTCGTGATGAGGCGGGTCAGGGCGACCTGGCCGCTTCCGCCGCCTCCGAAGACCAGCGGAAGGACCGCCAGGCCAAGGATCGCCAGGAGGGACGCGGGAACGAGGACGAGCGACGGGCGCCTGCCGCTCGAGACGAACCGCCGCCAGCCCGAGCCGATGATCAACGCGATCGCGGGGAACGCCGGAAGCGCGTAGTACTCCATGCGGGACCCGGTCAGGGTGAAGAAGACCATGATCACGCCGACCCAGATCCAGACGAGCGCCAGCCGGCGGTTCCAGCTGCGCCCGCCGCGCGTGAAGGCGAGGGGAAGGAAGAGGATCCAGGGGAACAGCCACAGCAGCGTCGAGATCCAGAACTCGGGAACCGAGAGCGCGACGAAGTTGACCGGAAAACGCTGGCTCAGGAAGCGCGCGAACTGCTCGTGGCCGAAGTAGAAGGGGAGAAAGTCGGGGTCACGAAGGGCCAGGGCGACGTGCCAGGGAAGCAGAACGACCGCGAGGATCGCGGCTCCGAGGCCGGGGCGGAGGCGCCGAAGAAACGGGCGCCTTCCGACGAGGAGCGCATAGACGGCCGCCGTCGCGAACGGGAAGAGAAGGCCGATGAGTCCCTTCGCGAGTCCCGCGAGGGCCGCCCCGAAGTAGAAGAGGACCGCTCCCCGAGGCGAGGCCCGTCCGCGCGAGAGCTTCGCCAGTCCCAGGAGCGACAGGGTGAGGCAGAACACGAGCATCGTGTCGGTGAAGAGGAACCTCCCGAAGAGGAAGGGCCCGAGCGACGTCGCGAAGATCAGGCCGGCGAGTGGCGCTGTGCCGGCGCCCAGGAGCTCGAGCGCCAGGAGAACGGTCAGAGCCGTGGTGCCGACGTAGGCGAGCGCGCTCGGGAGGCGCGACGCGAACTCGGTGAATCCGAACAGCCGGTACGATGCGCCGACGCACCAGAAGGTCAGCGGCGGCTTCTCATAGAAGCGGACGTGGTTGAAGCGGGGCTGGATCCAGTCCCCGCTCTCGGCCATCTCGCGCGCCACCAGCGCATAGCGGGCCTCCGCGGGGCTGATGAGGGGCCGCGCCCCCAGGTCGGAGAACGCGAGCACGGCCGCAAAGGCCGCGCATCCCGCCAGGAGCACCGCTACGGATCGGCGTGAGCGGGGGGCCGGCCTGGGGTCCGCGGAGATCTGTTGTCTCGAAGGGACCGAGAGACTCGAGTGGATTGTTTCACCTCGAACGCGGGAGCACTCCCGGGGGTTCGCGCCCATCAATCGTCCATTCACGGAATCCCCGAACCCGCGCGTCAAACCGACTAGGCCGTACGATAGCAGGAGATCCGAAAGCTGTGTGCGTGAGTCGGCGAAATTCATGCCCGTTTGGCGATTCCCGGCTCGCGTTCGAGCAGCCGGAGCGATAGAAGGGAGTGGGGAGGTCGCGATGAAGAACCTGTTCGACCGCGAGGCCAAGTCCGAGATCTTCGAGCGCCTGTCCGCCCTTTCGCCCGGTGCGGCGCGTCAGTGGGGAAAGATGAGCGCCCCGCAGATGCTGGCGCACTGCGCGGTGGCACTGGAGGCCGGGACCGGCGACAAGCCGCGTCCGCAGGTGTTCATCGGAAAGATTTTCGGTCCGTTCGTCCGCAAGGGCCTTCTGGGCGACAAGCCGTTTTCGAAGGGGTCGCCGACCGATCCGACCTTCGTCGTGAAGGACGAGCGCGACTTCGGCCGCGAGAAAGAACGCCTCGTCGGCCTCGTGGAGCGATTCTGCGAGCGCGGTACGGAGCACGCGGCGAAGCAGACCCACTCGTTCTTCGGGCGCATGACCGGCGACGAGTGGGGGCGCCTGATGTACAAGCACCTCGACCATCACCTGAAGCAGTTCGGAGGCTGAGGAGGGTCAGGCCGTCGGCGCGCCGGGTTTGGTCGCCTCCAGGAAGAGGTTGAGCCCGAAGTCGCGCAGATCCAAGAAGCGCAGCTCGGGGTGGGACGATCGGTTCCAGCGTACGCGCCGGACCGAGAACCCTAGCCCGCCGAGGACCTCGCGCAGGCGCGAAGAGTCGTACACGAACCGATGCTCGCCGTTCATGCGCAGGTGCATGTTGAGCGCCTCGCAGGGGCCGTCGGCGGAGAGCCGATCGGCGCACCAGCGCAGGTGGCGCGGATCGCGCCGCTCGTAGACGGAGTGGATCAGCCTCTCGAGATCCGGCGTCAGGAGACGCAGCACGCCGCCGGGCTTTAGGATCCGGAAGCATTCCGCGAGGAGCGTCTTTCCTCCCGCGAGGTCGAGGTGCTCGAGGAGATCCTCGCAGTGGATGAAAGCGACGGCGCCGTCGCGGAAGGGGAGCGGGCCCGCGCAGTCCGCGCGCAGGTCCACCGCCGACGAGCCGAGGAGGTCGGCGTTGAGCCAGCCCTCGAGCCGGTGATCTCCCGCTCCGAGGTGGAGACGCGGACCGCGCGCGGGCTCCGGGTGGCGCATGCGCTCGACGCCGCGCGCCTCGGCGAGCACCCGAAGGTACTGCTGGATCACGGCGGCCTCGTTCGAGGCGTCCGTGTAGTACGCGTCGTGCAGCTCGCGGAGCCGCTTCTCGAGCCGGCGGAGCCGGGCCCGCGACTCGCGTCCGGATCTCATCGGAAAAGGCTCGGCGCCGCTTAGCGGATCGCGAACTCGCAGCGCCGGCAGAGGAAGTCGTCGGGCGCTTCCTCGACTCCGTAGGTCCAGCGCCTCAGCCTCGCCATCGTCTCGCCGCCCAGGATCTCGGCGACCTTCTGCGTCTTGACGTTCCCGACCGTGAGCTTCTCGTAGTAGTCCTGGCAGCAGAGCACCGCCGTGCCGGTCGCGGTCACGTGGAGGTGCTCGAAGGGACGCGAGCCGATGAGCTCGCAGCCGCGCAGCCGCTTGATCGGCGGCGGTTCGACGACGTAGGTGCCGCTGTCCGGCCGGCTGCGGATCTTGAACGGCTTGACGATCCAGCCCTTCGGCTCGAAGTGCTCCCGGAGCTCCGCGACGTCCCGCTGGTGCTCCTCGCCCTCGTCGCCCAGCGCCACGATGGCCGTCTCCTCCGAGATCTCCCGCGCGTGCATCGCGTCCATGTTGGCGATCACCCGCGCGAGATCGCGCGTGCCGTGCAGCTTCTCGTAGCGGTCGGGCCGCAGGGTGGGCAGGTTGACGCCGATGTAGCGGAAGCGGCCCAGGCTCTCGAAGAGCGCGCAGCGCTCGGGCGTGAACCCGGAGGCGTTGGTCAGGATGCTGACGGCGAGCTTGCGCCCGAAGAGGTAGCGGACCCGGTCCTCGAAGAGCGGGTCGAAGGTCGGCTCGTTGTAGTTGTTGAGGAAGACGACGACCCGTTCGCCCCCGGCCTCGACGGCCTGGTCGACGACGCTCTCGAAGAGCTCCTGGCTCATGACCTCCCGGTCCCGAGGCTCGACGGAAACCGGACAGAACGGGCAACGATGGTTGCAGACGGTGCAGGTCTCGAGGGAGAGGTAGAGCAGATGCGTCCGCCGGGATTCCCCCTCGATGTCGTCGATGAGGAACCTCTCCGCCCGCAGGTGCGTAAGCAGGACCGGATCCACGGCGTCGGCGCGCCCCTCTCCGACCCGCGTGAGGGCCTGGAATCGGGGGTCGGACTTGGCGATCTCGATGCCGTTCAGAGGGTTATAGACGGACTCCCCCCGATCGTGGAGGAACGGGGAGACCGTGCCGGTGGTTGGCGGCTCGAGCGCAACGACGGCGGATGTGGCGTTCCTGGGTGACTCGCTCATACTTCGTGCTTCGAAGAAGTCTCGATTCTACTCAATCTTACGTCGGCCATCGGGAGGTCCGAATGAGGCCAGGGGCAATTCTGCGGCTCGGCGTGCCAGCGGCACTCCTCTGTCTGGCGGCTGGCACGGCGGCGGGGACGCCCCAGGGCGACTCCCGGACGACGGCGTTCCTCCATGCGAGCGTCGTGCCGATGGACACGGAGCGACTCCTCCTCGACCAGACCGTGGTCGTCTCCGGGAGCCGCATCCTCACGATGGGCCCCTCCACGCGTACGCCCGTGCCCCCGGGCGCGCACCGGGTCGACGCGCACGGGCTCTTCCTGATGCCGGGACTCGGGGACATGCATGTCCATGTCTACGCTCCCGAGGAGCTGACCCTCTACGCGGCGAGCGGGATCACAAGCGTCTTCAACCTCGACGGGCGGCCGGCCCACCTCCTCTGGCGCCGCCGCGTCGCGAGCGGCGAGCTGTTCGGGCCCGCGATCACCACGGCCGGTCCGACGTTCCGCGTCCCGCGCTCGCCCGAGGAGGCGGTCCGGGAGGTCGACCGCCAGGCCGACGCCGGATACGACGCGGTCAAGATCTACAACGAGGTCAGCAAGGCCGAGTACCCCGCGCTCACGGCGGAGGCGAAGCGCCGCCACCTCCTCCTCGTGGGACACGTCGCGCGCGAGCCCGGCTTCGCGGCGACGCTCGCCGCCGGACAGTCGATCGCGCACGCGGAGGAGTTCGTCTACACGTTCTTCCGCGACGACCCCGAGTCGGGGAACGAGGTCGTCCACCCGCTCGACACGACGAAGATCCCGCGCGCCGTCGCGCTGACGAAGGAGGCGGGAGTCTCCGTCATCGCCACGCTCGTGGCGTTCCACAACATCGTCCGCCAGGCGACGAACCTACCCGCGTACCTGCGCAATCCCGAGCTGGCGTTCCTCCCCCCGTTTCAGCGCGAGCTGCTCGAGCCCGCGCGCAACACCTACGCGCGCCGCTTCGCGAAGGAGCTGCTCCCGGGCCTCGCGGTGAGCTACGAGTTCCAGCGCCAGCTCGTCCTGGCGCTCCACGAGGGCGGCGTGCCGGTCTTGGCGGGCACGGATGCGTCGTGGCTGGGCGTCCCGGGCGGGAGCCTGATCGAGGAGGTCGAGAACTTCCAGGACGCCGGCTTCACGCCGTACGCGGCGCTGCGGACCGCGACCTCCGACGCCGCGGCGATGCTGCGCCAGGAGGGCGAGTTCGGCACGCTCCGGGCGGGCAAGCGCGCCGACATCCTCGTCCTGCGCCGCAACCCGCTGGAGGACGTCCGCAGTCTCCGCGAGATGGCCGGAGTGGTGGTCGCGGGCCGCTGGGTCCCCGAGACGGAGCGGCGGCGCATGATCGATACTCTTCCGAAGGTCTACGCGGCGGGAATGCGCCGCCTCGAGTTCCTCGCGGAGAGCGACCCGGCGGCGCTCGACGCGTATCTCTCGGCCAACGATCCGCTGGGCGCCCTCTCGTCGGCGCTCCTGCGCGAGCGGATTGCGACGGGCGGGGCCGCGAGCGTGGTCGCGATGCTTCGGAGGGTGCGGCAGGCCAACCCCGACTCGCCGATGACCTCGGAGGAAACGATCAACCAGCTGGGCTACGACCTGATCGGGCAGAAGAACGGCGAGGATGCCCTCGCGATGTTTCGGCTCAACACCGAGCTCTATCCGAGCTCGGGCAACGCGTACGACAGCCTGGCGGAGACGTACCTGGGGCTGGGAGACAAGGCCCGGGCGCGCGAGTACTACGCGAAGGCCCTCGAGGTGCAGCCCGACTACGTCAACGCGAAGGGCGCTCGGGCGATCCTGGACTCGGAGTTGAAAGGCGCCGCGGACTAACCCCCTCTCCCGGCGGGAGAGGGTTGGGGTGAGGGGCTTGCGGCTCCTCGATTCGCGTGTAGCGGCCCGCGGGCGGCGCGGGCAGCGTCTGCACGATGCCGGAGGGCCAGCGGATCTCGAGGCTCCGCGCCGTCGCGGCGCCGAGTCCGAAGTGCACGCGCGGATCGGACGAGGAGAGGTAGCTCTCCCCGGCGCGCGTCTCGCGCACCTGTTTTCCCGCGTCGGTCGTCAGAGTCACCCGGGCGTCCACGCCCTGGCGGTTCGAGCGGCTCCCGACGAGGACGAGGCCGAGCCAGCTCCCGTGGCGTCCCGCGTTCTCGAGCAGCTCGAGCGGTCCACCCGAGTTGGATACCGCGATGTCGAGGTCCCCGTCGTTGTCGAAGTCCGCCGTGGCCGATCCGCGGCTCACGACCGCCTTCCGGAAGGGCTCGCCGCAGCCGCGTTCGACGAAGCGCCCCTTCCCGTCGTTCCAGTAGAGCTGCGGCCGCTCGGCATAGGTCACTCCCTGTTGATGAGGGACCTCGAGGACGTGCCCGTTCGCGACGAACGCGTCGAGCCGGCCGGCGTTGGCGACGTCGAGGAGGTTGAGGCCGAAGCCCGAGAAGGTGAACGCGGGCGCGCCGAAGCCGGAAGACGTCGACAGGTCCTCGAAGACGCCGCTCCCGACGTTGCGATAGTAGCTGTTGGGCTCGGCCTCGAAGTTGGCGACGACGAGATCCGGCAGACCGTCGCCGTCGAGGTCTCCGGCGTTGACGCCCATTCCGCCGAACGGCCGCCCGAAGACGGAGAGGCCCGCGCCGGACAGGAGCGACACGTCCTCGAACCGCAGGCCTCCCAGGTTGTGGAAGAGGAAGTTCATCGTCGTGTCGTTCGCGACGTACACGTCCGGGCGGCCGTCGCCGTCGAGGTCCGAGACCACTACGCCGAGGCCCTTGCCGAGCGCCCGGGCGATTCCCGAGGATTCCGTGACGTCGGTGAACGTGCCGTCGCGGTTGTTGCGATAGAGGAGGTTCCCGATCGGCGGATACAGGCTCGGGTGGCAGTACTCGCGCGTCCCCTTCTCCACGTTGCCGCAGAAGAAATTCTTCTCGACGCGGTAGTCGAGGTAGCGCACGACGAAGAGGTCGAGCCATCCGTCTCCATCGAAGTCCGCGAAGGCGGCCGAGGTGGACCAGCCCGATCCGCGCACTCCGGCCTTCTCGGTCACGTCGGTGAAGGTCCCGTCGCCGTTGTTGCGGAACAGGATATTGCCCTCGAAGTTCGTGACGAAGAGGTCCGTCCATCCGTCGTTGTCGAAGTCGGCGGCGACGGCGCCCATGCCGTACGCGGTGTCCGCGATCCCGGCCTTCTCGGTCACGTCCTCGAAGGTGCCGTCGCCGCGGTTGCGGTACAGCCGATCGCGCGCCTGGACGCTGCCGTTCGGGGGAAACGGCCCGGACTGGACGACGTAGAGGTCCATCCACCCGTCGCCGTCGTAGTCGAGCCAGGCGACGCCGGATCCCATCGTCTCGGGCAGCTGGTGCCCGGGCGTCGCGCCGCGCTCGTGCCGGAAGTTGAGGCCCCGCGCGGCCGCGACGTCCCGGAAGAAGGTGGGGCAGGGTCCGTCGCGAGCGTCGGCCGCCTTCGGCTTCGGCGTCTTCTGGGGCGCCGCCAGCGCGAGAGCCGCGAGGGCGAGTGCGGCCGCAATCCCGCCCATGCCGCGGGATCTCATGGGCCCTCCGCGCCGCGAGCCCGCGCGAGGGCCCACTGGATGCGCGGGTCCGACGGCGCCAGCGCGGCGGCCCTTTCGAACGAGGCCCGCGCCTCGTCGCGACGTCCCATCGCGAGGAGCGCCTCGCCGCTTCCGCGGAGCGCCTCCGGATCGTTGCCGAGCCCGGAGAATGCGGCGATGGCGCCCTCGGCGTCCTTCGCCTCGAGGCGCGTCCAGCCGAGGGAGAGCTGGGCCCGCCGCGCCCCGTTGCGTTGACGGGCGGACTGCGACGCCGCGAACGCGGTCTGGTACTGCACGATCTCGGCGTTCGCCTCGTCGGCCCGCCCGAGGCGAGCGAGTAGCGTCCCGAGCGCGTAGTGCGCGGCGGAAAACGACGGGTCGAGCCGCAGAGCCTCCCGGTATTCGGCCTCCGCGGCCGTCGCGTCTCCCGAGCGCTCCAGAGAGCGCCCATAGTCGACCCGAAGGGACGCGTCCCCGGGTTCGCGCTTCACGGCGATCGCGAGCTCCGCGCGCGCCCCGGTGTCGTCGCCCTGCAGCAGCCGGAGACGCCCGAGCCCGGCGTGCGGCTCCGCGCGGTCCGGCGCTGCGGCGATGGCGCGGCTCCAGATCCGCGCGGACTCCGGGAAGCGTCCGGTCTCCAGGAGCGCGCTCGCCCAGAGGCCCAGCCGTTCCGCCGTGCAGCTCTTCGCAGCCAATGCGCACGCGCGCGAGAGCTCCGCGGCGGCATCCACGAAGCGGTTCTGTTGCATCAGCATCTCGCCGTAGCGTCCGCGCAGCTCCGCGTCGGACGGGGAACGCGCGAGGACCCGCTCCATCTCGGCATTGCCCGCCTCGTCGCGGTGCTTCCTCCAGAGGTACTCGACATGGTCGCGGCGCAGAGCCGCATCGTCGGAGGTTGCGGCGAGCGCCTGCTGAAAGGTCGCCTCCGCGCGCGGGTCGTCGAGCGACGCGTACGCCCTGGCGAGGGCGCGCAGCACGGCGGCGTTCGAGCCGTTCGTGGCGAGCGTGTGCTCGAGCGCCGCGATCGATGCGGCCGCGTCCTGTGGCGGAGGCAGCGGGACCAGTGCCAGAAAAGCGGTCAACGGCCAGATCACGGCCGATTCTAGTCACGACCATGTCGGGAACGGCTCTTGCAGCTCTGCCGATCAGGAGGAACCCCGACCATGGACGAGAAGCGCAATCGCGAGGGAGACGCGCCCGAGGCCCAGGTTCCCAACCCGAGGGACGCTCAGGGCTTCAAGGAGAACCCGGCGCCGCAGGGGCTGAAGACGCCGCCTCCCGTCGAGGCGGGAGAGGACTCGGGTGAGTGGGCGCGCGGGGGCGGCACGGACCCGAACGAGGGATCACCGGAGAAGAAATAGCCCGCCGGATTCCGGTCCATAATCCGCCCCGGAAGCGCACGGGGTCCGGTGACCCTCGCGGACTTCAAATCCGTCGGCGTCGCGGCCTCGTGCCGGGACGGGTGGGTTCGACTCCCACACGCTTCCGCCAGAACCTCGGCCCACCGGGACCGCGTATGGGAGGATGGGCGGCGAGCTCGCGGGTCGGATTGGTCCCTAGTGAGAGCCTGCCTTCTCGGAGGTCGAGGGACATGGATCGGACCCTTCGCATACTCGTTCAAACGACCACGCCCGCTGAGCCGGACAACTGGTCGATCGACAGCCTGTCGCTCCTGCGCGGGCATCTCGGGAGCCTTCGCGAGGATGGCGTTTGCTTCGACGTCACCGCGCGCAACCGGGAGGCGGCGCCCGGCGAGCCCGATCCGCAGCTGGCGAGGCTCGACGAGTCGGACTTCGACGAACTCTGGCTCTTCGCGCTGGACTCCGGAGACGGCCTCACGCCCGCCGACTGTCAGGGCATCACTCGATTCCGGCAGCGCGGCGGAGGAATTCTCTCGGCGCGCGATCATCAGGACATGGGCTCCTCCCTGTGCACGCTGGGCGGCGTCGGTCTCGCACACTACTTCCAGACGAAGAACCCCGAACCCGACCTCGCACGCCGGGTGCCCGACGACCTCGAGACGCCCACCATCTCGTGGCCCAACTATCATTCCGGGCGGAACGGCGATTGTCAGAGGATCACTGCGGCCGCGCCGATTCACGAGCTTCTGAATCATCCCGACGCGCGCACAGGACGGATTGAGTACTTTCCCGCACATCCTCACGAGGGCGCCGTCGGAGCGCCAGCGTCGGATCCGTCCGCGCGCGTCGTGGCCACGGGAACCAGCCTGACGACAGGACGCCCGTTCAACCTCGTGGTTGCCTTCGAGCGATCCAGGAACCGCCATGGCCACACGTTGGGGCGTGCGGTCGCGGAGTCCAGCTTCCATCACTTCGCGGACTACAACTGGGACACGTCACGCGGCGCTCCGTCCTTCGTGACGGAGCCCGAGGGGACCGGGATGAAGACGGAATCGCGCGCTCTGCCGGACATCCGACGCTACGTTCGCAATCTGGCGTTCTGGCTCGCTCCGGCCGCCTGAACGAGAGCGCCCGCGACCGCCGCCACGGCGATCAGGATCAGGGCCCGACTCCGATCGTCCATGCGAAGGCTCCCGCGCGCCGGACAGTGGCGCCGCGGCGGACGTCAGGCTGTCAGAAGTGGCTGAAGAGGCCGAGCAGGATGATGATTGGGATGGGTATGCCGATCATCCACAACAGAATCGAGCGCATGGTCAGATCCTCCCTGCAGTATTGAAAGCCATCTGGTCCCTCCGTCTGCCCCCGAGCGTCGCGGCGAAGCTGGCGCAGAAGGCTCCGATCAGGAGCGCCGCGAAGAGCCAGTAGAGCGAGTGCGCCGTGGACTTGCGCATCCGATCGATCGCCTGTCGGTCGCGTGTGAGCACTTCATCCACACGGGCGCCGGCCCGCGAGCGGTCGAGATCGGTTCTCGCGGCGACCAGGTCGATCAGGCGCTGCCGGTCGGCCGCGTCGACGTCGGGCCGGGCGAGTGCGGCCGCGAGGATGCCTTCGGCCTCCCGGCGCATGGCGACGGTGGGCTCGGCCGTCGGACGCTCCGCGTGGAGCAGGGCGTCGACGTAGTAATCCTGAGGCCCTGCCGCCGAGTTCGCGACGCCGTCCTTCGCGATCGACGCGGCCATCGACGACAGGAAGAAGGCGGAGATCACGAGGCCGACCGCCCAGACCAGTAGCCCGTGGGCCGTGTCTCGAAAATACACCTCGTGCGTGTGGACCGCCGTCCATTTCGTCCGGAGCCGGCCGGCGAGGTACCCGCCCAGGGCGCACGAGGCCGCCTGCACGAGAACGATCCAGACGATCGCTCCGGGCGCGATGCGGGAGGCGCTCAGGCCCGAGCTCGGCCACGGGGAGATCGACGAGAGGCCCACGCCTGCGCCAAGGGTCATGAGGCAGAGCGAGAGAGCCGCGGTCACGAAGGCGCCCGCCGCCACGGCGGCCCAGGACACTCCGGAGCGCGGCGCCTCCAGCGATTGATCAGCGAACGGAACCGACACGGGAACGACGGTTGCCATGAAAATCTCCTTCTCCGAGTTCGCCATCGAGTGCAACCGTCGTGCCAGTGGCGTGACGGGCGTCGAAGACTCCCTGAGAGCACCGCGCGGTACCGCCAACGCGCCCTTCGGCGCACTCGGGACATCGGCGGTATCTTCTTCGGAGTGACTCGAATCGGGCGTGTCTGCGAAATCGTGCGGTATCCCGTCAAGTCCATGGCCGGGCTCCCCGCGGAGTCGGCGCTTCTCGGGTGGCACGGGCTCGATGGCGACCGGCGATTCGCCTTCCGGCGCGTGGGGGACGCCAGCGGCTTCCCCTTTCTCACGGCGAGCCGCCTCCCGCAACTCATCCTCTACCACCCGGTCGGATTCGAAGAGAGCGTGGGGGAGCCGGCTCCGACGCACGTACTCACGCCGGACGGGTCACGCGTCGAGCTCCGGGGCCCGGAGCTGAGGGCCGAGATCTCCGCGCGTTTCGGGAGCGACGTCGAGCTGATGAGGCTCAAGAACGGGATCTTCGACGAGGCGCCGATCTCCGTGATCGCCCTGGCGACGATAGTTGGCATCGCCCGCGAGGCCGGCCTCGAGCTCGATCGGCGGCGTTTCCGAGCCAACATCCTGCTCGAGACGGAGCGCTCCGAGCCGTTTCACGAGGACGAGTGGGTCGGGAAGGTCCTGGAGTTCGGCGACGGCGAAGCGCGGCCGGCCGTGAGCGTCACGATGCGCGACGAGCGCTGCGTGATGGTCAACATCGATCCGGAGACGGGAGAGAAGGATGCGCGCGTCATGAAGACGGTCGTGCGCCTCCACGGGAACACCGCGGGCGTCTATGCGACGGTGGTGCGAACGGGCACCATCCGTGTCGGCGATCCCGTGAGCCTCGTGTCGGAGGCGGCGGCCGGCCGGTAACCCTGCCTGATTCCTGGAACAGGGACGATCAGGCTTGCTTCCGGAAGGTCTCCTTCGCGACCCGGATGGCGGACATTGCCCTGGGCCAACCGCAGTAGAAGGCGAGATGGGTGATGACCTCGACGACCTGGGTCTCCGTGAGGCCGTTCTCCCTGGCCCGGTTGAGGTGAAAGGGCAGCTGCTCGGCGTGGCCGCCGGCGACGAGCGCGGCGACGGTGACGAGGCTGCGGTCTCGCTTCGCCAGCTCCGCGCGCTCCCAGACGTCGCCGAACAGGATCTCGTCGGTGAGCTGCACCAGCTTGGGCGCGAAGTCGCCGTACGTCTTCTGGATCGCGGAAGGCTCCTTGCTCATGTTCTTGCTCCTCGAGCGCTACTTGCGTTTGCCGGCCGGCGGCGTGGCGGCCTTCTTGGTCGTCGGCGGGGTCGCCTTCCTGGCCGTCTTTGCCGCCTTCGTGGCGGAGGCCGTCGCCTTCTCGACCGCCGTGGTCAGGCTCTCCACGATCTTCTGAGAGTCTTTGCCGGCGCGGCCGAGCTCGCCCGCCGGCGAGGTCTCGCGCTTGCCGAGCACCCACTCCAGCGCGTAGGTCATCGCGGCGCCCTCGGAGATGTAGAAGCCGCTCAGCTCCTTGACGCGCTCGCGAATGGCGGATACCTGGCTCTTGATCTCGTTCTCGGGTTTCACGGGAGGGATCCTTTCATGTCCCCGCGTGGCCTGCGCGGGAGTCTTCGAGGCTCAAACCCGCGGCCGCGGTTTCCGTACCAAGAGGACGGGGGATGGTGGCATGAATCGTCGCCGGCTTCTTCGCGGTGCCATGGCCGCCTCGGGCCTGGCGATGCTGCGACTTCCCGCCGGCCGCGTCGCCGAGGCGTCGACTCGCCGCCGGATCCTGGTTCTGGGCGGCACGAGCTTCCTGGGCCCCGCCGTGGTGCGGGCCGCGGTCGTCGCCGGGCACGAGGTCACGCTGTTCAACCGGGGCCTCACGAACCCGGGGCTCTTTCCCCACCTGGAGAAGCTCCGCGGACTGCGGAGCCCGACCGCCTCCGAGGAGAACTGGTCGGCCCTGGGCTCCCGCAAGTGGGACGTCGTCATCGACGTATGGCCTTCGGATCCGGCGCTCGCCGAGACCGCCGCGCTCCGCCTGCGGGACCGCGCATCCCACTACCTCTACGTGTCGTCGATCGCGGCCTACGAGCGCAGCGGCTTCGCACGGCCGGGGCTGACCGAGGACGCGCCGACGAATCCTTGGGACATGTCGATCAAGCCGTACAACCGCGGCAAGGCCGAGAGCGAGCGGCGGCTCCACGCGCTTCTCGGCGGGGGGCCGGCGCTCACGATCGTGAGGCCGGGCCCGATCAAGGGGGAGCGGGACGACACGCCGGATCTACTGGCCTGGCTGCGCCGCTGCCAGGCGGGCGGGAGCCACATCGGGCCCGGCGACGGCGGCGAGCACGTCCAGATCGTGGACGTCCACGACGTCGCGCGGTTCCTGATCCTCGCGATCGAGCGGCCGCTCGAAGGGACCTACAACCTGACCGGCGCGCCGATGACGTTTCGCGAGTACCTCGGCCGCTGCAACGAGGCGATGCACGCGAACGCCGAGTTCGTCTGGATCCCCCGGGACTTCCTCCACGCGCAGGGACTGGACCCCGCGCCGCTCGACGACCCGAAGGTGCCGCACTACCTGGGCAAGTTCCCGACCTGGCACCCGGAGCCGGAGCGGGTCGGGATGTTCCAGATCAGCAGCCGCAAGGCCTTCGACGCCGGCTGGACGCAGCGGCCGTTCACCGAAACCGCGCTCGACTACCTCTGGTCGATCGACTCCCTGGGTCCCGACGATCCGGATCTGGCTCAGTGGACCGACGAGCTCGCTCCTGAGCTCGAGGCTCGAGTCCTCGACGCCTGGAGGCGCTCCGGTATGGCGCGCGGCTGAATCGCCTTCGGGCGCGCCGGGCTCAGCACCTCGCGCAGCCGCCCGACGCCCTCCGCGATCTCGGCGGCGTCGGTTCCGCCGTAGCCGAGGAGGAGTCCCTGCCGGGGCGCGCGGGACAGGTATCGCTCCGAGAGGGGAGCGACCCAGAGCCTCTGGCGCGCGGCCCGGAGGGCGATCTCGCGGTCGCGCTGCCGGCCGGACAGCGCCATCGTCAGGTACATGCCGGCCGGATCCCCGAGGATCGGGACGCCGGGGCCGAGCTCGGCGCGGAGCGCTTCGACCATCGCCGCGCGGCGCGTCCCGCAGACGACTCGTGTGCGCCGGACGTGGCGCGCGAAGTGACCCTCCTCGATGAAATCGGTCAGCGCCGCCTGCGCGAGCGTGGGCGAGAACTTGTCCGTGGCGCGGCGCACGGCGACGAACGTCCCGACGAGGTCCGTCGGCAGGACGAGGTAACCGACGCGGAGCGCCGGGAACATGATCTTCGAGAAGGTTCCGACATAGATCACCCGCGCGTCGCGATCGAGCCCCTGCAACGAGGTGATCGGGAGCTGCCCGTAGCGGTACTCGCTGTCGTAGTCGTCCTCGATGATCCAGGCCCCGGTGCTCTGGGCCCAGTCGAGCAGCTGCAGGCGCCGCGAGGCGCTCATCGTCACGCCCAGCGGGAACTGGTGGGACGGCGTCACGAACGCCGCGCGCGCCCTGGGGGATCGCGCGATGCCCTCGGAGACCACGAGGCCCTCCTCGTCGACCGGCACCGGAACCGTACGCGCTCCCGTCAGGCGCAACAGGTTGTGCACGCCGTAACAGCCGGGATCCTCGACCCACACCGGGCTGCCGGCGTCGAGGAGCACGCGCGCCGACAGCTCGAGCGCCTGCTGCGCTCCTCCGACGATCATCACCTGCGAGGCCTCGCAGTGAACGCCGCGGGACGTCCGGAGGTATTCGGCGACGGCCTCGCGCAGCGGCCCGAATCCCATCACGGGTGAGTAGTGGACGAGCTCGGGGTCGCGGCTGCGCGACCGGCGAGCCACCAGCCGGGACCAGAGGTCCATGGGAAACTGGTCCACCGGCGGGGAGCCCACGGAGAAGGCGCCCACTCCCTTGAACCACGGTCCGATCTCCTCCCGCAGCGTCGCCGCATTCCGTCCCACCAGCCGGGGACCGGACCGGGGAGGGCGCGGGCGCGCCGCCGCTCCAGGCCTCGCAGGCGCGAGGTCGTCGGGGACGCTGCTCGCCACGAACGTGCCCGAGCCCGGCCGGCTCTCGAAGTAGCCCTCGGCGAGGAGCTGCTCGAACGCGTTGAGCACCGGAAGGCGCGAGACGCGGAGCTCCTTGGCGAGGCTTCGGGTCGGCGGGATGCGTTGGCCCGGCCGGAGGCGGCGCTCGACGATCGCGTCGCGGTAGCCCTCGTAGATCTGCCGATTGAGCGGCCTGCCGCACTCGCGGTCGATCACGATCAGGGGAAGGATTCCGGGAGGCGTCTTCTGCATCGGGAGATCCTAGCGGACGATCATGGGCCCTCGGGGAGCGGAAGTGAGCTCTGCCCGAACACGTAGCGCCAGCCCTTCGGGGTGCGCACGTAGGTATCGCTGAACCAAACCTTGTAGTCGAAGGGTTTCCCGGCGTTTGTCCCCTTCTCCCAGAGAAGCGCCGTGATGACGGCGGTGTCGCCCCAGACGCGGACCGCCTGCTGCGAGTCTTCCTGGCGCTCGTAGACCATCCGGCCGCCGCGCGCTTCGTCGAGAAGATCCTTCTTCGTGTACGTCTTGCCGCGGCCGGTCACGAGCACGAAGTCGTCGGCCAGGATGCGGTCCATCGTGGCGACGTCGTTGCGTTTGACCGCCGCCTGGTACTCGGCGTCGAGGGCGGCGATTTCCCGCATCGCCTTCCGGTCCTCCGCGGGCGAGGGCCGCGCCGACGCGGGCGTCACCGCGACGATCGCCAGCACTCCGACACCGAGCCAGACGAGACTCATCCGGGACGAGGCTACGCGCGGGCCCGCGACGCGGCAATGACCAGTTCGCCGATTCGGGGCATAGCCGCTTTGGCGGACGCCGGTCATGCTGGCCGCGCCGCAATGGCGGGTCGCGGCCGCACCACGTGGTCATGCCGTTTCGCGAAGATCTGGTTATTGCCGCTGGCCGCTTCCGGCAGGCAGACTCGCGGTGTGAACGCCTCCGCGCTGCGACAGCGCCTCGCGCCGGTTCCGATCGAGCCGGAGCCGTCGGAGTCGGAACCGTCGTCCGACCTCGTGCGCGACGCCGAGGCGCTCGGCCTGCCGTGGCAGCGGATTCTCCGCGAAGAGATCCAGACGGAGACGGCGCTGCGGCGGCTGCTCGAGGACGTCGATGCGGATTGGCCGATCGAGGCCGGGATCAAGATCCTTCCGGCCTCCTTTCTGAGGTCGTGGCGGATGCGCGATCGCCTGCACGGCCTGTGGACCCGTTCTCGCGTGGCGTTCGACCGCAAGGCGCGGCGGCAGCTGCGCTGGGTGGTGGCGAGTCTCCTGGGAAAGGTCCCTGACGAGCCGAACGGCACGACGCTGGCGGAGCATCTCTGGTTCGCGTATCAGCGCGTGCTCCTCCTGCAGCGAGTCAGCCGCGCCGCGGCGCGGAGCCGCGGTGACTCGGCCGAGCGCGTGGCGTTCGTCTGTGAACGCGCGCGATGCCGACCGGACGATGCCGCGTGGGCCGTCGCGCTGGAGGGCGCCCCGCGTCGCGGCCATCGACTCGACGCGGCGATTCGCAAGGCCCGCGACGAGGGATTCCAGATCCCGCGCGCCGCGACCGAGGCTCGCGCGTTCGCCGCGCTGCGCGAGATGGTTCGTGTCTCGCCGCTCCGGTCGAGCGGACGGCGGCCCGCCGCTCCTCGCGGCGCGCGTTCGCCCGCCGATCGTTCCTAATCCAACTCTCACAATCCGAATTTTCCGACGCGTCTCCAAGGACACGGAGCACGGCCGTGCATTCGTTCCGCGGATTCGAGAATCGAGCATCGCGCAACTCGCAGAGTCGCGGCGTCTTCCTTCGCGAGGACGAGTCGGGCGATCGATGGCAATGCCATTGCTCCACATCCGCCCCGAGTTGAGGCGACTCACTCAAAAGGAGGACAGCTTGAAGACCTTGGTTCGATGGAGTCTGGTGTCATGCATTGGCCTTCTCCTCATCGCGTCCGACGCAAGCGCGCAGACGACAGGCGAGATCACGGGGACGGTCACCGGCAACGATGGGCGGCCACTTCCCGGAGTCACCGTCGAGGCCACGAGTCAGTCGCTGCAGGGCACGCGCGTCAGCGTGACCGGCAATGACGGCACGTTTCGGTTCATCTCGCTTCCGCCCGGGTCCTACAAGATCAAGGGCAGCCTGTCCGGATTCACGACCGTCGAGAAGCTCGCGACCGTGAAGCTGGACTCCGCCATCCAGGTTGCGATGCAGCTCCAGGTCTCCGCGAAGGAGGAGCTGGTCGTCACGGGTGAGGCGCCTGTGGTCGACACGACTTCGGCGGAGTCCGGCACCAACATCCGCCAGGAGGTCGCGCAGAAGCTTCCGGTCGGGCGCAACTATTCCTCGGTCGTCGCGATCCAGCCGGGCGTCGGGACCGACCAGTCGGAGACGCAGGGCCGCGGCGGTTCGACGAACCCGGCCGGCGGCGGCTGGACGATCTACGGGGCGACCTCGGTCGAGAACTCCTACCTGGTGGACGGCGTCAACACGACGAACGTCATCAAGGGGTTCCAGGGCAAGGCGCTTTCGCAGGAGTTCATCGAGGAAGTCCAGGTGAAGAGCTCCGGCTACGAGGCCGAGTACGGCCGTTCACTCGGCGGCGTGATCAACGTGGTCACGAAGTCGGGCGGCAACGACTTCCACGGCGACGGATTCGGATACTTCAACACGAAGGGCCTCACCGCGGACTACAAGGGCTTCTCGGACGTCCAGTTCAATGCCGACCAGTCCAACTTCACCAATAGCGGGACGGACGCGGAGTTCTACGTCGACCGCAGCCAGCAGGACCGCCAGGACTACGGCGCGGACCTGGGCGGGTACATGATGAAGGACCACCTCTGGTTCTTCGGCGCGTACAACCGGGTGACCTACAACAACAGCCAGATGATCAGCGCGGGATCCGAGCCGATCTACGGGCCGGCCGTCGCCGGCGTCGACCAGCCCTTCGACTCGACCGCAAACATCTACTCGGGCAAGGTGACCGGACGCTTCGGCCAGGGCACGACGTTCGTCGGCACGGTGTTCGGCGATCCCGAGACCCGCACCGGCAACATCGCCAACCTGACCTCGTCGAACCCGGTCGTTCGGAATGCCATCCGCAGCATCGGCGCGACGGACTACTCCGGGGCGCTGACGCAGCTCTTCGGCAGCTCCGCGCTGATCACGGCGCGATACGCCCGCCACCAGGACCGTTTCGAGCTTTCGCCGACCGATCCGACGGCGTACCAGATCGCCGACTTCACGTCGGGCGCCCAGGTCGTCTCCCACGGATTCGGTCTGATCTTCGGGCCCACCAACAACAACAACTCCACCCGCGACGCCTACCAGGCGACCGGCACGATCTACGCGGCGAACCACGAGATCAAGGTCGGCGGCGACTACGAGGACAACAAGACCTTCGCCACGTCCTACTACACCGGCGGCTCGCAGCTCCTCATCCAGCCCTGCCCGACGACGGGCGACAAGCTCTGCACGGCCGACGCTCCGGTCTTCAACGGCAAGCCCGTCTACTACGGCCACAACTTCTTCACGAACAGCGTGGATGACCCGGCCGCGGGTTTTCTCCCGGGCGGCAACGTGGCGAACCCCAAGAGCATCCGCTACAGCGCCTTCGTCCAGGACAAGTGGACCATCGTGCCGTCGCTGACGCTCTCCGCCGGCCTCCGCTGGGATCAGGAAGACATCAAGGACTACACCGGATCCTCCGTCATCCAGCTCAAGAACGAGTGGCAGCCGCGCATCGGCCTGGCCTGGGACGTCATCGGCGACGGCTCGAGCAAGCTCTCGGCCTCCTACGGCCGCTTCTACTTCGCGCTGCCGACCGACCTGAACGTCCGCGCCTACGGCGCGCAGATCCTCGCCACGACCTTCAACTACGACGCGGACCCGAACAGCATCGCGCAGGACCCGCTCGCCCCGCGCAACATCAACCGGCAGGGCGGTGTCGTGACGGAGCCCGTCCAGTCCGACCTCAAGGGCATCTACCAGGACGAATACACTCTCGGCTTCGACAAGGCCATCGACCCCACCTTCGCGGTCGGCGTGAAGGGAACCTACCGGCACCTGGGCCGCACGATCGAGGATCGCTGCGACCTCGATCCGGCGTTCTTCGAGGCGAATCAGAACAGCTGCGTCATCTTCAATCCCGGCTCGAACAGCCCGTACGCCACCGGCGATTTCCACGGCTGCGAGGGCCCCGACTTCGGAACCTTCAACAACCCGGATGTTCCGGACGTCTTCAACCCGTCCGATCCGACGAGGCTCGTCTCCTCCGGCTGCGGGAGCCAGGCGCTGACGCCGACCTCCCAGCCCCTTCCTCCGGGCGGCGTGCACAACTCCGCCGTTCCGGCGGCCAAGCGTAACTACTGGGCCGCGGAGCTGGTCGCGAAGAAGCAGATCGGCCGCAGCTTCTGGACCCAGGTCTCCTACGTCTGGTCGCAGTTGCGCGGCAACTACGACGGCGCCGCGCGCCAGGCGAACCAGGGGCAGACGGATCCCGGCATCAATGCCGACTACGACTACGCCGCGTTCCTCCACAACGCGGACGGCAAGCTCTACCTCGACCGGCCGCATTCGTTTCGCCTCGACGCCGCGTACACGGCGCCGTTCGGCCTCACGTTCGGCCTCACCGGCTTCGTCCGCTCCGGCGCGCCGAAGGACCAGGTCGGTTACTTCAACAGCGGTTACGGCGCCGAGCTTCTGCTGCTCCCGCGCGGCTCCTTCGGGCGCCTTCCCGCGGACTACGAGATCAACGCCTCCCTCGGCTACACGGTCAAGATCGCGCCCGTCGACGTCACGCTGTTCCTGCAGGGCTTCAACCTCATCAACCGCCAGACCGTCATCCAGGCGACCAACATCTACACGCAGGACATCCCCGGCTCTCCGGACGAGTTCTACGGCAGCTTCGACAAGGCCGTCGCGCGCCGGAACCCCCGCTCTCTCACCTTCGGGGCCCGCATCAGCTTCTGATCCCTCGCCGCTTCTTTCCCTCCTCCGGGGGAGGCTTCGGCCTCCCCCTTTTTTCGCTCGCCCGCGAGACAGGGAACCCCATGGCGGTCCTGCGAGGCCTCCGGCGTCGTTTCCTCGGCCGGACCGGTCGTTGTATGGCGGGCGGTCGATTTCGGCGGGGCCGCTCGATTCTTAACCAGAATGTGAGATAGTTCGACTCCTTCGGGAGGCAATCGTGCGCTATTGGTTCGTGGCGGCCTCAGACCGGCGCGGAGCACGCAGGGGATTCCTCGTTCCGACCGATCGCCGTCCGACCGAGGCGAACGTGGTCAAGACGATGCAGGGCCGCGCCCGCGTCGTCGAACTCTCGGGACAAAGCGTGGACGTGAAGAGCCTCGACCTGCTGACGGTTCGCGTCGTCGGCGACGACGCGCGGCTCGCGCCGATCAAGGGCGACAAGAAGCGCCGGCACACGATCGAGGGAGATCCGATCGTCGTGTCCTCGCGCGGCGCCTCCGCGAGAACGTAAGCCTCCGAAGCGCCCGCTCCGAGCCCGCCGCGTTCAGACCTGGAGCAGGGCCACCGTACCCTCGCCGCCGTCCGCGCACACGCTGACGATCGCCCGGCTCCCCGCGGGAAGGGCCGCCAGCTCCTTGACCGTCTGACTCAGGATCCGTGCGCCGGTCGCGCCGAAGGGATGCCCGATCGCGACGCTGCCCCCGTGAGGGTTGACGCGGTCGCGCGGGAAGGGGCCGAACGTGTGCGGCACGCCCGCCTTCGCGCGGACGTACTCGGTGTCCTCGAGGCCGGCGATGTTGCAGAGGACCTGCGCGGCGAAGGCCTCGTGGAGCTCCCACAGGGCGACATCGGCGTAGCGCAGGCCCTGCCGCGCGAGGATGCGCGGGATCGCGGTCACGGGCGCCATGAGCAACCCCTCGTGGAACAGATCGACCGCGGTCATCTCGAAGTCCACGAGCCGGGCGCGCGGGACCGCCGCCGGGAGCCGCGCGAGTCCCTCGACCGTCGCGACCCAGACGGCGGCCGCGCCGTCGGTCAGCGGCGAGCTGTTTCCGGCGGTGAGCGTGCCGTCGCCGCGGCCGCGGTCGAACGCGGGCCGGAGCGCGGCGAGCTTCTCGAGCGACGTATCGGCGCGAGGGAACGCGTCGGCCGCGACGCCGTCGAGCGGCGTGATGAGATCGTCGAAGAAGCCGGCCTTCTGCGCCGCGATCGTCCTTTGGTGGCTCTGCAACGCGAGCATGTCCTGCTCGAGGCGCCCGATGCGCCACTCGCGCGCCATCTCCTCGCAGTGCTCGCCCATGCTCTTGCCGGTCGCGCGGTTCCGGATGTCGGGCACGTGGAGTCGGACGTCGCCGAGGCGCAGCGTCCGGGCCGCGCGGAGCTTGCGCCGCCAGCCGCGGCCCTGGCTCACGCGGCGGATCCAGTCCGACGCGTTCTGGGAGAGTCCGATCTGGACGCGGCTCATGCTCTCGACGCCGCCGACCATCGCGAGACCGAGGTGCGACGCGCCGAGTCCGAGCAGGCCCGCCGCCTGGAACGCGCCGACCATGCTCGTGCTGCACTGGAGGATCGTCGTATAGGACGGGACTCGCGGGTCGAGCCCCGCCTCGAGCCAGACCTCGCGCGCGAGATTGCTGTACGCGAGGTTGAGGACGACCGAGCCCCAGACCGCGAAGTCGATCGGCCCGGCGGTCTCCTCCGCCATGGCGCGGGCGACGGGAACCGAGAGCGCGAGCGCGTCGCGTTTCGCGAACGGACCGTCGACGCGAACGAACGGCGTGCGCTGTCCCGCCGCGAGCCAGATCTCGGCAGTCGTCACGCGTCGGTCATCCGAGTGAAAAGCTCTCCCTTCGTCTAGAGAAACTCGACGAGAGCGTCCATCGTTTCCTTCGGGCGCTCTTCCAGGATCCAGTGGCCGGTGTCCTTGAGAACCACAACCTTCACGTCGCTCGCGACGAGCCTGAGCTGCCTGCCCAGCAGCTCGCCGTTGGCCTTGTCACCGCCGATCGTGAGCACCGGCATCGTGAGCCTGTTCTTCGCGAGCTCCGCGAAGTCCTTCGCCGCCTTCTGAAACGAGACGAAGTAGGCCCATCCCGCGCGCATGCGCCCGGGGCGCGCGTACGCCGCGGCGTACGCCTGGCGGTCGGCTTCGGGGATCGACCGCGCCTTGTCCGCGGCGAAGTCGTTCCAGAAGTGCTCGAAGTAGGTGCGCTCCCGGCCCTGCACGAGCGCCTCCGGCGTCGGACCGTTGAAGCGGAAGTGCCAGATCGCGGGATTGTCGTAGACGGTCTCCCAGCCCTCGACCCCCGGCAGGAACGCGTCCATCTCCACGAGCTTCTCCGTCTCGGCCGGGAACTGCGCGGCGTAGGCGTAGGCGACCATGAGCCCGATGTCGTGGCCGACGACGCGTGCCTTCGCGACGCCGAGCGACCGCGCGAGAGCGTGAATGCGGACGGCGGAGGTCTTCATGTCGAGTCCGTCGGCCGGGATCGAGGAGTCGCCGATGCCGGGCAGGTCGGGCGCGAAGACCGTGAACCTCTCGGCCAGCCGAGGGATGAGCGGGCGCCACATGCGAGAGGTCTCGGCGTAGCCGTGGAGAAGGATCACGGCGGGACCCTTCCCGCTCGTCAGATAGTGAAACGTGACGCCTTCGACCTCGGCGGTGCGGGACGCGATCGCGGCGTCCGCCGTCTCGGGCGCGGCGGCCGCGGAGCCGGGGATGGAAAGAGCCAGGGCGATCCAGACTCCGTAGTGAATTCTCATGCTTCCTCCGGCCGGGACGGTGTCCCTCGCCGACGATATAGCGGGCGGGCGCGACACGGGATTCGCGCGCGAACTCCGGGTCACTTCGAGCGGAGAGCCTCACCCGGTGGATTGATTCACCGGGTCCTTCCCTCAGTCGTCAGCCGGTGATGACTCCGAGTATCTCGACCGCGGTCCCGTCGTACACGAACACGAGCTGGTGGCCGCAGGCGCACAGCTCGATGCCCGTGCCCGCCTCCAGATCGTCGGCGAGCTCGATCGCGACGCGCTCGCCGCACTCGGGGCATCGGAGGAGCCACGCCGTCAGGGTGTCGTTGGACATCGCCGCCTCCTTCGCCTGCGACGCTACGGCGCGCGTCTGAAGCGAGGCTGAAGCCGGTGTCAAGACTGGGCGGGGGAGCGGCGGGGCCGCCTGCGGGGCGCGGACCGCAAGAGCGGGACCCGACACGAGCGTTCGCTTCCAGCCGCGATCGCCGTCTTCGACGAGGAGCTCCTGATCCCACACGCGGCCGCAGGCCGTGCAGGGAATCCGGCGGCGGTCGCCGAGCCGGTCGAACGTGGAGAAGCTCAGGTCCTCGCGGCAGTCGCAACGAAACGAAACGCGAGCGGGCCGGGGTTCGATCAGCCTCACGGTCTCTCTCCTCGTCTTTCGGAAAACTGGTCGCGCGCGCGCAAGCCTCCGCCGTCCGCGTGAAGAGCGCGCGAAGTTCGGACGTGGCGTTCTTCAAGGAGCCCTGGAACGTCTTCCGAGCCGGGTGTGCGCTGCTCATCATCGCGGGGACCTGCGGTCTCCACTTCGCGGCAACCCGTTGAGCGCACCGTGCGCCATCGCCGATCGGCGCACTCTCACCGTTCTCCGGCATCGAAGCGCAGCCTTCCCTGTCTTTCTACCTCGGACGGGCGCGGTCCTTGATCGCGCGGGCACGCTCCTTGAAAGAAGCTCGGTGGCGGCGGCGGAAGGGCCGTCTCGAAAACGGCCGTCTCGAAGCCGCAGAAAGGACACGACCATGGGCCTCATCCTCCTGATCCTTCTGATCGTCCTGGCGCTGGGTGCCATCCCGGCATGGCCGTACAGCCGCAACTGGGGCTACGGGCCGAGCGGAGGGCTCGGGCTGGTTCTGCTGATCGTCCTCGTCCTCGTTCTCAGCGGCCGGATTTAAACCGCGCCCCCGCCGCTTTCTCGTGAGGCGGCGGGGGGGTATCGTCAGGCGGCGTGCAACAGCTCGACCTGCCGGAGGCGGACGCTTTCGTCGTCGGATCCGGACCCAACGGGCTCTCGGCCGCGATCGTCCTGGCGCAGGCGGGGCTTCGGGTCGCGGTGCTCGAGCGCGAGGCGAGCGTCGGCGGGAGCTGCCGCACGGAAGCACTGACCGCTCCGGGCTTCCGCCACGACGTCTGCTCCGCGGTGTTTCCGCTCGCGGCCGCGTCGCCGTTCTTCCGGAGCCTGCCCCTCGAGCGTCACGGGCTGGAGTGGGTGCGCAGCCCGGCCTGCCTCGCACATCCCTTCGACGACGGCACCGCGGCCCTGCTCTGGCCGTCTCTCGAGCGAACCGCCGAGGAGCTGGGCGCCCCGCGTTATCGCCGGTTGCTGGGCGCGCTCCTTCCCCGCGCGGACGTTCTGTTCGGAGACCTGCTCGGCCCCCCGCACCTTCCGTCCGGACCCGCGGCGGCCATGGCCCTGGCCCGCTTCGGTGCGCTCGCCCTGCGATCGGGCGAGACCGCGGCCCGGCGCCTGTCGCGCCTGTCCTCCGACGGGCGCGGCGACCGCGCCCGCGGTCTCTTCGCCGGCCTCTTCGCGCACTCGATGCTCCGGCTCGACGCCCCCATGAGCGCCGCGGCCGGACTGCTCCTCGCGCTCGCCGCCCATTCCGCCGGCTGGCCCCTCGCGAAGGGCGGCGCGCAGGCGGTGACCGGCTCCCTCGCCGCGCACCTGCGCTCGCTCGGCGGGGTCATTCGGACCTCGGTCGGCGTCGAGTCGCTCTCGCAGCTGCCCGCGACGCGCGTCGTGGTCTGCGACCTCACCCCGAGGCAGCTCGTCCGGATCGGGGAAGACCGGCTGGATGCCGGCTTCGCGAAATCGCTCGAGCGCTATCGCTACGGCCTGGCGGCGTTCAAGCTCGACTGGGCGCTCGATCGGCCGATTCCCTGGACGGCGAGGGCGTGCGCCGAGGCCGCGACGGTCCACCTCGGAGGCAGCCTCGAGGAGATCGCGGAGTCCGAGCGCGCGGCCTGGGAGGGCGCGCCGTCTCCGCGTCCGTTCGTGCTCCTGTCTCAACCGAGTCTCTTCGACGCCTCTCGCGCTCCCGCCGGCGCGCACACGGCGTGGGCCTATGCTCACGTGCCCAACGGCTACTCCGGCGAAGCCGCCGAGCGCATCGAGGAGCAGGTCGAGCGGTTCGCGCCGGGATTTCGCAGGACGGTGATCGCGCGATCGGTGCTCTCGCCGTCGGATCTCGAGGCCCACAACCCGAACCTCGTCGGCGGCGACATCAGCGGGGGACTCTTCGATCTCGGACAGGCCTTCCTCCGTCCGACCGCGCGCCTGTACGGCACCTCGGAGGCGAACCTCTTTCTTTGCTCGGCCTCGACGCCGCCGGGTCCGGGCGTCCACGGGATGTGCGGCTACCACGCCGCGAAGGCGGCCCTCGCCTCGCTCCAGTAGGTCGGAAGCGTCGGCCGGGTACGGCCCTTGCAGTGACGTGCGGCCGGGAGGAAACCTATGAGCCCGGTTGGCAAATCCGTTTCGAAAGAGATCCGAGAGTTGCTTCTTCAGGCGCTCGAGACCGAGTTGGGCGGCGTCGAGGTCTACAACACGGCGATCCGCTGCGCGCGGAACCAAGACCTCAAGAAGGAGTGGAGCGAGTATCTGGACCAGACCGAGCATCACGTGGAAGTCGTCCACGGCATCTTCGAAGCGCTGGGGCTGGATACCGAACAGACGAGCCCGGGCCGCGAGATCGTGCGCGCGAAGGGCAAGAGCCTCGTGTCGGCCATGGAGAAGGCCCTCGCGGAGGCGCCCGAGTCCGCGCAGATCCTCGCGGCGGAGTGCGTCGTCGACGCGGAGACCAAGGACCACATGAACTGGCAGCTGATCGGCGCCGTGTCCCAGATTGCGACCGGCGAGGCGAAGAAGGCGCTCAAGGAAGCCTACGACGAGGTCGAGGACGAGGAGGACGAGCACCTCTACCACTCCAAGGGATGGTGCCGCGAGCTGTGGCTCGACTCGCTCGGCTTCGAGGCAAAGCTTCCGCCTCCCGAGGAGGAGAAGGACGTCAAGACCGCCCGGGGCGAGGCGCAGACGGAGGAGCGGCGAAAGGCGGCGCTCAAGAAGTCGGCGCGCAAGGTCTCCCGGGGAGCGCCGGGACGTTCCCGCGTCACTCAGCGCAGCGTGTAAAGGTACGCGGCGAGATCCCGCACGTCGCGGTCGGGGATCCCCATCTCCGGCATCGCGGTCTGGCGATCGGTGCCGTGGGGATGCGCGAGGAAGCGCATCAGGTTGGCGGGCGTGTTCGGCACGTGGCCTGCGATGTAGACGCGGCTCGCGAGGTGATCGAGCGGCGGTCCCACGAGGCCGACCGCGCCCGTCACGCCCGGGATCGTGTGACAGGAGGTGCAGCCATAGCGGCGCATCGCCTGGGCTCCGCGCGAGGGCTCGCCGCCGGTCCATTGCCGCGCCTGTCTCTCGCGGTCCGGCGAGCAGCCCGTAGCCGAGACGGCAAGGCACAGGACGAACGCGAACGCGAACGCGGCGAAGGCCGCGAAGAAGGACGCCGCGAAGTCCCGGGAGCTCACGGCGACCTCGTCAGCGCTCCGGCTCGATCCGAGTGCGCCGGGCCGGCGCGCCGCTCCGCTTCCCCCAACCACGCCGCGACGAGAGCGAGCCCCACCACGACGAAGACGGCGCCGAAGGGAACCCACATCAGCAGGCCCGCCAGCTGCTGATCGGCGAGGGCGTCCACCCCGTGAAGGGCCGCGCGCTCGCGGTAGATCGGATACCAGGGTCTGGGCGCGATCGTCATCAGCGCACCAAGGACCGTCGCGTGCAGTCCCGTCGTGAAGACGTAGAGCACCCCGATCCCGTATCCGAGCCGGCCATAGCGGCCGTGCACCACGGCCCACCAGAACAGGGTCGCCGTCAGGAGAAAGCAGACGTGCATCAACGCGTGGATGCGATCGTCGCGGACCGCCGCCTGATAGAGCGGCGGCGCGTGCCAGACCCAGAGGGCGACGCCATGGAGGATCCAGACGGTGATCGCCCCGGTCAGGATCCCCCACGTCGCGGCGACTCCGCGGCGCCGCGTCCAGCGGCCGACGCGGAGCCTCATGCGCAGCGGCAGCGCCCAGACGCAGACACCGAGCGGCCGGGAGATGACCAGCAGCGGCGCCGCGACGACCATCAGGAGCTCGTGCTGGGTCATGTGAATCGAGAGCAGCGACTCGCTCAGGACGGCGATCGGCGAGAGCAGGGCGATGAGCAACACCACCCACCCGGCCGCGAACGCCAGCGGCTGCCACGGTCTCAGTCCGCGCGGCCCTCCCGATCGCCGCAGCCGAAGCGCCCCGAGGGCGTAGAGCCCGCCGGCGAGCGCGAGCCCGGCGACCGACGCCGGATCGAAGCTCCAGGCGGAGATCAGTCGCATGGCCTGTGCACGAGCTCGGGAATCGTCAGCGACAGGATGGCGACGAAGAAGAAGAGACCGAGGATAGTGGCCGCCGCTGCCATGAAGCGCCGGCGCGCCCGACGCGGATCCTCCGATGAGCCGCCGGTCTCCCGCGTCCAGCTCTTCCAGGCCGCGAGGCCTCCCGCGGCGGCGACACAGAGCCCGGCCATGGTGATGGGGTAGAGCACCCAGCGCCGTCCCGTCGCGCAGATCCAGCCCGAGAGCAGGAAGCCGAGCTGCTGGACGACGATGAACGCGGTCGCCGGACAGAGGAGGGCGAGCCAGAGCCGGATCTCCCGCATCGCCGGCGAGCGCGCCGGGGCCGCTCCCGTCTTCATCGGATCCTCGGCACGAGGAAGAGGACCACGTAGAGCGGGATCCAGGTGACGACGATGAAGTACCAGAAAACGCCGTCCAGCCGCGCGTCCAGGAAGTGGCGCTCCTCGATCGGCTTGACGAGCACGTACACGAAGACGATGAGGGTCTCGAGAAGCGAGGTGAGGAGATTGCTCGTGTGCAGTCCCAGGATGGTCCAGGTGATCGAGCCGTAGGCGCTGCTGTTCCACATGCAGTGGAGGGCCTTGAACTCGAAGACCCGCACCACGCAGAACGCCGTGCCGAAAACGAGATTGGCGGCGAGGGTCAGGCGGACCATGCGCGCGTCCTGGCGTTTGCCGGCGCGGTCGAGCCAGACGGCGGGGATCGCCGAGAGAAGCAGGATCCCGAGGTTGACGGTCGCCGCGGTCAGGTCCGGAGGCCCCGTGTGCGTGGGAGGCCACGCGCTCGACAGCGTCCGGAGATAGAAGTACCCGCCGACCGAGATCGCGAACACCATCCCCTCGGTCACCGTCATGACGATCGTGCCCCACCACACGAGCGAACGGCTGTCGAGAACGCCGCGGGGGAGGTCCGACGCGTCGAGATCAAGGGTGCGGGGCGCGGTCACGGGGCCTCCTGCGTCCAGTACCAGGCGAAGGCGGCCGGAACCGAGAGGACGGCTCCGATCAGGATCCACCAGAGCGAGAAGACGGAGCCGATCAAACCCGCGCTCATGATGACGGAGAGAATGAACGGATTGACGGAGGGACCCGGAACCTCCTCGCGGTGGGAGGGCACGGCGTCCAGGGGATGCGTCACGAGGAGCTCCCGTTTATCGGTGGGGAGGCCGGTCACGACGCCGATCCCGTCCGGTCCGTCCCAGAGCGGCGACAGGCTCCGCACGACGGGGATGCGGGCGAAGTTGTAGACGGGCGGGGGAGACGAGGTCGCCCACTCGAGCGTCTCGGCGCCCCACGGGTTGCCGGGCGCGGGCTTGCCGTGTCGCGCGCTGCGGATCGCGTTGATCAGGATCAGCAGGATCGCGATCCCCATGACCCCGGCGCCGACGCTCGCGGCGAGATTCAGGCCGTTCCATCCCCTGTCGGGCGCGTAGGTGTAGACCCGCCTCGGCATCCCGTGAAAGCCGAGCTCGTGCATCGGAAAGAAGGTCAGGTTGAAGCCGACGAAGAGGAGGCCGAAGCTCCAGAACCCGAGCGTGCGCCCGAGGAAGCGGCCGGTCACCTTCGGAAACCAGAAGAAGAGCCCGCCGATGAGCGGAAAGACCGCTCCGCCGATCAGGACGTAGTGGAGATGCGCGACGACGAAGAAGGTGTCGTGGGCCTGCAGGTCCATCGGGACCGACGCCAGCATCACCCCCGTGAGCCCGCCGATCAGGAACGTGAAGAAGAACCCGAGGACGAAGAGCAGCGGCGGCTCCCACCGCGGCCGCGAGCCCCAGATCGTCGCGATCCAGCAGAAGATCTGGACTCCGGTCGGAAGCGCGATCATCAGGCTCGCCGCGGTGAAGAAGCTCTGCCCGAGCTGCGGCAGGCCGGTGGCGAACATGTGGTGCACCCAGAGGCCGAACCCGAGGAACGCCGTTGCCACCAGGGCGAGGACCATCGCCGTGTAGCCGAAGATCGGGCGGCGCGAGAAGGCCGACAGGATCGACGAGACGATCCCCAGCGCGGGGAGAAAGACGATGTAGACCTCGGGATGGCCGAAGAACCAGAAGGCATGCTGCCAGAGCAGGACGTCGCCGCCCTCGGCGGGGTTGAAGAAGTGCGTCCCAAGCGAGCGGTCGGAGTTCAACGAGCCGGCCGCGAAGATCACGGCGGGCATCGCGAAGACGATCATGATCATCGTGATGAGGATCGCCCAGACGAACAGTGGGATGCGGTTGAGCGACATCCCCGGGGCGCGCTGCTTGAAGATGGTAACGATCAGCGATCCCGCGACGATGAGAGCCGAGACCTCCGTGAAGTTGATGATCTGGACCCAGGCGTCCATTCCGTGGCCGGACGAGTACTGATTTCCGGAGAGCGGCACGTAGGCGAACCACCCCGCGTCCGGCCCGCGGTTCGCGAAGAAGCAGCCATAGAGGAGGAGTCCTCCCGCCAGATAGAACCAGTAGCCGACGGCGTTCAGACGCGGGAAGGGAACGTTGCGGGTGCCCACCATGAGCGGCACGAAGTAGAGACCGACGCCGAGCATGACCGGGACCGCGAAGAAGAACATCATCGTCGTCCCGTGCATCGTGAAGATCTGGTCGTAGAGGTCTGGATTGAGCAGCCGGCCCTCGGGCCGTGCGAGCTGGATCCGCATCGCCAGCGCCTCGAGCCCGCCGAGAAGGAAGAAGACGACGGCGGTCAGGATGTAACGCTTGCCGATCGTCTTGTGGTCGACGCTGAAGAGCAGACCCAGGGATCCGGACCGCTCCCTCCAGGTGTGCGCGAGAGCGGCGCGCTCGTCCTCGGGGGCCGTCGTCGGGCGCGTCGCCGGGACTCTCGACGCGCTCAACGCAATCCCCTGAGATAGGCGACGAGGTCGAGGAGGTCGCCCGACGGGATCAGGTTCGGAGGCATCCGGTTCCCGGGCTTGAGGCGCTGCGAGTCGACGATCCAGCCGGCCAGGTGACCGGTCGTGTTGGGAAGCGTGTCGGCGGCGATCGTGGAGCGGCTGGCCAGGTGGGTGAGGTCCGGTCCGCGATGGCCGAAGGCCCCGGCTCCACGGATCGTGTGACACGTGACGCAGGGTCCGGACAGGAAGACGGCGAGACCGTGCCTCTGCGTCTCGTTGGACGGCTCCTCGGCATCGCGGCGCTGACCCGCGAGCCACGCGTCGAAGCGCTCCGGCGGCTCCGCGATCACCACGAAGCCCATGTGCGCGTGCTGATATCCGCAGAACTCCGCGCAGCGTCCCGGATAGGTCCCTGCGCGTTCGACGCGGAAGGATTCCGTCGTCGATCGTCCGGGCAGGAGGTCTTTCTTGCCGTTGAGGTTGGGAGCCCAGAAGCTGTGGATGACGTCGTCGCTGCCGAGCAGGAACCGCACGGCCCGGCCGACGGGGACGTGGATCTCGTTGGCCGTGGTGAACTCCTGTGCGGCGACGGCGGCGGGGTAGCGCACCTCCCACCACCACTGGTGCCCGATGACGCGGATCTCGAGCGTGTCCGGCCCCGTCGGGGTCGCCACCTCACGTCCCGCCCAGACGCTCGCCCCGAGGGTGACGAGCAGGAGCACGCACGACACCGCCGCTCCCCAGATCACGGCCGCCGACCGGCGCCGTTCGCCTTCGGGAGAGAAGACCCCGCCGCGACGCATCAGAGCCGCGGCGAGCGATCCCATCACGGCGAAGAAGACGGCGCCGAAGAGCCAGAACATGAACCAGTGCAGGTCCGTGATGCGCGAGCCCTCGGGCGTCGCCCGATCGAGCGTGGCGTAGCGACAGCCGGCGAAGAGCGCGCACGGCGACAGGAGAACGAGGGCCCGCCTCACCGCGACACCTTTCCCTCTCCCGCCTGGAGATGTTCCTGTCGAGGTCCCGGAGGAGCGGCGATCCCGCGGTCCGCCTTGAGCGCCTGCACGTAGGAGACGAGCTGCCAGACCTGGTAATCGGGAATACGCCCTCGCCACGCGGGCATCCCGTTGGGCCGCCCGTCCACGATGCTCGTGTAGAGACTCGCCGGATCCTTGCCGTAGATCCACGTCCGATCCATCAGCGCCGGTCCGATCCCGCCGCCTCCGCGAGCGTGGCAGCCGGAGCAGTTGTACCAGTCGTACAGGCGCTCGCCCTCGGACAGCGCGTACGAGTTTCCGTCGTACGGATTGACCGGCCGGGCCCCGGGCGCGCCTGCGCCGTCGGGCGCAGCGGCTCCGGACGGGATCGCGGCGACGGGCGCGGCCTCGTGCAGGCGCCGCTGCACCTTCTGACACGCGGCGGAGCCGAGCGCGAGAACGGCGCAGACGGCCGCGACGACCGCTCGAGCCCCCGCGCGCGGCGGACGTCGGGTCCTACGGAAGCGCGAAGACGTAGAGCGTGCCTCCCTTCGTGGTGCGCTCGGGAAGGTCCCGCATCGCGTTGACGAACCCGAACGCGGCGGTCCCGTCGCGCGAGTCGAGGCCCGCCGACACGATCGAGCCGGCCCAGCCGCCGACGCCGGCGAGCACGGCGACGTACTGCCTGCCGTCGGCGCCGCGATACGTGATCGGCGGTCCGACGATTCCCGATTTCGTCCGAAACTTCCAGAGGAGCGCGCCGGTGCGCGCGTCGAGGGCCTTGAACCAGCCCTCCATCGTTCCGTAGAAGACGAGATCGCCTCCGGTCGCGAGGGCCCCGCTCCAGGCCGGGAACGGTTCCTCCGTGGTCCAGATCCGCCGGCCCGCGGCCGGGTCCCATGCGACGAGGCCGCCGCGATTGTTGCCCGGGCCCGCATACATCTTCCGGTTGACGCCGAGGAACGGAGTTCCCTGGATGTAGCTCGCCTCCGTCAGCTCCTCGTCCTCGCAGAGGTTGTTGTAGGGGATGTAGAGGAGTCCCGTGCGCGGCGAGAAGGCCGACGGCTGCCAGTTCTTGCCGCCAGCCGCGGACGGGCAGACGTCCCGGACCACGCGGCCGACGGACGGCTGCTTGTCGGGTCTCTCGATCGGCCGGCCGCTCGTCCGATCGATCCCCGCGATCGTCGTGACGTCTACGTAGGGATTCGCGGAGAGGAGCTCCCCGGTCGTGCGGTCCAGGAGGTAGACGAAGCCGTTTCGATCGGGGTGGACCAGGGCCTTCCGGGGGACGCCCTTCCACGTCAGGTCGAGGAGGATGCTCTCGTTGCCTCCGCCGTAGCCGAAGAGGTCGTGCGGATTCCACTGATACGCCCACACCGCGTCTCCGGTTCTCGGGTCTCGCGCGAAGAGCGTCGCGGTCCACTTGTTGTCGCCGCTGCGCTGGTCCGGATTCCACGGGGCGGGCGCGGAGGTGCCGGCGTAGACGAGGTCGAGCTCGGGATCGTAGGAGATCCAGCCGTCGACGGTCCCGCCTCCGATGCGCCAGGCCTCGGGCGGCCAGGTCGACGTGCCGAGATCGGGCCCGGAGTCCGCCGGGTAGAAGGGCCGGAAGCGGGCGCCGATCCGAACGTCGCGGTCCGGCCCCGTCGAGTACGCGGTCCAGAGGATGCGTCCGCTGCCGGCGTCGAGCGCGAGGAGCCGGCCCCGGACGCCGAACTCGGCGCCGCTGTTGCCGACGAGGACCTCGTCCCGAACGACGACGGGGGCCATCGTGAGCGATTCGCCTCGGGCGACTTCCCCGACCCGCGTTCTCCAGATTTCCCTTCCGCTGGCGGCGTCGACCGCGACGGCCTGATCGTCCAGGGTGTTGAAGAAGATCCGCCCTCCGGAGAACGAGGCTCCCCGGTTGACGAGGTCGTAGGGTGCGACGCCCCGCGAGGCGGGAGAGACCGGGGGGGCGTAGATCCACCGGACGGAAGCGTCCGATCCGTCGGGGTTCAGGGCATAGAGCAGGTCCGGATACGGCGTGACGACGTACATCGCGCCGTCGGCGACCAGGGGCGCGGACTCGTGTCCCCGGTCGACCCCGGTTGGGAAGGCGAACGCGAGACGCAGCGCTCGGACAGTCGATGCATTCAGGTCTGAAAGGGCGCTGTAGCGGCTGCTCGCGAAGTCCTTGGCGGGCATCGTCCAGTCGCCGCGGTCGGCCGGAAGCCAGGACGGGAGACGGGCGTGCGAGCCTGCGGCCGGCGGGGATTGCGACGCGTCGGCCCTCTGCGGGGTCGAACCGCGTCCGCAGGCGGCGAGCGAGGCCGCGAGGGCCGTCGCGACGAGGATCACGCTGCGGCCTGGGGAAGCCGGCGGTCGAAAGACGCCGATCTCCGGAAGCCGCTGCGGCTCGGGCACGCGGCCAGCGCTTGCAAAGGGCGGGCCGCGGGAGTGCTCGCTCCCGCGGAAACCGGAGGCCGACCCGTCGCCGGAATGCGTCTTGCATCGATCGCGGTCGGGACCCGCGGGGCGGCGCGGAGCGACGGTGAACCGATGGAGACCGAGATCCAGATTCGACAGTCGTTCGTGGTGAATCTCTCGCGGAAGGAGACTTACGCGTTCTGGCGGCGTGTCGAGGAGTTCCCGCGATTCATGCGGCACCTCGAATCCGTCGAGCCGATCGACGCGAAACGCTCCCGATGGGTGATTGGCGGCCCGCCGGGCCGGACCATGACCTGGGAGACCGAGATCGTCGAGGAAAATCCGGGGAGCACGGTGGCCTGGCGAACTGTGGGTCGCTCCGACGTCCGTCACGACGGGCGGGTCGAGCTGTACGACGCGACCGCCGGACGGGGAACCGTCGTCTGCCTTCGCCTGACGTACCAGTCGCCGGCGCACAAGGGACGGTCGGCGCTCACGCGTGTGTTTCGTGACGATCCCGAGACGCAGATCCGCGGAGACCTCCGCCGTTTCCGGAGACTCGTGGAGAACGGAGAGCCCCCGCGCGAACGGCGTCCCGCAGAGTCGGAGAAGGTCGGTTAGTCCCGGAGGCGCCGGTGCGCATTCACGTTCGCTTCTTCGTCGACGAGGCGGAACAGTCCGAGGGCGGCGCGAAACCCGAGCGGAGAGGAGGCGCAGACGGCGCCGACGGCTCCGGCGGCCGAACGATCGGGCAGGGGCGCAGGAAATTCCGTCTCTCGAAGGGACCAGCGTCTCGGGGTTCTCGCACGAGCCCTCCGGATCAGAGCCGGGATCGCTGAGCGATCCGAGCTCTTCTCGCGACGAATCCGTCCAAATCCGAGGCGCGATAGGATCGCGCCGGAAACACGGTGCACGCTCTCTCGTCCTTCCATCCGGCCGTCCGGCGCTGGTTCTCCGCGCGCTTCGGTGAGCCCACCGAGTGCCAGCGCGAGGGCTGGCCCGCGATCGCGGACGGCCGGCACACGCTGATCGCGGCGCCCACGGGGTCCGGAAAGACCCTGGCCGCGTTCCTCTGGGCGATCGACGGCCTCCTGCGGAAGGGCCCCGCGCTCGTCGACGCGACCGAGGTCCTCTACGTCTCGCCGCTCCGCGCCCTCTCGAACGACGTCCAGAAGAACCTTCAGGCGCCGCTCTCCGAGCTCCGGGAGGTCGACGCCGGGCTGCCCGAGCTCCGCGTGCTCGTGCGGACCGGCGACACGCGGCAGAGCGAGCGGGCCGCGATGGCGCGGCGGCCGCCGCACATCCTCGTCACGACGCCCGAGTCCCTGTACCTGCTCCTGACGAGCGACTCGGGACGCGGGATGCTCTCAACCGTCCGCACGGTGATCGTGGACGAGATCCACGCGCTCGTGCGCGACAAGCGGGGCAGCCACCTCGCGCTTTCGCTCGAGCGGCTCGAGGAGCTGGTGCAGCAGCCGATCCAGCGGATCGGGCTCTCCGCGACACAGAAACCCCTCGAGGAAGTCGGCCGCTTCCTCTGCGGCACGGGCCGCGAGTGCCGCCTCGTCGACACTGGGAGCTATCGGAGCCTCGACGTCGCGATCGAGGTGCCTCCGTCGCCGCTCTCGACGGTCTGCTCGCACGAGCAGTGGGACGAGATCTACGCGCGCGTTCAGGAGCTGGTGCAGGAACACCGCACGACGCTCGTCTTCGTCAACACCCGCAAGATGGCGGAGCGAATCGCCGGCAAGCTGACCGAGCGCCTGGGCGAGGGCGCCGTGACGAGCCACCACGGCAGCCTCTCCCGCGAGCGGCGCCTGGACGCCGAGTCGCGCCTCAAGGCGGGGAGGCTCCGCGCGCTCGTGGCGACGGCATCCCTCGAGCTGGGCATCGACATCGGCGAGGTGGACCTCGTCGTCCAGATCGGCGCCACGCGGTCGATCGCGACGTTCCTCCAGCGGATCGGCCGTTCGGGGCACGCGCTCGGCCGCGTCCCGAAGGGGAGACTCTTCCCGCTGACCCTCGACGAGCTCGTCGAGGGCGCGGCGCTGGTCGAGTGCGTGCGGAGGCGCGAGCTCGACCGCGTCCCGTCGGCGCCCGCGGCGCGCGACATCCTCGCCCAGCAGATCGTGGCCGCGTGCGTCCCCCAGGAGTGGCCGGAGGACCGGCTCTTCGTGGCGTTCTCCCGCGCGTGGCCGTACCGAGGGCTGGCGCGCGCGGACTTCGACGAGGCGGTTCGCCTCCACACCCACGGCCGCGGCGCGCTGCTCCACCGCGACGGCGTCCAGGGCCGGCTGATGGCGACGCGCCGCGCGCGGCTCTCCGCGCTCCAGTCCGGAGGCGCGATCCCCGACGCGGCGGATTACCAGGTGCGCATGGAGCCCGACGGGACCCTCGTCGGGACGGTCAACGAGGACTGGGCGATCGAGAGCAACGGAGGGGACATCTTCCAGCTCGGCAACACCTCCTGGAGGATCCTCCGGGTCGAGCCCGGCGTCGTGCGCGTCGCCGACGCGAAGGGACAGCCGCCGACGATCCCGTTCTGGCTGGGCGAGGCGCCCGGCCGCACGCGCGAGCTGGCCGCGGCGATCGCGGTCCTGCGCGAGGCGGGCGCGTCGAGCGAGGACCCCGCGGCGCACCTCGCGGCTTCGTGCGGCGGCGCCCTGCCGGAAGGCGGCGCCGTCCAGATCGCGGACTACGTCTCGGCGGGGAAGCGCGCCCTCGGCTGCGTCCCGACGCAGCGCCGCGTGGTGCTCGAGCGCTTCTTCGACGAGAGCGGCGGCACGCAGCTCGTCGTCCACGCGCCGTTCGGCTCCCGGATCAACCGCGCGTGGGGGCTCGCGCTGCGCAAGAAGTTCTGCGTGGGCTTCGGGTTCGAGCTGCAGGCTGCGGCCAACGAGGAGGCCATCGTCCTCTCGCTCGGCCCGCAGCACAGCTTCGAGCTCGCGGAGGTCTTCGACTACCTGCATCCCGCGAGCGCGCGGGAGGTGCTGACGCAGGCTGTCCTCGCGGCGCCGCTGTTCGAGACGCGCTGGAGGTGGAACGCGCAGCGCTCGCTCCTCGTCGAGCGCTTCCGGGGCGGCCGCCGCGTGCCGCCGCCGATCCTGCGCATGCGCGCCAACGACGCGCTCGCGGCCGCGTTCCCCCAGGTCCTGGCGTGCCCGGAGACACTGCCGGGCGGGCCGATCCCCGTGCCGATGGACCATCCGATCGTGGCGCAGACCGTGGAGGACTGCCTGACCGAGGCGATGGACGTCGACGGCTTCCTCGAGGTCCTCGAGGGCCTGCGCGACGGCTCGATCGAGCGCGTCGCGATCGACACCGTCGAGCCGTCCGCGTTCGCGCGCGGGATCCTGAGCTCCCAGCCCTACACATTCCTCGACGACGCACCGCTCGAGGAGCGCCGGACCTATGCGGTCTTCTCCAGAAGGGTGCTCACGGCGCCCGCGGCCGACGCGCTCGGCTCGCTCGATCCCGACGCGATCGCGCGCGTCCGCGAGGAGGCGTGGCCGCAGCCGGCCGACGCGGAGGAGGTCCACGAGGCGCTGCTCTGGATGGGGTACGTCACGGACGTAGAGGCGCGAACGGGCGACTGGACGCCGTGGCTCGGGGAGCTCGCCGCCGCCGGCCGTGTCGTCTGCGGGGACGGACGCTGGCTCGCCGCCGAGTCGAGCCGGGATCCGAAGGAGATCCTGCGAGGGCGCCTGGAGGCGCTGGGTCCGATCGAGGCCGGCTCCGAAGGCGAAGACCCTCTCCTCCTCGCGCTCGAGGCGGAGGGCGTCGTGATGCGGACCCGCATCGACGGAAAGTCGGCCTGGTGCGACCGGCGCCTGCTCGCCCGCATCCACCGCTACACGCTGGACCGCCTCCGGCG